>NZ_CP010978.1:3462500-4380000 GCF_000271665.2 Pelosinus fermentans JBW45 | reverse complement strand
CTTTAGGGCTAGCCTCAAGAAATAAGTACAGACGGTAGAGCTCTGATTGGGCTAGGGGCCTTATAGGTTACCGAACTCTGTCAAACTGCGAATGGCTGTACTCGGACCTTGGGAGTCAGACTGCGAATGATAAGATCCGTAGTCAAGAGGGAAACAGCCCAGACCATCAGCTAAGGTCCCCAATGCCGTACTAAGTGGCAAAGGATGTGGAACTTCAGAAACAACCAGGATGTTGGCTTAGAAGCAGCCACCATTTAAAGAGTGCGTAATAGCTCACTGGTCGAGAGGTTTTGCGCCGAAGATGTCCGGGGCTAAAGTACGGAACCGAAGCTATGGATTTATGCCTTTGGGCATGAGTGGTAGGGGAGCGTTCTATACGCATCGAAGCAGTACCGTAAGGAGCTGTGGAGTATATAGAAGTGAGAATGCCGGTATGAGTAGCGAAAAGACAAGTGAGAATCTTGTCCACCGAAAGCCTAAGGTTTCCTGAGCAACGCTCGTCGTCTCAGGGTAAGTCGGGGCCTAAGCCGAGGCGTAAATGCGTAGGCGATGGACAACTGGCAAACATTCCAGTACCACCCCCATCCGTTTGAGTGATGGAGTGACACAGAAGGGTAAGTAATCGCATGAATGGAAGAAATGCGTCTAAGCTTGTAGGGTGTTTAGTAGGCAAATCCGCTAAACGAGAAGCCTGAGGAGTGACGGGGAGTTGACCGCAAGGTTGATGAACTTACTGATCCCATGCTGTCAAGAAAAGCTTCTAGCGAGGCTGTGGGTGCCCGTACCGCAAACCGACACAGGTAGGCGGGGAGAGAATCCTAAGGTGCGCGGGAAAACCCTCGTTAAGGAACTCGGCAAAATGTCCCCGTAACTTCGGGAGAAGGGGAGCCTCTTTAGGTGATTACCCTTGCGGTATGAGCTAAAGGAGGTCGCAGAAAAGAGGCCCAAGCGACTGTTTACCACAAACACAGGTGCCTGCTAAAGCGAAAGCTGACGTATAGGTGCTGACACCTGCCCGGTGCTGGAAGGTTAAGGGGAGTGCTTAGAAGCAATTCGAAGGTGTGAACTGAAGCCCCAGTAAACGGCGGCCGTAACTATAACGGTCCTAAGGTAGCGAAATTCCTTGTCGGGTAAGTTCCGACCCGCACGAAAGGTGTAACGACTTGGGCACTGTCTCAACGAGGGACCCGGTGAAATTGAAATACCTGTGAAGATGCAGGTTACCCGCGACTGGACAGAAAGACCCCATGGAGCTTTACTGTAGCCTGACATTGAATTTTGGTAAATGATGTACAGGATAGGTGGGAGACTGCGAGACATGTACGCTAGTATGTGTGGAGTCGTTGTTGGGATACCACCCTTTATTTACTGGAATTCTAACTTTAGTAGTAACGATACTGAGGACAGTGTCAGGTGGGCAGTTTGACTGGGGCGGTCGCCTCCGAAAATGTAACGGAGGCGCTCAAAGGTTCCCTCAGCGCGGTTGGAAATCGCGCGTAGAGTGCAAAGGCAGAAGGGAGCTTGACTGCGAGACGTACAGGTCGAGCAGGGACGAAAGTCGGACTTAGTGATCCGGTGGTACCGCGTGGAAGGGCCATCGCTCAACGGATAAAAGCTACCCTGGGGATAACAGGCTAATCTCTCCCAAGAGTCCATATCGACGGGGAGGTTTGGCACCTCGATGTCGGCTCATCACATCCTGGGGCTGTAGTAGGTCCCAAGGGTTGGGCTGTTCGCCCATTAAAGTGGTACGTGAGCTGGGTTCAGAACGTCGTGAGACAGTTCGGTCCCTATCCATCGCGGGCGTAAGAGATTTGAAGGGAACTGCTCCTAGTACGAGAGGACCGGAGTGGACGAACCAATGGTGTACCAGTTATTCCGCCAGGAGTACAGCTGGGTAGCTACGTTCGGAAAGGATAAACGCTGAAAGCATCTAAGCGTGAAACCAGCCTTAAGATGAGATCTCTCATAGCATAAGCTAGTAAGTCCCCTTGTAGATGACAAGGTTGATAGGCCAGGTGTGTAAGTCCAGCAATGGATTCAGCTGACTGGTACTAATAGGACGAGGGCTTGACTTAATTTAGTTAGCAGCAAGCTGCTAACGACTAACATGCAGTCTTTCTTCTGTGAAGTTTTGAAGGAACATATTTATATGTACTTCTAAAAACTTTAATCTGGTGACGATAGCTAAGGGGTTCCACCTGTTCCCATACCGAACACAGCAGTTAAGCCCTTATACGTCGAAAGTACTTGGTTGGAAACGGCCTGGGAGGATAGATAGTTGCCAGTTAGAGCACTCATTCTTTGTGAGTGCTCTTTGTTTTTCTCAAAAATGCTTATTGCGGTAAGCACTACTTATTCTTGATCCATAGGATCAGAACCAAAGAAAAAAGATGAAAAATAGTACTTGACATAACATGTGACAAAGTGTTATACTGAATAAGTTGTCAGCGAGGCTGGCAAGAAGTACTAAAAGAAAAGTGTTGACAGAAAGTAACCTTTCATGTTAACATAAAGATCCGCGCTAAACGGCGGAACGATCATGAATCAATGATCGAATGTGTTCCTTGAAAACTAAACAATGTAAGTAAGGTTAAAATAAGCCAGATGTGCGGTACTCGTTTTGAGTGCAAAACAAAGTTGTTCTGCGAAAGCGAGAGCAACACAAACAAGTTTTTTAAAGAGCCATCAAGGTTCTTCATAATATAACTTTTATGGAGAGTTTGATCCTGGCTCAGGACGAACGCTGGCGGCGTGCCTAACACATGCAAGTCGAACGGAGATTTCAGCAATGGAATCTTAGTGGCGAACGGGTGAGTAACGCGTAGACAACCTACCTTCTAGCTGGGGACAACACTGCGAAAGTGGTGCTAATACCGAATGTTGTATTTTGAGTGCATACTTAAAATACTAAAGGTGGCCTCTATTTATAAGCTATCACTAGAAGATGGGTCTGCGTCTGATTAGCTAGTTGGTGAGGTAACGGCTCACCAAGGCGACGATCAGTAGCCGGTCTGAGAGGATGAACGGCCACACTGGGACTGAGACACGGCCCAGACTCCTACGGGAGGCAGCAGTGGGGAATCTTCCGCAATGGACGAAAGTCTGACGGAGCAACGCCGCGTGAGTGAAGAAGGTTTTCGGATCGTAAAACTCTGTTTTCAGGGACGAATGTGTGGATTGTAAATAATGATCCATAATGACGGTACCTGACAAGAAAGCCACGGCTAACTACGTGCCAGCAGCCGCGGTAATACGTAGGTGGCAAGCGTTGTCCGGAATTATTGGGCGTAAAGCGCGCGCAGGTGGGATAATCAGTCTGATGTTAAAGTTCGGGGCTTAACCCCGTGAAGCATTGGATACTGTTATTCTTGAGTG
The DNA here is from genome assembly GCF_000271665.2 of Pelosinus fermentans JBW45. GTDB lineage: Bacteria > Bacillota > Negativicutes > DSM-13327 > DSM-13327 > Pelosinus > Pelosinus baikalensis. The sequence continues at coordinate 4,376,622 of NZ_CP010978.1, read as the reverse complement.
CAGGAGAGGAAAGTGGAATTCCTAGTGTAGCGGTGAAATGCGTAGATATTAGGAGGAACACCAGTGGCGAAGGCGACTTTCTGGACTGTGTCTGACACTGAGGCGCGAAAGCCAGGGTAGTGAACGGGATTAGATACCCCGGTAATCCTGGCCGTAAACGATGGGTACTAGGTGTTGGGGGTATCGACCCCTCCAGTGCCGGAGTTAACGCAATAAGTACCCCGCCTGGGGAGTACGGCCGCAAGGTTGAAACTCAAAGGAATTGACGGGGGCCCGCACAAGCGGTGGAGTATGTGGTTTAATTCGACGCAACGCGAAGAACCTTACCAAGGCTTGACATCGTCTGATGACTCTAGAGATAGAGAGTTCTTCTTCGGAAGACAGATAGACAGGTGGTGCATGGCTGTCGTCAGCTCGTGTCGTGAGATGTTGGGTTAAGTCCCGCAACGAGCGCAACCCTTATCCTATGTTGCCAGCACGTAAAGGTGGGAACTCATGGGAGACTGCCGTGGATAACACGGAGGAAGGTGGGGATGACGTCAAGTCATCATGCCCCTTATGTCTTGGGCTACACACGTACTACAATGGGCTTAAATAGAGGGTAGCGAAGCCGCGAGGTGAAGCCAAACCCAAAAACAAGCTCTCAGTTCGGATTGCAGGCTGCAACTCGCCTGCATGAAGTCGGAATCGCTAGTAATCGCAGATCAGCATGCTGCGGTGAATACGTTCCCGGGCCTTGTACACACCGCCCGTCACACCACGAAAGTTGAGAGCACCCGAAGCCGGTGAGGTAACCAGCAATGGAACCAGCCGTCGAAGGTGAGATCAGTGATTGGGGTGAAGTCGTAACAAGGTAGCCGTATCGGAAGGTGCGGCTGGATCACCTCCTTTCTATGGAGATTTGAAGGATGAAATACTCTTTCATATCCAAGGTCGACACATCTGGTTGTTCACTTTTACTTACATTGCTTAGTTTTGAGGGAATACCTCTACGGGCCTATAGCTCAGCTGGTTAGAGCGCACGCCTGATAAGCGTGAGGTCAATGGTTCGAGTCCATTTAGGCCCACCATTTATTCGTCCACTTGGATTCGAGGTTTTAATAACTCGAATTTTTTTAGTCGGGTAAATGAAAGGATGTTAGCATTTCATGCTAACGAAGCGACTCACGAAAAACTTTGCAAAACATCAAAGTTTTGGTTCGCTGCTTCATATGGGGGATTAGCTCAGCTGGGAGAGCACCTGCCTTGCACGCAGGGGGTCAACGGTTCGATCCCGTTATCCTCCACCATTAATTTATTTTTAAGTTGGCTTTTGCCAGCGGGAGAATAATGAAGTTAACAATTTCGATTGTTAACTAAGCGATCATACGGAATTAAAATTCCGAATGCCTGCTTATGTTCTTTGAAAACTGCACAGAAGAAAGCAACGTAATAATTCTAATAGCAATATTAGGGTGATTACCGAGCATGTTAGGATTTTTTGAAACATGTATTATGTATATATTTCGGCGTTAAACCCGAATATACACAAACCACAGGTTGGCAAGAAGCTGTCAGTTGCTAGGAGCGACGAGGACATGAACGGAGTCGTACTTCTGTACGTCGCAGTGAGTGCCCGCAGGAGCGACAACGCAAATGATAGGTTATTGCAAACCGACGTAACAAGACAATAAGTCAAGTTATGAAGGGCATACGGTGGATGCCTTGGCGCCAAGAGCCGAAGAAGGACGGGGTAAGCTCCGATAAGCTAGGGGGAATCGCAAGCAGGTATTGATCCCTAGATTTCCGAATGGGGAAACCCAACAATGGTAATGCATTGTTACCCATAGCTGAGACTATGAGGAGGGCACCTGGGGAACTGAAACATCTAAGTACCCAGAGGAAAAGTAATCAAGTGAGATTCCCTAAGTAGCGGCGAGCGAACGGGGAAGAGCCCAAACCGAGTCAGTTTACTGATTCGGGGTTGAGGACCAGCATAATTCAAGTCAGGCTTAGTCGAACTACCTGGAAAGGTAGACCATAGGGGGTAACAGTCCCGTAGACGAAAAGCAGAGCAAGATGGCTGAGATCCAGAGTACCACGAGACACGTGAAACCTTGTGGGAAGCAGGGGGGACCACCCTCCAAGGCAAAATACTCCTTGGCGACCGATAGCGTATAGTACCGTGAGGGAAAGGTGAAAAGCACCCCGGGAGGGGAGTGAAAAAGAACCTGAAACCGTATGTCTACAAGCAGTCGAAGACCCTTATGTGGTCGACGGCGTGCCTATTGAAGAATGAACCGGCGAGTTACAGTAACTAGCGAGGTTAAGCAGAAAATGTGGAGCCGTAGCGAAAGCGAGTCTTAATAGGGCGATTAGTTAGTTGTTGTAGACCCGAAACCGCAGTGATCTATCCATGGCCAGGTTGAAGCGCAGGTAAAATTGCGTGGAGGACCGAACCCGTGAACGTTGAAAAGTTTTGGGATGAGTTGTGGATAGGGGTGAAATGCCAATCGAACGCGGAGATAGCTGGTTCTCCCCGAAATAGCTTTAGGGCTAGCCTCAAGAAATAAGTACAGACGGTAGAGCTCTGATTGGGCTAGGGGCCTTATAGGTTACCGAACTCTGTCAAACTGCGAATGGCTGTACTCGGACCTTGGGAGTCAGACTGCGAATGATAAGATCCGTAGTCAAGAGGGAAACAGCCCAGACCATCAGCTAAGGTCCCCAATGCCGTACTAAGTGGCAAAGGATGTGGAACTTCAGAAACAACCAGGATGTTGGCTTAGAAGCAGCCACCATTTAAAGAGTGCGTAATAGCTCACTGGTCGAGAGGTTTTGCGCCGAAGATGTCCGGGGCTAAAGTACGGAACCGAAGCTATGGATTTATGCCTTTGGGCATGAGTGGTAGGGGAGCGTTCTATACGCATCGAAGCAGTACCGTAAGGAGCTGTGGAGTATATAGAAGTGAGAATGCCGGTATGAGTAGCGAAAAGACAAGTGAGAATCTTGTCCACCGAAAGCCTAAGGTTTCCTGAGCAACGCTCGTCGTCTCAGGGTAAGTCGGGGCCTAAGCCGAGGCGTAAATGCGTAGGCGATGGACAACTGGCAAACATTCCAGTACCACCCCCATCCGTTTGAGTGATGGAGTGACACAGAAGGGTAAGTAATCGCATGAATGGAAGAAATGCGTCTAAGCTTGTAGGGTGTTTAGTAGGCAAATCCGCTAAACGAGAAGCCTGAGGAGTGACGGGGAGTTGACCGCAAGGTTGATGAACTTACTGATCCCATGCTGTCAAGAAAAGCTTCTAGCGAGGCTGTGGGTGCCCGTACCGCAAACCGACACAGGTAGGCGGGGAGAGAATCCTAAGGTGCGCGGGAAAACCCTCGTTAAGGAACTCGGCAAAATGTCCCCGTAACTTCGGGAGAAGGGGAGCCTCTTTAGGTGATTACCCTTGCGGTATGAGCTAAAGGAGGTCGCAGAAAAGAGGCCCAAGCGACTGTTTACCACAAACACAGGTGCCTGCTAAAGCGAAAGCTGACGTATAGGTGCTGACACCTGCCCGGTGCTGGAAGGTTAAGGGGAGTGCTTAGAAGCAATTCGAAGGTGTGAACTGAAGCCCCAGTAAACGGCGGCCGTAACTATAACGGTCCTAAGGTAGCGAAATTCCTTGTCGGGTAAGTTCCGACCCGCACGAAAGGTGTAACGACTTGGGCACTGTCTCAACGAGGGACCCGGTGAAATTGAAATACCTGTGAAGATGCAGGTTACCCGCGACTGGACAGAAAGACCCCATGGAGCTTTACTGTAGCCTGACATTGAATTTTGGTAAATGATGTACAGGATAGGTGGGAGACTGCGAGACATGTACGCTAGTATGTGTGGAGTCGTTGTTGGGATACCACCCTTTATTTACTGGAATTCTAACTTTAGTAGTAACGATACTGAGGACAGTGTCAGGTGGGCAGTTTGACTGGGGCGGTCGCCTCCGAAAATGTAACGGAGGCGCTCAAAGGTTCCCTCAGCGCGGTTGGAAATCGCGCGTAGAGTGCAAAGGCAGAAGGGAGCTTGACTGCGAGACGTACAGGTCGAGCAGGGACGAAAGTCGGACTTAGTGATCCGGTGGTACCGCGTGGAAGGGCCATCGCTCAACGGATAAAAGCTACCCTGGGGATAACAGGCTAATCTCTCCCAAGAGTCCATATCGACGGGGAGGTTTGGCACCTCGATGTCGGCTCATCACATCCTGGGGCTGTAGTAGGTCCCAAGGGTTGGGCTGTTCGCCCATTAAAGTGGTACGTGAGCTGGGTTCAGAACGTCGTGAGACAGTTCGGTCCCTATCCATCGCGGGCGTAAGAGATTTGAAGGGAACTGCTCCTAGTACGAGAGGACCGGAGTGGACGAACCAATGGTGTACCAGTTATTCCGCCAGGAGTACAGCTGGGTAGCTACGTTCGGAAAGGATAAACGCTGAAAGCATCTAAGCGTGAAACCAGCCTTAAGATGAGATCTCTCATAGCATAAGCTAGTAAGTCCCCTTGTAGATGACAAGGTTGATAGGCCAGGTGTGTAAGTCCAGCAATGGATTCAGCTGACTGGTACTAATAGGACGAGGGCTTGACTTAATTTAGTTAGCAGCAAGCTGCTAACGACTAACATGCAGTCTTTCTTCTGTGAAGTTTTGAAGGAACATATTTCATATGTACTTCTATCCAGTGGCGATAGCTAAGGGGTTCCACCTGTTCCCATACCGAACACAGTAGTTAAGCCCTTATACGTCGAAAGTACTTGGTTGGAAACGGCCTGGGAGGATAGATAGTTGCTGGTTAATTAAAAAGCACTCATTTACGTGAGTGCTTTTTAATTATAATTGAATCACAAAGAACAATCTAAAATAAGTTATAGATAGAACCTTCTGTGCCCTTTGCGATATTGTGGATCGATTTGTTATATGCCACCTAGAGTTGCAGTTACTTTGTGGATAAGCTAGAAGTGTAAAAGAGAGTTATATGAGGTTATAAACAATTGGGGATAATTCTGTGCATTTTTTAGAAAAGCACAGAAAAAACTTTGGTCCCTAATGATGTATCTGTACATGGATTAATATTTAATTTCCAGACAGGAAAAGTTAAAGTTATGGTGAATGATTATAGAATATAAGTAGAAAGACCACCTCATAAATGAAGTGGTCTTTCTATTATAGTAAAAAATATATTTAATCGAATTTTTTGTATGCTTGTGCTTTCGCACCACAAATTGGACAGGAATCCGGTGCGCTGCCTTCATGGATGTGACCACAAACAGTACAGAGGTAGTAAGGGAAGGATTCTTTATTTTCTAAAGTATCAAGAGCTTTCTTGTATAAGACAGCATGTACTTTTTCAGCTTCGTTTGCTAAAGTAAAGGAACGTAATGCTGCTGCTGTATTTTCTTCTTCTTTCGCTTCTTTAATGAATTGAGGATACATTTCGCTAAATTCATAGGTTTCACCAGCAATAGCAGCTTGTAAATTATCAGCAGTTGTTTTGATTTTACCTAGTGCTTTTAGATGAGCATGAGCGTGAATGATTTCTGCTTCAGCAGTTGCACGGAATAATTTAGCTGCTTGCGGGAAACCATCAGCCTCTGCTTTTTTAGCAAAAGCTAAGTATTTTACATTTGCTTGAGATTCACCAGCGAAGCCATCACCTAAGTTTTTTTCTGTTTTCATTTGTATAAAACCTCCATAAAAATATTTATTGATTATCTATTAATTATTATTATCCATTATAGACAATTTGTCAAGTAAAAATTGCCATTTTAATTAATAATATGCTATATATTACATGACTAGATTATTAACCATGCATAAAGAGGGTGAAAAGTTGCATTATGAAAAAAGAGCAGTAATTCAACACCAAAAAGGATTACACACACGAGTGGCAGCAATGATAGTGCAAAAATCCCATGCACTGAGTATGACCTATCAAACTACTCTATTTTTTAGATATAAAGAGCAAGAAAATATAGCATCAAATAGTTTGATATTACTTTGTTCTTTAAAAATAAAAGCCGGAGATGAAGTCTGGGTTGTAGGCCATGGGAAGCATGCTGCTTATGTGGTTAACCAGATGGTGGAATTTTTAGAGAGTGACTTTCAATTCGATAATGCTCAGATTATTAGTGAAGTGGATAAATTGCTCCAGGATAATGCTTTTACGGCTGAGCAAATTTTTAATAGTATGGCTAATGGGCTAATGGTTAGTGACGAGCATGATGTAGTCACAATATTCAATCCAGCAGCAGAGGAGATATTAGGTATTCCTGCTAATGCTGTCGTTGGGAAAAAAGTGTATGATGTAATTCCAAATTCCAGGTTGCATTTTGTGAATAAAACAGGAATTCCTGAGCTTGCGTATCGGCAGGTTATTGGTTCCTCAAGTACAATTACTAACCGTACTCCTATTATTATTGATGGACAAATTAAGGGAGCAGTGGCTATTTTTGAAGATATTTCCGCATTAGAGAAAATTACAGGAGAATTGCAAGAGGTTAAAGAGTTAAAAGAGCAACTTCAGTTAATTTTGGAATCTGTACAAGATGGAATTTGTGTAGTGAATAAAGAAGGCTGTATTACCTATGTAAATCCAGCCTATTTGCGCATTCTTAATCAACAGTATGCACAGCTGGTAGGGCAGAATATACAGGAGATTTCTCCTAATGGAGCACGATGTAGTGTACTCTCATCTGGGAAACAAGTATTGGGAACTATCAGCAAGAAGAAAAATGGAGTGGCAGTAGTTGCTAATGTGAACCCAATTATTGTAGATGATGAAGTAACAGGAGTGGTATCCGTGGTAAAGGATATTACAGAGGTACAGGGTCTGATGGAAAATTTGAATCATATTTCAGCAAAGGCTGAATATTTAGAGCAAGAGTTATGGCGTACTAAGAAGCCGAATCGAGCTTTTGAGCACTTTATTGGGCGAAGTGGTAAAGTTTTTGATGTATTAGCAATGGCAGCAAAAGCTGCGGAAGGTTCTTCTAACGTGTTAATTCGTGGTGAAAGCGGTACTGGTAAGGAATTAGTGGCAGAAGGGATTCATTATGCCAGCAGACAGGAAGCAGGGCCTTTTATTCGAGTAAATTGTGGTGCGATTCCTACTAACTTATTGGAAAGTGAGCTCTTCGGTCATGAAAAGGGAGCATTCACAGGTGCCATTCGTAGAAAGTTAGGAAAATTTGAATTAGCTGATCATGGTACCATTTTTTTAGATGAAATAGGTGAGATGGAAAAAAGTATGCAAGTAAAATTGCTGCGTGTATTACAAAAAAAAGAATTCGAGAGGGTTGGCGGTGAGAGTACAATTAAAGTGAATGTACGAATTATTGCTGCTACCAATCAGGATTTAGAGAAGATGGTTTTAAATGGAGAGTTTCGAGAAGACTTATACTATCGTTTAAACGTAATCCCCTTGTTATTGCCGCCTTTAAGAGAACGCAAAGAGGATATTCCGATATTGGTAGAACATTTTCTAAATAAAGTCAGCCTTGAATTAACAAGGAAAGCAAAAGGTATAAAAAATGATGCCCTGGATATACTGTTGCAGTATAAGTGGCCGGGAAATGTTCGTGAGCTGGAAAACATGATTGAAAGGCTTGTAACCTTAACAGAAGGTGATTTTATTGGCATTGAACATTTGCCTACATACCTTAAGGAAAAATTAATAACGAAAAATAAAGAAGGAAGCAGTATAGTAAATAGTGAAATTATTTTACCTTGGGAAGAATATGAAAAGAGGATTATCAAGTTAGCGCTAGGTACTTACAATAGTTATAACCGAGCTGGCAAAGCCTTAGGGTTAACACATAAAACAATAGCAGCCAAGGCTAAGAAATATGGCATAGAAAAAACAGTAAGCTGGTAAAAAAGAGTGCTTATGGTAAAAAGTATCAACAAAGAAGGTAAAGTTGATATTTTTTACCAAATTGATTTTCTTTACGTTACTCAGTAAGTTATGACAGATGAATTCTTCTATATTAATATTGAGGTTTAAAGCCCTTTGGTGATTGTTATATGCTTTTTATTATGGTCTTTTTCGCTTGGCATGATTATTGCGTGTACTTTACTATGTAAAGCAATGATATGTATGTTTCTTATGGCATATTATGCTGAAAATCATCGGAAGCCTGCCACGAATGGAATATAAATAACGAAGGAGAGAAAAGACATGAAAAAAGTTATTAATGTACCAGAACAGGTAGTAGAGGAAATGTTGCAAGGTATGGTGCTGGCACATTCTCAATATGTAAAAAGGGTGGATGGTTTTGAAGTACTAGTAAGAGCTAAGAAACCAGGGGCTGGCAAAGTGGCTTTGGTAAGCGGCGGTGGCAGCGGGCATGAGCCTTCTCATGCTGGTTTTGTCGGCCGTGGGATGCTTGATGGCGCTGTTGCAGGGGCTGTATTTACTTCACCAACGCCAGATCAGGTATACGAAGCTGTAAAAGCAGTTGATAATGGTAAAGGTGTACTGTTGATCATAAAAAATTATAGCGGTGACGTTATGAATTTTGAAATGGCCATTGAGATGGCAAATGCTGATGGTATTACGGTGGATAAAGTCATTGTAAATGATGATGTAGCTGTAGAGAACAGTACTTGGACCATCGGCAGGAGAGGTATTGCAGGCACTGTATTGGTACATAAAATTGCCGGTGCAAAAGCAGAAGCGGGAGCTGAATTAGAAGAAGTAAAGCGAATTGCGGATAAAGTCATTCATAATGTGAGATCAATGGGAATGGCGCTTGATTCTTGCACAGTACCAGCTGCTGGTAAACCTAGCTTTGTATTAGAAGAAAATGAAATAGAAATTGGTATGGGAATTCATGGTGAGCCAGGTACGCATCGGGAAGTTTTGCGTACTGCAGATGAAATTACAGATCATCTGGTGGATAAGATTCTAGCAGATATGCCTTTGGCTGTAGGACAAGAAGTTGCAGTACTGATTAATGGACTGGGAGCTACACCGTTGATGGAGCTTTACATTGTAAATCGAAAAGTAGCAGCACTCTTAAAAGAGAAAGGTTTACATATTGCTAAAACATATGTCGGGAATTATATGACATCACTAGAAATGGCGGGTTTTTCCATTAGTATTTTGAAGCTTGATAGTGAGCTAAAAGAGTTATTATTAGCTCCTGCAGATACACCAGCTTTGGTACAGTTTTAAAAGGAGGATTTGGTTTTATGAGTGGAGAGTTATATGAAGTGATATCTGCTGTGGGTGAAACGATCATTGGTAATAGACAAATGTTAACGGATTTAGATGCTGCGATTGGTGATGGAGATCATGGTATCAATATGGCACGAGGATTTGAGGCAGTAAAGGCAAAGCTGCAGACACTAGAAACAGAAAGTGATATAGGAAAAGTCCTTAAAACAGTAGGGATGACCTTGATATCGAGTGTAGGCGGAGCCGCAGGACCATTGTATGGCACCGCTTTCTTGCGGGCTGCTGTTCCTAGTCAGGGGAAAACGGAACTTGATGTAGAGACGATTGGCTTGATGTTAGAGGCGGCTATTGCTGGTATTAAGGAAAGAGGGAAAGCGACAACAGGAGAAAAAACCATGCTTGATGCTTTAGTACCTGCTTATGAAGCATTTCAGGATGGTGCTAAGACAGGAAAATCGGTGATCGAATGTTTGGAATTAGCGTGCGAGGCTGCGCAGCAGGGTGTGGAATTTACCAAAACGATCATTGCTACCAAAGGGAGAGCAAGTTATCTCGGAGAGAGAAGTCGTGGGCATCAAGATCCTGGTGCAACATCTTCGTATATTATGTTAAAGGCATTATTAGAACATCTTCGTCGTCAATAAACAGGAGGTCTCAAGGACATGGTTGGAGTTGTTATTGTTTCACATAGCCAAAAGGTCGCAGAAGGGATACGAGAAATGGCATTGCAAATGTCAGCCCCTGAACAAAAAATAATTGCGGCTGGGGGAATGGCAGATGGTGGCATTGGGACAGATGCATTTCAAGTGAGTGAGGCCATTATCTCAGCTAATACAGGTGATGGTGTCGCAGTTATGGTAGATTTGGGCAGTGCAGTATTGAGTACAGAAACTGCTTTTGAATTTTTAGATGAAGAATTGCGTGCTAAAGTTCAAATTGCTGATGCTCCTATTTTAGAGGGAGCGATTAGCGCTGTTGTAGAAGCATCATTAGGAAGTGCTTTAGCTGCTGTTATAGCAACGGCAGAAGGTGCACGTACTTTGAACAAGTGTTAAGAGGTAGTTAATTTATGAGTTTATGAACCACAAAGACACAATGCCACTATCGTGGCACACAAAGGGAGAGTTCTATAGTGTCCTTTGTGCCTTTGTGGTTCAAATATTTTTGTCCTTTATTGTGTATGGCGGGGGTTAACCATTGCCTCCTAATGATAAAATAATAATTTTTATATGTGAGGGATAACTATGATTGAAATACAGGTAACAATTACAAATACTAGTGGACTACATGCTAGGCCAGCAGCTCAGTTTGTGCAGAAGGCAGCCACCTTTAAAAGCAAAGTTAAAATTGCAGCTAATAATAAAGTTGCAGATGGAAAGAGTATTTTGGCAGTTATGAGCATGGGTTTGAAACAAAATACTCAGATTACAATTACTACTGAAGGCGAAGATGAAAAAGAATGTAGTAAGGCTCTTGAAGATATGATTAAGAGCAACTTTGGAGAAGAGTAATAGTGAGTAATATGCCGCAATAAATAAAAAACCGCTAGCGCATTCATAAAATGAATAGTCTAGCGGTTTTTCTCACGTCTTGTCCATTATTTGGAGCGGGATAAGAACTTAAACACTTTAGCTCCTGTATCCCGTACACGACGTATGGGAGTGCTGCTAACCCTAATTTTGGGTTTCATATCACTGATTGAACCAAAGTCCCCACGTTTAATATTAGTAATTTTAATCTTTTCTGGTTTTAAAAATTTCTTTAATACTTTAGAGGCGTTATCAGGTTGACTTGCATCACTATAGTTGAATAAATCTATGGCAGCATAACCTTTATCAGGAAATGTATGTATGCTCATATGACCTTCTGCTAGTAATGCCAGCGCTGCCAGACCTGTTAAGCCTTGCGGTTGAAAGTGGTATTCAGTGAATTCAAGTAGTGTCATATTCGATTCAGTAATTGCTGCCAGCATTGCTTGTTTAAGAATTTCCATAGTAGTAAGACTTTCAAAACTGCATCCGTACATATCAATGGTGAGGTGCCTGCTTATAATTCCCATAATCATATTCGACTGCTCCTTTTCATTTAGCTAATGATTTAGGCGTATGCACTTTTAGTAATCATTTAAAATATATATTTTGGTTTAAAATATTCTATTATTACGCCTTTTATATTATGTATTGTAGCTTTTCATTATAAATTGAATACATAAAATTGTAAAGAATATTTTGATAAGAAAAGACAGAAAATACTGGATATTGGTTTTAATAAAATTAACAGAAGTTTTTTGCAGGAGAATCTATTTTCAATAGTGAATTTTCTCAAAAGACACTACATTAGTAAAAGGGGTGGATAATGATGAGTACAAAATTAACAACAATGCTAAATATAAAGTATCCAATTATACAAGGCGGTATGGCATGGGTATCTGACGGAAAGCTAGCAGCAGCCGTGTCAGAAGCTGGTGGAGCTGGTATTATTGCTGCAGGGGGACGTAACGCCCAGTGGGTTGGTGAACAAATACGTTTAGCTAAAACCTTAACTAAGAAACCTTTCGGCGTAAATGTGCAGCTTATGGCCGTGGATAAGGAAGAAATAATGAATGTAGTCTGCCAGGAAAAGGTAGCTTTTGTTACTCTTGGTGCAGGGAATCCAATTCCGTTCTTTTCTCAACTTGATCAAGCAGGCATTAAAAAAATTCCAGTAGTTCCAAATGTAAAACTAGCAAAACGAGTACAGGAAAAAGGTGCAGATGCGATTGTGATTGAGGGAATGGAAGCAGGAGGCCATATTGGTGTATTAACGACGATGGCCTTAATGACACAAGTGATTCCAGAGATTGATATTCCTGTGATTGCAGCTGGCGGCTTTGCTGATGGACGAGGTTTAGTTGCAGCGCTTTCTATGGGAGCGTCAGGCATTCAAATGGGCACAAGGTTCTTAGTAGCAGAAGAATGTGCCGTTCATGCCAATGTGAAACAAAAATTAATTTCCGCAAGTGACACTGACAGTGTTGTGACAGGGTTACTTTCTGGGCATGCTGTTCGCGGGGTAAAAAATAAGTTTACAGAACGTTTCTTAGAGTTAGAGCGTCAACATGTGCCGGAAGCGGAACTTGCGGCTTTGGCAACAGGTACCAATCGTCTGGCTGCGATTGACGGAGATGTAGAAAATGGTATGGTACAAGCTGGGCAGAGTTTGCTGCCATTGACGAAGATCGAACCGGCTAAGGTTATTATCGAGCATATTATTGAAGAAGCTCGGTTAGTTGTGTCAGCATTAGCAAAAACCCCTAATGTATTATAATATAGAAATTTAAATTGGGGAGACCTAGGAGGAGAGAAAGCAGTATGATGAATAATATTGAAATCGCAAAGGGAGTATATTCTGTAGGTGCAGTTGACTGGACCATGCGGGATTTTCATGGATATGGTACACCAAGGGGTATTACCTATAATGCCTACTTAATTGTAGATGAAAAAATATGTTTAATTGATACGGTAAAAGCACCTTTTGCTTCAGAATTATTAGAGCGTATCAGTCAGATTGTTGATCCAGCAAAAATAGATTATATTGTTTGTAATCACACAGAGCCTGACCATGCCAGTGCTTTGCCAATTATTATGGAAAAGACGCCTCAGGCTAAGGTGGTATTAACAAGCCAAGGGAAAGATTCTATTGTCAAGCACTATAATAAAGAGTATGATTTCCAAGTTGTAAAAGAAGGAGATTCTTTAGATCTTGGTGCAAAACAACTGAAATTTATTACTATGCCAATGCTGCATTGGCCGGATTCTATGGCAACCTATTTAACTGGTGAAGAAATTTTGTTTTCGAATGATGCTTTTGGGCAGCATATTTCTACTACCAAACGGTTTGATGATGAAAATGAGATTCATGATGTTATGCAAGAAGCTGCTAAATATTATGCAAATATATTAATGCCTTATAGCCGCTTAGTTGGTACGGCGTTAACGAAGACCGAAACGGTGCACATAAAATTGATTGCTCCGAGTCATGGTGTGATTTGGCGTTCTCACATTGGAGACATCCTAAAGAAATATGAACAATGGGGCAGCGGATATCATGATGATACCGTTGTCATCATATACGATACGATGTGGGGAGCCACAGAAGATATGGCTCGCCGTATCTTAGAGGGTGTTGCTGCATCAGGAGCGAAAGGAAAGCTGCACCGTTTAAAAACTTCAGCAATGAGCGATATTATTAATGATGTACTTGAAGCGGGAGGGGTCATTCTTGGGTCCTCTACTCAGCATAATACGGTGCTGGCGACCATGGGGGGATTCTTAACCTATATGGAGGGACTAAAACCTGTGAATAAAATAGGTGCTGCTTTTAGTGCTCATGGCTGGGCAGGAGGAGCACTAAAGGCGATGGAAGAGTCCTTAAAACGGGCGGGTATAGCTGTTGAAAATCCAGGATTAGCAGTAAAATGGCTGGCAAGCAAAGAAGAACAGGATGCATGCTTCCAATTTGGATTGGAATTTGCAAAGAAAATACAAGCAAATAAAAAATAAGAATTAATATTTTAGAGTAAAAAGAGGGCGAGATATCGCTCTCTTTTTGCAGTATCGTGTCATACACTGGAATTATAGGGGAAAGGTTTTACTTTTTAGAAGTCGCATCAGTGTTTTTCTTTCATGGATGGCATAGATCAGTCTTTTTTAGCGCAATACTATAAAGAAGAAAGATAAGGTATGATTTACTTGGAGTTGTAGGGAGCATTATTATTATTTAAAAAAAACTATGAATTATAATCAAAAAAATAGTTGCAAAAAGTCAAAAAGTCAAATAGAATAGAGTAAAGGTCAAATAATGATTGAAGCAGGCAGGTGAGACCATGGGCAATTTAGCAGATGATATTGAAAAACTGATTCTACATAAACTAGCGAATCAGTGTGAGGATATTATTGTATTAAAACGTAATGAAATGGCCGAAGAGATTGAGTGCGCCCCGTCTCAGATTAGTTATGTATTAAGTACTCGCTTTACGATAGAAAGAGGTTTTATTGTAGAGTCAAGGCGTGGTTCAGGTGGATTTGTACGCATTGAACGTATTCCTGTCCATACTTTGATTTATGAAGATGCGGCAGAACAAGTTGCTGAGGATACGATGTTCTCTGAAGCTGTAAATATTGTTAAGAGTCTTACGGCTCAGGGAATGTTAACGGGACGAGAGGCCGCTTTGATGCTGCACTTCTTTGACATCATTTATGAGCATATAGCGCCTCAAGAACGATCAGCAATGTTACGTTCTTTGCTATTAAAATTATCGGAGTTAACATGAGGAGGATTGCATGATGTTGTGTGATGAATGTAAGAGCCGTACAGCTTGTATGCATATAATCAAAATCGTTAATAATCAAAAGACAGAAAAAAACCTGTGTGCAGAATGTGCAAAAGCCGCAGGTGAAATTAGTTTATCCTTTGACACTCAGTCCTATGTTCACGATTTTTTGAAAGGTATTTTTAATCATGGACTCTTTGTTGATCCTCAGATGCTAAGAGGGCAGGAAAGCTGTTCTGAGTGCGGGATGACATATACCGATTTTAACCGCAAAGGAAAAGTTGGCTGTAGTGCTTGTTATACTGTTTTTGGTGGGCAGTTTGAGCCTTTATTAAAGCGAATTCATGGCTCTAGCTCTCATACGGGAAAAATACCTAAGCGTAACGGCGGCACACTTAAAATCAGGCAGCAAATTAAGAAGATACGTCAGCAGCTGGAGCAATATGTTATAAATGAAGAGTATGAGAAAGCCGTATTACTGCGGGATGAAATTAAAAATTTAGAAAAAGAAATAGGGTTAAGCGGCAAGGAGGAATAGCAAATGTTAATGAAAAATTTGCTTGATCAACCGTTTGTGCATTGGATGAGTAGCGGTGCGCAAGATGGTGATATTGTACTTGCCAGTCGCATTCGTTTGGCACGTAATCTGGAAGGTATACCCTTTCCTCAAAGGGCCAACGGAGAGCAACTGTCTCAAGTGGTATCTCAGTTAAAGAGTTCTTTATGTGATTTAAATAGTAACGAGCAATCGGATTACATGTTTATTGATTTAGAGAAGCTGCCATTGTTGGAAAGATTAGTATTAGTTGAAAAGCATATTATTAGCCCTGATCATGCCCGGGAAGCAAGCAATCGGGCAATTCTTGTAAAGCAGGACACAACGGTAAGCATTATGGTTAATGAAGAGGATCATTTGCGTATTCAATGCTTAATGCCTGGGCTCAATTTAGTGAAGGCCTTTACAAGCGCCAATCAGGTAGATGATATTATTGAAAATAAACATGCTCTTGCTTTTAATGAAGAACTAGGGTATTTAACTTCTTGTCCTACTAATTTAGGTACAGGTCTTAGGGCTTCTGTTATGGTACATTTACCCGCTCTGGTCCTAACTGGGCAAATCAATCGCATTGTAAATGCTGTAATTCAGCTTGGTTTAACCGTAAGAGGACTATATGGCGAAGGTACAGAGGCTGTTGGCAATATTTTTCAGATTTCCAATCAATTGACCTTAGGTTTTACAGAGCAAGAGATCATTGATAATTTATACAGTGTAGTAAAGCAGGTAGTCGATCATGAACGTACAGCGCGAGGCGGGTTGTATGCTGATACTACGGATATGCTGGTAGATCGCGTATGGCGCGCTTATGGTACCTTAAAGTATGCTCGTAGTATCTCAGGTCAGGAAGCTCTAGCTTTATTGAGTGATGTACGAATGGGATATGAGTTAGGAATTATCAATGAAGGTTCAAATTGTAATTTCAATGAACTTATGGTAATTACAAGACCAAATTTTTTGCAGAAAATGAGTGATCGCCCTGAATTAAGTGGTAATGAACGTAAGAAATTAAGAGCGCAGATTATTCGAGAAAAATTAACAAATGACTAGGAGGGGAATTTAAATGTTAGGACGATTTACTGAAAGAGCGCAAAAAGCACTGCATTTTGCCCATCAAGAAGCTATAGGCTTAGGACATGATTATATAGGTACAGAACATTTATTATTAGGTCTATTGCATGAAAGTGAGGGGATAGCAGCCAAAGGGCTGCTGTCCGTAAATATTAGCATTGAGACAGTCCGGATGGAGGTGGAAAAATTAGTTGGTCGTGGCGAAGCTGCTAATGCTCAAATTTCCTATACTCCTCGTGCGAAAAGGTGCATTGAATTGGCAATTAATGTTGCTGCTGATTTAGGGCATAACTATGTTGGTACAGAGCATTTATTATTAGGTCTCCTTCAGGAAGGAGAAGGCGTAGCGGCTCAGCTATTAGACGGGCTTGATGTAGATGTACAAGTATTAAGTCAGAAAGTATCAGAATTATTAAGTGGCTTTACTGCATCCGGGCAAGGCGTTCAGCAGCAATCGGGAGGAAAGCAAGTAAGTTCCAATACGCCTACGTTAGAAGAATTTGGTCGTGATCTGAATAAATTAGCTCGCGAAGGCAAGATCGATCCTGTGATTGGTCGGGGAGCTGAGATTGAACGTGTATTGCAAATCCTCAGCCGCCGTACAAAGAATAACCCTGTACTCATTGGTGAACCTGGTGTGGGCAAGACTGCGATTGCGGAAGGGCTAGCGCAGCGTATTGTGCAGAATAATGTTCCTGATATACTCGGAGTAAAGCGAATTATCTCTTTGAATATGGCATCGTTAGTAGCTGGATCGAAATACCGTGGGGATTTTGAAGAACGCTTGAAAAAGGTTTTAGAAGAAGTTCGTCAGGATGGTAATGTTATTTTGTTCATTGACGAGCTACATACTCTAATTGGAGCAGGTGCTGCGGAAGGAGCGATTGATGCTGCAAATATTTTAAAACCTGCTTTAGCCCGGGGTGAGATACAAGTGATTGGTGCCACGACACTCAATGAATATAAAAAATACATTGAAAAAGATGCTGCTCTTGAACGGCGTTTTCAGCCGATTACGGTAAGTGAGCCATCTGTAGAGGATGCTATTACTATTTTGCAAGGGGTTCGGGATAAATACGAAGCCTTTCATCGAATTAGTATTACGGATGAAGCAATTGAAGCGGCTGTTACCTTGTCTCACCGCTACATATCCGATCGATTTTTACCAGATAAGGCAATTGATCTGATGGATGAGGCAGCAGCCCGTGTCCGTCTTAAAACGTTTTCTTCACCTTCCAATGTGAAAGAGTTAGAAAAGACATTAAAACAATTGCAGACGGAAAAAGAAGCTGCTATCGCAGCACAAGAGTATGAGCAAGCCGCTCATCTTAGAGATGAAGAAAAAAGGTTGAAAAATGAACTGGAAAGTAAGCAAAAAGAGTGGAAACAGCAGGGGAATGAACAGCTTGTGGTTACGGGTGAAGAGATTGCTCATATAGTAGCTGTTTGGACGGGCATTCCAGTTGAAAAATTAGCTCAAGAAGAAGCGGTACGGCTGCTGAATTTAGAAGAGGAACTGCATAAAAGAGTGATTGGACAGAATGAGGCAGTTAAGTCGGTAGCTAGGGCAGTACGCCGGGCTAGAGCTGGTCTTAAAGATCCGAAACGGCCTATTGGTTCCTTTATCTTCTTAGGACCAACAGGTGTTGGTAAGACAGAGTTAGCGAAGGCACTGGCTGCTACTTTGTTTAATGATGAAAGTTCTATGATTCGATTAGATATGTCAGAGTACATGGAGAAACATACCGTTTCTCGTTTGATTGGTGCTCCTCCTGGTTATGTTGGATATGATGAGGGCGGACAGTTAACAGATGCAGTTAGACGTAAACCCTATGCAGTTATTTTATTAGATGAAATTGAAAAAGCCCATTATGATGTATTTAATATTTTACTGCAGGTTTTAGAAGACGGCAGATTAACTGACAGTCAGGGTCGTAAGGTAGATTTTAAGAATACGGTCATTATTATGACTTCTAACGTAGGGGCAAAGCATTTGCGTAGAGATAATACTATGCTAGGGTTCTTAGCGGATGATAAAATGAATAATGAAGCCGAGAATGCCAAGAACAGAGTGATGGAGGAAGTAAAACGTACTTTCCGTCCTGAATTTATCAATCGAGTTGATGAAATGATTGTATTTGGTAGTCTGACTGATACAGAACTTACCAGCATTGTGGATATTATGTTAAAGGATGTAGGTAAGCGTTTAGAGGACAATACGCTTTACTTAGAATGCAGCGACAAGGCCAAGGCGGAATTGGTAAAAGAGGGGCGGGACTATGCATATGGTGCAAGACCTTTAAGAAGAGCCATTCAAAAATTAGTCGAAGATGAAATCGCCGAATTAATGCTTCGTCATCAAGTAATCAAAGGTGACACGGTTTTAATTGATGTTGATGCAGATGGAAAAGTAAAATTGATGAAAAAATAACAAATATTGTAAGTTATTGCAGGAAAATAAAAGAAATAGCACGAAGAGCATTTTATAATAGCAATGATATAGTGCATGTTATAAAATGCTCTTAGTTATGTGGTATTGTAGATATTTGGAAGGGGTAAGCATAATTTGTCTAAAGCTAAAATTCATTTTGTTTGTCAAGAGTGCGGTGCAGATTCACCGAAATGGTTAGGACGTTGTCCAGGTTGCGAGTCGTGGAATAGTATGGTGGAGGAAACACTTAGCAGGCAAGATGGGAAAAAACGTCATAGTACCAGCAATGGCGCTAAACCGCGTCCAATTACGGAAGTGGACAATTTTGCTGTGCCTAGACTCACAACGGGGGTTGGAGAATTTGATCGTGTACTAGGCGGGGGGATTGTTCCGGGAGCTCTTATACTGATTGGTGGTGATCCTGGTATTGGAAAATCTACAATGCTGCTGCAAGTGGCTTGTAGTGTAAGTCAGACCTATGGCAGTGTCTTATATGTCTCTGGTGAAGAGTCGGCTGCTCAAACAAAAATGCGAGCTGAGCGTCTGAATAAATTAAGTGATAAGTTATTGATCATGACAGAGACGAATTTAGATGAAATCGCACTTTCTGCCAATCAGCTAAAACCTGCCTTAATGATTATTGACTCGATTCAAACGATGTATAGTCCAGAAATTCCTTCAGCTCCAGGAAGCGTGGGACAAGTGCGGGAATCTACAGGAAAGTTATTGCGCTTAGCAAAAGAAACTGGTATTCCGATTGCTATTATTGGTCATGTAACAAAGGAGGGGAATATTGCTGGTCCCCGTATTCTAGAACATATGGTAGATGTTGTATTATATTTTGAGGGTGAGAAAACCTATGCTTTCCGTGTACTCCGCGCTATCAAAAATCGATTTGGCTCAACCCATGAGAGCGGAATTTTTTCCATGGAGGAAGATGGACTTATGGAAGTTAAGAATCCTTCAGGGCTGCTGTTATCCGAGAGGCCAGAAAGCGCTCCAGGATCTGTAGTACTAGCCTGTATGGAAGGTGTTAGACCCTTGCTGATCGAGATCCAAGCTTTGGTGAGCACCACTTGCTTTGGCATGCCTAGGCGTATGGCGGTTGGCTTTGACTATAATCGATTGATTCTCTTAATGGCAGTGCTAGAAAAGAGAGTAGGTTTGATGCTAGGAAATCAGGATGCTTATGTGAACGCCGTAGGTGGTATTAAAGTAACGGAACCCGCTGCGGATTTAGCAGTGATTCTTGCGGTAGCATCCAGCTTTCGCAACATATCGTTGGATGCCCATACGGTGGTTATGGGAGAGGTTGGCCTAACAGGTGAAGTACGTATGGTGTCAAGAGTAGATGTACGCATCAGTGAAGCCGCTACCATGGGATTTAAAAGATTTGTGATCCCAGCGGGTAATTTAACAGGACTCAAAATACGTCAGCAAGGATTAAAAATAGTTGGGGTTAGTAATGTAATTGAAGCAATGGAGGCGGTATTTCTATGACGAAAAAGCGGCAAGATAAATTATGGGATGCAAAATTTGTAAAAACGATTAAAAAATTAGTTCCTGGCACGCCGCTGCGAGAAGGTTTGGAGAATATTTTAAGGGCCAAGATGGGGGTCTTGGTATTAGTAGGTAATAATCAGCCTTTATTGGATGTAGTAGATGGTGGATTTTCACTAAATTGTGAGTATACTCCTGCAGGTTTTTATGAATTGGGGAAAATGGATGGGGCGTTGATTTTATCTTCTGATCTTAAACATATTATATATGCCAACGCCCAATTGGTGCCAGATTCGAAGATTCCTACGACAGAAACAGGTACAAGGCACCGTACTGCGGAAAGAGTTGCTAAACAAACCGGAGGTTTGGTGATTGCTATTTCACAAAGACGGAATTTAATTACCATGTATCTAGGTGATTTACGGTATACCCTAAAAGACATTACAGTAAGTTTAAGCCGTGCCAATCAAGCGTTGCAGACATTGGAGAAATATTGCAAAGTATTAGTGCGGAGTTTGACCAATTTAAGTGCCTTAGAGTTTGAAGATTTTGTAACATTATTAGATGTGGCGGAAATTATTATTCGCGTGGAGCAGGTGAGTCGTATTGCAATGGAGATCGAGCGCCATGTCATTGAATTAGGCAGTGAAGGTCGCCTGGTAAGTATGCAATTAGAAGAGTTGATGGCAGAGCAGGATGATATGGAGCTATTGCTTAAAGATTATTGTTTTAATGGATGCCAAGTACAAGAGGTACGAGAACAATTGGCTGTATTACCGGAGGAAAATTTAGAGCCTTATACCATTTGCCGCATTTTAGGTTATGGAGCTACGCCGAATATTTTAGATGTTCCAGTGGTGCCTCATGGGTTTCGAGTACTAAAGCGAATTCCTCGTTTGCCAATGTCCATTGTGGAAAACGTAGTAACTCACTTTAAAACATTGCCTTGTATTTATAATGCTACGATTGTTGAACTAGATGATGTAGAAGGAATTGGCGAAGTTAGAGCAAAAACAATAAAAGATGGTTTAAAACGAGTGCGAGAACAAGCATTGTTGGATCGTAATATGTAAAAACTAAGAATCCACATAGTGACGATATTATCTATTTTTTCTTATACTTATCTAATTTTATATCTTTTACAAACCGAGCATAGGCTCGGTTTTCTTCGATTTTTACTACTTGATACAGTTTATTTTCTTCCGTTAAGATTTCATCCCCAACGCTTACCACTAAAGGTACATACATTAAACTATGCCCATCTGCTTCATCTAAAATGAAATAATAATCATAGACTTTCTGAGGCGCAGGTTCCGGTTTTTGCTGAATCGAAAAGATGTTCAACGGTAATAGATGTAAAAAACTAAAGATAATCAGAGCCGAAAATATTACAATTCCGGCTAACACCGTAAATCGATGTTTTTGTATCATGATGACAACTCCTCGATGATGTATAATTAATCTTTTCTTTTTTTGCGTGGTCCAAGAAAGTTAGTAAATTCATATTTATAGAATTTATGTAGTTTATTTTTTGCTTCTTGCCAATTGCCGGTACTAAGATAGAGATACGCAATAATGCCAAGCAGCACAGCTCCGATAATGGATAGAATATTGCTAACCGTGATACCTGCATCTTGTATATTTGCGACATTCCCGGCAGAAGTCTCTGTAATCGTATTTCCACCATTTCCTGTATCATTTGAGGAAGTAGTACCAGGTATCGTCGTATCTGCTGCTTTTGGTGCGGGAGAAGCAGGAAGTGGCTTTGGAGTAATAATGGAAGGAAGGATATCAGCAAATAAAGCAGCGCTGTGTTCTGCAGCTTCTCGCGTATTATATTGGGTTCCCATTTCTAGCAACATAGAACGAGGATTTAAATCTTGATTATAATTACCGCGGGCCATAAAGATACCTCGTATTAATCCCTTGTACATTTTATCCGCATTTGCTTTTATTCTTTTTGCATATTGGAGAGTAGTGGCTTGATTTTGATTTTGCCGACCCACAACTAATAAAATTTTAGCGGCATCTTGTCCATTAATGGTTGTCTTATAAAATGCAAGAGGTCCACTGTCACGATGAAGATCAAAAAGGGCGGCAGGCTGGCGTTCGAGCAGTTTCATAAAGGTACGTCTAGAGCGCTGATAAGCATTGGCATCATGAGGTTCATGCAGTGTTTTATTGTGAAGGGGCTGATAGCCTAGTTCTTTGAGACGGCTGCTAAAACGATCACCGACTTTCATAATACTACCTTCGCCAGGAGTCGTTGAGTTACCATCTGTGGGAATATAAGATTCATCGGTATGAGTATGATAAATGGCAATGATTGGCTGGCTGCCGTTAGCTGCTCCTTGCACGGTAATAAGCTCCGTTTCTAAAGAAAGAGTGGGTTCGGATTCTATATAACGAGCTTTTGCTAATGAACCCTCTATTATGGTAATTTCATACAAATTATTATCCTCACTAATGTATCGATCACCCACATGAAGAACCAATCCTGACTGCAAAATAATTTGATCATTCTCATCGACAATTGTATTATATCCTGATTCCAGCTCATCAATAGCAGGAGAAAAAGCTGCCCGCGTACAAGGAGAAAAAGTCGAAAAAAGCAGAAATAGAAAAACTAATGCTGGGAAAAAATGCATGATACCACCTCATTATCTGTAATAAATAACCTCATCATAGTTGTATCATGTCCTCATGGTAAGTCCTTTATGTAATAAAAAAGACACGACTATAATAGTCGTGTTCACTGTAAAATTAAAGGTTTTATCTTCGAAGGAAGTGTTTGTAATTTACGATTAGGATAGATGAAAAAATCCTAAAGTAGTAACGGTGTTGCATTCCCTGCGCATCACTTCATTGAGACTAATTCCTGATAAATTGCAAAGTGCAGCTAGATAAAATAAACTATGACCGAGTTCTTTAGTAAGTACTTCTTTACATTGTTCGCAAGGTTCACCTGATAAATGGGAAGACATAAATTGCTTTAAGTCACTATATTCAATATCAGCAGGTGCTTGTTGGCGGGTGGCATTTACGGCAACACAGCCGCATTCGGTAACTGTTTTGGCAAAAGCACGATTTACTCGGGCACTTGCTTCTTGGTATTTTGTCATAATATCAAGAATACTGCGATGACGGATTAAATAGTCATCTACAGCGGTTTGAAAATCAGAGCATTTCTCATCCATTAATAAACACCTCACTTTGATGTTAATTATATAAACTTAACTCTATGATTGTCAATATTTGTACAGGCATGAATTTGAATTTTAGGAGATTTGATTCTGTGATCATTACATAATAAATATTTTCAAAATATTCTTTACAGGCAAAAGTAAGCATATAATCAGAGGTATTGGGATATAAAGCTCAATAAATCGATTATGAGGTCAAAATTTTATTTGACAATAATTAATATGCTATGCTAAAATATACAATTTTGACAATGTCTTTTATTTGTGATATACTACCTACTATAGGAGTTGATGCTATGTTAGCTATAGGGGACAAAGTAGTGTATCCCATGCATGGTGCCGGTGTCATTGAAGCAATTGAAAAGCATGAAGTGTTTGGGCAACTGCAAGATTATTATATTCTCACTATGCCTTACGGTGGCATGAGAGTGATGATTCCTATGAAGAATGTAGAAAATATTGGACTTAGAGAAGTAATTGACGAAGTCGGAATTAGCAAAGTGGTGGATATATTAAGGGCTACTTCGGTACAAGAAACGGCTAGTTGGAATAAAAGATTTAATTTAAATTTAACAAAGATAAAAACTGGCAGCATTTATGAAGTGGCTGAAGTAGTACGGAATCTTATTCTTCAGGACAATGCAAAAAAGCTTTCGGCAGGTGAACGAAGGTTGCTAGAAACTGCTAGGAAAATTATGGTAAGTGAGTTAGTATTAGCTTGTGGTAAGGATTTAGGTAGTATAGAAGAATGGATAGATGAGTTAATGAAAGAAAATACGCCAGGCAACTGACGTATTTTTTTGTTAATGTTAGGGTATAATAGATAATGTTTCCAGAAGGTCTTAGTTGTGATACTATACTTGTGGGAATGGAGAAAGTCTTATATAATAAATAAATAGTAAGGGAGGTGTAAGTTTGTTGGACAAAATTTTGCGATTTGTCATTACGTTATTAGCAGCTGTTTCAGGTTTGATGACAGCAAAATGGCTAGGCACCAGTTCCTTTTTATCATCTATGTTGAGTGGCGAATTTTTAAAAGTAGGATTTATTAGCAGTGATGATACAATCGTTACCATCTTGGTAGCTGTTTTTGGTGGAGTAGCAGGTGGGATTATTGGTTATGTATTGGCACCCTTTTTTATTAAATATTTATGGCAGTTTACCTATTGGGTAGAAGCCAGGCTTAATAAAATGCCAGTATCTGATGTTATTGCCGGTTCTATAGGACTGGCTGTTGGTTTGATCATTTCGAATTTAATTGGTTCTGCATTTATGCATATTCCGCTTATTGGTAGCTATGTTCCTGGAATTATTAGTATTATCTTGGGATATCTGGGAGTGAATATTGCTATTCATAAACGAGAAGAAATGATTGGGTTAATGGCAGTTTTTCCTTGGAAGACAAAAGAGCGGCAGAAAGAAAAGATTATTACGAAGCCAAGCTATAAAATCCTAGATACCAGTGTTATTATTGATGGTCGAATTGCTGATATTTGTAAAAGTGGTTTTGTTGAAGGTGTTCTTGTGGTTCCCATGTTTGTGTTAGAAGAATTACAGCATATATCTGATTCCTCTGATTCGTTAAAACGGAATCGCGGGCGCCGAGGTTTAGATATCCTAAATCGTATGCAGAAAGAGCTAGGGTTGCATGTAGAAATCAGTGAACAAGATTTTGAAGATACTGCGGAAGTGGACGCAAAACTTGTTAAGTTAGCTCAATTGATGAAAGGTAAGCTGGTTACTAACGATTATAATTTAAATAAGGTTGCTGAACTGCAAGGTGTAACTGTTTTGAATATTAATGAATTATCCAATTCGGTTAAGCCGGTAGTATTGCCAGGAGAAGAAATGGTTGTACATGTTGTAAAAGATGGTAAAGAACTTGGGCAAGGAGTTGGCTATCTTGATGATGGCACAATGATTGTCGTTGATAGTGGTAAGAAACATATGGGGGATACCATTGGAGTATTAGTAACATCTGTATTGCAAACAGCTGCTGGACGAATGATTTTTGCAAAGCCTAAAGGCATTGAAAAAGGCGCTTAAAGCAATCATGTATAATAACGGGAAATGTCTTCGAGATCTGTTGATGAACAGTCTCGAAGACATTTTTTTTACGAAAATAAAAGTATAGAATTATGTAAAAAAAAAAGAAATGAACCGCAGAGACGCAGAGCGCGCTGAGGAATATTCTTTAACACTATTAATTATTTTTTCTCTGTGTTCTCTGCGTCTCTGCGGTTCGACCCTCTGCTTTATATGTTTTAAAGAATACGCAGCATTTTTCTTATCGCTAGGGGTAATGGAAGTATTATGACTTGGCAAGATGGAGAATTTCTAATAGAATAAGGAGAAGTAATTTATTGCTTTAAAAGAGGTTATTTGGCAACAATAATCGAACAATAAGATATAATAAGTGATGATGTATTTATGGGAAAGGCAGGATAATATAGTGGTTACAGTGATTATACCAGCTGCAGGGCAGGGAAAAAGGATGATGAGGGGAGGCAATAAAGTATTTTTGCCGCTCGTTGATATGCCTGTATTATTACATAGTGTGCTAACTTTTTCAGCCTGTTCTGAGGTGGATAATTTAGTAGTCGTCGTTGCCCCTGATGAAGTGGATCAAGTGCAAACGATGCTATGTAATTTGACAGGGATTAAGCCTTGGAAAGTTGTGGCAGGTGGTAGAGAACGGCAACATTCTATTGCAAATGCTATCAAGGTAGTTCCTAACACGACAAAAACAATTCTAGTGCATGATGGTGCCAGACCTCTTATAACAGAAGAATGTATTACTAATGTCATTCAAGCTTCTGTTGTTCATAAGGCGGCTGTAGTTGCTGTAGCTGTAAAAAATACAATTAAAACGGTAGATGAAGATGGCTGGGTTACGGGTACGCTAGAGCGTCGCAAGTTGTGGTCAGTACAAACACCACAAGGGTTTGATGCTCGTTTATTACGTAAAGCATATGAGCAAGCTGAGCAGGATAACTTTGTTGGTACAGATGATGCTTCTCTTGTTGAGAGACTGGGCGTAAGGGTTAAGATTGTATGCGGCTGTTACGATAATCTAAAGGTTACAACTCCCGAGGATTTAACAATAGCTGAGGCATTGCTAAAGGAACGAAGGAGTATTCTAGATAGTAAAGGTTGTGACAACAACGAAATGATGCGCGTTGGTATGGGATATGATGTCCACAAATTGGTGGAGAACCGCAAGTTAATACTCGGTGGTGTAGTGGTACCTTACGAATTAGGATTAGATGGACATTCTGATGCAGATGTATTGTTACATGCGATAAAAGATGCTCTTTTAGGAGCGGCAGCATTAGGTGACATTGGCAGGCATTTCCCGGATACAGATATGCAATATAAGGGAGTATCTAGTCTCTTCTTGCTAAAGAGGGTGGGAGAAATTATTGCTGAACATGGTTATCTTGTGCATAATTTAGATGCGACCATTGTGGCCCAAAGACCTAAAGTGGCAATGTATATTCCAGAAATGAATTGTAATATTGCTGCTGCTCTTGGGCTTAAGATTGGGCAAATCAATGTAAAAGCCACTACTACAGAAGGATTAGGGTTTGCAGGTAAGGGAGAAGGCATTGCTGCCTATGCTGTAGCATCGATCCTGCAAGTATAATAAACATAAAACTGCCAGCCTGATAAAAGGGCTGGCAGTTTTATGTTTATAGGCAAAAACGAAGAGATTCTATGAACCACAAAGGCACAATGCCGCTGATGCGGCACACAAAGGAGTGGTTTTCTTCTACTTACGTATTGTCATTTAGCCGGGCATCATGGAGTTAAACATGGTAGAACCTGCTCGGCCTAGGTAAATACCGCAAATAGTAGATAAAATGCTCAATACAATAATGATTAACATGCTGTTTGTAGTAAAGCCATTAGCGAGATATAAAACTAGGATAGCAATGGATAAGACCTGGAGCACTGTACCCACAATTGCCTTGCGGACTAGGAGCGGTGTTTTTAATTTTTTAAAGCGAATTTTTCCATCGATTAAGCCTGTAATAAAGCCTAGTAGTACAGAGAAAGGGAAAGCGATGATGGAAAGTTTAGCAGCGATAAGAAATTCTCCCCGCAGTGGATCTTCTACCCAGAAGGAAAGACTTAGCATGAAAAGGATGACGGCAATAAAGACTTGAGGAAAATGCACACTGATTGGATGAAGATGCTGATCAATAATAAATGTGCGGCGAGGAGAAATCTTCTTCATATACGGTTCAAAGACTGTCTTTGGTAAGCCACAAGCTGGACATAGGTCTTCAACGTGGTTTTCGTCCATAATGAATCCGCAGGCTTTACATCTGACATAAGTTTTCATGTTATTACCTCCTATTAATGCTCTTAAAATGCTAAAGTTTACCTGTTATAAATAATTCACGATTCATTTATATTTTCCTGTATTTTTACAAAAATAAAGTAGAAATAAGGGGTAATTGTATAAAATTTGTGAATTGATACATATTATAAATAATCTGGATTTTATGTAGCATTGTGATAGTAGTCTCTCGAAAAGTCTCATTATAGTACGGCAAAGGATGAGTATAGCTAACGCTTCAACCTGTTACTTAACCTACGCTTATAGTTTTGTGCTATTAGGTAGTTGTTTTTAAGAGAAAGTATGATAAATCTAGGAGGAGTATGTATGCGCAGAAGAATATGTATGTTACTTATGATAACAGCATTAGTCTGGCCGAGTGCAGCATTGGCTGCAGAATATATGGTGAATATAAATGTTGTACGTCAAGAAGATGGCACTACATGTGGTGAACTCTGGTATAACAATCAGATTGTCTGGCGACTGGCTATTTTAGGTGATGGTGCTAAGCCGGTATCGGCATTTCCTAATGCAAGGACGACATTTATAGCCCCGGATTTGGTAGATGGATTATTTGTGATAAAAGTGGAGTAACAGCAGTGTTGGCACTTGGGGTATAAGACCACGAGTGCCAAAAGCTTTTTTTGCATAAATATAGAGAATCTGCTAGAATTATATGGAACTAACTATATACATGATGGCTAGAAAGACGTTTTGGAGGGGAATTTGCATGTTACAGCAAGATATTCGAGTGCGATTTGCACCAAGCCCAACGGGTCCTTTTCATATTGGAGGCGCTCGTTCGGCGTTGTTTAATTGGTTATTGGCAAAAAAGTATAATGGCAGATTTATTATGCGGATTGAAGATACGGATTTAGAACGCTCTACAAAAGAATCAGAAAAAAATATTAAAGATGCACTGAAATGGTTGGGAATCACCTGGGATGAAGGCACTGATGTAGGCGGAGAATATGGACCTTATCGTCAAACTGAACGTTTGGATACATATCGCACTTATACAAACCAATTATTAAATGAGGGTAGAGCGTATCATTGTTATTGTAGTGAGGCAGAGCTGGATGAGGAACGTCAGCTGCAATCGGATAAGGGAGAGACTCCTCATTATGGCGGCAAATGCCTGCATCTTACACAAGAAGAGAAGGATAATTTCATCGCCCAAGGTCGTAAGCCTACAGTACGTTTTCATGTACAAGAAAATAAGCAGATTATCTTTAAGGATATGGTGCGGGATACGGTGAGCTTTGATTCAAATGGTGTGGGGGACTTTGTGATTGTGAAATCAGATGGTATTCCCGTATATAATTATGCCGTTGTGATTGATGATGCGTTAATGAAAATTACCCATGTAATTCGTGGAGAAGAACATTTATCGAATACACCTAGGCAAATCGTATTATACGAAGCCCTCGGTTTTACACCACCGACATTTGGTCATATATCGCTGATCTTAGGTGCGGATCGTACAAAAATGAGTAAACGTCATGGTGCTACTTCTGTTGAGAAATATCGCAATTTAGGCTACTTACCAGAAGCGATTGTAAACTTTTTGGCTCTTTTAGGCTGGTCGCCTGGTGGGGAAAAAGAATTTTTCTCATTAGAAGAATTGATTGAAGAATTTTCTATGGACCGAGTAGCAAAAAATCCTGCAGTTTTTGATGTGGATAAATTAAATTTTATTAGTGCTCAATATATTAAGAAAGCCACTCCAGAAGTAATTACAGAACTTGCTTTGCCTCATCTGAGACAAGCCGGGTATATTGGTGAGGAGTTATCTGCCAAAGATCGAGAATGGCTGACGCAAGTGGTGGCTTTATTGCAAGAGTATATTAGTTATGCAGCAGAAATTGTGAATCATATCGATCTTTTCTTTACGGAAAAAGTTGAATTTGAAAATGAGGAAGCTGCTGAGGTTTTACGCGACGAAGATGTCCCTGCTGTTATCAAGAGCTTTTGTGAAAAATTACAAGGGCTAGACGTTGTAGATGCTCCTAGTGTTAAGGCTCTTTTGAAAAGTATTACAAAAGAATTAAAATTAGGCGGTAAAAAGGTCTTTATGCCTCTGCGGGTTGTAGTAACGGGTAAAATGCATGGTCCGGATTTAGATAAAGTTATTGCTTTAATTGGCAGAGAAAAAATCTTGAGCAGAATAACTAGTACATTAGCTAAAATCTAATTGACACACCTACCCTCTCTTAGTATAATTTCATAATAAGATAAAATGAAGAGTAAGCACAACTTGGGTAGTTATCGCTTTATGGGGTAACCAAGTCAGGTGATACTGCATACATATATAAGAAAAATGTAATGACTGGGAAAAGTAAGTGTAAATCTGCCTTCCAGAGAAGTAACGCCACCGGCTGAGAGCGGTACTAGGAAAGAGACGCCCAAAATGCACCCACGAACAAGTTGGCTGAATGTATAGTAGGTCAATTCGGTAGCAACCGTTATTGTGCATCTAAGAGGCATTTTGGTGCCTAAGCAGAGTGGAACCACGGACCACTGTCTCTGTACGAGATAGTGGTCTTTTTTTGTTGATATTTTATCCGATGACTAAACCGCTCTAAGACTCCCATCTCTTACAAGTGGGAGCCCTAGAGCGACTAAGTCCTAAGGATAAGTGCGACTAAGATTCAGATGGAGTTAAAACTCCATCTGAATCAAGTCTTCTTTATATTAAGAGGGGGGAACATCTTATGTTTGCACGGTTACAAAAGGATATTAGGGTGGTATTTGAACGTGATCCGGCTGCAAGAAGTGTGTGGGAGGTATTATTATGTTATCCTGGACTTCATGCGATTTGGTTGCATCGCATTGGGCATTATTTTTATAAGCGAGGGTGGGTTGTTTTTCCTCGTATGATCTCTAATATAGCGCGATTTATAACAGGGATCGAAATTCACCCTGGCGCTACTATTGGAGAAGGATTATTTATTGATCATGGTACGGGTATTGTTATTGGGGAAACGGCGGAAGTGGGGGATAATGTCACATTATACCAGGGAGTAACTTTGGGGGGGACGGGTAAAGAAAAAGGCAAACGCCATCCTACAATTGGGAATAATGTGGTAGTTGCCAGTGGTGCAAAAGTATTAGGATCCTTTACAGTGGGAGATAATTCTAAAATTGGTGCAGGTTCAGTTGTTTTAAAGACAGTACCTCCTAATTCCACCGTGGTAGGTATTCCAGGGCAAATTGTGTGGCATAATGGTAAAAAGATAAATGGTGTTGAGGTTATTGACTTAGAACATGATGATTTACCAGATCCAGTGCAGGAAATGCTGCAGTGTTTGCAACAGCATATGTTTAAAATGGAAGAACGAATCAATCTTTTAGAAGAGGAGCTAAGGAAAAATGGCATTAAAAGTATATAATACGATGACTAGGCAAAAAGAAGAGTTCATACCTCATGAGGCGGGCAAAGTTAAGATGTACGTCTGTGGGGTAACGCCTTATAATCATCCGCATATTGGGAATGCCAGACCTTTTATTACTTGGGATGTAATTAAACGCTATCTTGAGCACTGTAGATACGAAGTCTTTCATGTGCAAAACTTTACAGATGTTGATGATAAAATTATTAAAGCCGCCAATAACGAAGGTGTGACTTGGGATGTGATTGCTAACCGTTATATTGCCTCATATTTTGAAGTAATGGATAAATTAAACATTCGTCGGGCTGATATATATCCAACGGTATCCGATCATATGACAGAAATTATTAACATTGTTGAAGGTTTAGTCGCAAAAGGCTATGCTTATATTGTTGACGGTGACGTATTTTACAGTGTGGAAAAATTTAATGACTATGGGAAATTGAGCGGTCGAGACATTGAAGATATGAAAGCTGGCGCCAGAGTGGATGTAGATGAGCGTAAACACCATCCTATGGACTTTGCCTTATGGAAAAGTGCTAAGCCTGGTGAGCCAGCCTGGGAGAGCCCTTGGGGAAAGGGGCGACCAGGTTGGCACATTGAATGTACGGCAATGTCTCTAAAATATTTGGGAAATAGTTTTGATTTTCATGGCGGTGGGAGTGATTTGATTTTTCCTCACCATGAGAATGAAATCGCCCAGTCGGAAGCCTTTGTGGAAGAAGGTCAGCCTTTCGTCCGCTATTGGCTTCATAATGGCTTTATTACCGTAAATGAAGAAAAGATGAGTAAGTCGTTAGGAAATTTCTTTTTAGTAAAAGATATTTTAGAGCATTACTCTCCGGAAGTATTACGCTTTTTTGTTCTGTCTACACATTATCGCAGCCCTCTTGATTTTAGTGATGAGCGTTTATCAGAAGCGCAGCGTAGTTTAGAGAGATTACGTACTGCTGTGGAAAATGTGCTGCAATTGGAAAAACTGCCAGATGCTGCAAATGAAAATAAAGCTGATGAATTGGTAAAAGTGGCAAAGCAGGCAGAAGAAGACTTCTGTAAAGCTATGGATGATGATTTTAATACGGCGTTAGCCATTAGTGTAATGTTTGGCTTAGCCAAGGAAATTAATGTATATTATAATGGTGTGATTGCTGGAAAAGTACAGCACACTACTGAAGGCTATATTGCTCTTCGCCAAACTTATTTTATGATGGCGAATATCATAGGAATATTTGTGCAGGAACAGACCGGTAAGGTGGATGACAGTCAAGAGCTGGTAGAGCAATTAATGGATATTATCATTGAGATTCGGCAACATGCTAGACAGAATAAGGATTGGACGGTAGCCGATAAAGTTCGTGATAGCCTAGGGGCAGTGGGAATTATTTTAGAAGATTCTCCTCAAGGCGTTAGGTGGAAAAAACGATGAAATTTGATCAGTTCCAATTTTTGCTGAATAATGTCTTTCAAGAAAACGAGGGGGAAGGACCTCCCCCTATAAAATATAAAAATGTACCTGTGGAGCGTTTACACCCTTTGGTCCTTGCTTATGTGGGTGATGCATATTTTACGCTCTATGTGCGTACAACATTGCTGGCTTACGAGCAAAATAAAGTACGGGTGTTACATACCCTCGACTCTAAAATCGTATCAGCCACCATGCAGGCGGTAGCGTATCAGTCCTTGGAAAATCAGCTAACTGAGCAGGAAATGAGCATTGTCAAACGAGGACGGAACGCGAAATCAACAGTTCCCAAAAGTGCTACTGTTGCCGAATATCGTAATAGTACAGGTTTTGAGGCGTTGTTAGGTTATTTATATTTAGGAAAAAATTACGAGCGTTTGTCAGAACTTGTGGAAAAAGCATTTGCTGTTATTTCCCGGGAAATGACAAAGGCTGCCAAGAATAGTGAGGAAAAGAAATGAAAGTAAAATTGATATCTCATACTCCTGAGCCAGAACGAATGGTGGCAATGTCTGCAAGACTTTGCTATTCACCAGTTGGGGCAGAGGAATTAGTGGAAAATATGTCGAATACCCAGGTGGAGAAATTGGTAAGTAAGATTGTCGAAATGGAACATCTATCCACATTAGAACATGTAAGTTTTACCTTTGCAATTGAAGGCGTATCCCGGGTGCTAACTCACCAGCTGGTTCGTCATCGTATAGCCTCTTATTCGCAGCAATCTCAGCGTTATGTTAGTGAACATGATTTTGAATATATTATGCCTCCTGCTATAGCAGCTAATGAACTTGCTAAAGCAAAGTTTGAAAAATTGATGGGGACGATTCAAAGTACATATAATGAATTGGTAGAATTAGGGGTTCACAAGGAAGATGCAAGATATTGTCTAGCTAATGCTGCGGAAACTAAAATTGTAGTAACGATGAATGCTAGAACCTTGTTGCATTTTTTTGAATTGCGCTGTTGCGCACGAGCACAATGGGAAATTAGAAGTTTAGCAGAACTTATGCTCAAGGAAGTAAAAAAAATTGCTCCCCTTCTTTTTAAGAAAGCAGGACCAACTTGTATAACCAGCAATTACTGTGGTGAAGGTGAGCTAACTTGTGGTCGCTTAGCAGCTATGCAAGGGAGTGCTAAAAAATAGTTTAAAAAATGAAATGAACCACAAAGACACAATACCGCTGTCGCGGTACACAAAGGAAGTAACAGATCTACCCCTTTGTGTTCTTTTTGCGTCTTTGTGGTTCATTTTGTATCTATTCTTGACGATTGCCATGTGGATAGAGTATGTAAGCAGGATTTTTTGCTCCCATGGTGTAATTTAGTTATGAGAAAATGATCGGTACACATACCTAGCAGCAAAAAAGGGAAAAATAGATGTCGTTAAATGATAAATGGAAGGGGATATATAATGGCTGAATCAGAAGAGTTTATTATGGGGCGTAATAGTGTGATGGAGGCCTTAAAAAGTGGTCGTCCGATCAATAAAATATTCGTAGCAAAAGGAGAAAGACAAGGGTCGATTCGTGAAGTGATTGCCTTGGCTCGTGAGAGACGGCTTATCATACAAGAGGTAGAAATGAGCAAGTTAGATGGGATGACAGACGGACAAAAGCATCAGGGAATCGTAGCTAGCATACCACCAGTAGCCTATGCTGAACTGGATGATATTTTAGCCAAAGCGACAGCACCAGACCAAACGCCTTTTCTTGTACTATTGGATGAATTAGAAGATCCTCATAATGTTGGAGCTATTTTACGTACATCTGATGCCGCAGGCGTACATGGTGTATTGATGCCAAAAAGGCGCAGCTGTCCTTTATCAAGTACTGTGGCTAAAACCTCGGCTGGTGCAGTAGAATATGTACCAGTAGCCAGAATTGGCAATGTTTCGCAAACCTTGGAAGAATTAAAAAAAGCAGGAATGTGGATCGTCGGGGCAGATATGGATGGGGAAAAAAATTACTATGAAGCAGACTTGACAGGACCCATTGTTGTCGTTGTAGGCAATGAGGGCAAGGGGATGGGACGTTTGACCAAAGAACATTGTGATTTTGTAGTCCGAATTCCCATGCGTGGTAAAATAAGTTCTTTGAACGCCTCTGTTGCCTGTTCCTTACTTTTATATGAGGTTGTCAGACAGCGGGAGATGAAAAATAAGTGAAGAAAACGTGGTTAGGAATGACCGCGCTGGGGATTTTGGTCATAGTTCTTATCCTTTTTTCTTGGTATCCTAAGGTATATAAAGGTGTAATACTAGAAGGCGTGGATATTGGTGGATATAGTCGGGAAGAGGTAGTTCAATTATTGTCATCATGGCAAACTCAGTATCATAAGAAATCAATTGTAGTGCAGTATGGTGATATAAAATCAAATGTAGATGCTGACAATATTGACTTGGGCATTGATGCGGATGCTACATTGGATCAAGTTTGGAATTATGGACGGCGTGGTTCTTGGTGGGAAAGAGTACAAAATATTAAGAATGGCTGGGAAAAGGGCTATCCTATCCTTCTAACCATCAAGTATAATGAAGTCAAGCTAGAAAGTCTAATCCAGCAATGGAAAGATGCGATTGATCGTCCGCCTCGTAATGCGGTTATTAATTTGTGGACCGGGACAATTGTTCCTCATGAACTAGGATATGCTTTGGATCGTGATGCTTTGCGTCCACTGATTCTAGATGCATTCAAAACATCGAATCGCGCTGAGATAATCTTGCCAGTGAAAGTAATCCAGCCGAAAGTAACTATGGAAGATATTACAAATGCAGGCATGAAGGAAATCTTGAGCAGTTATACGACAACTTTTAATAGTGGAGACGCCAACCGTACAGACAATATCAAATTAGCTGCTTTGAACACCAATGGAACCATCGTATATCCTGGAAAGATTTTTTCTTTTAACGAAATAGTAGGACCACGAGAAAAAGAGTATGGATTCAAAGAAGCTTTAGAAATTGTAGATGGTGAATTTGTTCCAGGCATTGGCGGAGGAATATGTCAAGTTTCTTCTACGCTGTATAATGCTGTTCTTTTAGCAAATTTAAAAATTGTTGAAAGATCCAATCATTCGAAGCCTCTTAGCTATGTACCCTTAGGTCGGGATGCTACAGTTGCATATGGTGCACTGGATTTTCAGTTTATGAATAATACTAAAGAGCCCTTATTGATTCTGGCAGAGGTAGAGGATAATAAATTGGTAGTTGGAATTTTGGGGCCGCATCCTTTAGTGGAAAAGGTAGAAATTCAGCATGAGAGTCAGAAAACGATTCCGCCAATAATTGTCAAGAAAGAGGATGATAATTTATATTTGGGGGAAACACTGGTAGAGCAAGAAGGAAGACCGGGTTATGCATTAACAACTCTCAGAGTCGTATGGTCAAAGGGACGGCAGATTTCCAAAGAAGTATTGTCAAAAGATGTATATCTGGGAGAGGATACGATAGTCAAAGTAGGTAAGAAGATGCCTCCTACGGTTGACAAGACTGATAAGAAGCAAACTAGTGTCTTGCCAAAGTTGTGAATTAGAATTAGACAGTGTAGATTTTTTTGCAATGCAAGGCGAAGGAGTCCGCGCATATCGGGAATATGTAAGGCGACGACAACGCAGCAGTGCGGAAAAAGATACGCTGGATAAACTAAGATTTAACTTTGGTAAGATACTGTGCCATATGGACTAGTAAATACATTTAGAATGCAGTTTAGGCAGAGGCTATGGGAGATTTTTATGAAAAACATTCTATTGGTTGATGGGTATAATGTAATTCATGCTTGGCCGGAATTGAGTGCTCGCAAAGATAATTTGGAAGACGCTCGGGATAAATTAATTGATATGATGGCCAGTTATGGTGCCTTTCAAGATTTGGCTGTTACGATTATTTTTGATGCAAATGCAGTAAGCGGCGCTGCAGTATTTGAGAATCTTGTTGGACAAGTATCCGTCATCTATACGCAAGAGGGCGAAACTGCCGATAGTCATATCGAAAGAATGGCATATGATATGGTGCGGCAGCGAAAGCTGGTGTATGTGGTTACCTCTGATTGGGTGGAACAAATGGTTATATTAGGAGCTGGAGCATATCGCATTTCTGCCAGGGAACTTTTACAAGATGTGAAGAAAGTGAATAAGCTAATCAAAGATGGTTTTAGTGAGTCACAGCTTACCTACAGACGGCATGAATTAGAGAGTCGCTTAAATAGTGATGTGGTTCAACGTTTACATGAACTACGTAAACGGGTGTAGTTAGACAAGTTAAGCTTGACGAAATAGAGAGCTGTGAGGTATAATTTGCTTTGAAGTGGCATGTACACATAACTTAGAGCACTAATCCTTTAGTGCATTTTCTTTTTGTGAATGTGTGGCAATTTGAAAGTGGGGGCGATGCGATGCGTTTTAATACTCAATGCGATTTGTATGGCTCATTTGAAAATATGAGTGACGAAGAAATTGTGCTTGATGCAAAAGAAAGTGATAATACAATCGCACTCGACTACTTGATTAACAAGTATCGCAATTTCGTTCGGGCGAAAGCTAGGTCATATTTTTTGATTGGCGCTGACCGCGAAGATATTATTCAAGAAGGAATGATTGGATTATATAAGGCTATTCGTGATTTTCGTACTGATAAGCTTTCTTCTTTTCGCGCTTTTGCTGAACTCTGTGTGACGCGCCAGATCATTACGGCAATTAAAACAGCTACCAGACAAAAGCATATACCTTTGAATTCATATGTATCTTTAAATAAACCGATTTACGATGAAGATTCAGATAGAACGTTGTTAGATGTATTATCAGGTTCTAAAATATCCGATCCTGAGGAATTGGTCATTAGTAGAGAAGAATTTATTGATATTGAAGAAAAAATGGGAGAGATCTTAAGCGATCTTGAGTGGAAAGTACTCATGGCTTATCTTGATGGAAAATCCTATCAGGAAATAGCTGTAGAATTGGATCGTCATGTCAAGTCAATTGATAATGCTCTTCAACGCGTAAAACGTAAATTGGAGAGATACTTGGATAACCGTGGAGATGACAGTGATATTCAAGATATGTACAAGGGTCTTGCGGGATTTGGCAAAGAAACCCAAGGATTGAGTGGTTATGGTGATAAAAAAAATGATTGAAATCTATAAGAAAAACGTAGCCTAAAGCTTGTTTTTCTATTTTTATGGAATACACAAGCTTGTTTCATTCTGCACATAAAAATGAAATATTCTTTGTGACCTGATAGATTTGGCCTAGGCCAAATCTTTTTTTATGTGCAAAAAAAATTATATCGTGAACCGCAAAGGTCGCGATTAAAATTGTTTTACTTTTTGAAAAGGAATTTTATTACAGATGTAGAAAACTAAAAAGTGAGAAAATTAAGAAAAATATACCCAATGAATTTTGTAGAGATAGGAGGAATCCTATGAATGCATGAATAGGATGAATACTTTACTTAATCTAGACATAAAGTTCTAAAGGTAAAAATAATAATTACGAATTTATGGAGGGACAGTACAGTATGTTAGAAACAAAAAAAACGATAGCAATTTTGTGTGGTGGTGGTCCGGCACCTGGCATGAATAGTGTAATTAGTGCAGTCACCATTGAAGCCATAAAAAATGGATGGAATGTGATGGGAATCTATGAAGGTTACACTCATTTGTGTAATGGGGAGAAACATGTAGTGCCCTTAACCATAGACATGGTTAGCCGGATACATCTTGATGGCGGCAGCATATTAGGAACAGCCAGAGCCAATCCGACTAAGAGTGAAGCCCATTTGCGAAATGTAGTAAATACATTAATTGAAATGGGTGTTACCCATTTAGTAACGATTGGGGGGGATGATACTGCATATTCAGCTTGTAAGGTAGCGGAATATGCCAGGAGGGTGCTGGAGATTGATCTTCTGGTAGTGCATGTACCTAAAACGATTGACAATGATTTACCGCTGCCAGAGGGGATTCCTACTTTTGGTTTTGAAACAGCCCGGGCGTTAGGGAGTCAGCTGGTTACGAATTTAATGGAAGATGCTAAAACTACAAATCGCTGGTATTTTGCCATAGCCA
This sequence comes from Pelosinus fermentans JBW45, assembly GCF_000271665.2. Classification (GTDB taxonomy): domain Bacteria; phylum Bacillota; class Negativicutes; order DSM-13327; family DSM-13327; genus Pelosinus; species Pelosinus baikalensis. The sequence continues at coordinate 4,338,100 of NZ_CP010978.1, read as the reverse complement.
TGGGTCGCACAGCCGGACATCTATCCTTAGGCATCGGGAAGAGTTCAGGTGCTACACTGACGATTATTCCAGAAGAATTTGGGGATAAAACCATTCGATTGCAGATGCTGGTTGATATTTTAGTTGGTTCCATTATTAAACGACTGGCAGGGAAACGCAATTATGGCGTGGCTGTTATTGCTGAAGGATTAGTGGAGAAAATAGCAGTGGAAGATCTAAAGGAGCTGGATTGTACATGTTTTGATGAACATGGACATATTCGCTATACAGAGTTGAATTTCCCTGAGCTGCTAAAACAGGCAGTTGTGAAAAATCTTGCCGATTTAGGGCTGAAAATGACCATTGTTGGTAAAGAAATCGGTTATGAATTGCGTTGTGCTTCTCCTAATGCATTTGATATCGAATATACGCGCGATTTGGGGTTTGCTGCCTTTGAATTCTTAAAGAATAATGGGACAGATGCTCTTATTACCATTCAAAATAATAAAATTGTACCGATTCCTTTTGAGGGAATACTGGATATGAGAACAAAGAAAACTCAGGTTCGTATGGTAAATGTACAATCTGTTCAATACCGAATTGCTCGAGAATATATGATTCGCTTGGAAAAGGATGATTTATACTCTCAAGCAGATTTGAAAAAAATGGCATTGACAATTAATGTAGATCCTGATGATTTTGTGAAGCGATTTGCATATTTGTTAGATTAATTGTATAGAATGGAGATAAGCAGGGGAAGGGATTTATAAGTCCCTTTCCTTTTTGTGCTTGATAGTAGAATTTATAAGCTTAAGGGAACGTTGAACACAGAGGACACAGAGTTCGCAGAGAGCACAGAGGTATTTAACCCTATTTATCTTTTCTCAGTGCTCTCAGTGCCTCTGTGGTTCGATTCGTTTTATATGTTTTAGAAGGATGCTTAGCGTTTTTCTTGTGCTTTTAGAAACCTTTTTTAACAAAAAGGGTGTGTTTTGCATTAATTTTGCGATATAATAAAATTTATGGTTATTTTAATAAATAAGGATGTGGTGGAATGAATGAAAATTTAATTGCTGTGATAATTGGTATTGTGGAAGGTGTGACAGAGTATCTGCCCGTTTCTTCTACTGGACATATGATTTTAGCAGGAAGTCTGTTGGGGTTTGAAGGAGAAAAGGCTAGTGTTTTTGAAGTATTTATTCAGTTAGGTGCTATTTTATCGGTACTTTTCTTATATCAAGAGAAATTTTCTCGGATGTTAAAACCGCAACAGTTAAATATTTATGGCAATGGATTGTCCATTAAACATGTTTTGGCTGGTGTTATTCCAGTTATGGGCATTGCATACTTATTACATAAGCCAATTAAAGAATATCTGTTTTCGCCTTTCACGGTTATTATTGGTTTAGTTGTAGGAGGCATCTTTATGTTAGTTGCTGAGAAAGTAGCAAAGCGCCCTGTAACTACGGATGTTGATAAAATAACATTGCAGCAAGCTTTCTTTGTAGGGTTGTTTCAAGTGCTAGCTCTATGGCCTGGTTTTTCTCGTTCAGGTTCTACTATTTCTGGAGGACTTCTTCTGGGGTTAAGCCGTAGTGCTGCTGCTGAATTTTCCTTTATTATCGCTGTTCCTCTTATGGCAGTAGCCTGTATATATGATTTATTAAAAGTTTGGGATACGTTGAGCATAGCTGATGTACAAATGTTTTCCATTGGATTTGCAGTTGCTTTTGTTGTAGCCTACATATCAATCATTTGGTTTATTAAATTTCTAAATAAGTCTACCTTGGCTTCTTTTGCCTACTATCGCTTTATAATAGCTGCCATATCCTATTATTATTTTTTCTTGTAAAGCGGCAATGGTGACAATTGGATTGCCTCTCTACAAGAAAAAACATTGACAGGAGAATGAAAATGTAATATATTATTTAAGCAGCAGTTGACAGGTGGAAAAAACATAGGAAAACACTATTTACAAAAGATAAAAAGTGTGATATAATTTAATCTTGTCAAAGGAAATGCTGGAATAGCTCAACTGGTAGAGCACCTCACTTGTAATGAGGATGTTGCGGGTTCAAGTCCTGTTTCCAGCTCCATTTTATTTAACTTCATTTAAGATAGGGTGTTGATAGATGTTCAGATGCAAGGCGCGACGAGGGGCACGAGTGAAGGCGTACTGAAGTACGTTGAACGAGTGAACAGAGGAGCAACGAAGTAGATGGGCGTTTAGCGACAACCGATACCTTAAAAATGGATGGGTTCCCGAGTGGCTAAAGGGAGCAGACTGTAAATCTGCCGGCTCCGCCTTCGCTGGTTCGAATCCAGCTCCATCCACCACTATTATCATTAGTGTCTGTTGTATTGAATATCGCGGGATGGAGCAGTTGGTAGCTCGTCGGGCTCATAACCCGAAGGTCACAGGTTCGAGTCCTGTTCCCGCAACCAAGTTTCAATTTAGGAAATTATGTTTATATCGCGGGGTGGAGCAGTTGGTAGCTCGTCGGGCTCATAACCCGAAGGTCACAGGTTCGAGTCCTGTCCCCGCAACCAATGTTTATTACTGCTTTAGATCGAAAGATGTAAAGCAGATTTATATGCTGGTGTAGCTCAGTCGGTAGAGCGTATCCTTGGTAAGGATAAGGCCACCGGTTCAATCCCGGTCACTAGCTCCATTTGCTCAAATTGTAGCATTTCTAACATGGCGGTGTAGCTCAGCTGGCTAGAGCATGCGGTTCATACCCGCAGGGTCCGGGGTTCAAATCCCTGCGCCGCCACCAAAACAAAAAAAGATATTGACATAACACATTGATTGTTGTATAATAATAAATGTCGCTAAGGGAAACCGCGTGACGTAGAAGATGCTGGAATAGCTCAACTGGTAGAGCACCTCACTTGTAATGAGGATGTTGCGGGTTCAAGTCCTGTTTCCAGCTCCATTTTATTTTTACATGGATGGGTTCCCGAGTGGCTAAAGGGAGCAGACTGTAAATCTGCCGGCTCCGCCTTCGCTGGTTCGAATCCAGCCCCATCCACCATTTAAACTTAATATTAAGATTATAAGTAATGTATTTTACTGATTATCGCGGGGTGGAGCAGTTGGTAGCTCGTCGGGCTCATAACCCGAAGGTCACAGGTTCGAGTCCTGTCCCCGCAACCAATGTTTATTACTGCTTTAGATTGAAAGATGTAAGGCAGATCTATATGCTGGTGTAGCTCAGTCGGTAGAGCGTATCCTTGGTAAGGATAAGGCCACCGGTTCAATCCCGGTCACTAGCTCCATTCATGTTGCTAGTCTAATATTAGATATGCAGGAATGGAAGAGTGACTATAAAAATATGGCGGTGTAGCTCAGCTGGCTAGAGCATGCGGTTCATACCCGCAGGGTCCGGGGTTCAAATCCCTGCGCCGCCACCAAGAAAAGTATTAAACTTCGCTTTATAGCGAAGTTTTTTTGTTATTCAGCAGGAATTTTCATAAAATAATAGAATATTGTAGCTTGGTAAAATAAATGATGAAGTAAGGTTTCTTAAACAAGAGAATTTGTTTGCACTACATAGAAGACGCAGACAAAAGACGAAGTGGTTTTTGTTTAGAATTAAGACAGGTCCTATTTCATAGTTCTGTAATAAAATTAAGGGGGAAATACAATGGCAAAGAAAAAGTTTGAGAGAAATAAACCACATATTAACATTGGGACAATTGGTCACGTGGATCATGGTAAGACTTCCTTAACAGCTGCAATTACCATGACTCTTTCGAAACATGGTGGCGGAGAATTCATGGCATATGACATGATCGATAAAGCTCCAGAAGAAAGAGAACGTGGTATTACGATTAATACAGCTCACGTAGAGTATGAGACTGAAAAACGTCACTATGCTCACGTTGACTGCCCAGGCCATGCTGATTATGTAAAAAACATGATCACTGGTGCTGCACAAATGGATGGAGCGATCCTAGTAGTAAGTGCTGCTGATGGTCCTATGCCACAAACTCGCGAACACATTCTATTGTCTCGTCAAGTAGGCGTACCTTCCATGGTAGTGTTCTTGAACAAAGCTGACTTGGTTGATGATGATGAATTAATCGAATTGGTTGAAATGGAAGTTCGTGAACTTCTTTCCAGCTATGAATTCCCTGGTGATGATATTCCTGTAGTGTGTGGTTCCGCTGTACAAGCGCTTAACTGCGGTTGCGCAAGTCGCGAATGCAAATGGTGCGGAAAAATATTTGATCTGATGGATAAAGTAGATGAGTACATTCCAACTCCAGTACGTGCAACAGACAAACCTTTCTTAATGCCTGTTGAAGACGTATTCACCATTACTGGTCGTGGTACAGTTGCTACTGGCCGTGTAGAACGTGGTGAAATCAAAGTTGGCGACAACATTGAAATCGTTGGTATGACTGAAAAACCTAGAACTGTAGTAGTAACCGGGGTAGAAATGTTCCGTAAACTTTTGGATTCTGCAGTAGCAGGAGACAACATTGGTGCACTTCTTCGTGGTGTTGAACGTAAAGATATCGAGCGCGGTCAAGTATTGGCTAAACCTGGTTCTATCATCCAACACACGAAGTACAAAGCAGAAGTATATGTACTGTCTAAAGAAGAAGGCGGTCGTCATACTCCGTTCTTTACCAACTATCGTCCACAATTCTACTTCCGTACGACAGACGTTACTGGTGTAGTAAATCTGCCAGAAGGTGTAGAAATGGTTATGCCTGGTGACAACATTCAAATGTCGATTGAGCTTATCACTCCAATTGCACTTGAAGAAGGTCTACGTTTCGCGATTCGTGAAGGTGGTCGTACTGTTGGCGCTGGCGTAGTTACTGCTATCGAAGCATAATATAAAATCAAAAAAAAGAAAGCTTGGACTCGTTCCAGGCTTTTTTAATATTATGAACCACAAAGACGCAAAGGACACAAAGTGGATTTATTTATAACTTATTTTTAATGTTTTCCTTTGTGTGCCGCATAACGGCATTGTGCCTTTGTGGTTCAAACGGCTCTTTTATTTAGCGGATTTAAAATGAAAAAATTCTTTACCTTGACAGATTACAAGTAAACGTATAAAATTTCTATAAATGGATATAGTTATAAGACAGGGGGTTTCCCTGTTTTATTTTATTGTCTTAATATCATAATATTTTCCATGAGTATGGTGAGTATCTGGTATTGACAGGCTGATGTAAGTGTGCTAGATTATATTAGTGGCATTACGAAATGATGTCATATTTACAGGTAAGAGAGGTGTACAGGATGCGCAATGCGGTAACGTTAGCTTGTACTGATTGCAAGCAACGTAATTATCAAACCAATAAAAACAAGAAAAATGACCCAGATAGATTAGAATTCAATAAGTATTGCAAGTTTTGCAAAAAACATACTTTACACAAAGAAACGAAATAATTGTAATTTCGTAAGTAGGGGTGTAGCTCAATTGGTAGAGTAGCGGTCTCCAAAACCGTTGGTTGCGGGTTCGATTCCTGCCGCCCCTGCCAGTTGGTCTTTAATGCTTGAATTAGCAGTACAAGACAGGGATGTGAAAAAATGGTTGCCCAAGAAACAGCAGTTCAAACGAGTCCTTCTCGTTGGAAGAAGTTTTTTCGTGAAGTTAAAGCTGAATTAAAAAAAGTGTCTTGGCCTACCAAACAAGAGCTTATCTCTAATACAGGAGTGGTATTTGTCGCTGTGTTATTGATTGCGGGTTTGATATGGGCAATTGATGCTGTGTTTACTCAAATATTACATTTGATTATCAAGTAGGCTAAGGGGGTGGGGACGTATAGGCGTCCCTGAAGCAATGGAATCTGAAAAAAATTGGTATGTAATCCATACATATTCTGGCTATGAAAACAAAGTTAAAGCTAATCTGGAACGCAAAGTCCATTCTATGGGTATGGAAGATGAAATCTTTCGTATTGTAGTACCTATGGAAGATGAAGTTGAAATGAAAGATGGCAAGAAAAAAATTACCAAGAAAAAAGTTTTCCCTGGATATGTTCTGGTAGAAATGATTGTCAATGATAAATCGTGGTATGTTGTACGCAACACGCCAGGTGTTACAGGTTTTGTTGGCTCTGGTACTAAACCTATCCCGCTTACTGATGCCGAAGTGAAAAACATTTTGAAATCCATGGGCATTGAAGAGCTTAAGCCGAAGTTAAATATTGAAGTTGCTCAAGTAATTCGCATTACTTCTGGAGCCTTCGAGAATTGGACAGCCAAGGTGCTTGAAATTTACCACGACCGTAGCAAACTGAAAGTGCTTGTTGATATGTTTGGACGGGAGACACCGGTAGAATTAGATTTTTCTCAAGTTGAGAAAGTTTAAATAAAGTTTAATTTGAAACTTTATGATCCTAAGTGGGAGGGTAATATACCCGCAAAACCACATTATGCATATAAGGAGGTGTAAGTAAAATGGCTAAGAAAGTTATAAAACTTGTAAAATTGCAAGTTCCTGCTGGTAAAGCAACTCCGGCGCCTCCAGTCGGCCCTGCGCTCGGTCAAGCTGGCGTGAATATTATGGCGTTTGTTAAGGACTTTAACGAAAGAACCGCTGCGCAAGCTGGTTTGATTATTCCGGTAGAAATTACCGTGTTCGAAGATAGATCCTTTACTTTCATTACCAAAACTCCTCCAGCTCCTATTCTTCTTAAGAAAGCTGCTGGTATTGAGACTGCATCAGGCGAACCAAACAAGAAAAAAGTTGCTAAAGTATCTCGCGACAAAGTTCGTGAAATTGCTGAAGCAAAAATGAAAGATCTTAACGCTGCTACTGTAGAAGCTGCTATGCGTATGATCGAAGGCACTGCCCGTAGCATGGGTATTGACATTGTCGATTAGTCTTTGGCTTTTCTAAATTGCCAAAGACTGGCTTAAAGCTGCCAGATGCTAGGCACGACGAGGACGTGACCGCAGACGTACTGACGTACGTCGTAGGGAACGCCCACAGGAGCAACGACGCAGATGGTAGGTTTAAGACAGTCGGATGTTATCGTGGGAGGATTTTCCGTTAAACCACAATCGTAAAGGAGTTTTTTAATATGCCAAAACATGGTAAGAAATACGAAGAAGCTGTTAAGCTGATTGAAGCAAATAAGTTATATGAAACTGAAGAAGCCATAGAACTTGCTAAAAAAACAGCTAGTGCTAAATTTGATGAAACAATCGAAGTTGCGATTAAATTAGGGGTTGACCCTAAACATGCTGATCAGCAAGTACGTGGTGCGGTAGTATTGCCTCACGGTACTGGTAAAACCAAAACTGTTTTGGTTTTTGCTAAAGGCGAAAAAGCAAAAGAAGCAGAAGCTGCTGGTGCTGACTTTGTTGGTGCTGAAGATATAGTAGCAAAAATTCAGGGTGGATGGACTGAGTTTGATGTAGCAGTTGCTACTCCTGATATGATGGGTACTGTTGGTCGTTTAGGTAAAGTATTAGGCCCTAAAGGTTTAATGCCGAACCCTAAAGTTGGTACAGTTACTTTGGATGTTGCTCGTGCGATTAGTGAAATAAAAGCAGGTAAAATCGAGTATCGTACTGATAAAGCTGGTAATATTCATGCACCAATCGGTAAAATATCATTTGACAATGAGAAAATTATCGAGAATTTTCAAGCGTTGGTTGACATCTTGAATAAGGTAAAACCAGCTGCTGCTAAAGGACAATACATGCGTAGTATCACTGTAAGTACTACTATGGGTCCTGGTGTAAAAGTGAATCCACTTAAAGTTTCTGGCAAGAAATAATTAATTGTAAGTAAGAAGTGGTGGTATAGTCTTTGATCCAATGCAACTGAATAAATAAATTTGGCTGTAGACAGCAGGTATTCGTAATGAATTAAGTGAGATGTGAATCTTTCTCATGTTCGCCTGCCGAGGTCGGGGATTATACTATAGCTTTTGCTATTAGCGACCTCCGGCTTATTATGCCGAGAGGTCGTTTTGTTTTGTAATCTTGTAAAGGAGGTGGATTTTAGTGGCTATAACATCAGAAAAAATATCAGTCGTTTCCGAACTGAAAGGTAAACTTTCTGCAACAAAAGGTGCGGTATTAACAAACTACCGTGGTCTTACTGTAGCACAAGATACTCAACTTCGTCGTAAATTACGTGAAGCTGGCGTAGAATACCGTGTAGTAAAAAATACAATGACACGGATTGCTGCTAAGGAAATTGGAATTGAAGGGTTGGACGTTTATCTTGAAGGTCCAACTGCAATTGCGATTTCTGAAACAGACCCCGTTGCTCCAGCGCGTGTAATTTCTGACTTTGTAAAAGAGCATAAATTAAAAACATTGGAAGTAAAAGCTGGTTTGTTAGATGGTAAGGTTATCGATGCGGAAGGCGTAAAAGCTTTGGCAAGCCTGCCAACTCGCGAAGTGCTTATTGCTCAAGTTTTGGCTGGTATGCAAACTCCAATTGTTGGATTTGTCAATGTACTTCAAGGTTCTATCCGCAAATTCGTATATGCGCTTGATGCTGTGCGCAAACAAAAAGAATCAGCATAAAAAATTAAAATTAATGGAGGTTTTTTAAAATGACTCAACAAGAAATTATGCAAGCAATTGAGAACATGACTGTTCTTGAATTATCCGAATTGGTGAAAGCTCTAGAAGAAAAATTTGGTGTTTCTGCAGCTGCTCCTGTAGCTGCTGCTGCTGCCGCTCCAGCTGCTGCTGCTGCTGCTGAAGAAAAAACTGAATTTGACGTTATTCTTACTAACGCTGGCGCTAGCAAAATCAACGTTATCAAAGTTGTTCGCGAAATCACTGGTCTTGGCTTGAAAGAAGCTAAAGAAGTAGTTGATGGTGCTCCTAAAGCAGTTAAAGAAAAAATTGCTAAAGCTGATGCTGACGCAATCAAAGCTAAGCTTGAAGAAGCTGGCGCAACTGTAGAAGTTAAGTAATTATAACTCTCTATTCTTTCTAAATTATAGAATGAAAAATATAAAAGAGTACCCATGTGGTGCTCTTTATATTTTTTCCTGAATTAGATTCTTGAGGTATTGACTAATGGGTCTTATTGTGATATTATTGTTCAATGCAAAGAATGTTTATTTTAGGGTAATGTTTTTTTATTGTGCAATGTATAAAATCTAGATTGGCAGGAAATAGTAATATATGGAGGATGGAATAATATTTCATCATGAAGACAAATGCAAGGTCTGTTACTTGACTGGAAAAACCTTGCTTTTTTTGTATTGTAGTGCCTAACCCTTCATTTGCTAGGTGCTAAAATACTACTGTAATTTGTCTTTTATTATATATTTCATATTTAGTGCTAATGGATGATATTATATTATGTACTGCACAATATTGTATTATGTAAAAGGTTTTATACCTGCGGCAAAATATTGTGAGTTGCGAAAGTGACTTGCAATATCGGTATACATATAGCTAATGAAGGTGTGCTGCCAAGGTATAGAGTTTAATTTGGGCTAAGGGGTGAAGGATTTAATGTTTAATCCTGTTCCGGTTGGCAAAAAGATCAGATATAGTTATGCCAAGATCAAAGAAGTACTGGACATGCCCAATCTGATTGAAATTCAGAAGAATTCCTATAACTGGTTTCTAAAGGAAGGGCTGCAAGAAATTTTCCATGATATTTCGCCTATTCAGGACTTTACAGGTAATTTGGTTCTGACATTTGAAAAATTTACATTAGGCGAAGCCAAGTATCACGTTGAAGAATGTAAAGAACGCGACGTTACTTATTCGGCTCCTTTACGTGTCAATGTTCGATTGATTAATCGTGAGACTGGCGAAATTAAAGAGCAAGAAGTATTTATGGGCGATTTCCCGCTCATGACAGAAAATGGTACTTTTATCATTAATGGTGCAGAGCGGGTTATTGTTAGTCAGTTGGTACGTTCCCCAGGTGCGTATTACAATGAAACAATTGATGCAACAGGTAAAAAACTGTATAACTCTACAGTGATTCCAAATCGTGGTGCGTGGTTAGAACTCGAAACAGATGCCAATGATGTAATGTCTGTTCGGGTAGATCGCACACGAAAATTACCAGCAACAGTATTGATTCGTGCTTTAGGCTACGCGTCAAATGCTGCTATTGCGGAACTGTTTCATGATGATGTGAGAGTTCGCGCCACTTTGGAACGGGATAATACCAATTCCAGAGAAGAGGCTCTAGTTGAAATCTATAAAAGATTACGTCCAGGTGAACCTCCTACCGTAGATAATGCTACTCAGTTATTAGAATCACTATTTTTTGACTCTAAACGTTATGATTTAGCAACTGTAGGGCGTTATAAATTAACCAAAAAACTAGGCTGGCGCCGTCGTTTGATGGGCAAGACTCTTTATCAGGCAATTGCAAATGCAGAAACAGGAGAAATTATTGTTCCTGCAGATACAATCGTGGACGAAAAAGTTCTTGATCAGATTGATCAAAGTGGTGTCTTTGCAAATGCAGCTTTGATTGAAGTAAAAGTCAAACTAAAAGATGGATCACCAGTTAAAATGCTATGCAATCCTGAATTACCTTACAATCATCGGACAATTACCAGGGAAGATATTTTAGCTTCTGTTAACTATCTTCTCAATTTGATGGATGGATTTGGTAATGTGGATGATATCGATCATTTAGGTAACCGCCGCCTGCGTTCAGTCGGTGAATTGCTGCAAAATCAGTTCCGTATCGGTTTATCTCGTATGGAACGGGTAGTGAAAGAACGTATGACCATTCAAGATGTTGATGTCATTACTCCCCAAGCATTGATTAACATCCGCCCTGTTGTGGCTGCTATCAAAGAATTCTTTGGCTCCAGTCAGTTGTCGCAGTTTATGGATCAGACAAATCCTTTGGCAGAACTTACTCATAAACGTCGTTTAAGTGCCTTGGGACCTGGTGGGCTAAGTCGTGAACGCGCCGGTTTTGAAGTGCGTGACGTACATCACTCTCACTATGGTCGTATGTGTCCAATTGAGACACCAGAAGGTCCGAATATCGGTCTTATTGGTTCATTGTCAACCTTTGGACGTATTAACGAGTTTGGTTTTATTGAAACCCCTTACCGTAAAATTGATAAGGAAAATCGTATCGTAACAGAAGATGTACGATATTTGACAGCTGATGAAGAGGATGAAGTAGTTTGTGCGCAAGCGAATGAACCGTTAAATGAAAATAGCTGGTTTGTTGAGCCGCGAGTTACCGTACGTCATAGACATGAAATTTTAGTTATTCCTGCTGAAAAAGTTGACTATATGGATGTATCGCCAAAGCAGGTTGTATCAATTGCTACGGCTATGATTCCATTCTTAGAAAACGATGATGCAAATCGTGCCTTGATGGGCGCGAATATGCAACGTCAGGCAGTACCTTTACTTAGAACACAGGCTCCGCTCATTGGAACTGGAATGGAATATAAAGCTGCCAGAGATTCTGGTGTTCTTATTCTAGCTAGAAATGCCGGTGTAGTTGAAAAAGTTACAGCTACTGAAATTAAAGTACGCACGGAACGTGGTACGTTAGATAACTATAAGTTGCTGAAATATTTGCGTTCTAATCAAGGAACTTGCATTAATCAGAAGCCGATTGTTTATAAAGGCGAGCAAGTAGAAAAAGGGCAGGTATTAGTTGATGGACCTGCTACCGATCAAGGTGAATTAGCATTAGGCTTTAATGTACTTGTAGCTTTCATGCCATGGGAAGGTTACAATTATGAAGATGCTATTTTACTAAGTGAAAAAATTGTAAAAGATGACATCTACACTTCCATACATATTGAAGAATATGAATGTGATGCCAGAGATACGAAGTTAGGACCGGAAGAAATTACTCGTGATATTCCGAATGTGGCTGAAGAGGTACTAAAAGATCTTGATGATCGCGGTATCATACGCATTGGCGCTGAAGTGCGACCAGGGGATATTCTAGTGGGTAAAGTGACTCCAAAAGGTGAAACAGAATTAACGGCAGAAGAACGCTTGCTTCGTGCCATCTTTGGTGAGAAAGCTCGTGAAGTTCGAGATACATCATTGAGAGTGCCACATGGCGAAGCTGGTAAAATTGTTGACGTAAAGGTATTCAGCCGGGAAAATGGTGATGAATTACCACCAGGTGTGAATTTCTTAGTACGTGTATATATTGCCCAAAAACGGAAGATTTCCGAAGGGGATAAGATGGCAGGGCGTCATGGTAATAAGGGTGTTGTTTCTCGCATTATGCGTGAGGAAGATATGCCGTTCTTGCCTGATGGCACGCCAGTACAGATTGTGTTAAATCCATTGGGTGTACCATCACGTATGAATATCGGACAGGTACTGGAGACCCATTTAGGAATGGCTGCTGCTGCTTTTGGTATGCAAATCAGAACCAATGCTCCTGGTGTTGCAGAACGACTGAAGGAAGTTGGCTATGACTCTGATAAACATGGTCTTCCTAAACCGGGGATTGCTGGGATTAACTTAGCAACTCCAGTATTTGATGGGGCTCATGAAGAAGAGGTCTTTAAAACATTAAAAGCAGCTGGATTGCCGGAAGATGGTAAAACTGTCTTATATGATGGACGTACAGGGGAAGCTTTTGATAACCGCGTTACCGTAGGTTGGGTATACATGTTGAAATTGGCCCATTTGGTTGATGACAAAATTCATGCACGATCTACTGGTCCTTACTCTTTGGTTACACAACAGCCATTGGGTGGTAAAGCACAATTCGGTGGTCAGCGTTTTGGGGAAATGGAAGTTTGGGCATTAGAGGCATATGGTGCCGCTTATACCTTACAGGAACTCTTAACGGTAAAATCCGATGATGTAGTAGGGCGTGTAAAAACCTATGAAGCGATTGTGAAAGGTGAAAACATACCTGAACCTGGAGTGCCTGAATCCTTTAAGGTTTTAATTAAAGAGCTTCAAAGTATTGGGCTTGATGTTAAAATCTTAAATGAAGATGCACAAGAAATTATGATTGATGACACTGATGAAGATATTAATCAAGTGGCTAAAGAACTTGAACTTAATATTGGTGTTCCAGTGAATACTGCACCTGAAACTCATACTCGCACTGCTAGTGAGATTGAGCCAGATCTGGTGGATGATTTTGATAATCCTGATGAAATGGAACCATTAGAAGAAGAATTAGATATTATAGCGGAAATCGGTGAGATGGATGAAGATGTAGCAGAGGAAATCGAAATACCTGGACGAAAATCCGTCAAGAAAGTAAAAAGTAAAGATAAGAAACCAACACAACGTGATTTCTTAGAAGAGTTAGACGACGAGGAAATTGAGTAATGGGGTAAGGGAGTGATAACCCTTTGTTAGATGTAAACAATTTTGATTCTATGAGGATTGGATTGGCTTCTCCGGAGCAAATCCGCAAATGGTCATTTGGTGAGGTAAAAAAACCGGAGACAATCAATTACCGTACTCTAAAACCTGAGCGTGATGGTTTATTTTGTGAAAAAATATTTGGACCAACTCGTGACTGGGAGTGCCATTGCGGTAAATACAAACGTATTCGCTATAAAGGGATTGTTTGTGATCGTTGTGGCGTGGAAGTAACTCGCTCCAAAGTACGTCGAGATCGAATGGGGCATATACAATTAGCCGCACCTGTATCTCATATTTGGTATTTCAAAGGTATTCCAAGCCGTATGGGGCTGATATTAGATATATCGCCTCGCTCCTTGGAAAAAGTATTATACTTTGCTTCCTATATCGTACTGGATCCTGGTGAAACACCGCTGATGAAACGTCAATTGTTGACGGAAAATGAGTATCGGGATTATCGCGATAAATATGGCAGTTCCTTTAAAGTCGGCATGGGTGCAGAAGCTGTTAAAAAACTTTTGGAAGAGCTTGATTTAGAAAAAATATCTAAAGAACTAAAACAAGAGTTGAAGGAAGTCAGCGGACAGCGTAAAATTAGAGCGATCCGCCGCTTGGAAGTAACAGAAGCCTTCCGTAAATCGGGTAATCGTCCTGATTGGATGATTATGGATGTTGTACCAGTTATTCCGCCTGAACTCAGGCCAATGGTACAACTTGATGGTGGCCGTTTTGCTACTTCTGATTTAAATGATTTGTATCGCAGAGTCATTAACCGTAATAATCGTTTGAAGCGATTGTTAGATCTTGGTGCTCCCGATATTATTGTGCGTAATGAAAAACGTATGCTGCAAGAAGCTGTAGATGCTCTGATTGACAATGGTCGTCGTGGACGCCCGGTAACTGGTCCTGGTAACCGTCCTCTTAAATCATTAAGTGATATGCTCAAAGGTAAACAAGGTCGTTTCCGTCAGAATCTCTTAGGTAAGCGTGTCGATTACTCTGGACGTTCAGTTATCGTTGTTGGACCTGAACTGAAATTGCATCAATGCGGTTTGCCAAAAGAAATGGCATTAGAATTGTTTAAACCTTTTGTTATGAAAAAACTAGTGAATGCTGGTCATGCCCATAACATTAAGAGTGCTAAACGTATGGTCGAACGAGTGCGCCCGGAAGTTTGGGATGTATTGGAAGAAGTTATTAAAGAGCATCCAGTGCTTTTGAATCGTGCTCCTACCTTACATAGATTAGGTATTCAGGCTTTTGAACCAGTGCTATCTGAAGGTCGCGCTATAAAACTTCATCCTCTAGTATGTACAGCATATAACGCGGATTTTGATGGTGACCAAATGGCTGTCCATGTGCCTTTATCGGCAGAAGCCCAGTCAGAAGCTCGTATGTTGATGTTAGCTGCTCATAATATCTTATCAACTAAAGACGGTAAACCGGTAGTAACACCGACCCAAGATATGGTTCTAGGAGCATATTATCTTACCATGGAAAAAGAGGGCGATATCGGTGAAGGTAAGATGATGTGTGACATTAACGAAGCATTACTTGCTTATCATCAAAAAGAGTTGTCCCTTCATGCCATAATTAAAGTACGTTTTCCAAAGTATGGTTTGGTAACTACTACCATGGGGCGTTTGATTTTCAACGAAAGCTTACCTGAAGAAATCCGCTATTTCTTCCAAAAAGATGGCGAATGGCATTTAGGTATTATGATGGATAAAAAAGAGCTTGGCAAATTGGTAGCTGAGACGTATCGCCAATTTGGTAACTCTAAAACGGCTGTAGTAATTGATAATGTTAAAAGATTAGGTTATGCTTTTGCTTGTCGTGCAGGTATGACTGTAGCCATTGCTGATATCAATATACCGCCTGAAAAGAAGGAAATCTTAGCGACTACTGAGGGCCGAGTTGATACTGTTGATAAACAATATCGCCGTGGTTTGATTACGGAAGATGAACGATATAAGAAAACCATTGAATTATGGACAAAAGCAACAGATGATGTTACTTTAGCCATGATGAATAATCTGGATCGCTTTAACCCGATTTATATGATGGCTAACTCTGGTGCTCGTGGTAACATCCAACAGATTCGTCAGTTGGCAGGTATGCGTGGGCTCATGGCTGATCCATCAGGCCGGATTATTGACCGTCCGATAAAGGCAAACTTCCGTGAAGGTTTGACGGTTCTTGAGTATTTTATTTCTACTCATGGTGCTCGTAAAGGTTTGGCTGATACTGCACTTAGAACGGCCGATTCTGGTTATTTGACACGTCGTTTGGTTGACGTATCCCAAGATGTTATTGTTCGTGAAGAGGACTGTGATGTTGTAGGAATTAACCTGATCCGTGAACGGGCGCGATTGGCGAAATCCAGTACAGGTGCAATTGAGGTGCTTAGAGATACACTGTTAGGAAGAGTCTTAGCCGAAGATGTTCTTGATCCGAAAACAACAGACATCTTGATTCCTCGTTCTACAGTTCTTGCTGATGATAACTTGCGTATTATTGGTGAACATGGAGTACCGGAAATTATGGTGCGCGGTGTATCAACAACTACGGAAGAAGATATTAATGCTTCTGCATCCAATGAGACTATTGTATTAGGTGCACCGGAAGAAAAAATGCGTGAACTTCTGAAAAATGCTATGGTACGTGAAATGCTGGGTAAAAACACTACCAATGCTATTAAAGACAGCCAAGGCGTAGAAATTGTTGCTGCCGAGACACCTCTTACCGAAGAAGCGATTGAAGCTGTTTTAGTAAGTGATGTGCGGGAAGTAAAAGTACGCAACAACAGTATTAGGGGCATTGAGGTTGAGGCGATTACAGAAGGAACTGGCGTGATTGAATCGCTGAAAGATCGTATTGTGGGTCGTTTTATTGCCGAAGATATTGTTGATCCTAAGACTGGCGAAGTCATTGTAAAAATCAATGATACGATTAGTGAACCACTGGCAGATCGCATTGTAGCCATCCGTGAGAAAGTATCGATTCGTTCTGTACTTACATGTAAATCACAATATGGTGTATGTATTAAATGTTACGGCCGGAATCTAGCATCTGGTCATGCTGTAGATGTAGGGGAAGCTGTAGGTATCATTGCAGCCCAATCTATCGGAGAACCTGGGACACAGCTTACTATGCGTACTTTCCATACAGGCGGTGTTGCCGGCGATGATATTACACAAGGTTTGCCAAGGGTTGAAGAGTTGTTTGAAGCTCGTAAACCAAAACGTCAAGCCATTATTACAGAAATCGATGGTGTAGCTACTGTTGACACAAAAGAAGTAAAAGGTATGCGTAAGATTACAGTAGTACCTGCCGCAGGTGAGGAGCGTATATATCCTATTCCTTATGGTGCACGTATTATTGTTCGTGATGGACAGCAAATTATTGCAGGTGACCGTCTAACAGAAGGTTCTGTAAATCCACATGATATTTTACGTGTATGCGGTATTCAAGCTACGCAGCGATATTTAGTATATGAAGTGCAAAAAGTATACAAATCTCAGGGTGTTGAAATTAATGATAAACACATCGAGGTAATTGTAAGGCAGATGCTCCATAAAGTGAAAACGGAGGAATCTGGTGATACTGAACTTTTACCGGGTGAATATATTGATACGAATACCTTTGAAGAAGAAAATGCCAAGGCAATTGAAGCAGGCGGTGAGCCATCTGTGGCACGTCCTATCCTACTTGGTATTACAAAAGCATCATTGGCGACAGACTCCTTCTTATCAGCAGCATCCTTCCAGGAAACAACTCGTGTACTTACCGAGGCTGCGATTAAAGGTAAAATTGATCCGTTGCTTGGCCTTAAAGAAAATGTTATTATCGGTAAGCTAATACCAGCAGGTACTGGTATGAGTCGTTATCGCAACATTAAGCTGACGTATGCAAAAAGTGTAAAAGTAGAGTAATGTAATGAAAAGAGGAACTTGGTACTTAATCAAGTTCCTCTTTTTTACGTAGGTGAAAAAAAGAATCCTTGAACCACAAAAGCACAATGCCGCTGCAGCGGCACACAAAGGAGTACACAAAAAAAATATAAATAAACCCCCTTTGTGTCCTTTGCGCCTTTGTGGTTCAATTTTTTTTGTATGTTTTAAAGAATACGTAAGAAATTTCATAAATTTAGTTTATGAAATTTCTTTGACAAAAGATTAGAAAGTGATATAATTACCCTCGGCTAGCAGTAAATTTTTAATATTTTTGTTTAAAAAATTACAGAATACGGAAAAAATGATACACGTGGTAGCGTGGTCATAAAAAAAGCCTGCAAATATAGAGAAAATATGAATTTATTGAGATATGTTTGTTGACATTGCCTTTGGGTAATGATAATATATTAGAGGGCCAGTGAGAAATGACTGGTTTGCTAAGTAAGGGAGTGAACAGTATGTCGCTCGAGAAGCTGAAGATTGCTAAAAAAATAGTTGGTGTCAAGCAAGTCACCAAAGCGGTTGAAAAAGAGCTGGTGCAAGTTGTATATATTGCTCAAGATGCTGAACAACGATTTGTAGAAACTCTGCGAACGTTGTGTGAACGCAAAAATGTGGCAGTAGAGGTGACGCTTACTATGGCGGAATTAGGAAGTGCTTGTGGCATTGAAGTTGGTGCAGCAGCAGTAGCGGTTTTGAAATAAACGCAACCATGTTAAATGTTTTGCCTTAAACTCATAAATTTGAGGTGAAATTTTTATATAATCATTCTAAGATAATTTGGAAGGGGGTGTATTGAATGCCAACAATTAATCAATTAGTACGTAAAGGTAGAGAGTCGCTTATAGAAAAATCTACTGCGCCTGCTTTGAAGGAATCTCCGCAAAAGCGTGGTGTGTGTACGAGAGTATATACAACTACTCCTAAAAAACCAAACTCTGCACTTCGTAAAGTAGCGAGGGTACGTTTAACAAATGGTATTGAAGTTACTGCCTATATCCCTGGTATTGGTCATAACTTGCAAGAACATAGTGTTGTGCTTATCAGAGGTGGTAGAATCAAGGATTTACCAGGCGTACGTTATCACATTGTTCGTGGTGCATTAGACACTGCTGGTGTGCAAAAACGTAGTCAAGGTAGATCGAAATATGGTACTAAACGTGCGAAAAAGTAAAAATTAATTAGATAACCCTGGAAAAGGAGGGGACAATATGCCAAGAAAAGGACCTGTTACAAAACGCGACGTATTGCAAGATCCGGTATACAATTCTAAAATTGTTACTCGATTTGTAAATAAAGTAATGCTAGATGGCAAGAAAAGTGTTGCTGAAAATATTGTATATGATGCATTTGATATTATCCGGGCTAAAACCGGCAAAGATCCGTTAGAGGTTTTTGAAACAGCAATGAAGAATGTTATGCCAGTTTTGGAAGTACGTGCTCGCCGTGTTGGTGGTGCAAACTATCAAGTGCCGATTGAAGTACGTGCGGATCGACGTTTGTCACTTGGAATTCGCTGGTTGGTGAATTACTCAAGACTACGCGGTGAAAAAACCATGCGTGAGAGATTGGCAGCTGAATTAATTGATGCATCCAATAATACTGGCGCAACAATTAAGAAAAAAGAAGATACACATAAAATGGCTGAAGCTAATAAAGCTTTTGCACATTATCGTTGGTAAGATTTTAAGGTTTCTTAAACAGTAAGGAGTGATGATAGTGGCCAGAAAATTCTCGCTTAATAATACTAGAAATATCGGTATTATGGCACATATTGACGCTGGCAAAACCACTACGACTGAACGTATACTGTTTTATACTGGCAAGGTACACAAAATTGGGGAAGTGCATGAAGGCGCTGCGACAATGGACTGGATGGTACAAGAACAAGAGCGGGGTATTACAATTACTTCTGCAGCTACAACTTGTGAATGGTCTGGACATCGTATTAATATCATTGACACACCAGGACACGTGGACTTTACCGTAGAGGTAGAACGCTCGCTCAGAGTGTTAGACGGAGCTGTAGCTGTATTTTGCGCTAAAGGTGGCGTAGAACCGCAATCAGAAACTGTTTGGCGTCAAGCTGATAAATATGGTGTGCCTCGTATGGCATACGTTAATAAAATGGATATTCTTGGTGCTGACTTTTACCGAGTTGTCGATATGTTGAAAAGTCGTTTAGGTGCAAATGCAGTGCCTGTTCAACTGCCGATTGGATTGGAACATGGATTCAAAGGGTATGTAGACTTGGTACAAATGAAAGCCGTCGTTTACACTGATGACCTTGGTAAATTTAGTGAAGCTGCTGAGATTCCAGAAGATATGCAAGAACATGTTGCTGAATACCGTCAAGGTCTTTTAGATGCTGTGGCGGAAAGTGACGATGAACTCATGATGAAATATCTTGAGGGTGAAGAATTTACATTAGAAGAAATCAATGATGGTATTCGTAAAGCAACGATTGCTTGCAAAATGACTCCAGTATTGTGTGGTTCTTCTTACAAAAATAAAGGTGTACAGCCGCTGTTGGATGCAGTTGTTGCATACATGCCGGCACCTGTTGATGTTCCAGCGATTAAAGGTATCAACCCTGATACAGAGGCAGAAGACGAACGTGCAGCAGATGATAGCTTGCCGTTTTCCGCTCTAGCTTTCAAAATTATGGCTGATCCTTTCGTGGGAAAATTGGCATTCTTCCGGGTATACTCTGGTGAACTTTCTTCCGGGTCTTATGTATATAATTCGACCAAAGGTAAGAAAGAACGTATTGGACGTATCCTACAAATGCATGCTAATCACCGTGAAGAAATTGAAAGAGTATACTCAGGTGATATTGCTGCTGCTGTTGGATTGAAAGATACAACAACTGGTGATACTCTCTGTGATGACAAACACCAAATTATTCTTGAATCCATGGTTTTCCCTGAACCTGTTATTCACGTAGCGGTAGAACCGAAAACCAAAGCTGACCAAGAAAAAATGGGTATTGCATTGCAGCGTTTGGCGGAAGAAGATCCTACGTTCAGTGTGAGCACGGATCAGGAATCGGGTCAAACTATTATTGGTGGCGTTGGTGAATTACATTTAGAGATTATCGTTGACCGGATGCTCAGAGAATTCAAAGTGGATTGCAGCGTAGGTAAGCCACAAGTTGCATATCGTGAAACCATCCGTAAAAAAGTAAAATCTGAAGGTAAATTTGTTCGTCAGTCAGGTGGTCGTGGTCAATACGGTCATTGCTGGCTGGAAATTGAACCTCTTGAACCTGGTCAAGGCTTTATTTTTGAAAGTAAAGTTGTTGGTGGTTCCATTCCAAGAGAATACATTGCGCCAATCGGTGCAGGTTGTAAAGAAGCTATGGATAACGGCGTTTTAGCTGGTTACCCTATGGTAGATGTAAAAGTAACCGTTATTGAAGGTTCCTACCATGATGTTGACTCTTCTGAAATGGCGTTTAAAATAGCTGGCTCAATGGGCTTTAAAGCTGGTTGTGCGAAAGCGGGTGCTGTAATCTTGGAACCTTACATGAAGGTAGAAGTTACTGTACCAGAAGAATATATGGGTGACGTAATTGGTGATTTGAACTCACGTCGTGGACGTATTGAAGGTATGGAAGCCAATAATGGTTCCCAATCCATTAAATCCTTTGTACCACTGGCTGAAATGTTCGGTTATGTAACTGATTTACGTTCAAAAACCCAAGGACGCGGTAACTACACAATGAGTTTTGCTCATTATGATGAAGTACCAAAAAGTATTGCGGATGCGATTATCGCCAAAGTAAAAGGCGTAGAGAAATAAGGAGGCAAAAATACAATGGCAAAGAAAAAGTTTGAAAGAAATAAACCACATATTAACATTGGAACAATTGGTCACGTGGATCATGGTAAGACTTCCTTAACAGCTGCAATTACCATGACTCTTTCGAAACATGGTGGCGGAGAATTCATGGCATATGACATGATCGATAAAGCTCCAGAAGAAAGAGAACGTGGTATTACGATTAATACAGCACACGTAGAGTATGAGACTGAAAAACGTCACTATGCTCACGTTGACTGCCCAGGCCATGCTGATTATGTAAAAAACATGATCACTGGTGCTGCACAAATGGATGGAGCGATCCTAGTAGTAAGTGCTGCTGATGGTCCTATGCCACAAACTCGCGAACACATTCTATTGTCTCGTCAAGTAGGCGTACCTTCCATGGTAGTGTTCTTGAACAAAGCTGACTTGGTTGATGATGATGAATTAATCGAATTGGTTGAAATGGAAGTTCGTGAACTTCTTTCCAGCTATGAATTCCCTGGTGATGATATTCCTGTAGTGTGTGGTTCCGCTGTACAAGCGCTTAACTGCGGTTGCGCAAGTCGCGAATGCAAATGGTGCGGAAAAATATTTGATCTGATGGATAAAGTAGATGAGTACATTCCAACTCCAGTACGTGCAACAGACAAACCTTTCTTAATGCCTGTTGAAGACGTATTCACCATTACTGGTCGTGGTACAGTTGCTACTGGCCGTGTAGAACGTGGTGAAATCAAAGTTGGCGACAACATTGAAATCGTTGGTATGACTGAAAAACCTAGAACTGTAGTAGTAACCGGGGTAGAAATGTTCCGTAAACTTTTGGATTCTGCAGTAGCAGGAGACAATATTGGTGCACTTCTTCGTGGTGTTGAACGTAAAGATATCGAGCGCGGTCAAGTATTGGCTAAACCTGGTTCTATCATCCAACACACGAAGTACAAAGCAGAAGTATATGTACTGTCTAAAGAAGAAGGCGGTCGTCATACTCCGTTCTTTACCAACTATCGTCCACAATTCTACTTCCGTACGACAGACGTTACTGGTGTAGTAAATCTGCCAGAAGGTGTAGAAATGGTTATGCCTGGTGACAACATTCAAATGTCGATTGAGCTTATCACTCCAATTGCACTTGAAGAAGGTCTACGTTTCGCGATTCGCGAAGGTGGTCGTACTGTTGGCGCTGGCGTAGTTACTGCGATTGAAGCGTAAGAAAATGATTGGGGCGGCTGACAGTAGTCGCCCCAATCAAAATGGTTTAGATTTTTTTACAAACATGCGATGACGTGAAAGGTTGCCTGCAAGGTGCGGGGGGAATTTTCACGGAGAATGTCCGTTCTAGAAACTGGGCGATAAGGAGGAAATACAATGGCTAAACAACAAAAAATCAGAATTCGTCTTAAAGCATATGATCATAAAGCGCTGGATCAAAGTGCGGTTAAAATAGTGGACACTGCAAAAAGAACAGGTGCAATGGTTTCCGGGCCAATTCCACTTCCTACGGAGAAAAATATTTTCACTGTCCTGCGTTCACCACATGTCAATAAAGATTCCCGGGAACAATTTGAAATGCGTACCCACAAACGTCTGATTGACATTCTTGAGCCGACTTCCAAGACCGTTGATGCGTTAATGCGTCTGGATCTTCCGGCTGGTGTCGACATTGAAATCAAGCTGTAGGAGGAGGTGTAATAATGGCTAAAGGAATTTTAGGTAAAAAACTTGGTATGACACAAATTTTTACGCAAGATGGTAAATTGGTTCCTGTTACTGTAATTGAAGCAGGCAATAGTGTTGTACTACAAAATAAAACAGTTGAAAATGATGGCTACAATGCGGTGCAATTGGGTTTTGGCACTGTTAAAGATAAAAGAGTTACTAGCCCAATGAAAGGTCATTTTGCCAAAGCGGGTGTAAAACCTGTTAAACTGATCAAAGAAATTCGATTGACTGAAGCATCTGAATATACGATTGGTCAAGAAATTGGCGTGGATATATTCACTGAAGGTGAAATCGTTGATGTTACTGGTACTGCAAAAGGTAAAGGTTTTGCTGGTGTTATCAAGCGCTGGAACTTTAGACGTGGACCGATGGCCCATGGTTCTAAATCCCATCGTGAGCCAGGTTCCATGGGACCTCGGATGAGCGGTGGCGGCGGTAAAGTATTTAAAGGTAAAAAACTACCTGGCCGTATGGGTAATCAAAAAGTTACTGTGCAGCGCTTGACTGTTGTAAGAGTCGATGCTGAACGGAATTTAATTTTAATAAAAGGCGGTATTCCTGGTCCTAAAGGAAGCTTTATGATGATTAAGAATACAGTAAAGCCTAAGAAATAATCTCGTTGGTTCTAGGTTTGGTGTTAGTGTAACTTACTTCAAATCTTGAACCTCGACCACGAAAGGAGGATGTGCTATATGCCGAAAGTAGCAGTATATGATATCACTGGAGCAAAAACTGGTGAATTAGAATTAAATGATAGCGTTTTTGGTGTGGAAGTAAATGAAGCGGTACTGCATCAAGCTGTAGTAATGCAACTTGCTAGTCAACGCTTAGGAACAGCTTCAACTAAAACAAGAGGTCTAGTACGTGGTGGCGGTAGAAAGCCTTGGAAACAAAAGGGCACAGGTCGTGCGCGCGCTGGTAGTACCCGTTCCCCAATTTGGGTAGGTGGTGGTACTACATTTGGTCCGCAACCACGTTCTTATGCATTCAGAATGCCACGGAAACAACGTCGTTTGGCAATTAAATCTGCTTTAACTGCAAAACTTCAAGATGGAGAATTGGTAGTAGTAGATAGCATTACTTTTGATGCACCAAAAACTAAAAATGTAATCAACATGTTGAGTGGTTTTGATGCAGCAAACAAAAAGAGTTTAATTATTACTGGTGAAGTTGTAGAAAATGTTGAAAAGTCAGCTCGTAACATTCCTGGCGTTAAAGCAATTCCGGCTTC
The DNA here is from genome assembly GCF_000271665.2 of Pelosinus fermentans JBW45. GTDB lineage: Bacteria > Bacillota > Negativicutes > DSM-13327 > DSM-13327 > Pelosinus > Pelosinus baikalensis. The sequence goes on along the minus strand of NZ_CP010978.1, from coordinate 4,314,102 downwards.
CAGCAGTTTAAATGTATACGATCTTTTGTATCATGACAAAGTGTTTGTTACAAAAGAAGCAATCACCCGTATTGAGGAGGTGCTGGCCTAATGCAAAATTTGCGCGATGTACTGATTCGTCCGCTTGTTACGGAGAAAACTGCTGCTATGATGGAAGAAAATAAGTATACATTTGTTGTACCTTTGAAAGTTAACAAAGTAGAAATTCGTCAAGCTGTAGAGCAAATTTTCAAAGTAAAAGTACTAGCTGTGCACACCATCCGCGTTATGGGTAAAACCAAACGTATGGGTAAAACAGAAGGTAAGCGTCCGGATTACAAAAAAGCAATTGTAAAACTGGCTCCTGGTCAGAATATAGAATTCTTTGAAGGCGTATAGCCTGAAATTTATTGAAAAGGAGGGGCAATAATGGCAGTAAAAAGCTTTAAACCTTATACACCAAGTCGAAGATTTATGACTGGGTCTAATTTTGAAGAAATTACTACGGATCGACCAGAACGTTCACTAGTTGAAACTCTTCAACAACGTGCTGGCCGTAACAACCAAGGTCGCATGACTGTTAGACATCAAGGCGGCGGTCATAAACGTCAGTATAGAATCATTGACTTCAAACGTAATAAAGACGGAATCATAGCAAAAGTAGCTACAATTGAGTATGATCCTAATCGTTCAGCTCGTATTGCACTATTACACTATGCAGACGGAGAAAAACGTTATATTTTAGCTCCTAATGGTCTAAAAGTTGATGATAAAATTATGAGTGGTCCTGAGGCAGATATTAAAGTAGGTAATGCGTTACCAATTAAAAATATCCCTGTAGGTACTCAACTTCATAACATTGAACTTAAAATCGGCAAAGGCGGACAAATGGTTCGTTCCGCTGGTGCATCTGCACAACTTATGGCAAAAGAAGGCGAGCATGCGCTTTTAAGATTGCCTTCTGGCGAACAACGTAAAGTGCATATTAATTGTAAAGCTACCATTGGTCAAGTGGGTAACTTGGAACATGAAAACATTACAATTGGTAAAGCTGGCCGTTCTCGTTGGCTTGGTATTCGTCCTGCTAACCGTGGTGTTGCGATGAATCCTATCGATCATCCACATGGTGGTGGTGAAGGTCATTCACCTGTAGGTCGTAAACATCCTGTTACACCTTGGGGCAAACATGCTTATGGTGTTAAGACTCGTCGTAATAAAACATCTAACAAGATGATTGTAAAAAGACGTACGAAGTAGTTAAAGCCTAAGGGCTAACTGGATAGAGAAGGGAGGCTAATCAAGTGTCCAGATCAATTAAAAAGGGACCTTATGTTCATCCAAGCGTGATGAAAAAAATTGACGCAATGAACGCAGCTGGCGACAAAAAGGTTATTAAGACCTGGTCGCGTAGTTCTACCATTCTTCCTAATTTCGTTGGACATACTGTTGCGGTACATGATGGACGTAAACACGTACCTGTCTACATTACTGAAGATATGGTAGGTCACAAACTAGGTGAGTTTGCACCTACTCGGACATATAAAGGTCATTCTGGTTCAGAAAGATCTACATCATTACGGTAATTTCGTGATAGTTACTGGAAGGGGGTTAGTGTATGGAAGCTAAAGCAATTGCTAGACACATTCGCATTGCGCCACGTAAAATTCGTGTTGTTATCGACTTGATTCGTGGTAAAAACGTTGGTGAAGCATATGCAATTTTGAAAAATACGCCGAAAGTTGGATCTGAAGTGCTGTTAAAAGTACTCCAATCGGCCATTGCAAATGCAGAACACAATAACGATTTAAATTCAGATAAACTCTATGTTTCCGCAGCTTATGTTGACCAAGGACCTACCTTGAAACGTATTCATCCGCGGTCACGTGGGCAAGCTTTTAAAATTTTAAAACGCAGCAGTCATGTGACAGTTGTTGTAAACGAAAGATAACGAGTGAAGGAGGGAAAACAAAGTGGGTCAGAAAATTCATCCTCATGGTTTACGCCTAGGAATTATTAAGACTTGGGATGCTAAGTGGTATGCTGGTAAAGACTTTGCAACAAATTTACACGAAGATTTAAAAATTCGTAAATTTATCAAAACAAAGGCTTTCACTGCGGGTGTATCCAAAGTTGTTATTGAAAGAGCAGCTAACCGTGTTAAAGTTGTAATTCATACAGCAAAACCTGGTATGATCATTGGTCGTGGTGGCGCTGGTATTGAAGAATTGAAAAAGAATTTAAAAACGCTTACTGGTAAGCAAGTTGATATAAACATTGCTGAAATTAGACAGCCTGACGTTGATGCTCAATTGGTTGCGGAAAATATTGCGGCTCAATTAGAAAGACGTATCGCTTTCCGTCGTGCTATGAAGCAATCCATCCAACGCACTATGCGTATGGGCGCAAAAGGTATTAAAGTAATGTGTGGCGGTCGTTTAGGCGGCGCTGAGATTGCTCGAAGTGAAGCTGCCCGTGAAGGTAGTATTCCTCTTCACACTCTTAGAGCTGATATTGACTATGGTACAGCTGAAGCACATACTACTTACGGCTTAATTGGCGTAAAAGTATGGATCTATAAAGGTGAAATTTTGCCAGAAGCTAAAAAAGCCGCTGCCGCTGTTGAAGGGAGCGAAAAATAATGCTACTGCCAAAAAGAGTGAAACATCGTAAACAATTCCGCGGTCGTATGAAAGGTAAAGCAACTAGAGGCAATACCGTAAGTCATGGCGAGTTCGGATTGGCAGCGTTAGAACCAGCTTGGATTACTAACCGTCAAATCGAAGCAGCTCGTATTGCGATGACTCGTTACATTAAACGTGGTGGTAAAGTCTGGATTAAAATATTCCCAGATAAACCAATTACTGCGAAACCTGCTGAAACTCGTATGGGTAGTGGTAAAGGTTCAACCGAATACTGGGTAGCAGTAGTAAAACCAGGTCGTGTAATGTTCGAAATGGATGGCGTTAGCGAAGAAGTGGCTAAAGAAGCTATGCGCTTGGCTGCTCATAAACTTCCTATCAAAACAAAGTTTGTGAAACGGGAAGCTGTTGCTGAACCGCAAGAAGAAGTGGGTGGTGAAGTACATGAAGGTTAAAGACTTCCGTGAAATGAACGCAACTGAACTTAACCAAAAAATAGCTGTACTCAAAGAAGAATTATTTAACCTTAGATTCCAACTTGCTACTGGTCAGTTGGAAAATCCTATGCGGATTAAAGAAGTTAAAAAGAGTATTGCCAGAGTTAAGACCATTCAACGTGAGCAAGAAATTAAGCAAGCGTAGCGTTCTGATAAACGTTCTTAAAGTAATAGTGCCGTTAAGTGTAAGTTAGAACGGAAGGAGGCTAATTGGACGTGAGTGAAAGAAATGATCGTAAAGTTAAATTTGGTAAAGTAATAAGTGATAAAATGGATAAAACCATTGTTGTAGCAATAGAACGTTTAGTGCAACATCCTCTTTACAAGAAATCCATTAAAAAGACTGTGAAATTTAAAGCCCATGATGAAAACAATGAAAGCCATATTGGCGATATTGTCGAAGTTATGGAAACTCGTCCGCTGTCTAAGGATAAGCGCTGGAGAGTTACAAAAATTATTGAAAGAGCTAAATAAGTGAGGTTTGGAGTTCGCAGTTCGTAAAATTGAACCTCGACCTCTAACCTTCAAAAGGAGGGAACAGGATGATTCAACAACAAACGATTCTTAATGTTGGCGATAACAGCGGTGCGAAACAAATCATGTGCATCAGAGCATTAGGCGGTTCTTACCGTAGATATGCAAACATTGGTGATGTTATTGTTGCGGCAGTAAAATCTGCTTCTCCTGGCGGTATGGTTAAAAAAGGTGACGTAGTGAAAGCCGTAGTAGTACGTTCGAAAAAAGGCTTACGTCGCCCTGATGGATCTTATATCCGCTTCGATGAGAATGCCGCAGTTATAATTAAGGAAGATAAAAGCCCTAGAGGAACTCGTATATTTGGGCCAGTAGCGAGAGAACTGCGTGAGAAAGACTTTATGAAGATTATCTCGCTGGCGCCGGAAGTAATCTAAGTTAGGAGGTATCCGGGATGTCAGAAGCGAAAAAACTACACGTCAAAAAAGGCGATAAGATCGTAGTTTTGTCTGGTAAAGATAAAGGTAAAACCGGCAAAATCATTCAAGCACTACCTAAGAAGAGCAAAGTTGTAGTTGAAGGACTAAATACAGTAAAACGTCATACTAAACCTTCGCAAAACTTACCTCAAGGTGGTATTATTGTAAAAGAAGCTCCGCTACATTCAGCAAAAGTAATGCTGGTGTGCCCAGCTTGCGATCAAGCAACACGTATTAAGAAAACATCTCTTGCAAGCGGAGCATCAGTTCGTACTTGTAAAAAATGTGGCGAAATAATCGATAAATAATCACGCAGAAAGGAGGTAACGACACTTGTCCAGAATGAAAGAAAAATATAGTGATGAAGTAGCTAAAGGTTTGATGGAGAAATTTGGCTATAAAAACATTATGGAAATCCCTAAAATTGAAAAAGTGGTTCTAAATATGGGCGTAGGTGAAGCAGTAAGCAATCCTAAAGTCCTGGATGTTGCCATTAATGATATGACGATTATTGCCGGTCAAAAACCAGTAGTAACCCGTGCAAAAAAATCAATTGCAGCATTTAAAATCCGTGAAGGTATGCCGATTGGCGCTAAAGTTACCCTGCGTGGACAACGTATGTATGAGTTTTTAGATAAATTACTAAATATTGCATTACCACGTGTTCGCGATTTCCGCGGTGTTAGCCCAAAATCCTTTGATGGTCGCGGCAACTATACCATGGGTATTAAAGAACAATTGATTTTCCCTGAAATTGAGTATGAAAAGGTTGATAAAGTTCGTGGTATGGATATTATTATCGTAACCACAGCGAAAACGGATGAAGAGGCACGCGAACTGTTAAAGCTTATGGGCATGCCGTTCAGTGCGTAAAAGGAGGGACACTCGTGGCCAAGAAAGCATTAATTGAAAAATGGAAACTTGAACCTAAATTTAGCGTACGTAAGTACAATAGATGTAAAGTTTGCGGTCGTCCACATGGTTATTTACGTAAATTTGAAATGTGCCGTATTTGTTTTAGGGAATTGAGCTATAAAGGTGTCATTCCTGGGATAACTAAGGCTAGCTGGTAGATTACAGGAAGGAGGTAATGTTTAAATGGTAATGACCGATCCAATTGCAGATATGCTTACTCGTATTCGTAATGCAAACTCGGTTTATCATGACAAAGTAGAAATTCCTGCCTCAAAAATTAAGCAAGCAATTGCGCAGCTTTTGAAAGCAGAAGGATTTATTAAGGATTTCGAAATTGTTAAAGATGATAAACAAGGTGTATTAAGAGCAAGTTTAAAATATGGACCTAATCGTGAAAAGGTAATTACTGGCATTAAGCGTATTTCTAAACCAGGATTACGTGTTTATGCAAGAAAAGATCAAATGCCCCGCGTGTTGGGCGGCCTTGGTGTTGCAATTATTTCAACTTCCAAGGGGATTATGACTGATAAGCAAGCTCGTCGCGAAGGACTTGGCGGCGAAGTATTAGCTTTCGTCTGGTAATTTTTGTAGTTAAGGAGGTGCACATATGTCAAGAATCGGTAGAATGCCGATTGCTATCCCTGCCGGCGTAACAATTACGATTGGCGATGGTAATCAGGTATCGGTAAAAGGCCCTAAAGGCGAATTGACTCGTGCCATTCATAAAGATATGATATTGGAACTTGAAGACAATACCCTTGTTGTAAAACGGCCTTCAGATGAAAAAGAACACAGATCATTGCATGGCTTGACTCGTACATTGCTGTCAAATATGGTAATTGGTGTTACCCAAGGTTTCACCAAAACTCTTGAAATTGTCGGTGTTGGTTACAGAGCAGCTAAAGCTGGTAAAAATGTAGCTTTAACATTAGGTTTTTCTCATCCCTTAGAAGTTGCGGCTCCTGAAGGAATGACACTTGATGTTCCGGCTCCCAATAAAATTATTGTTTCTGGCATCAACAAAGAAGACGTTGGCGCATTAGCAGCTAAAATCCGTAAATATAGAGAACCTGAACCTTACAAAGGTAAAGGCGTTCGTTATGAAGGTGAAGTTGTTCGCCGTAAAGTAGGTAAAGCAGGCGGTAAAGGTAAGAAGTAAGATTTTAAGTGAAAGGAGTGACCACTTTGCTTCGTAAAGGGATTAAAAATAAAGCTAGGCAAAAACGTCATTTACGTGTACGTAAGCTTGTTTCAGGTACTGCAGCAAGACCACGTTTAAACGTATTTCGTAGCCTAAGTCATATGTATGCTCAAGTTATTGATGATGTTACTGGTACTACATTAGTTGCCGCTAGCACTATGGATAAAGATCTTGGCGTAACCTATGGCGGTAATATAGAAGCAGCTAAGGCTGTAGGTGCAGCAGTTGCATCACGTGCTTTGGCAAAAGGAATTAACAAAGTGGTATTTGACCGTGGTGGTTACATTTATCATGGTAGAGTAGCAGCTTTGGCCCAGGCAGCGCGTGAAGCAGGGCTGGAATTTTAAGCAAAAGGAGGTAAATGAATGTCCAGAATTGATTACACAACTCTCGATCTGAAAGAGAAAGTTGTATTCATAAACAGGGTTGCTAAAGTAGTAAAAGGCGGTCGCCGTTTTTCCTTTAGTGCGCTAGTTGTTGTTGGTGACGAAAATGGTCACGTTGGTGCTGGTTTGGGTAAAGCTGGCGAAGTACCGGAAGCAATCAGAAAAGGTGTGGAAGATGCTAAAAAGAACTTAATTAATGTTCCTTTGGTAGGCACTACCATTCCTCATCAAATTCTCGGCGTATTTGGCGCTGGTAAAGTATTTATGAAGCCTGCATCAGAAGGTACTGGTGTTATTGCTGGTGGTCCAGCACGTGCCGTACTTGAACTTGCCGGGATTCATGATATCTTAACGAAATCCCTTGGTTCTTCTAATGCTAATAACATGGTACGTGCGACTTTAACAGGTTTGAAGCAATTGAAACGTGCTGAAGAAGTAGCCGCACTTCGCGGTAAAACCGTTCAGGAACTTTTGGGTTAAGGAGGAATTTATAATGTCAAAACTCAAAATCACTCTTACCAGAAGCCTGATCGGCAGACCAGAAGATCAACGAGCTACTGTAAAGGCTCTGGGGCTTAAGAAAACAAATACTTTTGTAACGCAAGATGATACTCCAGTTATTCGCGGCATGGTTCGTAAAGTGGAGCACCTTGTAACAGTTGAAGAAATACAAGACTAATTGAGAGGAGGCGCTAATAATGAAATTACATGAATTAGCTCCTGCGCCTGGTTCAAAGAAAGTCCGCACTCGTGTAGGTCGCGGCTTGGGTTCAGGTCTTGGTAAAACAGCAGGTAAAGGTCATAAAGGTCAAAATTCTCGTGCTGGCGGCGGTGTTCGTCCTGGTTTCGAGGGTGGTCAAATGCCTCTTTATCGTAGATTGCCAAAACGTGGTTTTTACAATAAATTTGGAAAAGACTATGCAGAAGTAAATATTTCTGACTTGAATCGTTTTGAAGACGGTGCAGTGGTTGACCCTGTAGCTTTAATCGAAAGTGGTATTTTGAAAAATGTTCGTGACGGCGTACGTATTTTGGGCAATGGCGAACTGACTAAATCACTTACTGTAATTGCTAATGGCTTTACCAAGTCAGCTGAAGAAAAAATTCAAGCAGCTGGCGGAAAAGTTGAGGTGGTCTAAGTGCTTTCTGCTCTGTCCAACATACTAAAGATCACTGAGCTTAGACAAAAGGTAGTTTTTACCCTAGCCATGTTTTTAGTATTCAGAGCTGGTACGCATATTCCAGTTCCTGGAGTCGATGTTTCTGTTATTGAACAAATGTTTACCAGCGGTAACTTATTTGGCTTGTTAGATTTGTTTTCTGGTGGAGCATTGAGTAAGTTTTCCATCTTTGCAATGAGTATCACACCCTACATTAATGCTTCGATTATTATGCAGCTGATTACTATTGTTGTTCCAACTTTTGAACAATGGTCTAAAGAAGGCGAAGAAGGTCGTAAGAAGCTAACGCAAATTACTCGCTACGGCACTGTTCTTCTCGGATTTATTCAAGCAATTGGTATGGCGATTGGACTAAAAGCAGCAATTATTAATCCAGGCATTGCTTCTACGTTATTGATTGCATTGACACTTACGGCAGGAACTACTTTCCTAATGTGGCTTGGAGAGCAAATTACTGAGAAAGGTATTGGTAACGGCATTTCGCTGATTATCTTTGCCGGAATTGTATCCAGATTGCCTGATGGTTTGTATATGTTGTATGAATATCTTACCGCAGGTACCATTAATATCTTCAATGTATTGTTATTCGCAATTATTGCCTTGGCCATGATTGTTTTGGTAATTGCCATTACACAAGGTCAAAGAAGAATTCCGGTGCAATATGCAAAACGAGTAGTTGGCCGTAAAACCTACGGTGGTCACTCTACTCATATCCCACTGAAAGTAAATCAGGCGGGAGTTATACCAATAATCTTTGCGTCATCCGTGCTGATGTTTCCAGTAACTATTGCCCAGTTTGTTGATATTGCCTGGGTAAAAACTGTGGCAGGATATTTTGCGTGGGGTACGCCGCTGCAAACAGCATTGTATGCGCTGCTTATTATTTTCTTCACGTATTTCTATACTGCGGTTACTTTGAACATATCGGATATGGCAGAGAACATGAAAAAATACGGTGGTTTTATTCCAGGACTGCGCCCGGGTAAACCGACTGCTGATTATTTGGATCGAGTTATGACCAGAATCACCCTTGCAGGTTCCATTTTTCTTGCAGGTATTGCCATACTGCCGAACTTTATTGCAGCTGTGACAAATATTCCAGGGTTAAATTTTGGCGGTACCGCCCTTTTAATTGTGGTAGGCGTGGCACTTGACACTATGAAGCAAATAGAGGCGATTGTTTTAATGCGTCACTATCAAGGCTTTATGAAGTAGGGAGGTCGCTTCGCAATGTATATCCTGTTAATGGGACCGCCTGGAGCTGGTAAAGGTACACAGGCGGCAGAATTAGTTGCAGAATTTCAAATTCCCCACATTTCTACTGGCGACATGTTTCGTGCAGCAGTAAAAGAAGGAACTGAACTTGGCAAGCAAGCAAAAGCTTGCATGGATGCCGGGCAACTAGTACCTGATAGTGTAACTATTGGGATAGTGAAAGAAAGATTGGCTAAACCTGATTGTCATAAAGGTTTTATTCTCGATGGTTTCCCCAGGACGATTGAACAAGCAGATGCTTTAGATAGTACCTTGGTGGAACTGGGAATAAAATTAAATCGTGTTATTAATATTAATGTTCCTGTAGAAGATTTAATTAGTCGCATGACGGGGCGTCGTATCTGCAAAGGTTGTGGCGCTACCTTCCATGTACTATTTAACCCTTCCACAAAGGACGGTAAATGTGATAAATGCGATGGTGAAATCTATCAGCGTGCTGATGATACGGAAGAAACGGTTACGAAACGCTTATCAGTGTATAGCAGCCAGACGAAGCCTTTAATTGAATTCTATCAAGACAAAGGTCTTTATAGTGAAATTGATGGCCGTCAGCCGATTGATAAAGTATTTGCTGATATAGTTCACAGTCTGAGGGGCGAGTAGGTATGATCATCCTTAAATCAGAGCGAGAAATTAATTACTTGCGTGATGCAGGTAAAATAGTGGCAGAAACGTTGGTTGAGGTTAAAAAAGCCGCTAAACCCGGGGTCACTACGCTAGATCTGGACAGAATAGCCGAAGAATATATTAAAGGTCGTGGTGCGATTCCTGCTTTTAAGGGATACCATGGCTTTACAGGAAACATTTGTTCTTCAATAAATGAAGAAGTCGTACATGGCATTCCAGGATTAAGAAAGTTAAAATCTGGAGATAATGTTAGTATTGATATTGGAGCGGTAATAAATGGATACAATGGCGATGCCGCGATTACAGTAGCTGTTGGTGAAGTTGATGCCGAAGTACAAAAACTTTTGGATGTTACCGAAGAGTCTTTGTATAAAGGCATTGAGCAAGCAATTTTAGGTAATCGTCTAAGTGATATTTCTCATGCCGTCCAGGTTCACGCAGAACAACATGGTTTTGGTGTGGTGCGTGATTATGTCGGGCATGGGATTGGCCGGAGTATGCATGAAGATCCACAGGTCCCCAATTATGGCGATCCTGGCCGTGGACCACGATTAAAAGCTGGTATGACGTTGGCCATTGAGCCAATGGTCAATCTGGGCACTTATGAAGTAAAGACACTTGACGATGGTTGGACGGTTGTAACTCTTGACGGCAAGCGCTCAGCGCATTTTGAACATTCGATTGCCATCACTGACGGTAAGCCGGAGATTCTAACTAAGTTATAGGAGGCAGCTCTGGTGTCAGTCGTGAATATATCAATGGGTCAACTTGTTACTAGTATTGCCGGAAGAGATGAGATGCAGATGTATCTTGTGGTTGGGATGCAAAATAATAAAAATCTCCTGCTCGTCAACGGCAGAGATCGAAAAATAGTGAATCCTAAGCGCAAAAATATCCGGCATGTTAATGTTCTTAATTCTATTGCCAAAAGTGTGGCGGAAAAGATTCAATCTGGTATAAAAGTTACGGATGAGGAAGTTCGCCACGCCATTCAGGTTTTATACAAGCCAGAGAATCTGTGATAAGCGGACTAGGAGGGATATCTCGTGTCCAAGCAAGATGTAATTGAGGTTGAAGGTACGGTTGTCGAAGCCTTGCCTAATGCTATGTTCCAGGTTAAACTGGAGAATGAGCATGTCGTATTGGCGCATGTCTCAGGTAAAATCCGCATGAACTTTATCCGGATTTTACCTGGGGATAGAGTAACTGTAGAGCTTACGCCTTATGACTTAAAGCGTGGCCGTATTACCTACCGTTTCAAATAGCGGATTCGTAAGGTAAGATGCTTTCGGTAGCAATCGAAGAGCGCGAGTTCGTGAATATATGAAAAGGAGGACTGGCAAATGAAAGTGAGACCGTCGGTCAAACCCATTTGTGAAAAATGCAAGGTAATTAAACGTAATGGACATGTAATGGTGATTTGTGAAAATCCTAAACATAAACAAAAGCAAGGATAGGAGGTGTACTATAGATGGCACGTATTGCCGGAATAGATTTACCGCGTGATAAAAGAATTGAGATCTCTTTAACATACATTTTTGGTATTGGTCTTACAACTTCCAAGGAAATCTTGGCAGCTACTGGGATTAATCCTGATACACGTACACGCGATTTAACAGAAGAAGAAGTTGTGAAATTGCGTGAAGCGATTGATAAGAATCATAGAGTAGAAGGCGACTTACGCCGTGAACAAGCACTCAATATTAAACGTCTGATTGAAATTGGATGTTATCGTGGTAAACGTCACCGTATGGGTCTTCCTGTACGTGGTCAACGTACTAAGACGAATGCCCGCACCCGCAAAGGTCCAAAACGGACTGTTGGAGCGAAAAAGAAAAAGTAGTAGAGGAGGGATAAAGATTGGTTGCTAAGAAAGCTATTAGACCAAAAAGAAAAGAACGTAAGAATATTGAGCATGGTCAAGCACATATTCGTTCTACTTTTAATAATACGATTGTGACTATTTCCGATACAAAGGGTAATGTTTTGTCTTGGGCTAGTGCGGGTGGACTTGGATTTAGAGGTTCTCGTAAGAGCACTCCATTTGCTGCGCAAATGGCAGCAGAAACAGCTGCTAAAGCGGCAATGGAACATGGATTAAAACAGGTTGAAGTTTTTGTAAAAGGACCTGGCTCAGGTCGGGAAGCAGCCATTAGATCACTACAGGCATCTGGATTAGAAGTAAGTTCTATTAAAGATTGCACGCCTGTACCTCATAATGGATGCCGTCCACCTAAGCGTAGAAGAGTATAAGAAGTTTCGGGAGGTGTTAAATATACATGGCTAGATATACAGGACCTGTTTGTAGACAATGCCGTCGTGAAGGCACAAAATTATATCTTAAAGGCGAAAGATGCTATACGGACAAATGTTCAGTAGGTAAACGTGCGTATGCACCTGGTCAACATGGCCAAGGCCAAACTCGTAAGAAAGTTTCCGAGTATGGTGTTCAACTACGAGAAAAACAAAAAGCACGTCGCGTTTATGGAATTTTGGAAACTCAATTCCGTTCCTATTTTGACAAAGCAGATCGTCAAAAAGGCATTACTGGTGAAAACTTGCTGGTATTGCTGGAAAGACGTCTGGATAATGTGGTATACCGTCTTGGTTTTGCGGCAAGCCGTACGCAAGCTAGACAATTGGTTACTCACAGACATTTCACTGTTAATGGAAAAAGAGTAGACATTCCATCTTATTTAATTAAACCTGGTGATGTTATTGCGGTTCATGAATCCAGTAAAGAATCACCATTAATTAAAGAAATTACAGAATCTCTTGCTCACAAAACAGTGGCACCTTGGTTGGAAAGACCAACTCAAGAGGTAATGAATGGTACAGTATTGCGTTACCCCACTCGTGAGGAAATTGATACACCAGTTCAAGAGCATCTGATTGTCGAATTATACTCCAGATAATCAAAGTGTTTTTGAAGATAATCCGCATTTGCCCTCAACCGTGGGTATGGCGTAACTTAATCGTACGCAAAGAGGAGGGTTTTTCCAGATGATCGAAATCGAAAAACCGAAGATTGAAATTGTAGAACTGAGTGAAGACAATCGATATGGCAAGTTTGTATGTGAACCACTAGAACGTGGTTATGGTACTACCCTTGGCAACAGTTTACGCCGTATATTGCTGTCCTCCCTGCAGGGGGCCGCAATTACAGCGGTTAAAATTGAAGGCGTCCTTCATGAGTTTTCTACCATTCCAGGTGTTCGGGAAGACGTTACCGACATTATCCTGAATTTAAAAACATTGCGTCTAAAAATGCACAATGATGAACCAAAGACTTTGAGAATTGAACGATTGACTGAAGGGGAAGTTACAGCAGGAGATATTCTTGTTGACCCGGATATTGAGGTTCTAAATCCCGAATTACATTTGGCGACAGTTGATGCTAGTGGATCGCTAAAAATGGAAATCACCGTAGAACGTGGTCGGGGTTATGTTCCTGGCGACAAGAACAAAAAACCTGAGCATGTGATCGGTATTATTCCGATTGACTCCATTTTTTCACCCATTCAGAGAGTTAACTATCAGATCACTGATACTCGTGTCGGGAACGTTACTGATTACGATAAATTAACTCTGGAAGTATGGACGGATGGAAGTATCAGACCAGAAGAAGCTGTAAGCAAATCTGCTAGTATTATGGTCGCTCATTTGAAGCTATTCCAGAATTTAGCAGGCATAATTCCTGAAGAAGATAGTATCGATGGTACTTTTACCGAAGTGGTAGAAGAAGGAAATTCAAAAATCATGGATATGACGATTGAAGATTTGGATCTGTCTGTACGTTCTTATAACTGCTTGAAGCGGGCAGGAATTAATACAGTGGCGGATTTGGTACAAAAATCCGAAGATGATATGATGAAGGTGCGTAACCTTGGTCGTAAATCAATGGAAGAAGTGAAGAAAAAATTAATCGAACTAGGTCTTGGACTTAGTGAAGAGGAAGAATAAAGGGAGGGAAGAAAATGGGCTATAGAAAGTTAGGACGAGACTCTAGCGCACGTAAAGCGCTGTTTCGCAGCATCTTGACTTCCTTCTTTGCATACGAGCGTATTGAAACAACAGAAGCTAAAGCGAAAGAAATCAATGGTCTTGCTGAAAAGATGATTACTTTGGCTAAGCGCGGTGACTTACATGCTCGCCGTCAAGTGTTATCAAGCCTCATGGATGAAGAAGTAGTTACAAAATTGTTTGACGTGATTGCCCCTAAATATGCTACTCGTCAAGGCGGTTATACCCGTATTATGAAATTGGGACCGCGTCGTGGCGATGCTGCACCAATGGTAATATTGGAATTGGTCTAACGTTTGCAATTGGGCCAGGTGACAAAGGCATATACTTGGCCTCGTCGCCTGGTTATTGTGGTTTATAGGGAAGGCGGCCTTTTAGGCCGTCTTTATTTCTATATGATTGAAATAATTTAATAAAAAAATTGAACCACAAAGGCACAATACCGCTATCGCGGTACACAAAGGGTACACGAAAAAATGAAAGATAACCCCTGGTGTAAAAACTTTGTGCTCTTTGCGCTTCTGTGGTTCAAAAATGATATTTTTTACATATAAAGGGGTAACGCGATATGGGAGAGTTTATAACAGTGAAAGATATGTGCCATACGTATCTTGCCCATGAGGGCGAAGAGGTACAGGCACTTGATCATATAAATATAGCCATAGGAAAAGGCGAGTTTGTCGCTATTATTGGCACCAATGGATCAGGCAAATCTACATTGGCAAAGCATCTGAATGCACTACTGATCCCTTCAAGCGGTCAGTGTCTCATCGATGGGATGGATACGAAAGATCAAGAAAATCTTTGGGAAATTAGACAGTCTGTTGGTATGGTGTTTCAAAACCCAGACAATCAAATTGTTGCCACCTTAGTAGAAGAAGATGTTGCTTTTGGTCCGGAAAACTTAGGGGTGCCGCCAAAAGAAATTAGAAATCGAGTAACGGAAGCATTGAAAGATGTAGGTATGGAAGACTATCGGCAGCATAGCCCTCACTTATTATCAGGTGGACAAAAACAGCGAGTGGCGATTGCTGGAGTATTAGCCATGCGTTCTAATTGCTTAGTGCTAGATGAACCGACAGCAATGCTTGATCCTCAGGGGAGACAAGAAGTCTTATCGACTGTACTCAGACTGCATCGTGAACAGAATATAACAGTCGTATATATTACGCATTTTATGGAAGAAGCGGTAGCTGCGGATCGTGTCATTGTTATGGAGCAAGGCAAGGTCGTTATGGAAGGCGTGCCTAAGACGGTCTTTAGTCAAGTGAATCGTTTAAAAGAATTAGGCCTTGACGTTCCTGTAGCGGCAGAATTTGCATATCGTTTACGGCAGCTTACTATGAAAATACCAGAAGACATTATTACAGATACAGAATTGGTGGTGGCTGTATGTCCATAAGGTTACAAGATGTTACTTATATTTACATGTCTAAAACCCCATATGAAAAGGCGGCAATAAAAAAGATTGATCTTGAGATTAAACAAGGTGAGTTTGTTGGAATTATTGGACATACTGGCTCTGGTAAATCAACATTGGTGCAGCATTTAAATGGTCTATTAAAACCATCATCAGGTATGGTTCATATAGATGGACAGAATATACATGAAAAGGGAGAAACTGCAAGGAACGCCAAACGAAGTGTAGGTATGGTGTTTCAATATCCAGAACATCAACTATTTGAAGAAAGTGTATATGAAGATATTGCCTTTGGTCCACGCAACCTGGGAGTAAAGGAAAAGGAAATTGAGACCAGAGTAAAAAAGGCACTTGATTTTGTCGGTCTTGATTTTGAGAAATTTGCAAAACGTACACCATTTCAGCTGAGTGGCGGGCAAATGAGGCGAGTTGCCATTGCAGGTGTGGTAGCCTTAGATCCAAAATATTTAGTTCTGGATGAGCCGTCTGCTGGACTGGATCCGCGAGGCCGGGATGAAATTTTTGGGCAAATCATGAATTTACATCAGGCTACAGGGATTACAGTCGTCCTGGTTTCGCACAATATGGAAGATGTTGCACGTATGGCGAATCGATTGATTGTTATGAATAAAGGTGAAATTCTCTTAGATGGAAAACCAAAGGATATTTTCTGTAATCATCAGGCACAGTTAAAAGAAGCAGGTGTGGATGTACCGCCCCTTACTTTATTGATGAATCAATTTAAACAACGGGGTTTAGAAATTGATAGCGCAGTAGTCGATATTGCAACTGCTGCTCAAAACGTATATAAAGCCGTAAGGAGGGGTTAACATTGCTAACAGATATTATGCTGGGACAATATTTTCCCGGTAATTCCTTACTTCATTTACTAGATCCGCGTACGAAGATTATTAGTACGATATTATTTATCAGCAGCATTTTTTTAGCAGATACCTATCAGGCTTATATCATACTAGCCGCTTTTATTGTATTCATCATTGCCTTAGCGGCAATACCTCCTACTATGATTTTACGCTCCTTAAAGCCCTTGTGGATCATTATTGTATTGACCTTACTTATTCATATTTTTACTACACCGGGGAGCATTATCTATAAGATTGGTCCATTGGCGGCGACCCAGGAAGGTGTCCGTCAAGGGCTTTTTATGACAATCAGACTTGTCTTTTTAATTGTTGTATCTTCTTTATTGACTTTTACCACTTCCCCCATTGCTTTGACCGATGGGATTGAACGATTGCTTAACCCTTTTAAGAAAATAGGTCTGCCTGCGCATGAATTGGCTATGATGATGACAATTGCCCTTCGTTTTATTCCAACTTTGCTAGAAGAAACAGATAAAATCATGAAAGCGCAAATGGCAAGAGGAGCGGATTTTACATCAGGAAATATATTGCGCCGTGCACGTAATATGATTCCTTTACTCGTCCCGCTGTTTATTAGTGCATTTCGCCGTGCGGATGAATTGGCTACTGCTATGGAGGCCAGATGCTACCGAGGCGGGCATCAGAGAACCCGTATGAAAGAACTCCAAATTACAACGAGAGATTGGCTGGCATATGGAGTACTAGGCATTATCATTGGAGTGCTAGTTGCAGTGAGGATAACTTTAAGGTAAGGAACATTAAGAGTGAGCGCTGAAGAAAATTAACCGCAGAGGCGCAGAGAACACAGAGAAGGGATTGATAAAGGATTTAAAAAATATCCCTCAGCGTACTCTGCGCCTCTGCGGTTCAAAACGTATGTCTGTTACTATTATAGGGAAAAGATAGGAGGCTATATGGTTAAGGATCATCCGGATTATGCTTTAGAAAAACAGCACTTGGATTATACGTTGGAAGAGATGAATCAAATCATTACATCTTTGGAAGACGATATTGATAAGCGTACTGCGCAAATGCGTGTGTCATTGGAGCATAAAGATCAAATTAGTACCTATGTTCATTCCATGATGAAACATGATCATGCTGAAAAGATTTATGATATGAAAGAGGCTCTAGGGAGTCCTTATTTTGGTCGTGTGGATTTTAAAGATGATGATGCGGTGGACTATGAGAGCTTTTATATAGGGCGAATTAAAATCAGCCGTTTGGACATTCTTACCGTAAAAGATATCTTAGTATTTGACTGGCGCGACCCTGTAGCAACTATTTTCTATGAATGCCAAGATGGACGTGCCAGTTACGATGTTCTGGGAAAATACCATTATAGCGGTGATGTGAACTTAAAGAGACAATACAAAATAGTCGAAGGCGTTTTGCAAAAAATATCCGACGATTATATTTTTGATCAATTGGCCGATCCTAAAAAGGAGGCATTACTTGCTGACCCCTTTTTAACGGAAAGGCTGCTGCAAGGTACCAGTAATAAGCTAAAAGATATTGTAACTTCCATCCGAGGGGAACAAAACAAAATTATTCGGGAAACATTACATCAAGTGATTATTATCCAAGGTGTTGCGGGCTCAGGGAAAAGTACCATTGGTCTGCATCGATTATCTTATTTGCTTTATAATGAAAAATTAGATCCACAGAAAATGATGGTCATTGCACCCAACAAATTATTCTTAGATTATATTTGTGAACTGCTGCCAGAGATTGATGCAGATGATGTGAGGCAGCAGACGTTTATTGATGTAGTACATGAAATAACCCAGACAACATTCTCCTTGCACCAAGATGAGAAAGCCCATTTGTTTTTAGAAAATAAGATAAAAGATACCCGTCGTGATCAATTAGAGGCAGTTGCCCGATTAAAGGGATCTTTGGAATTTATGAAAGTATTAGATGCTTGGATGGATAAGAAAATTGAGAAATTCTGCCTAAAGTTAAAAGACATTCTGCTGTTTGATCAGAAATTATTGATTACAAAAGAACAGCAAATTGAAAACTTTATGCAAGGCAGTATGCTCAATACTCCCTATAATGAGCGTGTAAAAACGTTAAGCGGTTATATTAAGTTTAGGGTGCGAAATTTCTTGGAAGTATTAGAAATGGAGCAGAGGCGCAAAATTGGCAGTACAGATAAAACCTATGAGCAATATTCACAGCAAGGGACACAATTTCTGGCAAGCCATTTTTTGAAATGGTCTTGCGATGATATTAGGACTTGTTACAAGGAAGTATTTAACAATAAAAGTATATTTAAAATTTTAAAGAATAAAAAATTGGACATTGCGTTTATCGCAGAATACTCCAGCAGCATATTACAAGAGGGAAATGTAGAGAGAGAAGACTTGGCGCCCATTTGTTATCTTTCTTATCTCGTTAATGGCTGGAATCATATAGTGAAATTTGAACATATTGTAGTGGATGAAGCCCAGGACTTAAATGCTTTAGAGTTTATGATTCTTAAAATGTTATCAAAGAATAGTTCCTTTACCATTATGGGTGATCTATCTCAGGGAATTACCGCTTATCGCAGTATCGATAGCTGGCAGGTCGTGATGAAAGAAGTATTTTCTGATGTAAAATCCATCTATCGTGAAGTCAATTACAGCTATCGTTCAGCACGGGAAATTATCGAATGTTTTAACAAAGTAATGCCTAGAGGACACTCTGCTGCCATTCCTGTATATGAAATTGGTCAAGATCCCGTATATCAGCAGGTCAGAACAGAAAAGGAAGCAGTATTGGCGATACGAGATGCGATTCAAAAGTTTAAAGAGCAAGATTGCAAATCCATTGGAATTATTACCAAAATGGAAAAAGACAGTGTTTCTTTATATCATGCTCTGCAGCAAGAAGACGATAATAAGGAGCTGCATGTGATTACCAGTGATACTCTTTCTTACCAAGGCGGTATTTCCATTCTTCCAGTGGGCTTGGCAAAAGGTTTAGAATTTGATGGTGTGATTATATGGAATGCTTCGGATAAAGAATTCAAAAACAATAGCTTCGATGCCAAACTGCTCTATGTAGCCTTATCTCGTCCACTGTATTATTTACATATTCTATATCAGGGGAATCTTACGCCCTTGTTATTGGGGAAAAATTAAGAGCAACGATTAAACACAGAGGACGCAGAGATGCACAGAGAGCACAGAGAGCACAGAGAGCACAGAGAGCACAGAGACGTAGACCCTTTGTTTCTCTGTGTCCGCGTAAGCGGCTCTGTGTCCTCTGTGTTTCAAATATTTTTTTCGCTATATATGTGTATGTATAGTGAGCGACGGGGTGTATAAACATGCGTAATATTAAATTAACATTGGCTTATGACGGCACGGCCTATCATGGTTTTCAGCGCCAAATTAACGCGATCGGGATACAACAAGTACTAGAAGACAAATTGGCAAAGATTGTCGGTCATACATTCAGGATACATATGGCTGGCAGAACTGATTCTGGGGTTCATGCTTATGGACAAGTCGTCAATTTTAAAACGACCAGCACTATTCCTGTAGATCGTATTGCAATAGCCTCTAGGAGTTTACTGCCTTACGATATTGTAGTTCTGGATGCAGAGGAGGTCCCTGATAACTTTGATGCTCAATACAGCGCACAAAGCAAAATATATGTGTATAAGATTTATCAGCATACCGTACCAAATCCCTTTCTTCGGAATTTGGTCTGGACGATTCCACAAACATTAAATGTGTCAGCAATGGAAGAAGCAGCACAAACAATCATCGGAACCCATGACTTTTCAGCATTTCGGGCCTCGGGAGGAGCAAGTGTTAGTCCGATTCGCACAATTATGGCAGTTGAATGCCAACTTCAGGATCGGATATTGGAGCTTTCTTTTTGGGGAAATGGTTTCTTATATCATATGGTGCGGAATATAACGGGTACTTTAGTGAATGTGGGGTTAGGAAAGACTTCTTTAGAGAAGTTTAAGACCATCTTTGAGGGACGAGATCGAAAGAAGGCAGGCGCTACAGCACCTGCTCATGGACTATATTTAAAAGAAGTTCGGTATTAAATCTAATAAACTGTGGATAACTCAAAAAAAAGTGAATTTACATACCGATATTCCTTGACATTGTCCAGGTAATTTAATACAATGTTTTTATGAGATTTATGCCATGACTTCCGTTAGCCCCGGAGCTCAAGGAAACAAAATCAATTTTTTTTGTAATGTTGTGACAAGGAGGTATATCGCATGAAAACATTTATGGCAAATGCTGCCACCATAGAACGTAAGTGGTATGTTGTAGATGCAGAAGGTAAAACTTTAGGTAGATTAGCTGCCGAAGTAGCAAAAGTTCTTCGCGGCAAACATAAACCGACATTTACTCCGCATGTTGATACCGGTGACCATGTTATCGTCATCAACGCTGATAAAGTAGCATTAACTGGTAAAAAGTTAGTACAAAAAACATATTTCCGTCATTCTGGTTATGTAGGTGGAACTACATTCGTTACTGCTGGTAAAATGCTTGCAGACAAACCAGAAAGAGTGCTTGAGCTGGCTATTAGGGGTATGTTACCTAAGAACCGTCTTGGCCGTCAGATGTATCGTAAATTGCAAGTATATCGTGGTGCTGAGCATCCGCATGCTGCGCAATTACCAGAAGTATTAGAAATTAACGTAAGATAATCCGGAAAGGAGGAACATATTATGGCATTGGTTACTTACTACGGCACAGGTCGCAGAAAAACCTCGGTTGCCAGAGTTCGTCTGGTTCCGGGTGAAGGCAATATTCTAGTTAACGACCGTACTATTGCAGAATATTTTGGTCGCAAAACGTTAGAACTTATTGTAAAACAACCCCTTAATTTGACAGAAACTCTTGGCAAATACAATGTGTTAATTAAAGTGGAGGGCGGCGGTCCTTCAGGACAAGCTGGCGCGGTTCGTCACGGTATTTCTCGTGCATTACTTAAAGTTGATGCTGAGTACCGTCCATCTTTGAAAAAAGCTGGATTCCTTACTCGTGATCCACGTGAAAAAGAGCGTCGTAAATATGGTTTGAAGAAAGCGCGTAAAGCGTCTCAGTTCTCCAAGCGCTAAAGCTAGCAAAAATAAAACCCCTGCAAATATTGAATTTGCAGGGGTTTTTTTCTTTTATAGAATCAGAATTTTAACCCTAATTATCTTTTCTCAGTATTCTCTGTGCCTCCTTTTTACTTTATGAATGATTAAGGACCATTAGAGCAAGGTAAGCCTAATATAAAAAAACAGCAAGCAAAGATATTCTGCTCGCTGAAAGCAAACGTATTATTTCACAGGTTTGCTTGATTTCATTACAACTGACAAAGCCATCGTTGCTACCATTTCAGCATCGTTAGACTTTGCTCCATACTTTTTAGCTATACTTTTAATTTCATTTCTAAATTTTCGTTCGTCGAAGTCAATAACCATATAATCACCTCCCTTCGAGGTGAAATATTGATGAAGTGCAAATTACGTAGACTCCACATTATAGTGTATGTATTTTTAAAAAATATTGGTACTGTTTATTATGTAAAAAGCCGATTAGGTTCTTTTTTTGATGATGATGTGCAAAAGTAAAATTCTACAGGCGCAATATTTGGTATTTTTACAAATTAATTACTAAATTGTAAAAATTTTAATATATTTGAAGGATAATATTATCTTTTATTGAATAATATAGAGATATATTTGGAATTATCAGAAATTATAAAGGAGGTAATTATCATAAGTCGTGATAGTAATGGTCTTACTACCCCAATATTTAGTAGAGACAAAACTGCAGCACTTATTGTATCTGATAGTGGATTCTTTTTCTTAAACTTAAAAACAAAGCAAGGTAAAATTATTGGAACAACACGAGCTGAAGCGATACAACGTTTAAAAGATATGGATAAGATTGATGATTTTCCAGAATTATAATGTAAAACTAAGCGTCCTGTAGGGCGTTTTTGTTTTTTAGAGGATAAGAATGTCAAAGGTTCTTATTCTTCACTCGAGGGACATTTTTTATAAAAGCAACATATTATGTAATAAATACGATAAGGAGGCTTGATAAAGAATGAGTATTAATTCTGATCGGGATTGCTGTGATCACCACAAAAAGTGCTCAAAGTGTCGTCGTAGATGCCCAAGATGCCATTTCGAATGTGATTTAGAATGTCGTGAATGTCCTGTATGCCATCACTGTTTTGAGAATTGCTGCTTGTGTTGTAATTGTGGTTGCAAGCATGATCACTGTTGGTAGATTTATGGGCGTCCTCCGGGGCGCTTTTTCTTATACATAAAAGCAAACAATTCATAGTATTGCAAAAGGAAAACTCCCTCTGCAAGAAGGAACATATCCCCTGAATACGTTCCTTCTTGCAGAGGGACATTGGCTGGGTCGATACTATAGAAATAGTGTATTTGTGTGCGTTGCTTTTCTATTGAATGATCTTTATACTGCTATTTAAATCAGCAATGCTATTGGAGATTGAAATAATATTAGTCAAATTGTCGATTGGATTAGCAGACTGTTGTTTAAGGATTTCTTTTAACACGAGCATTGTGAACAATGCAATCGCATTACCAGTAGTTGTAGCTAATCTAGGAAATTCAATTGTTTTGCAAGCCTTTTTTTCTAATTCCTCAAGATTTGGAATTCCATTAGGGATTATATTGCAATTCATTGGCTTTCCCTCCTAATCCTTCAGTGTTAATACTCCTAATCCTTCAGTGTTAATACTCCTAATATATTCAGGAGTATTCATTTTGTACCGATTCGTTATATTCCATAATTATCTATCATATAAAACAGAGTGAAATTATGTGAAACAAAAAAAACGCTTATGGGCGGCCCTTTTTATAAGCATAGAAAGTATAAGTTTTTAGGTGCGGAAAAGGTCAGATATTATGAACCACAAAGGAATGCACAAAAAAATAAATAAAACCCCTTTGCGTCTTTGTGGTTCCAATTGCTTTATACGAGTATGACTTTAAAGGCGTTGTTTTTTATTTGAAGATTACGTTATAAAAAATGATAAATAAAGTATGTATATAAGAAGGGGATTCAAAATAATGGAGGGGAGAGAATGTGGCTGGATGTGCCTGATGCGCTTGAAGTAGGACTTATTATCATCGTAGTAACTGCTTTGTGTATCTATTGGCTAACTCATTCGGATCGCGTTTAAAGACAGTATTTGCTCTTATTATTAAAATTCGCCTTGCTTTTTTTAATGAAGTAAGGCGGTTATTTTTTTATTTTATAGAAGGGGACACTCTGCATAATAAAAGAAAAAAGCCGTTGGAAAATCCAACCAGCTTTTGGTATAATACCTTTTGGGAGAGGTCATAACTCTCCCAAAAACTGAATAGGGTTGAAGAGTTACATCATCGAGATGTAGGAGTGTTTTTCTTCTGTGTAGCAGGAAATATGGCAGGTAAGGTATAATAATAAAGAGTAATGATATAAGAATGGAAGGGGTTAGTTTATGAGAAAAATCATAGTAATGCTAGTTTTTTCAATGTTGTTGATGCTTTCTAGCGTAGCTTTTGCTAGCTTGGATGACAACAAAGTTTCGATTCAACAACAATATGGAGATTATCGCTTGGTGATTGATTCTGACAATCAGTTGTGGACAAGAGCCGATTGGGACGAAAAAGGTTTTAAAAAAGCAAAAGCTGCATCGTATCGTTATTCTTTTAGCCGCAATGGAATAGGTGTACAGATGGAAGTCATGTATGCAAATAATAAGCCTGATGCAGTAGTGGCAGCCCAGCGGTTTACTCCAGATATGCCAATTACAATTAAAGAGTTTAAATTATACTTCCCCGAAGTATATGCTTTGACAAAAGCACCAAAAGCTAATTTTTTTGCAACTCACAGCTCAATAAGCCGAAATTTCCAAGAAGGGGAGTCCCCTGTAGGTATGGGCATACTCATTAGAGAATTGTCAGGCGGTAAATATTATACATTGGTTGCCTTCAACATCCAAGATGAAGGTCGTCTGATTAAAGATATTGAGAATATTGATGAAGATACATATATTAGGGAATTTATCATTGAACGCGCTTCACGCACGACAGTACATGACAATATGGATACAAGCAACCCAGAATGGAAACCTATCAAAAATTATTTTAACTAAAAAAGAGGCCGTTGGCCTCTTTTTTTTTTTAGATCACTTTGTGTCCTTTGCGTCTTTGTGATTCCACTCGTTTAATATATTTTAGTTTTTTATTTTGCTGATTGCAAAGAATAGTGTAAAAAACATCAATTACTTCGCCAGTTTAATCGGCGTAAGTCTTGCTTCTTCTGCTGTTTGGGGACCGATATATCCTTGCCGCGCCATTGCAGATAGCACAATGGCTTGTCTTTGTTTTGCTGCATTAAAATCCACGTATGGAGAATTAAGGGAAGGAGCGGTGGGGAGACCTGCTAATAAAGAACATTCTGCTAACGTAAGATTAACAGGCGCTTTGTCAAAGTAAATTTTTGCTGCATCCCCTATGCCATAGGCACCAGATCCAAAGTAAATGGTATTCAAATACATTTCTAAGATTTCTTCCTTTGAATACCGCAGTTCCATATTCATGGCGAGAATAAATTCTTCGGCCTTGCGGCCATAGGTTTTTTCTTGGGTAAGAAATAAGTTCTTAATCAGTTGCTGTGTGATCGTACTGCCGCCTTCAGAGAAGCCTCCTGCTTGCATATTGACTAACATGGCTCTTAGGATACCTTCAATATCAAAGCCGTAATGGCGGTAAAACCGGTTGTCTTCTACTGCAATAATACTTTGCTGCATGACTAGAGGAATATATTGTATGGTAATATAATTTGTCTTATTGAGTTTTTCATTGACAGCACTTTTTAGGGCAATCATGCGATAGGTGCGTTCCCATGAACTTGCTAAATGAGTAGCTATTCTTTGGGATGAGGGGAGCGCAGGGAGAAGTCCCGTTATGTAATCGGTGCCGCCAGCCCATCCAAAGGATAGAGCAAATAATAGTATCGATAGTAATATCAATCTACGAAACCTCATTGGTAGCCTCCTTATATGTCATTAGTGTTATTTTACCTCACTATATGGGGTTTGGCTATATATGCTTTCCTTGTATAATTCTAAAAAGGGAAGCATAAGGATATAAAGAAGACTTGATTGGTCGCACTTATCCTTATTCTTAGAGCGGCTTAGTCATCGGATAGAGGAGTTTTTGAAAGCAGGGAGTTGTTCGTGTATATGAGACTCATTTTGGTTCGAAAAGCCAGTGTGAAGAGAGTCATCATGTTAAGCGTTACTATGGTTGTACTTCATTTTTTAGCAATGCAGTATATAATAGGCGATGATTTCGAAAATGTGGACATGTCAGTGTTGGCTGGGCATACGATTGCGCTTGATCCTGGGCACGGTGGCATTGATAGTGGGGCAAATGCGAATAACGTAGATGAGAAAGAGATTACCTTAACCATTTCTACAAAATTAGCGAGCCTTCTGCAGCAATATGGAGCGAAGGTTATACTCACAAGAGAAACCGATGTGGATTATTATACGAAAGGTAAGGGCGGTAAACGCAATGATTTATTAGAACGTGCTAAAATCATTAATCATTCAGGTGCAGAGCTGTATGTAAGCATTCATTGCAATGCATATCGAGGAGCTAGTTTATCAGGTGCACAAGTATTTTATAATCCTAAATTTGAAATGAATAAGGCATTAGCAACACGGTTGCAGCATGTATTAAAAGAGTTTCCCCCAGGAAATAAACGTCAGGTAAAAGAGGATTTGCACATTTTATTATTGAATGAAATCAATATACCAGGTGTGTTAGTTGAAGCAGGATATTTAACCAATCAGGAAGAAGCATCTTTATTGGCAGATGATCAATACCAACAGAAGATGGTGGAGAATATTGCAAAGGCATTGGCGTATCATTTCTATAAAAATGCGGCAAGATAAAGAAGAGTAGTGCAGGAGAGATCAATTTTAGCAGTGGTTACAGCTGCGCGTATCCTTTGGACGTGATGTTTAAGATGCATGGTAGATTCAGGCGATGATTAGTATTTTCTAAAGACGAAAAGGAGCGTTATATGAAAAATTTAGAAATTTGTGCTCTTATGCCTCATCCTTCTAGTATGATTCCTGAAGTGGGGAATGGCGAGCTGGATAAAATAAAAAATACAATTGCTGCTGCTACGGAAGCTGCAAAAAAGATTAAGGAATACAATCCTCAAACGATTATTTTAATTACACCCCATGGTCCTGCGTTTGAAGATGCTGTAAGTATCAGTGTTCATCCCAGGCTTAAAGGAAGCTTTGCCGCTTTTGGTACTCCTGATGTTGTTCTAGGATTTGAAACAGATGGATTACTTGTGCGACATATATTAAAAAAAGCCGATCGCTTAGGTGTGAATATCGTCGAATTGACGGATGATGAAGCCAAGAATCGTGGAATCCGTTTAGAATTAGATCATGGAGCACTCGTACCTCTCTATTACTTGACGAAAGCCGGGTTTAAAGGGCAATTAGTACATATTTCAGTAGGGATGTTATCCTATGAAGAAGTGTATACCTTTGGCAAAGCTGTGCAAGCTGCGATTGGATCTGTAGATAAACGGGTTGCAGTCATTGCCTCTGGTAACTTGTCTCATTGCGTACCAGCCGATGATGCATTAAGTGATCATGCTAAGGGGCGTGAATTTGACCACAAGGTTATGGAGGCAGTTGAAAAGCTAAATATAAAAGCACTATTACAAATGGACCGAGAGGTAGTAGCTGCTGCAAAAGAATGCAGCTTGCGGTCGATCTTTTTCCTAATGGGAGTGGTGGGTGGTCTTAATGCTACAGGAGAAACCCTATCCTATGAGGCACCCCTTGGTATTGGCTACGGTGTATCCTTAATCACCCTTCAACACAAGCCAAAAGAGACACCCAGTACAAAGCATTGAGAATGGAGAAGGAAATATGGAAATGGCGGTCAAATACTCTATAATCTTTTAGATTATAGAGTATTTGCTATAATGAAAATAAAGGTATATGATACAATATAATGCAGGAATTTATTTTTTATATAATCATTAAAAAATGATTTGGACGCCTGCTCATGTTGTTGCTTATAAAAGGAGAGAAGAAGCGATGTCATTAGAACGTGTTAAAGAATTCGTAAGTCACTATCCTGACTTAGAAATAGTTTTATTTGATAAAAGTACGCATACAGCGGATTTAGCTGCTCAGGCATTAGGAGTTGCGCCAGCACAAATTGCTAAAACCTTGGTATTTCTTGCAGATGGACAACCTGTATTAGTAGTAACTTGTGGAGATAAGAAGATCAATACAAAAAAATTAGCCAAAGAATTAGAGGTTAGAAAAATTCGTTTTGCAGATGCGAAGACAGTGGAAGATGCTACTGGTTTTTTACCAGGTGGTGTATCACCGATTGGGTTAATAAGCGATATTCCCTTGTATCTCGATCAAAGTTTATGGGATTTTGATACGGTGTATGCAGCTGCAGGGACTGCTAATTCTGCCCTGCCTGTGAGGCCAGATCGTTTATGTGAAATTACAGGAGCCAAAATTATCGACGTTTGTTGTTAAAATCGATTTATCACTTATATTTGTCATTGCCTAGGAAGATATTGTATAATAATGGCTAGTAGTTGATATGAAGTATGAAGCACGGATACTTTTAGTTTATTGTATAACACATATGATAAATTTCAGTTTAGGAACTACTCTTCATGTAGAGTGGTTCCTTCATTTTCATGAGAATAAAACCAATGGCATACTATTTTTTTGCCTGAAAAAAACGCAGGGTTTTAGGGAAAATTGTCGAAAATAGAGCTTATGGTGCGACAGCTTATTAATTCTATCAATATTCTATCAAACGTCGTGACCTTAACTTTCGATTTAAATGACAGCAGAGACTATAAATTGTTGTGGAGGCGAAAATGAAACTAAAAGCTTCTTTTTTAGCTTTCCTAACTATGGCTACCATTCTTTTTGGCGTGTATGTTTTTACAAAGAGTGAACAACAGCAATATCAAGAAAAGGTCCGGGCAGAAGTGTTAGGTCAGTTGAGAGCTAGCCAGGCTAGATTAGAAGGTGGATTGTATGCGAGGCTGTTTCTTGAAAAGGGACTCATTGCTTTTATATTGACTCGCCTTGAAATGGATCCTCAGCACAAGATTACCCAAGAAGAGGTGAATCGGTTTGGTGCAGAATTTATGCCTCAACTTTCTGGAATAAATAATTTTACCTTAATTCAGAACAATAAAATTACTCACATCTATCCTTTGGATGGTAACGAAAAAATGATTGGAATCGATTTGTCTTTACTGCCAGATCAAAATAGAGCGTTGCAGCAGGTGATAGAGAGTAGAAGTATGATCATTGCAGGTCCCATTCAGCTGATTGAAGGTGGAGTAGGACTTGTTAGTCGTACGCCCATTTATTGGACTCCCCAAGGTAAAACCGAAGCGGTTTATTGGGGACAGGTTAGCTTAGCCTTGTCTCAAGAACGATTGTTTGCAGAAGCCGGACTATATGATCAGTCGTCTATGCTGAAGTTTGCTGTACGCGGTCGTGATGGACTTGGTAAAGATGGCGGAGTCTTTTGGGGTGAGGAAGGAATCTTCTTAGAAAATCCAGTGATTG
Source organism: Pelosinus fermentans JBW45 (assembly GCF_000271665.2). GTDB lineage: Bacteria > Bacillota > Negativicutes > DSM-13327 > DSM-13327 > Pelosinus > Pelosinus baikalensis. Next base: position 4,285,483 of record NZ_CP010978.1, on the reverse strand, counting down.
TAAATGTAAAAGTTTCCAATGGCCTTTGGCAGTTAGCTGCTGTACCAACTAAAGGCTGGGAACGATATAGCCCAGCCTTTATCTGGATTTGGCTGGTTGGCGGATTCCTAGCGATTTGCTCCGCTGCATTAGTATGGTTTTTAATTTATTATCGAGAAGTCCAAACATCCCTTCATTGCAGTGAAGAAAGTTTAATAGAAAGCGAAGAGCAATTTCGGCAAATGTTTACCAAACAAGAGGTCATCATGTATCTTGTGGACCCAGAGACCTACGACATTTTAAATGCCAATGAAGCTGCTCAAAAATTCTATGGCTACTCACTAGAAACCTTTAAACAAATGAAGATCACTCATCTTAATCTTCTTTCCACAACTGAATTACGAGAGGTGCTTACGAAAGCATTTCAGGAAAAAAGCGGACAGTGGGAGTTTAAGCATCGACTAGCCAATGGGGAGATTCGAGATGTGGAAGTTCGCATGACTCTCATTGGCTTGCGGACAAAACAATTTTTCTTTATTATTGCTCATGACATATCAGAGCGCAAGAAAACAGAAGAGCGACTGCGCTATGTGACCTTCCACGATTCACTTACAGGGCTATATGCCAGATCCTATTTTGAAGAAGAAATACGACGCTTAGACATGCGCCGCAGTGGGGTAGTCGGCTTAATGGTATGTGATTTGGATGGCTTAAAATTAGTAAATGATACATTGGGTCATGAAAGCGGCGACCAAATGCTCATTAATGCTGCCAGTATTTTTAAGAATAGCTTCCGTGATGGTGATGTGGTATCAAGAGTCGGTGGTGATGAATTTGTTGTAATTATGGAGAATATTACAAGAGAGCACATGGAAGAAGCTTGTCAACGATTAAAAAATGGAATCCGGATGAATAATGAATCAAATCAGGATGTACCCGTTAGTTTATCCATCGGATTTGCTATCAGCAGCGGACCTTCTATGACGATGAGAGAGCTATTTAAAGAAGCAGATAATAATATGTATCGAGAAAAGCTGCACCGCGGACAAAAGGCACGCAGTGCAATTGTACAAACCGTTGTCAATCTTCTGGCAGAACGGGATTTTATTATCGATGGTCACGGAGATCGCCTACAGGATATGGTATCAAGTCTTGCTAAGGCAATGGGTCTATCGGAAAGAAAAATACGTGATATGCGTCTTTTAGCTCAATTTCATGATATTGGGAAGGTAGGTATATCGGAGAAAATTTTAATGAAGGAAGAGCCACTCACTCCTGAGGAAGCGATGGAAATGCGAAGGCATTGTGAAATCGGTCAGCGGATTGCTTTATCCGCACCGGATCTTACTTCGATTGCCGATTGGATTTTGAAGCATCAGGAATGGTGGGATGGCACTGGCTATCCATTAGGTATTGCAGGTGAAGATATTCCCATTGAGTGCCGTATTCTTGCAATTGCCGATGCGTATGATGCGATGACAAATGATCGTCCCTATCGCAAGGGTATGCCTCATGACAAAGCAATTGAGGAACTAAAACGCTGTGCAGGAACACAATTTGATCCTATGCTTATTGAAAAGTTCTGTGAGATCATGGGAGCTTGTGATGAAAAAAATAGAATCGAATCATGATTTTATAATGAAAGAGAATAATAAGGTGGACAGGATCATCCTAAATCATTCGAGAAATAAGAGCAAGTAGCGTAAAAAAGTTATTGCATTATTATGCATGTATAATGTATAATTATAACATTATAAGGGGGGACGGTAATGAAAGTAAGCGTTATCGGTGCAACAGGGTATGCTGGAGCGGAATTATTACGTATTTTAAGCAATCATCCAGAAGTAGAGGTTGCTGCGATTACCTCAGAAAGTCACACGGGTACGAGCATTGCAGAAATATATCCTCATCTGGCGGGGTTTTATGATAAAAAATTAACGAGCATGAACGATCTTGACCAATTTGCTGATAGTCAGGCGGTATTTATTGGTTTGCCTCATGGTCATGCCATGGCAATTGGCAGACCATTGGCAGAGCAAGGCATAAAAGTGATTGATTTAGGAGCTGATTATCGTTTTCGTGATGAATCCATATATGAAGCTTGGTATAAAGTAGAACATACTCACCGTAATTCCGGTGCGGTATATGGGCTGACAGAACTATATCGTCAGCAAATCAAGACGGCCAGTATTGTAGGTAATGCAGGTTGTTATACTACGGCTAGTATTTTAGCCTTGGCTCCTTTGGCAAAATCCCATTTAATTGATACTAAAAATATTGTAGTAGATGCTAAATCAGGCGTTTCCGGTGCGGGACGCGGACTCAGTCAGAACGTTCATATGGCAGAGATGTCTGAAAATCTGAAAGCTTATAGTATTGCAGGGCATCGTCATACACCTGAGATTGAACAGGCATTACAGGAGATTTCCGGTCAGGATTCTCTGATCAGCTTTACACCTCATTTGATTCCCATGTCACGAGGAATCTTGAGTACTTGCTATGCTGCCTTGCAAGAAGGAGTAAAACCGGAAGACGTTGATCAGGCATTTTATGAGATGTATGGTCAAGAATTCTTTATCAGGCTCTTAGGACGGGGCGGGTATCCTGCTGTGAAGCATACGCGAGGGTCTAATTTCTGTGATTTAGGCTGGCACATCGATTCTCGTACCAACAGAGTCATTGTGGTATCGGCGATTGATAATTTAGTAAAAGGTGCAGCAGGTCAGGCTGTACAGAATTTAAATGTAATGTTTGGTTTGGACGAAGGCAGCGGCTTAAAGCAAGTTGCGTTATACCCTTGAATTAGCTTGGAATTATAAGGAGGTTTCTTACATGTATACAGAAATTAAAGGCGGTATTACAGCACCTAAAGGATTTAAGGCTGCTGGAGTGCAGGCAGGGATAAAAAAGAGCGGTAAACATGATGTAGCAGTCATTTACAGTACAGTACCTGCTAGTGTGGCAGGAGTATGTACGACAAATACCATGGCAGCAGCTCCAGTGGCTGTATCTCGTTTAGCTTTTGAAAGCGGTATTGCTTCTGCGATTGTTGTGAATTCTGGATGTGCCAATGCTTGCACGGGTGAACAGGGACTTTCTGACGCCAATGCGATGGCTCAAATTACAGCCGATCTTCTAAGCATACCAAAGGAAGATGTTTTAGTGGCATCTACAGGTATTATTGGAGTGACACTGCCAATGGAGAAAGTAACAGCGGGCATAAAAGCAGCTGTTGCCCAGTTAGGTCCAGATGAACAAGATTATTCTACCCAGGCGATTATGACTACGGATACGTTCCAAAAGCATTGTGCTTATGAATTTAAGCTAGGTGGTGTGCCTGTACGTATTGCTGGTATTGCCAAGGGATCAGGAATGATTCACCCTAATATGGCTACGATGCTGGCATTTATTACAACGGATGCTGCTATTGCTCCGGCTCTGCTGAAACAAGCGTTGACAGATGCTGTGAATGTATCGTTTAATATGATTTCTGTAGATGGAGATACTAGTACGAATGATATGGCAACCGTACTGGCAAATGGCTTGGCAGGCAATAAAAAGATTGAGACTAAGAATGAGGATTACGCTGCCTTTACAAAAATACTCACAGAAGTATGCATTTATTTAGCAAAAAAAATTGTTGTTGACGGTGAAGGTGCAACAAAGTTCTTGGAACTGAATGTAACAGGAGCTGCCAGTTTTGCCGATGCGAAAAAGACTGCCATGGCGATTGCGAAATCACCTTTGGTTAAAACCGCATTCTTTGGTGAAGATGCCAATTGGGGACGAATTTTATGTGCTGTAGGTTATTCAGAAGCAGCGGCAGATCCTACTAAAATATCCTTGTCCATTGGTGATTTGACCATTGTAAAACAAGGTCTAGGTGTTACAATTGACGAACTTGAATTAAAAAAAATTATGGCTGAACATGATATTAGAGTCGTTGTGGACTTAGGATTAGGCCAAGCAGAAGCTACGATGTGGACTTGTGATTTTTCTTATGAATATGTAAAAATTAACGGAGAATACCATACATAAGGAGGTAGAAATGTGAAAAATTCCTTGGAAACTGCTGCCGTATTAATTGAAACCTTGCCATATATGCAGGATTTTTATGGCAAAACAGTGGTAATTAAATATGGCGGTAATGCCATGATTAATAGTGAATTGAAAAATAGTGTAATTCAAGATATTACATTATTAAAATATGTAGGAATGAGACCCATCGTTGTTCATGGCGGTGGTCCGGAAATTACCAGTGTTTTAAATAAATTCGGTAAAAAGACAGAGTTTATCAGTGGTCTTAGGGTAACAGACGAAGAAACGGTATCCATTGCAGAAATGGTGCTTGTTGGTAAAATTAATACAGAAATTGTGAACTTGCTGAATCGCCATGGATCCAAAGCAGTAGGCTTAAGCGGGAAAGATGCCAACTTGATACTTGCAAAAAAACATTTTGCTGAAGTACATGAAAATGGTGGAATCAGCATGGTAGACATTGGGTTTGTGGGAGAAGTAGAATCAATCAATACCAATATACTCAATACCCTTATCGACAGCGGTTACATTCCTGTTATTGCACCCATTGGAGTAGGGAAAAACGGTGAAAGCTACAACATTAATGCCGATTATGTAGCGGGCGAAGTCGCAGGTGCTCTGGGGGCCGAAAAACTAATCATGTTAACAGATGTAGAAGGGATTTATCGCGATTATCAAGATAAAGGCTCCTTTATCTCCTCTTTATCTCTTGAGGAAGCCCAACAGATGATCGCACAAGGAAGTATCGGAGGCGGCATGATTCCTAAGGTAGAAACATGCATCAAAGCGTTGCAGGGTGGCACTGGAAAAACACATATTATTGACGGAAGACAGCCTCATTCCATATTACTTGAAATATTTACTTCTCAAGGTATCGGTACACAGGTTGTAAAATAAAAGGGTGTTTGAAAAAAAATTACATGAAGGAGGACGTAACGATATGAAAACACAAGAGATTATTCAAACCGTTGATGACAATTACATGCCGGTATTTGCCCGTTATAGCATTGCATTATCACACGGTGAGGGTCCGTATGTGTATGATAATGACGGTAAGAAGTACTTGGATTTTCTAGCTGGTATTGCAGTAAATGTGCTAGGCCATGGGCATCCTGCCTTAGTGGCAGCGATTAGCCAGCAGGCTGGAAAATTGATTCATTGCTCCAATTTATACTACACAGAAGTGCAGGCAAAATTGGTGGAAAGTTTAGCGAAAGTCAGTGGTCTGGGGAAAGTTTTTATGGCAAACAGCGGTGCCGAGGCCAATGAAGGCGCCATAAAACTAGCTCGCAAGTATGCAAAAAAAATAAATGCAGATAAAGTCGAGATTATTAGTGCTCAGCATTGTTTTCATGGGCGAACGTTAGCGACTCTTACTGCCACTGCCCAGCCTAAATATCAGAAAGGGTACGAACCTCTGCCTGGTGGCTTTAACTATGTGCCTTTTAATGATATAGAGGCTCTTAAAGCTGCTGTAACGGAAAAAACTTGTGCGATTCTTCTTGAACCCATTCAAGGGGAAGGCGGCATCAACATGCCGGATGAAACGTATTTACAGCAAGTACGCCAGTTGTGTAATGAAAAGGAAATACTGCTTATACTCGATGAAATCCAAACAGGTATGGGACGTACTGGTACGATGTTTGCTTATGAGCAATATGGCATTGTCCCTGATATCGTCACATTAGCAAAAGGATTAGGAGGCGGCGTGCCCATTGGTGCGTTTATTGCCAGTGATAAAGTAGCTTCTGTTTTTACCAGCGGTGACCATGGTTCCACCTTTGGCGGTAATCCACTGGCTTGTGCGGCTGCTAATGCTGTACTATTGGCGATTAAGGAAGAAGGATTGCTGGCAAATGCCAAAGAATTAGGAAACTACTTTGCAAAAGGCTTGCTAGTCTTACAAGCTAAGTATCCTAAGTTAATTACCCAGGTACGTGGCAAAGGTCTGATGCTCGGGGCGCAGTTAACTCTTCCCGGCAGAGATATTGTAAATGCTTGTTTGGCAAAAGGTGTGATTATCAACTGCACCGCAGGTGATGTATTACGATTTGTTCCACCGCTTACCATTGAGCGTGCTCATGTGGATGAAGTATTGGCTGTGCTGGATGCAGTGCTGGCTGAAATATAAGAATAAAAGAAAGTTATATTGCAAGGATGATATAACTATGTATGGGGGTTATTGTTGTGGGTATAGAGGTGAAGGATTTATTATCTATTCATGATTTGTCGACAAAAGAAATCAATGACATATTGGACTTGGCTAAAACGCTAAAAACACAGTTGAAAAACGGTGAACAGCATCATTTGCTAAAAGGAAAAACGCTGGGAATGATCTTTCAAAAAGCATCGACCCGTACCAGAGTCTCTTTTGAAGTAGGTATGTGGCAGCTAGGCGGTGCAGCGTTATTTCTAAATGCCAATGATATGCAAATTGGCCGAGGGGAACCTGTCAAAGATACTGCCCGTGTATTATCACGGTATGTAGATGGTATCATGATTCGCACTTTTTCCCATGATGAAGTGATCGAACTGGCTCAGTTTGCTACGATACCAGTGATTAATGCTCTCACAGATTTGATGCATCCTTGCCAAGCGTTAACAGATATATTTACGGTCTTAGAACATAAAGGAAGGCTGCAAGGGTTAAAGATGGTTTATATTGGTGACGGCAACAACATGGTAAATTCCTTGTTGCAGGCTTGTGCAAAAGTCGGTATGGATATTTCCATTGCTACACCAAAAGGTTATGAACCAGATGCTGCTATTGTAGCGGAGGCTTTAACCGTTGCAGCCGAGACTGGCAGTAAGATTGTATTGTGTGAAGATCCTCTTGAAGCTGCTAAAGATGCAGATGTGTTGTATACCGATGTATGGGCAAGTATGGGCAAGGAGATCGAACAAGAAGACAGACGAGAAGTATTTGTCAATTACCAGATCAATCAAAACGTAATGAATGTTGCCAAAAAAGATGCCATCGTTTTACACTGCCTGCCAGCCCACAGAGGGGAAGAAATTACGGAAGAAGTTCTGGAAAGCAAGCAATCTGTTGTCTTCGATCAGGCAGAAAATCGTTTGCATGTACAAAAAGCAATTATGGTTTTATTAATGGGAAAATGAAGCAGCGCACCAAATCTTTGTAAAAAGATTTATGTAAGCTACGCGACCTTAGCATCGTAATGCTAACATCATTTTAATTTTACAAACTGCTCAATATAGAAACGACAATTTAAAACAAGGGGGATTACAAAAATGAGTGAAATTAAAAAAGTAGTATTAGCCTATTCTGGAGGATTGGATACTTCGGTTATTATTCCGTGGCTGAAAGAAAACTATAACTGCGAAGTAATTGCTATGTGTGCGGATGTCGGTCAAGGGGATGAACTAGCACCTGTACACGATAAGGCCCTTAAATCTGGAGCCAGTAAAGTATATATTGAAGATTTAAAACAAGAGTTTGTGGAAAGTTATGTTTGGCCTACTTTGAAGGCTGGTGCTGTATATGAAGGGAAATATTTGTTAGGTACTTCTTTTGCGAGACCGATTATTGCGAAAGCCTTAGTCGCCATTGCGGAAAAAGAAGGGGCAGATGCCATCGCCCATGGTGCGACAGGTAAAGGTAACGACCAAGTACGTTTTGAACTTACCGTAAAAGCATTAGCACCTCATTTGAAAATTATTGCTCCTTGGAGACTGTGGGATATTCGTTCCCGTGAAGATGCCTTTGATTATGCTGAAAAACACAACATTCCTATTCCCGTAGCAAAAAGCCGTCCTTACAGCATGGATCGTAATATCTGGCATTTGAGCCATGAAGGTGCAGATTTAGAAAATCCAGCAAATGAACCAATGGATGATGTATATCTGGTATCAAAATCTCCTGAGAATGCACCGGATAAAGCGGTTTATGTAGACATCTGCTTTGAGAAAGGTATTCCAGTAGCCGTTGATGGTGAAAAACTTGGTGCCGTAGCACTATTAGAGAAATTAAATATTCTTGGTGCCCAGCATGGTATCGGGATTACAGATATCGTAGAGAATCGTTTGGTAGGTATGAAATCTCGCGGCGTATATGAAAATCCAGGCGGATCTATTTTGTACTATGCACATCGGGAATTAGAATATTTGACCTTGGATCGGGCAACGATGCATTATAAAGAACAAGTCGCGATTCGCTATGCAGAACTTGTATATGATGGCATGTGGTTTTCTCCATTAAAAGAATCCTTGGACGCATTTGTTGATTCCACGCAGCAGACGGTGACCGGTACGGTTCGTTTGAAATTATACAAAGGTAATATTATGAGTGCTGGATCTAAATCTCCATACTCTTTATACCATGAAGGATTCGTAACCTTTGGTCGTGATGAAGTGTATAACCAGAAAGATGCAGAAGGCTTTATTAACCTTTTCGGCTTGCCATTAAAAGTCAGAGCACTAATGCTGAAAGAGGCGGAAAAGAAATGAGTAAGTTATGGGGCGGTAGATTTGCCAAAAATACAGATGTAATGGTGGAGGAATTTACCTCCTCCATTTCTTTTGATAAGCGTATGTACGCAGAAGATATTGCAGGGAGCATTGCTCATGCTGCGATGCTGGCCAAGTGCAGCATTATTGCCAAGGAAGAAGCAGATACGATTATTGAAGGACTTAAAACCATATTAACAGATATTGAAGCTGGTAATTTTAGTTTTGAAATATCCTTGGAAGACATCCATATGAATATTGAAAAGCGCTTAACAGAACGCATTGGAGCAGTGGGGGGAAAACTTCATACCGCTCGCAGCCGTAATGACCAAGTTGCCTTAGATACTCATATGTATTTGAAACACGAAATTGCAGCGATTGGTACCTTGCTGCAGGATTTGCAGCAGGCCATTGTGGAAGTGGCGCAAAAACACCAAGGTGTGGTTATGCCTGGCTATACTCACCTGCAAAGGGCACAGCCTATTTTGTTCTCTCATCATATGATGGCGTACTTTTCCATGTTAACCCGTGACTTTAGACGACTAAAAGGTGTATGGGAAGGAACAGACATTCTGCCATTAGGGGCAGGAGCTTTAGCTGGTACTACTTTTCCCATTGATAGACACTTTGTGGCAGAGCAGCTTAATTTCAGCCAAGTATATGAAAATAGTATGGATGCAGTGAGCGATCGAGACTATATTTTAGAGTTCTTATCCTTTGCCTCGATTCTCATGATGCACCTTAGCCGAATCAGTGAAGAGATTATTTTATGGTCTTCAACAGAGTTTTCCTTTATTGAATTAGATGACAGTCATTGTACTGGCTCTAGCATTATGCCGCAGAAGAAGAACCCCGATGTGGCAGAATTGGTCCGTGGGAAAACCGGGCGGGTTTTTGGTCATTTAATGGCCTTATTGACCACAGCCAAAGGGTTGCCATTAGCCTATAATAAGGACTTGCAGGAAGACAAAGAAGGTATGTTTGACACCATTGATACATTAAAATTTAGTTTAAGCGTATATGCTTCGATGTTAAGAGCAATGAAGGTAAATGAAGAAGTTATGGGCTCCGCAGTACGCAACGATTTTTCCAATGCTACGGATATGGCCGATTATCTGGTGAAAAAAGGCTTGCCTTTCCGTCAGGCTCATGAAGTCGTAGGAAAGTCTGTGGCTTATTGCCTGGGGGCTAATAAGTGGCTGATGGATTTATCCTTAGCTGAGTTTAAAGAATTTTCCCCTCTATTTGAAACTGATATTCTTGAAGCCATAAAAGTGGAAACTTGTGTAGATGCTCGGAATTCTTATGGTGGAACTTCGTCCACTGGAGTAAAACAGCAATTTACGGTAGCTCAGGATATCTTAAAGAAGCAGCAAAGTGTACTTGACATGTATACAAAAGGCAATATATAATAACCATAAATTAGAGCAATGTAGCAGACCCTGTAAAGCGTTTTTGGAGTAAGAAAGCAGCTGCTTTCTTACATTCCATTAAGACGGCTAGGGGTCTGTCTGTTGCATTAAGAAGTTGATGTTTGTGAGATCTTTCTTCAATGAAACTGCAAAGGCGCAGAGTATGCTGGTAGTCCTATGCGCTTTTGTGGTGAAAAGGACTGCCAGCGTTTTTCTTAAATAATAAGGAGGCACTCTACTATGACTGAAATCGCATTTACAAAAAGCAATACACTTGGGATAATGCCGCCTGAGGAACAGCTAGGGTTTGGCAAATATTTTACCGATCATATGTTTACGATGGATTATGATCCTGAAAATGGGTGGCACAATCCGGCAGTTATTCCTTATAATGAATATTCTGTTTTACCGGCGGCAATGGTTTTTCATTATGGGCAAGCAATTTTTGAAGGAATGAAAGCATTTCGTACGGAAGATGATCGGATTATTGTTTTCCGCACGAAAGATTATTTGGCACGGTTCAATCGTTCTGCAGATGCTCTGTGTATTCCAAATATTGATATAGATGTGGTGACCGAAGGTTTAAAGAAGGTAATTGAAGTAGATAAAGCATGGGTACCAACCAAAGTAGGTACAGCTTTGTATATCAGACCTTTTATTATTGCTACTGATCCGTATGTAGGGGTAAAAGTATCAGATACCTATAAATTATTTATCTTATTATCACCAGTAGGTGCTTACTACGCGGCAGGGTTCAATCCTGTAAACATTAAAGTGGAAGACAAATACGTACGTGCTACCTTAGGCGGCTTAGGAGAAGCAAAAACTCCTGCCAATTATGCGATGAGCTTAAGAGCACAAGAAGAAGCTAAAAAAGAAGGCTTTGCTCAAGTATTGTGGCTCGATGCTGTAGAACGTAAATACATTGAAGAAGTCGGTACCATGAATATTTTCTTCAAAATTAACGGAGAATTGATTACTCCTGATTTAGTTGGCAGCATTTTAGGCGGCATGACAAGAAGAACCGTATTAGAATTGGCGAAGGCATGGGGTGTAAAAGTTTCAGAACGCCGCATTTCGGTGGAAGAAGTTTTTGCAGCCCACGAGAAAGGGCAGCTGGAAGAAGTCTTTGGTACAGGAACAGCAGCTGTTATTTCTCCTGTTGGAGAATTGTCCTGGAAAGGTAAAAAGATTACGATTAATCAGAATCAGACAGGAGACTTTGCCAAAAAGTTATTTGATACCGTGACAGACATACAATATGGTAAAGTGGAAGATACATTTGGCTGGGTTGACGAAGTAACCAAATTATAGATTAAAAATTAAAAAAAATGTCCAAAATAATACCTCTGACACTCTGAGGTATTATTTTTTTATTTATAAGTGGAAATATTAAAGGTTTTCCGTAATATTGGGTAGAATAAATTAATATTTATTGTTATTATTCTTACGATTATGATGAGGAGTTTGGCGTATGTTGCTACAAATTCAAGGAATTATCTCTACGATTAGTTTATTAGATCTTCTGGATATGGTCATAGTGGCTTTTGTTTTGTATAAGCTGTATGTCATGATCCGCGACACAAGAGCTCTGGCTTTACTGAAAGGGCTGATTGTGCTTTTAATTGCCACCGTTATCAGTAAATGGCTGGGACTTAATGTGATCAACTGGTTATTGAACAAAACCATGACAGTCGTTTTGGTAGCCTTGCCGATTGTTTTTCAGCCAGAGCTTAGACGTGCCTTAGAACAACTAGGTCGAGGAAATTTATTCAAGAAAAGTGTGTTCTTGGATGAACAGGAACAAGAAAGTTTATTAGATGAACTAGGAAAAGCTGTAGCTGTGCTAGCTAAAAATAAAATTGGCGCTCTTATTGTACTAGAACGAGAAACCGGTCTTAGTGATTATATTGAAACCGGAATCAAAGTAGATGGTCTTGTTTCCAATGAGTTTTTAATTAATATTTTTATTCCTAATACCCCTATGCATGATGGGGCAGCCATCTTAAGAGGAAGTCGAATTATGGCAGCAGGCTGTTTACTGCCATTGACGGAAGATCGAAGTTTGAATAAAGAATTGGGTACAAGACACAGAGCCGCGATTGGTATTACGGAGCAGTCAGATGCGGCAGTGGTGATCGTGAGTGAAGAAACAGGAATTATTTCCCTAGCCCGAGGTGGGAGACTGGTACGAGATCTGGATGCAGAGTCATTAAAAGAAAAAATACGTCCGTTGTTTACCAGTAAAAATCACACCTTCGGCAACTTCTTGAACTGGAGGCAGTATTCATAATGGATAGACTTCCAAAGAAAAATATGACAGCAAAAATTATAGCACTCATTTGTGCAATTATTTTATGGATTTTCGTAATGAATGAACAAAATCCTCCTGTAGAAATAAATATGGAGATTCCTCTGGAAGTACGCAATCTTTCTAGCACCGTTGTAGCTGTGGATGTTCCTGACTCGGTTCGAATCAGAGTACGAGGGCCAAGGACGATTATTGCCGGACTTGCGAAACAGGATATCAAGACATACGTTGATTTAAAAGGTTTATCAGAAGGCGTTAATACCGCCAAAGTGCATACCACGATTCCCACAAGTATTGAAGTGGTGGAAGTCAGTCCTGATCCTATTACTTTTCACTTAGACAGCATTGTCAGCCGGCAGGTTCCCGTGGAAGTGAAATTAAGCGGTGCACCACCTGCTGATATCATCGTAGACAAAATAACCTACAGCTCTCAGAATGTCGTTGTGGTGGGACCCAAAGGTCTATTAGAGACAGCGGCTAAAGCTGTAGCCTATGTAGACGTGGCAGGAAAAAGCGAGGATTTCACTTTAGGGGTTCCCTTGAAGTTGTTAGATCACAATGGTAAGGGCGTAGGAGAAGGTCTGCAAATGAAGCCCAATAGTATGTATGTTTCTTTATTCTTTGTCCCCAGTGTCGTTAAAAAGACCGTTGATATTAAACCGAATATGACAGGACAGTTAGCAAAAGATGTTGCGCTAAAACAAATTCTTACGAACCCAAATAAAATAGAGGTCAGCGGTAGCCGCCAAATCATAGACAAAATTGATGCAGTTTATACCGAACCGATTAGCTTGGATGGAATTGATAAAGATGTGGAAGTGGAAGGAAAACTGCAGGTACGAGAAGGCGTTACCTATAGTAGAAACACTATAAAAGTGAATATTACTGTAATCAAACAGCAATGATAGAAATATGGCAATGCGAAGGAGCGAAAATCGTTGTTACGGATCATTAATATGCGGGTGCTGCTAGACAATGAGACATCTTTAAATAAGTTGGCAGCAAAAAGGCTTAAAATACCACCCCAAGCTGTGCTTGAGGTGGTCATTGTACGTCGGGCTTTAGACGCTCGTCGAAAAAGTAATATTAGTTTTGTTTACACTCTGGATGTGAAGGTTGCACTACCCGAAGGCCAAGTGCTGTCGCGTTTGAAAGGTGATAAGGATATATCTGTAGCCAAGGAATATGTGCCAGAAGTGATTGTACAAGGGCAGGATACATTAGAACACCCCCCAGTTGTGATTGGTTTTGGACCTGCTGGCATGCTGGCAGCCTTGACCTTGGCGCAGCATGGTTATAAGCCAATTCTATTAGAACGGGGACGAAATATTGAGCAGCGAACCCGGGATGTAAGTATGTTCTGGCAGACGGGGCAGTTTGATGCCATTTCCAATGTGCAGTTTGGCGAAGGGGGAGCAGGTACCTTTTCTGATGGTAAGCTGACCACTCGCGTCAATGATCCTCTCATGCGCCAAGTTCTGGATATTTTGATTAAGGCCGGAGCACCAGAAGAAATCGCCTATTTGCATAAGCCCCATATTGGTACAGACAAACTGCGTGAAATCGTAAAATCCATCAGGCAAGAGATTATTGCTTTAGGTGGACGAGTGGAATTTGAATCCAAGGTTACCAATATTGACGTAAAAGAAGGACAGCTAAAAGGTATAGTTGTTAATGGGACTACTTACATACCCTGCTGTGCAGCCCTATTTGCGATTGGGCACAGCGCTCGGGATACCTATGAGATGCTGCACCAGCAAGGAGTGGCCATGGAGGCAAAAGCCTTCTCCATGGGGGTACGAATTGAACATCCCCAAGAAGTGATTGATACATCTCAATATGGCATATCGGCAGGACACCCGCAGCTAAAGGCAGCGGATTATGCTCTTGTCTATCATGCAAAAGACACTGGTCGTACGGCCTATTCTTTTTGCATGTGTCCAGGCGGTCTGGTAGTGGCTGCTTCCTCTGAAATTGGAGGAGTGGTGACCAATGGTATGAGTTTGTACAAAAGGGCTTCAGGAGTGGCTAACAGCGCTTTGGTGGTCAATGTAACGCCGGAGGATTTTGGTGGCGAAGTCTTAGGCGGTATCAATTTTCAGCGTAAATATGAGCAATTGGCTTTTGTCTGTGGCGGCGGCAATTATCATGCTCCTTTGCAGACTGTAGGTGATTTTCTTGCAGGGACAACTGGCAGTACCGCTTTTGCAACGAAGCCTAGCTATAGGCCGGGAGTACAGGCAGCGGACTTGCGCCAATGCTTGCCTGATTTTGTAACCAATACCCTTGCACAAGCATTGCCAGATTTTGAACGTAAAATTAAAGGCTTTGCCAGTCCGGAGGCGGTTATGATTGGGGTAGAAACGAGAACCTCAGCTCCAGTTCGAATCTTGCGTGGCAGTGATTATCAGTCGTTAAATACGAAAGGGTTATATCCAATTGGGGAAGGTGCCGGCTATGCTGGCGGTATCATGAGTGCCGCACTTGACGGCCTTAATTCCGCAATTTCGATAATAAAAAAGAGCAAGGTCTAAGAAAAGGGGGAACGTAAAATATATGGGTAGACTTTTTGGAACAGATGGCGTACGTGGGGTAGCCAATGCACAGTTAACGCCAGAATTAGCTTTTAAATTAGGCTGGGCAGCAACAACCTATTTTGGTAGAGAATATCATACCAGTCCGGTCATGGTGATTGGTCGTGACACACGGGTTTCAGGACATATGCTTGAAGCTGCATTAGCAGCTGGGATTTGCTCCGCAGGAGGGCAGGCAATATTATTAGGGGTGGTTCCCACTCCGGCAGTAGCCTATTTAGCAGGAAAAATCAATGCCCAAGCTGGGATTGTTATTTCTGCATCTCATAATCCATATCCTGATAACGGAATCAAATTCTTTGCAGGGTCAGGTTATAAATTGCCTGATGCTGTAGAAGATAAACTGGAAGAACTGGTATTTACCTATAAAGAAGACATGGAGCGCCCTGTTGGTGATGGAGTTGGCACCATACTGCATCGCCATGATCTACTAAAGGAATATATCGATTATTTAGTAAATACAGTGGATGTAGATTTCACAGGATTAAAAATGGTAGTGGATTGTGCTCATGGAGCAGCCTATGAAGTAGGACCGATCGTATATGAACGGCTAGGTGCCAAGGTCATTACCATAAATAATAAACCTACAGGCATTAATATCAATGCGAACTGTGGTTCTACCCATATGGAAGGACTGCAAGAAGCTGTAGTCCACCATAAAGCCGATTTTGGCATTGCCCATGATGGTGATGCAGATCGCTGCCTGGCAGTGGATGAAAAAGGTGTTATCGTTGATGGTGATCAAATGATGGTCATTTGTGCACTAGATCGATTAAAGGCGAACAAACTAAAAGATAATACCTTAGTTGCCACTGTGATGAGTAATATTGGTTTATACCAAGCGATAAAAAAGGCAGGCGGTAAAGTCGAAGTAACAGCAGTAGGTGACCGTTATGTACTAGAAGCGATGCTGGAAAAATCATTCATGCTAGGTGGAGAACAATCAGGACATGTGATATTTGCCGAGCATAGTACAACAGGGGATGGTATATTAACAGCCCTTCAATTAATTGCAGCTTTGAAAAAGAGCGGTAAGAGCATGGCGGAACTCGCAGGTGTTATGACTCGTTATCCTCAATTGCTGGTGAATGTTTCTGTAGCAAGTAAAGATGGCTGGGAAAAAAATGAGGCGATTTCTCGCTCCATCGAAAAAAGCAATGCCCAGTTAGGAGAAAATGGACGCATCTTAGTTCGTCCTTCCGGTACAGAGCAATTAATTCGTGTCATGGCTGAAGGTCCATGTATGACAGAGTTGGAGCAGATTGTGCATGAAATCGCTGCTGTGGTAAAAAAAGAACAAGGATGAGTTGACCAAAGTCATTGTTTATATTACAATGTAAATGCAAAGGAGCACAATGGTGCTCCTTTGCATATGTATAGTATTATAGTAGGGGGTGAGAAATGGATAAAGCAAAGAAGATTGGTGGAAACTACATTTTACAAGAGATCAGAACCAAAAGTAACTCATTATAGCGCTGGAGCTTGCGTGACATAGTACCACATCTCGGTGGCAGCCTGTATAAGGGCGTGTTGACGTAAAGCTGACGAGGAAGAGGTTTATCGAGACGATTCAGCGGATACCTCTCGGCTACTCTGCGGCCGTTAAACAGCGACAAAACTGTAAGGCAACTTGCAGGACAAAACGACTGAGGCAGATTGACAGAATGATTTGAATTTTATTTGAAAATTAGGAGGAATTACCATATGTGTGGTATCGTTGGCTATATAGGCCCTGAACAGGCCTCAACATTTTTGATGGATGGTTTAAGTAAACTGGAATATCGGGGTTATGATTCTGCAGGAATTGCTGTATATGATGGAACACAGATTCATGTAGAAAAAAGTGTAGGTCGCTTAGCAAATTTAGAAAAGAAATTAGAAAGCAACCAACTTGTTGGGAGCATAGGTATTGGGCACACTCGCTGGGCAACTCATGGTCGTCCTTCTGATGTAAACTCCCATCCTCATACGGACTGCTCAGGAGATTTTGTTGTAGTGCATAATGGTATTATTGAAAACTACATGCACTTAAAAGAAAAACTCATTGCAAAAGGTCATATTTTTGCTTCTGAGACAGATACGGAAGTAGTAGCTCATCTAGTAGAAGAATACTACAAAGGTGATTTTGAAGCGGCAGTAAAGCAAGTATTATCAGAAATTGAAGGCTCCTATGCCTTAGTATTTATGACAAAACATGAGCCAGATAAAATTATCTGCACGAAACAAGACAATCCATTGGTCATTGGTTTAGGAGAAGGCGAGAATTTTATCGCATCTGACATTCCAGCCATCATTAATCGCACCCGCAGAACCTATATCTTAAGTGACGGAGAATTGGCTGTTGTCACCAAAGACTCTGTATGGGTTATGAATCGTCAAGGGGTCCCCATTACCAAAAAAGTATTTGAAGTACATTGGGATGCAGAAGCTGCTGAAAAAGGCGGCTATGAACATTTCATGATCAAAGAAATCTATGAACAGCCAAGAGCCATTCGAGAAACCATGTCCAGCCGTTTAGCAAAAGATGATAGTCACATCATCTTGGATGAACTAAAATGGACCAAACAAGAAATGGCAGCGATCAAAAAAATAGTGGTTGTAGCTTGCGGCACTGCTTATAATGCTGGTCTTGTAGGCAAATATTATCTTGAATCCTTGTCTCGTATACCTGTAGAAGTAGACGTAGCTTCTGAATTCCGCTACCGTTCACCTCTAGTGGATGAAAATACCTTAGCGATTGTGGTGAGCCAATCCGGTGAAACACTAGACACTTTAGCCGCTTTGAAAGAAGCAAAACGTCTTGGAGCGAAAACACTGGCAATTACTAATGTAGTTGGATCTTCGATTTCTCGGGAAGCGGATCAAGTCATCTATACTTGGGCAGGTCCAGAAATTGCGGTAGCTTCCACAAAAGCATATACGACCCAACTAGTTCTCATGAGCATGTTGGCGATCTATATTGCAGGACTCCGTGATACCATTTCAGCAGAACGCAGTCGTGAGCTAATTTCTGGTTTGCGTAATCTGCCAGCCCAATTGCATGAAATATTAGAAGATGTGGAATCCATTAAAACCTTTGCCCAAAAATATGGTTTTAACGAAGATGTATTCTTCATCGGTCGTTCTTTAGATTATGCTGTAGCCTTAGAAGGCGCATTGAAGCTGAAAGAAATTTCCTATATTCATGCAGAAGCCTATGCTGCTGGAGAATTAAAACATGGTACATTAGCTCTCATTATTGAAGGTGTACCCGTTATCGCTCTAGCTACGCAACATGATGTATATGAAAAGACACTTAGCAACATCAAAGAAGTCAAAGCTCGTGATGCCATTGTTATTGGTATCGCTCAGCAAGGTGATGAACAGATCAAAAAATATGTGGATCACACCATCTTCATCCCACAAGCTGATAAATTCTTAGCACCAATCCTCGCTGTTCTTCCCCTCCAATTATTGGCCTACTACGCTGCCGTAACTCGCGGCTGCGACGTAGATAAACCAAGAAACTTGGCGAAGTCAGTAACGGTAGAATAATAAATTTATTGAATGACGGGGAGTGATTTCACTCCCCGTCATTTGTAATACGACACAGCGGACAAAATATACTGAATCAGATGTCAGGACGTTTCAGCAGCCGACGTCCTTTAACAAAATGTGCTTAATAATCCACGCAACAACATAAGAGAGCGTATTGTGAAGTTTTATAAGAAAGACCTCAAATAAGGCAAACACGATGTTTTATAGGGGAGGAACGTAATGATAAAGACGAATTTGATAATTCAAGGTATTCCTGCAATTCTGTGGGGAGAGCCATCGTCTAAACTATTTATTGCTGTTCACGGAAACATGTCGAGTAAGGATGATGACGCGATTGTAGTCTTTGCAGAAGAAGCAACTGCCAAAAGGTATCAGGTGCTGAGTTTTGACTTACCTGAACACGGAGACCGCAAAGATGAAGATTATGCTTGCAAAGTTCAAAACTGTGTTAGAGACCTTACTACTATCATGGATTATGCACGAACTATTTCAAATAATATAAGCTTGTTTGCTTGTAGCATGGGGGCATATTTCAGCTTACTTACATACCGGGACTTGCCACTCGAACAATGTCTGTTTCTTTCGCCTGTATTAAACATGGAGCGCATCATAAATAATATGATGTCATGGTTCAATGTAGGTGAGGAAAGATTAAAAGTCGAAAAAGAGATTGAAACGCCAATAGGACAAACACTCTACTGGGATTATTATTGCTATGTAAAATCCAATCCTATCGACACATGGAATAAGCCAACTGCGATTCTCTATGGTTCAGATGACAATCTTTCTGAGTTTGATGTAGTCTCAGATTTTGTTGAACGTTATCATTGCAAATTGCACGTCTTGGAACATGGGGAACATTATTTCCATACGAACGAACAATTGCGATATTTTAGACAGTGGCTGGGAGATACTATTTTTCAAGTCAAGCCCTGACCTCGTGCTTTTTACCGCTGCGAGACGTAGATGAGCCAAGAAACGTGGCGAAGTCCGTAGCAGTAGAATATTATGAACCGCTCCTGTCCTCAGAACGTTTGAGGGTAGGAGCGGTTTTGGTGCGTATGGGGGATGGCTTTGCTCTGTCGCAAAATTCTTACTGTTTACATAGAATATTATAAAGGTTACTATCTAAAAAGTAAGGAGGCTTTATCTCAATGAGTAAACACTGTATACACGATCAGGAACAAGTTTGTGAGGTAGTTGAAGGTCTAAACATATATTTAGCAAATCTCAATATACTGTTTGTGAAACTCCATAACATGCATTGGAATGTGGTAGGCATAGGTTTTTTTGACTTACATGAACAAACACAAATACTCTATGAAGCAATTGCAGATAAATTTGATGCTGTTGCTGAAAGGATTAAAATGTTAGGTTATCAACCTCTAGCTTCAACACAAGATTATCTTGAAGTTGCCACAATACGGGAACTTCCCAATACAAATTTAAGTTCTCAAAGAGTAGCTGAAATACTAATAGATGACTTTTGTTGTATGGTGAGCTTACTAAAAAAAATTAAAAATATGACTAAAGACGCCAATGGTGATTGCGGACTATTAGGTGAAGGCATTTGTTTTTTTGAAAAATATATCTGGTTCTTTAATGCTTATTTAACAAGATGTTAATAGTTCGGTTAGCGAAGGTATAAAGGGGAGGAACACTGGAGTACAGTGATTCACAATAAGGCTTAAAAGTAAATTCACAAAGTCAAAGGAATAATTTTGGCAGAAACAGAAGGCTATGATCATCAAACTAAAACTCACTACCCCAAATAAATGGAGTAGTGAGTTTTAGTTTGATCTTATCAGTGTTCGCTTGGAGCGTAGATTATTTCATTGTACATTCATAAGGCAATATCTGGTATAGATACTGCTGTATAGTGAAAACTTGTATATTCAAGCAACATAGAGTACAATAATAAACAATAGTTATGAGCGGATATTCGGATTTGCGAACATTGAGATGAAATCATCCATCTTTTAGGCAGTGGTTGATTTCGGAACATCTTATTAGTGAATATGTAAATTAATATATAAACTCAAATAATGGAGGTATTTTTCTTGGAAAAACAAAATAAGCTCGCCATCATTCCACTAGGTGGACTCGGCGAAATCGGCAAAAACATGACAGTGATTCGCTATGGCGATGACATCGTCGTACTTGACTGTGGTTTAGCATTCCCCGAAGATGAAATGTTAGGGATTGACTTAGTGATACCCGACATTACCTATCTTCTTGAAAACCAGGATAAGATACGGGCAGTTGTGATCACCCACGGTCATGAGGACCATATTGGATCCTTATCCTATTTCTTAAAACAAATTGATGTACCAGTGTATGGTACGCGGCTGGCGATGGGCATAGCCGAAGTTCGGTTAAAAGAAAATAATGTAGCGAATTATACCTTGATTCCAATAAAACCAGGTGATGAACTGACCTTTGGCAGTATTCAGGTAGGGTTTATTCAAGGAAATCATTCCATTCCTGATGTGGTAGGAATATATTTTCGTACGCCAGTAGGTACGATTGTTCACACAGGCGACTTTAAAATTGATTATACACCAGTAGATGGCAAAGTAATTGATCTTCCTAAATTCGCGCAACTCGGAAATGAAGGTGTACTCGTCTTAATGTCAGACAGTACCAACGCGGAACGTCCCGGCTTTACCAAATCGGAGCGTACCGTTGGCGCTGTTCTAGATGAGGCATTTAACGGTGCGAAAGGTCGAATTCTTTTAGCAACTTTTGCATCAAACGTATTGCGTGTCCAGCAGGCGATCAATTCTGCTTGTAAGAATGGCCGAAAAGTGGCAATTATCGGCCGCAGTATGATAAACGTTATAAACATTGCCAGAGAACTTGAATACTTACTCGTCCCTGAAGGAACAATAATTGATATAGATGAGATAAAAAACTATCCCGATAACCAGATCTTAATTTTGACGACTGGCAGCCAAGGGGAACCGATGTCTGCATTGACGCGAATGGCGTTGAGCGATCACCGAAAAGTAGCGATTACTCCAAGTGATACAATCATCATTTCAGCTACACCAATCCCTGGCAACGAAAAGTCAGTATCGAAAACGATTGATGCCTTATTACGTTTGGGTGCAGAAGTCATTCATGAACGTTCCATGGGGATTCATGTTTCTGGTCACGCCAGCCAAGAAGAATTAAAGCTAATGTTAACTCTGGTTCGGCCTCAATTTTTAATCCCAGTACATGGAGAGCATCGCATGTTGATCACTCATGGTAAGCTTGCACAAGACCTGGGAATCCCGAAAGAGAATATCTTTATTGGTACAAATGGACAGGTTTTTGAATTTGAGCAAGGCGTCGATGGGGTAACCGGAAAGTTAACTGGGAAAGTAACCGCAGGCAAGGTTTTCGTTGATGGGTTGGGTGTAGGTGATGTTGGTAACATTGTTCTTCGTGACCGTCAAATGCTATCTCAGGATGGGGTTCTTATTGTTGTCGTTACGATGGATAAAGGATCAGGTGGCATTGTAGCTGGACCGGATCTGGTTTCTCGTGGTTTTGTCTATGTACGTGAATCCGGATCCTTGATGGGAGAAGCCAAGCAACAGGTTAAGCAGGCCCTAGATAAATGCGAGGCCGGCCAAATTACTGAATGGGCTGCGATTAAGAGTAGTATCCGTGATGCACTGGGTAAATTTATTTATGAAAAGACTCGTCGGCGTCCAATTATTTTACCCATCATTATGGAAGTATAAAAATATATATTGTGCAGGTAGATGTAAGTATCTATGCTGCAAAGTTTCAAAAAGGAGCCTGTCGCAGCGATATAATTATATCACTAATGCGACAGCCCTTTTTTCTTACGTTCTTTGAACGTAATGCTGATACTTCTTTTGTTTAGTAATTATATTTCTACTTGTGTTTTAAATACAATAACGGCTGTACCACCTATCTGAACCTGTGTTGGTTCACCATTTTCTATTTTTACCTTTACATCTACTGTTCCAACACGTCCAATAGCCTCTCCCTGAATCCCCGTGAATGAAAACAAGGAGCTGTCATGTTCAACTAATCCATGCTTAACGAGATAGGCTCCAAGTGGGCCGATGGCATTTCCCGTTACGGGATCTTCGGAAATACCAATAGCCGGTGCAAACATTCTGCCATGGGTTAAAATAGTACTGGGGCGGGATGCAAAAGTAAAGACATAATAACCGTTACAGCCAATGGATTTACTTAAGTTACTTAACATGCTCATATTAGGAGATAAATTATGAAGCGTTGCTATGGATTTAATCCCAATCATTACTTTGGAGTGTCCTGTAGAAACGATCTGAATTGGACAGCGCTCGTCTATTTCCTCTTCTGCTAGACCGAGGGATGATAATAAGAGTTCACGATCTTTAGTGGAAAGGGGCCCAGAAAATTCGATAGATCCTTGCGTCATCCATATTGTATAATTGTTATTTTTTACAATATCGATCGGTAAAATACCAATCCCTATTTTCTGAATGACCCTTTCCGATCCGAGTTGATTTTCTATGGAGCGAGCGTAATGAGCTGCAATAGTGGCGTGTCCACACGACGGTACTTCAGTCGTTGGCGTAAAATATCTAAGTTTCACATCGTGACTTGCATCATCGGGTGGAAAAATGAAAACCGTCTCAGAATTATTAAGTTCTCGTGCGATACGCTGCATATCAAGTTCGGATAATCCTTGTGCATTTGTGATTACGCCAGCAGGATTGCCGCTGAATTTTTCAGATGTAAACGCATCGATTTGATAGACTGTATGTACTTTCATCAATTATGCCTCCTCAAACTAGTAATTTTACCTTTCTTACTTATTATAGTAGTGGTAAACTGGACATAAGTAAAATTCAATTTATTAAATGTAAGTATTGAAAATAGTAATAGGGAATGTCTTGAAAGAAAATTGATCAAGGATTCTGAAGTGATTTTATGAGGTGTATCTTGGATATTAGGCATTTGGTTACATTAAAAACAATTGCACGGCTGGGAAGCTTTACAAAAGCCAGTGATGAATTACGTTACTCTCAATCAACGTTAACCATACATATTCAAGCGATTGAAAAAGAATTGAATGGAAAAGTGTTTGAGAGAATAGGCAAAAATATCGTAATAACTGAATTAGGTAATGAGTTGCTTTCTATTGCTGATGTCATAGTAAAGGCACATGAAAAAATTGAAACATTGAAAAATGGAAAGAATGTCAATGAAAGTACCATTAGAATAGGTGCTCAGGAATCTGTAGCCTTATATCGATTACAGCCAATCATGAATCAGTTTCAACAAATTTTTCCTCAAATAAAGATAATTCAAGTTTTAGGTCAGAAGTCTGAGCTAATTGACAAGTTATTAACTGGAGAAATCGATTTGCTATTTGTTATGCAGCGACAGCATGACAATGCTAATTTAGTAGCGATAGATTTGGTCGAAGAAAAAATGGGCATAGTGGGATTAGGTCAAAATCTGCATTCATTAGATGATTTGAAAAATAAGAATTTTGTGTTGATATATCCTAAAAATGATTGCAGCTATCGGAATGCATTTGAAAAATACTTAGGTGTTTATTTAGAGTCAAGAAAAAATAGTATTGAAGCGCTAAGCATACAAACTATAAAACAAAGTATAGTAATAAACTCTGGAGTTAGTATTTTGCCCTATAGTACTGTTCAATATGAAACTCAGTCTGGACAAATAAGTTTTTTTGAGCTTGATTTATCTCCCGAAGATAAAGTGAGTACACAACTGATCTATCATAAAAATAAGTGGCTTTCTCCTTTGTTAAAAGAGTTCATAAAACTAATAGAACAGGAAATGCCTAAAACGTTATCAGCAACAAAACACAGTGGGTGACTTTTATGCACGGAGGTTTCAATGTCTATTTTCTTTATTCAATTAAATGATTGGTTATCCAAAAACATATTTATTGTAGTGCTTTCTGGACTATTCTTAGGCTTTTTCGTTACTATTACTGATTCCCCATCTCTACGGCAAATTGTGGTGGCTTTATTCGCTTATATGACCTTTATCACCGCATTAGGTACAAGTTTTAAGGAATTCACTACTGTGCTAAAGAAGCCCTGGATTCCTATATGGGTGCTGATTTTAGTTCATTTTGTTACACCTTTGACAGCTTGGGCTGTTGGCATGATCTTCTACCCCAATGATCCTGACATCCGCCTAGGCTATCTAATCGGTTCTTCAATTCCAATTGGGGTTACATCCATTATTTGGACTTCGTTAATCAAAGGTGATTTAGGCATATCTTTTGTTGCAGTAACATTGGATACTTTTATTGTACCTACAGTATTACCGTTATTTTTCCATATTGTTGTTGGTCAAACCATCAACATTAGCTATAGTAAAATGGTTATCGACCTTATGCTCATGGTTACGGTACCTAGCATCATCGGTATGCTCCTGCATGATTGGACAAAGGGGAGGAGTGTTAATTTCGCTAACAGCATTGGGGGTGCCACATCAAAAGGAGCACTTTTTATGGTCATCCTAATTAATTCAGCTGTCGTAATGCCACAAATTAATTGGGACATCTCCATACTAAAAACATTACTCGTTACCTTATTTGTTGTATCAGCAAGCTTCTTTGTCGGTTATCTAGGATCATTTGCATTAAAAGAACGGACTCACAATATTATTCTAACGATGATTTTTAATGTGGGCATCCGTAATAACGCTTGTGGACTCGTCATTGCACTCACCTATTTTCCGCCAAGGGTAGCAGTTCCTATGACACTAGCTATTTTGTATCAGCAGCCACTCGCAACAATTGTATCTCATTTATATAAACGTCTTCAGGCAGCATAAAAGCCAATTCCCTTTACGGTAAGGGAATTGGCTTTTTGAAATTAAACTTGTGTTAAGGGTATTGCAATTGCTAGATGGGTTATTCTTCCTGTAAAACATTTAAAGGGATAGGCTGCTTGGCGTGGAAGTAGTGGATAGTACTTTTAAAATTGGATTTTACACTTTAAAGGTTTAAACAGGGGACAGAAAGTGAGGTGCCAGCTTACGTGACACCGGATGTAGTTCGCATATCAGTCAAAAACTTAGTTGAGTATACTTTGCGTTCGGGTGATATTGATACTCGCTTTGTGGGTACTAGCAGAGCGGTAGAAGGAACCAGAATACACCAAAAGCTTCAAAAGGCTGGTGGCGAGAATTATTTGGCAGAAGCCCAATTGAAATATGAAATGAAATACAAAGAGTTTGTATTCCTTGTAGAAGGCCGTGCGGACGGGATCATTATCGAGGATCAGCATGTGGTGATCGATGAAATCAAAACAACGGCTGTCCCTTTGGAACGGATCGATGACAAATTTAATCCCCTGCATTGGGCGCAAGCGAAATGTTATGGACTCATTTATGGTGAGCAAAACAATGTAGAGCAGCTCGTAATTCAACTGACCTATTACAATATTGATACGGATGAAATAAAAAGGCTAAGAGAAATCGTTACATTGAAGGAGCTGCAAACGTTCTTTTACGGGTTGTTGGATATCTATTTAGTTTGGGCTAAACATCTCAAGGAATGGAATCTGTTACGGGATTTATCTATAAAAAAGCTGAACTTTCCTTTTGCAGCGTACCGCCAAGGCCAGCGTGAATTAGCGGTTTCGGTATATAAAGCCATTTCGGATAACAAAAAACTGTTTGTACAAGCACCTACCGGGATTGGGAAAACCATTTCTACCTTGTTTCCTGCCGTCAAGGCTATGGGAGAGAATAAAACGAGCAAGATTTTTTATTTGACAGCTAAAACCATTACTCGTCAAGTCGCTGAGGAAGCAGTGAACGCCATGCGGGAATGTGGCTTGGACTTTAAATCAATTACGATCACTGCGAAAGATAAAATCTGTTTTAAGGAAAAGGCCATCTGCAACCCGGATCATTGCGAATATGCCAAAGGGCATTTTGATCGAGTCAATGATGCCATTATCGATGTATTTTTGAAGGAGAGAGCATTTACACGGGAAGTGATAGAAGCGTATTCGCAAAAGTATACGGTATGTCCATTTGAGCTTTCCTTGGACTTATCCATGTGGGCGGACTGCATTATTTGTGATTACAATTATGTTTTTGATCCCAGAGTGTATTTAAAACGATTTTTTCAGACGAGCCAGGGTGATTATACGTTTCTAATTGATGAAGCGCATAATTTGGTGGATCGAGCAAGAGAGATGTTTTCCGCAGAACTAACAAAAAGTTCTTTCTTGAAGGTGAAAAACCTCTATAAAGGCCATAGTATTAGCAAGACTCTGGGTAAAATCAATACGGTTATGCTGGGAATGAGAAAGGAGTGCAGTGAAGAGGGGTATTATACACAATTGCATCAACCGGAGGAAATCTATCCTTTGCTTTGGACGTTTGTTAACAAAGCGCCTGCTTTATTAACTGACAATCATAAAACAGAGGGTTATGATGCATTGTTGGAACTCTATTTTAATGTACTCATATTTTTGAAAATGGTAGAGTTCTATGATGATCACTATATTACGTACGTAGAAAAATCCTCGTCAGAGGTTACGCTGAAACTGTTTTGCCTTGACCCATCCAAGTTGTTGGGTGAAGCAGTCAAGAGGGGCAAGTCCAGCGTATTTTTCTCGGCGACCCTGGCACCGCTGGATTATTTCTGTGAAATATTAGGCGGTGAGACAATGGATGCAAAAATTGCATTCCCATCGCCCTTTAAAACCGAGAATCTATGTTTATTGGTAGCTGACCAAATATCCACAAAGTTCAAAGATCGTGAGAGCAGCTATGGTGAAATTGCTCACTATATTCATTTGGTGATCCAACAGAAAACCGGAAATTATCTAATTTTTTTCCCATCTTATCACTATATGCAGGAAGTGCATCATGTCTTTGCGGAATTGTACCCTGACACCGAGACTATAGTGCAGACCAATATCATGTCAGAAGAAGAGCGGGAACGTTTCTTAGATCGGTTCCAGCCGGATCGTGACCGTATGTTAGTTGGCTTTTGTGTGTTAGGGGGGATTTTTTCCGAAGGTATTGACCTCAAAGGGGATAAACTGTTGGGGACTGTTATTATAGGAGTGGGGCTTCCCCAGATATGTATAGAGCGCAACCTTATCATGGAGCATTTTAAGAAGAAAAATGAGCAGGGATATGAATATGCGTATATGTATCCCGGCATGAATAAAGTGTTACAAGCAGCTGGGCGTGTAATTCGTTCGGAAGAGGATAAAGGCGTAGTACTTTTGATTGATGCAAGATTTTCCAGTTACTATTACAAAAAGCTATTTCCAGCACACTGGCGTTATCCTAGAGAAGTGAGAAACGGAAACAAGCTCAATGCATTGATTCAAGCATTTTGGGAGAAGTAAAGGATTGACTTCGAATAAAGAGGTACAGGTAAGGGGAAGAGCGTATGGTTCTCTATTTAGATAAAAAAGTGTGAACCCCGATAAAAGATGTACGGGATTCACACAGCGGTTTTATTCAAAGTAACATTGGCACGTGAAGTCCTCTAGAGCTTCAGCACAATCCCTATTTCAGATACTTGGAAAAGAAGGATGTGAGCTTGTCAAAGGGGACAAGATTCACCCGGTCGTACAGAGCCACATGACCTGCGCCCGGAACAATGTAGAGTTCCTTCGGTTCGGCTGCTAGCTTGTAGGCGTCTTCGCTGAACTCTCTGGAATGAACGTTCTCACCCGCGATGAAAAGCAGGGGACGAGGAGAAATGGTCTCTATGTCTGCAAACGGGTAAGAATTCCAAAACTAAGAATTGTACCATTAAGTAATACCCTCATAATCAGATTAATGATGACGCTATAAACACCCGGATATTTCGTTAACATACGATTTACCGGGTGTTTTGTTATTCATCAAAATCAGTTTGTAATCAGACTGAGTGAATCCCGCAGCTGTTTCGCGTCACTTTTTGGTGGTAACCCGAACATGCGAGCATATTCACGGCTAAACTGAGAAGGACTCTCATACCCAACCTGAAAGCCTGCGTCAGCGGCATTTACTTGCGATGACAACAAAAGGCGGCGTGCTTCCTGCAAGCGTAATTGTTTCTGATATTGCAGCGGACTCATCGCCGTAACTTGTTTAAAATGACGGTGCAGGGATGCAACACTCATGTTGGCGGCCATTGCTAAATTCTCAATACGCAGCGGTTTGGCAAAGTCTTGCTTGATAATGCGGGTGACTTCAGCGATTTTTCGGGCGTGACTGTCGCTGATTCCGATTTGTTTTAAAAGATCCCCTTGTTCGGCTTGAAGAATGCGATAAAATATTTCCCTTATTACTAGGACGGCAAGCGCCGGAATATCCTGTGGCGTCTCCAAGAGCCTGACTAGCCTGCAGCATGCATCCAATAGAGGCAGATTGATTTCTCCCACAAACATGCCTTGGTGCGAATCGCTTTCCACACTCATGGATAGGTCGGTATTTTGGATAATGTCAAAAATCAACTCCGGTTCGAAATGCAAGCTCATGCATAATAGGGGAAATTGGGGATCGGCCTGCGTAATTTGCCCAATATGCGGCAAATCCAGCGAAACTACCAGGTAATGGAACGGATCGTAATAATAGCTGCTTTTAGCCACCATGAACTTTTTTGTTCCCTGAACAATAATACACAAGGCCGGCCCTTGAACCGCATAGACAGGACCTTCTAGATAGGAGGTGCGAGAAAAGTGCAATGAGGCAATCGCTGTTGAATGACTTCCGTCGGTTGTGGCGTACCGTTTAATAAGTTGAACCAATTCCGTCTGCTTTTCCGTAATCTTATCTATATCCATACTTGTTGCCATGATTAATTCACCTCTGCTTTAGATAAACACTGACAAAAATCTACTCCTGTATCCTATTTGAATTTTAGCATATGTGATAGAATTAGGCAATGTTTTGCGTAAAATGCTCTACCGCCTCAAGTCCTTAATGGTGGATAATAAGAGTAGTCAGAAAAATGTCTGAAGTACTGCGTGATTTTTTTGTGCAATTACCACAGTATTGAGAGGAGAATGACCATTGAAAAAATCCATTGGAGCAAAAACGTTTGGAATGCCTTTGCCAGTATGGTTTGTTGGCACATATTACGAACGTCCGATATATGCAACAAAAAATATCGACGGAACATTAACAAGAATTCGTTAGGAGGAAAACACAATGTATGTAATAACAGGTGCAACTAGCAGAACAGGAAGTGTCGTGGCAAATTACTTAATAGAGAAAGGAGAGCCAGTAAGGGTGCTTGGTCGGAATGCAGAACGGCTGGCTACGTTTGCCAAAAAAGGCGCCGATGTCTTTGTCGCTGAGCCAGCAGACCAGGCGGCGCTGACCAAGGCCTTCGCCGGGGCAAAAGCAGTCTATGTCATGCTCCAGCCGAACTATATTGCTACAAGCAACGACTTTCGCGCCTTCCAAGACCGGAACATGGATGCAATTATGCCTGCTTTGGAAAAAGCGAAAGTAAAATACGCCGTATCTTTAAGCAGCTGGGGCGCTGATCAACCTGAAGGAACCGGACCCGTCGCCGGCCTGCACCGGCTTGAACAACGTCTGAACCGTATTGTCGGTCTGAATGTACTTCATATACGTCCAGGCTACTTCATGGAAAATACCCTGTCGCAGGTCGACACCATTCTAGCTCGCAATACGGCAGCCGGCCCGTTTAGTCACAATGTAAAGTTCCCTTTTATCGCTACACGCGATGTTGGCCTTGCTGCCGGTGAGGCCTTGTTGAAACTGGATTTTCAAGGCAAGCAAATCCGTGAACTTCACGGAAACCAGGATCTTACAATGCTCGAAATTGCCGCCATTATTGGAGAAGCCATTCAATATCCTGGTCTAACTTACGTTCAGGATTCAAAGGAAAGATCCCGGCAGGATTTGCTGGACCTCAATTTTTCCGAACACATCATTCAACTCATTCTTGAAGTGGCAGACGCAATGAATGCGGGTCATATACAAATGTTGGAACCACGCTCGGCAGACAACTCGACGCCCATATCTTATGAAAGGTTTGTCAGCGAAACGTTACTGCCCTTGTATAAGCTAAAGAAACAGTAACAACTAGTTGTGAGTCAGCTTACTGTGCAAAGGAGGCTTAATATATGCCTCCTTTGCATGTCGATTCCCAAAGGAGTGAAATAGCATGGAAAATAAAATAAAATACGTATATTCAACTCTGCTTGCAAAAGAGTGGAGAAATTTGGCCAACTTCTATATTGACGTATTTCAGTGCCGGCCTCGCTCCTCTGAATTTTATTTTTCAGGAAAATGGCTGGATGAACTGACCAGATTGGAAGATGCCGGAATCAACGGAATTCAATTGATTTTGCCAGGTTATGAAGATGGTCCGACTATTGAAATCATCAGCTATGATCAAACCAGTTTAAGAAAGCACGACATAATACCCAATCTTCAGGGAGTTACTAGTTTGGTATTTCATGTAGACTCAGTTGATAATATCTTGCAAAAGGCACTGGGCTATGGGGGGCAACAGTTTGGTGCAACCGTAACAGAAACACTTGATAATCTAGGGAAATTTACGGCAGTATACATTCGCGATCCGGAAGGCAATATTATTGAAGTAGTACAATTCGTTAAATAGAACAGAATTGTTCATTTGCCAGGCTTTGCTATATTCTTCATGTACAGAGAAACTGTATTTATTGGCAAAGTGATTATGAAGTAAAGGAATGCAATAATATTTACTGGTTAAATGAGAGGGGGGATGTGCAACATGAACGCCACTACTGATGCTGTCATATTGCATAATGGTGTAAAAATGATGGCTGGCGTTGGGTGTATATCAGGTAGAAGATGGCCGCCAGGTGGGGGAGCAATTAGGGTCTTGACTTATGTCAAAATTGAGTTGTTTTTTTCAATCCGTTTTTGTGTATAATGGGATGGAAGGGTAGGGAGGTTCTGTTGATTCTATTGAAAAACCTATGATTATCTAGCAGAATTCAGTAACTGCATAAAAGGAGACGACTCAAAATTCAAACCTTGAATTTTGAGTCGTCTTTTTTTGAGATTGGAGCGTCATATTGATATAGGGCTGATGACATTGCGTCCATTATCTAGACAAATTTTATTGATCAGTTAATTATAAACAAGGCTAAAGATATCGTAGCTTGATCTTAAACTTTAATCTAATTCTAATCTTTGTCTAATGAGAGTGTAATGTTCCAAGGGTATTATAAAGCATCAATCAAAATGAGGAGTGAAAAGTCGTTTAAAGAATAAATAGAAAAGATAAAAGTGGCGCTTCTATAGGCCTAATAGTTTTAGTCGGCAAACTATTAGGGTTTCTAATATTTAAAAAAAGGATGATGCGATTGTCTACTAACAAGCTTTTATGGATAACAGTTATGGCCACATTTTTGATAAAGTCTTTGCTGGCGTATGTGATTCCGTTCACTGGTGATGAGGCCTTATTCTATACATGGGGAACGTTTCCGGATATCGGCTTTTATGATCATCCGCCAATGATTGGCTGGCTGCTTGCTCTAATTATGAAATTTAGCGCAAGTCCGTATGCCCTTCGTCTCCCACCGCTTATTTTCCCGTATATTGTTAGTGCTGTTATTTATAGTCTGTTAAAAGTTCTCGATAAAAATCTCGCTCGCTGGGCGGTAATCTTATTTTTAGTATCACCGTTCAATATGATGAATATATTGGTTACCACCGATACGCCGCTTTGTTTGTTTGTTTCACTGTCGGCGGTCTGCTTTTATCACGGTCTGCACCGTAATAATCTGCCGTACTTAATTTTAGCAGGGATTTTCCTCGGGGGCGCTTTTTTATCAAAATATTTTTCAGTCTTACTTCTCATTGCCTATGGCGTCTATGTGCTGATTTATCAGCGTAATCGCCAGGGATTTGCCGCGCTTGCCGTTGTGGTTGTTTGTACCATACCCTTTGGTCTGCTGAATCTATACTACAACTACACTCATGCCTGGTCGAATATTATGTTTAATGTATTTAACCGAAATCACGATATAGGCACCTTTAAGTTTGGATATTTCTTGGCTTATCTGGGGCAATTGCTGTTTTTGCTGACGCCTGTTGTGATCTACTTCTTACTTCGTCCGGTGAAATTAACGCGGCAATTTGTGGCTGCAGAGTCACTCCGACGTTACCATTCCATTTTATGTTTTGTGCCTCTGGGCATATTTGCCCTGTTATCTTTCACCAAATCAATTGGCATTCACTGGCCGCTGGCTTTCATACCATTTGTATTCATTCTTACCATCTTTCGCTTTAATGAAGCAACTTTCCGCAAAGCGTCGTTGTTGGTGGCGGGGTGTACGTTTGCTATAAATTTCTTAATAGCGTACATCGTGATTGAACCGCCTGAAAAATTGACACAAAGCAAGACTTATCAGCAAGCGTTATTCTATCTTAAACCCCAGGCAGTAGTGGATAGCCTCAAGCCTTATACTAAGGATTATATTTTGACTACCGAAAGCTATTCTAAGTCGGTATTGCTCTATTACTATACAGGTCAATATATAAGTGTCTTTGGGCCGGGTTCGTTTCACGCCCGCCACGATGATATGTACACTGATTTTCGGCAATTTGACAAAAAAAGTATAATAATTGTTTGCACCAAGCCGCCTGATAAGAATAAATACATGCCGTATTTTCAAACCGTTTCTGTTAAAGAAATAGGGTTAGATAACACAAAATTGTATTTGATCGAAGGTAACGCATTTAAGTATGAGGTTTATCGGGAACAGGTTTTACGGCCGATCAAAAATAACTATTATCAGATTCCGGCGTGGCTGCCAACGCAGGGTAATTATTTTATCGACAAATATTTTCCGGAAGAATATATAACGCACTAATTTTAACATTATATGAGGTGAAGCTATGTTTATGTATGATATATGTGTGATTGGAGGATGTGGGCATGTAGGATTGCCCTTATCCATTGCGCTGGCTGAGCGTGGCAAAAAAGTAATAGTTTATGATATTAACACAGAGTCAGTAAATACCGTAAGACAAGGGAACATGCCCTTTCATGAAAAAGGTGCTGGTGAGGTGTTACAAAAGGTACTTGCTGACGGCACGCTGAAACTTTCAGATTCGCCGAATGTAATTTCTGATAGTGAGATTGTAATTATGATTACTGGCACACCAGTGGATGAACATTTAAACCCGAAATTCCAAGTGATGATTGATTCTGTGAATCAGTGCATTCCTCAATTTCGCAATGGACAAACCTTGATTTTGCGCAGCACAGTATATCCAGGTATTAGTGAGCGGGTAAATGATTGGTTACGAGAAGCGGGATTAGCCATGAATGTTTGCTTCTGTCCAGAACGGATATTAGAAGGTGAGGCTATGGCTGAGCTATACTCCTTGCCACAGATTATTTCGTCCTTCACACCGGAAGGCTTGCAAAAATGCCGGGATGTATTTGGTTTGCTGACGGATGAACTGGTGGAAGTGCAGCCAACCGAAGCGGAATTGGCTAAGCTGTTTACGAATGTCTGGCGGTATATTAAATTTGCTGTCGCTAATCAATTTTATATGATTGCCAATGATTATAACTTGGATTTTTACAATGTACATCATGCGGTAACACACCAGTATGACCGTGCTAAAGATTTACCGAAAGCCGGCTTTGCCGCCGGGCCTTGTTTGTTTAAAGATGCGATGCAACTGGGGGCTTTCAATAATGGTAACTTTTATCTGGGGCATTCAGCCATGCTAGTCAATGAGGGGTTACCAAATTATGTAGTGCAAAAATTAAAAGCAAAATATCTGCTAAAAAATATGACTGTAGGTATTTTGGGCATGGCATTTAAAGGCAACTCTGATGATATCCGTGAATCCTTGTCGTACAAATTGCATAAAATCTTGCAAGTCCATGCGGGCAAGGTTTTGAGTGAAGACCCTTATGTGACTGATGCTTCCTTGCTGCCTCTAGCGAAAGTCATTGAGGAGGCCGATATTTTGATTATTGCGACACCACATAAACAATATAGAGAGCTGAATGTTCCGGAAAATAAGATTATTGTCGACATCTGGAATGTGTTGGGAAGAGGAGGTCTAATATAATGAAGCTGCTTGTTACAGGTTCAGCCGGATTTATAGCCGGTTATCTGGTGGAAGAATTATTGAAACGCGGCCATTCAGTTGTAGGGATTGATAACTATAGTAAATATGGTCCTGTAGAAAAATCATATGATCATCATCCCAATTATATTTTTGCTCAAGGCGATGTTAAGGATACCCAGTTGATGAAAGAACTAATAGCTGACTGCGATCAAGTTGTGGCGATTGCGGCTATGATTGGTGGGATCACTTATTTTCATGAATATGCCTATGATTTGCTCGCAGAAAATGAGCGAATTACTGCAGCTACCTTTGATGCTGCCATCTGGGCACATCAACATAAAAAATTACAAAAGATAAATGTTTTATCCTCTTCGATGGTGTATGAATCTACTATCGTTTACCCCAGCCCGGAAGGCGAACAATTACGATGTCCGCCGCCGTTGTCTACTTATGGGTTTCAAAAGTTAGCGTGCGAATATTTTGCCAAAGGTGCCTGGGAGCAATACAAACTTCCCTATACGATAATCCGCCCATTTAATTGTGTGGGAACTGGTGAACGACGAGCTAAAAATGAAAAAGAAATTTTTTCCGGAAATGTTAAACTGGCCATGAGCCATGTCGTTCCCGATCTGGTGCAAAAAATACTAAAGGGGCAAGATCCACTTCATATTTTAGGAGCTGGGAACCAAATACGTCATTACACCTATGGCGGTGATTTAGCGGAAGGAATTGCGCTGTGTATTGAAAACGAAAAAGCAATTAATGAAGACTTTAATCTGTCAACATCGGCTTCGACTACTGTATTAGAACTGGCAGAAGCCATTTGGAACAAGGTAAATAGGGACAAGCCATTTCGCTATATATCGGATACACCCTTTGTGTATGATGTGCAAAAACGGATACCTGCAGTAGAAAAAGCGAAAAGATTGCTTGGTTTTGAGGCTAAGTCGAATTTAAGCGATATGCTTGATGAAGTCATTCCCTGGATACAAAGGCAAGTTAGGGCAGGGAATATTTAAATATGTAAAGGTGAGTCCCTTGATTAGGACTCACCTGCAAACAATGAAACAAGGAGGTGTATAACATGCTTGATGTAGTTGTACCGGTATATAACGAGGGGGCAAATATCGAAAATTTGCTTAACCAGATAGAGAGCAGTGTCAAGACAGAAAAGCGGCTTACGATTATCTATGACTGCGAGGATGACAACACCTTACCTGTTGTGAACGAGGTACGTTTCAAGTACAACTTTCCAATTTTTCTAAAAAAGAATATCTATGGCCGCGGTGCGCTCAATGCTATAAAAACAGGTTTACATACCTTTGAAAGCAAAGTAGTGTTAGTTTTAATGGCCGATTTATCAGATAGTCTGGAAGTAGTGGATGTAATGTACGATAAAATTGTAAAAGAGGGCAATCATCTCGTTTGCGGTTCACGGTATATGGAAGGCGGGAAACAATATGGAGGACCGTTCATTAAAAAGACGTTGTCCCGCCTTGCCGGTGTAAGTCTTCACTGGGCAGTAGGGATTCCTACCCACGATATATCCAACAGCTTTAAAATGTATCATAAGGCTGTCATTGAATCGATTCAAATTGAGAGTACCGGTGGCTTTGAAATCGGCATGGAAATTACGGTCAAAGCATATTTGAATGGCTATCGAATCACTGAGGTTCCTTCTTCCTGGTATGACCGGACAGCAGGGGAATCACGTTTTCAATTGTTCAGATGGCTGCCATTCTACTTGAAATGGTATTTATTTGCGTTGCGTAAAACTTGGTTTAGTCTGAATTATGTAAAGCTTAAGCAGGATAGCAAAAAAAATGTTATCTCGAAATAGTGGACTACTAAATCAGTTTTTACGCTATTTCTGTGTTGGCGGTATTTCTGCGCTGGTAGACTGGGGCTTATTTTACGTTCTACACCTAATGGTCGGGCTTCATTATATTGCTGCGGCTTCCGGCAGCTTTGTAGTATCAGTTATCGTCAATTTTTTCTTGGGAAGAGAGTTTGTCTTTAAAAATAAGTGTAAGTTCAATGCCAACATTGAGGCATTAAGTATAGTAGCCATGAATACGACCGGATTGCTGTTTGACTTATTGATTATGTCCTTAGCTATTAAATTGGTGCATGTACATCCGGTGGCAGCCAAGATTGGAGCTACAGGCCTCGTGTTTATCTGGAATTTTTCAGTACGAAGATGGTGGCTGTACCGGCAGACTTTTTAATATCATCTAGTGATCAACATAAGTGGGCACTTCATAAAACGCGAATATTTTTAGTAAGACATTAAAAACAGGGTTTAAATACTTTTCAGTGCAATGTGGTATTGGAGCTAATGGCCGATTTATTTGACGCTTACGTTGTTTCTGCACTAAATTAGTTAATTTTTCAAAATGAGGGAGATGGTATCATTGAGTTATAATAAATTTCGCATCTGGGCCGGAAGAATAATGGGGCTAATATTTCTACTATTTATTCAAGAGAACCTCAACTTTTATGCTTTATTAGTTGTTGTGATTGGCATAGTTATCAGAATATGGGCTACAGGATATATCCATAAAAATAAAGAGGTAACTACAGCAGGACCATATAAGTTTTTACGTCACCCATTGTATTTAGGAAATTTTATCAAAGGATTAGGCGTTGCACTTTTTGTAAATGCTTATCCATTGGTTGTGTTATATATTCCTGTATTCTTCTGCACCTATTATAAGAAGATGAAACTTGAAGAAAGGTATTTGATGGATAAATTTGGGCAAAAATATGAAAATTACCAAAATAATACACCTTTATTTATTCCCACTTTTAAAAATTTGTTCAAAAAAGATGGTGCCAAATTCAGTTGGAAAAATGTTATTCTAAATAGAGAGCATCTAAATTTTTTAGGTGTTGTGATAGTAATTATTTTCTTTATCATTTATCAGAACAATTTAGAGTTAATCAGAGCCGCATAATTGCATGTAATTATGCGTTATAATTCCATTATGAATCGTTAGTTTGGATCCTTCACGATTTTTCCTGTAGTAAGACATTAAAGGACATTATTATTTTTCGAAATACAGGGGAATATGCAGTCTAAGTGTAGTACCTTCACCTGGTGTACTGATCAAGTCTATAATACTATTGTGCTGCTCAGCAATATATTGTGCAATCGATAGACCGAGGCCGGTTCCACCTGTAAGCTTTGAACGAGATGTATCAACCCGGTAAAAACGGTCAAAAATCTTGGATTGGTGTTCTTGTGATATACCAATTCCAGTATCTTGAATCGTAATAGCTAAGTAAGTGCTGGTTCGGTGTGAGGAGATCGAAATGGTTCCGCCGATAGGCGTATATTTGATACTATTTTCGATAAAAATTCGTAACATTTGCTTGATGGAGGCAGAATCAGCATAAATAACAGCAGTATCATTTTTAATTAAAAGTATACAGTGGTTTGGGGCGATAAGGCGAGTTTCCTGTACGATTTCTTTAATTAGCTCCTTTATATCGAGGTTAGACTTCTCCAGAACCTGTTTACTTTGGTCGGCTCGTGCCAAAAAAAGTAACTTCTCAATGAGTTCATGCATATTGGCTGCTTCCGATTTTATTGCGCTGATTCCTTCCTCTAAGACAACAGGGTCTTGTTTACCCCAACGGTCCAGCATATTTGTATAGCCGCTGATAACCGCGATGGGAGTACGCAGTTCATGTGAAGCATCAGCAGCAAATCTCTGCTGCTGTTCAAAGCCCATCTGAAGCCGATCTAACATATGATTGAATGTTTTTGCCAATTTGTGCAGTTCATTATTGTTATCACTGATAGGAATGCGCTTACCTAGGTCGTTAATCTCGATAGCTTTAGCAATTTCCGTTATATCGCTAATGGGTCGCAAAATATTGCGGATGATAAATAGACCTAACATGATGAGAATCAATAGTCCGAGGAAACTGCTTGCTTTCATGATATATGATAAATTCTCTAGAAAGTCATCATTTTCTGCGATTATTTTCAGAAAGTGCAATTGATATGAATGTCCATTTAGTTGTACCGATTGCTTTAGGGAATAAAAATGAGTATGGTTCACCTCGAAGTCTGGCAACGCTTTTTCACTAAGTAAAGCATTCTCAAAAAGATGAATGCCTTCCTGATTTTTCATCTGAAGTTGGAGAGCGCTAAGTTTGTAGGGAGAATTGTCTAGTAGCAAGGTGCTTTGGTCGTCAAAGACCCTGAGGATAACATTGGGTACGAGAATATTTTCATTTAACATATGTTCATCCAAGGAATGACCCTCTGCTATATAACTCCTTACGTTATTGGCACTTATAGCCAGATCGTCTCGTGCTTGAGAATACAAGATATATTGTACCCGCCAGACTGAAATTAAACTGATGATGAATAGAATGCACAATGAAATTGCGATATAGAGTATTGATAATTTAATCGAACTGGGTAAAGCAATACTCTTAATCTTTGACCACATAGCCTACTCCTCTGACCGTATGGATGTATTTTTCTTCGAACTGTTCGTCTAGTTTGCTGCGTAAATAGCGAACATAGACATCTACTACATTTGTATTTCCTGTATATTCATACCCCCAGACCTCTTGTAGAATGTGTTCGCGTTCCAACACGATGTGCTTATTGCGGACCAGATATTCGAGGAGTCCATATTCTTTTTTTGTCAATTCCACGGGCTGTCCACCGACC
Organism: Pelosinus fermentans JBW45; assembly: GCF_000271665.2. Lineage (GTDB taxonomy): Bacteria > Bacillota > Negativicutes > DSM-13327 > DSM-13327 > Pelosinus > Pelosinus baikalensis. Next base: position 4,246,375 of record NZ_CP010978.1, on the reverse strand, counting down.
TGTGCTTCGTAACGGTTTGGAAATAGGACAAGATTTTTTACTATTAATTTTCCTTCGTCGGCTATTTGACGCTTGTTCACATTTTTACGAAGTGTTGCTCGGATTCGGGCCAGAAGTTCTTGAATGGCGAATGGTTTGGTTAGATAGTCATCGGCGCCAATATCTAACCCCGCTACTGTATCTTCGATTGTACTTTTGGCAGTTATCATAATGATAGGGATTTCCGATATATCTCGAACCCGACGGCAGATTTCGATACCGGTCATCTCCGGAAGCATGATGTCTAATAAGATGAGATCAAAGGTTTCTTGGATAATTCGGTCTAGAGCTCGGCGACCGTTGGTTTCAATGATTGTTGTAAAGCCTTCGTGTTCCAGTTCCATTTGCAGGAAACGGGCGATTTTCCACTCATCTTCCACAATTAATATAGTTGTATTTTTCGTCGACATGAAAACGACCCCTCCTTAAATAATACTTCTTAATTATATAAGAACATTTTTTTGTACAGATAGGAAGAGCAAATAACTTTTTTTAATCTAATTCTAATCTTTGTCCAATGAGAATGTAATGAGATCAAAATGAGATGGGAAGAAGTCGTAGTGGATATTTTTTTTCGATCCTTCGCTTATAATAACATTGATCCTTTCTGCTGTAGATAAGAAAGTCACTGTGTCGAAGGACCTGTCCCCTTGACCTGTCCCCTTGACCTGTCCCCTTGACATTCTGATAACAGCGAAGAAACTCCTGTAAGGATTCTAGCGCGAATCCGTGCAGGAGTTTAACAGTATTATAACTGCATAAATATTTAACGAGGAATACAAGCTGCAAATATTTATGCTTCATCAGTATGTATATGCATATAATGCTGACCCCATTTTTCCATGTGTTCTAAAACGGGAATGAAGCTTTTACCTGTAGGAGTTAGGCTGTATTCTACTTTTGGCGGCATTTCATTATACACTTGACGGTTTACCAAATGATCTCGCTCAAGATCCTTAAGATGTTGTGTGAGCATTTTTTGTGTCAATAGAGAATCATCAAATGCATTTTTTAGTTCACCAAAACGCATTACATTATTTTGTGCTAAGAACCAAATAATGGACAGTTTCCATTTACCAGATATAAGACGTTGGGTTAATAATATTGGACAATCTTTTTCCCATTCTTTCATAAAAAGAATACCTTCCTTAAGTAATTGTAATTACAATAAATAATTGATAGTTACTTAAAGTATACCATACCACAAAAAGGTACATATTTCTAGATAGTCCACTAGATAGTATACTTAACGCGGGGGTGTTAATATGAATCAAATAAGTTTGGGGAAATCTTCATTGAAAGTCTCTCAGATAGGTCTTGGCTGTATTAATTTTGGGACTAAAGTTCATGAGGAACAAGCATTTGAGCTAATGAATACATATGTTAGATGCGGTGGTAATTTCTTTGATACAGCTAATAACTATGCTGTTTGGAATGGTGGGGATGGTAGTGAAAGTGAAAAGACTATAGGACGGTGGTTAAAAAAAGAAGGTAACAGAGGCAATATAATACTTGCGACCAAACTCGGTGCAAAGCCAGGCAATATGAATGTTAATGATTTTACAAATATGCAAGGATTAGGTAGAAAAGTAATCCTAAAGAGTGTACAGGAATCCATAGAAAACTTGCAATCAGACTATTTAGACTTACTATATCTTCATGTGGATGATTTTAAAACGCCTCAGGCAGAAACTATGGCTACTTTATCAGAGTTGGTAGACAAAGGATTGATTAGAGCAATTGGCTGCAGCAATTTTTATACATGGCGTATAGAAAGCGCTAGAAAAATTTGTGAAAAATACAATTATCATTTTTTTAATGCAATTCAACAGCGATATAGTTATCTAACTCCAACCATTGATACGGATTTTTATCCTCAAGTTGCAGTGGATCAAGGATTGCAGAAATACATCGAGTATTATAGAGACTTGACATTGGTTGCATATTCGCCTCTGCTTAAGGGGCAATATAATCAGCAGCAGATATTGCATGAGGGTTACGATACATTGTTTAATCAAAGAAAATTAAAGAAACTGTTAGAAGAAGAAAAGAGTCCTAATCAATGGGTTCTAAAATATATCATGCAGCAATTCGGTGGTAGTGTTGCACTGCTTACTACATCTTCAATAGAACATTTAATGGAAACTATGAATTGTTCTATCTAACATAGCAGCTACCCTTAGGTTACCCTCTTCGCCACCATGTAAATCCAGATTTTATGAAGTCACGAATTTCGTGGCTTTTTTGCTTTATGTGGTTTTAGAAGGTTTGGGATAGCTTCACTAGCTAAAGCCCGAATTGTCGTAATAATAGAGATAAATGGATGGTAAAACGAGTTGTTTCAAGATAAAGGAAAGAAGTCTTAGGGTAAAAATTCAATTGACATTATAATGCTTTAAACACTATAATGTGATTAACACATATGTATTGATTTTAAATAAAGGGGATTTTTATGAATAAATTAAATTATGGCCGTCATTTGCCGGCATTTATATTATTATTTTTAGCTAAAGAGAGTACACATGGTTCTATGTTGCTTAGCAAAATGAATGAGTCCATGCCATATATTAAAGCAGATGGGCCTGCTATTTACCGCGCACTTTCTGAATTGGAAAAATCAGATGCTGTTGAAGCTTGCTGGGATACAGCAAATCCAGGAGCTGCAAGAAAGTGTTATACCATAACAGAACAAGGACGTAGGCTGCTTAAAGAATTTAAAGATGATATCGAGGAAAGAAAAAGAAATCTTGAATACTTTCTATCCGAGTTTGATCGATTAGATTTTTAGGAATAGGGGTGTGAAATGGTATCAAGTGTTTTATATGCAGTTGCCGGAATTCTATTACTAGTTTCATTTATTAAGGACAAGAACAAAACTAAAAAAAGCATCAAAGTTGCGTGGATGTCATTTGAGAAATTGGTTCCCATTGTGCTTGCAATGATGCTTTTTATAGGAATCACCTTGGCTGTTCTTAACCAAAGTGTAATTACAACTCTGATCGGATCAGAGTCTGGTGTGTTAGGTGCAATTATAGCATTAATAATTGGGTCTATTGTATCACTTCCAAGTTTCGTGGCATTTCCTCTAGGAGGGACGTTGCTTAAAGCCGGGGCTGGCTATATGCAAGTTGCTGCATTGGTTTCAACAATCATGGCCGTTGGTATTGTCTCTTTTCCAGCAGAGATAAAATATTTTAATAAAGATATCGCTGTAAAACGAATTGTTTTATCATTTATGATTTGTATAGTATTTACTGCTGTAATAGGGATGGTGATGTAAAATGAAACTATTGAAAGCATATAAATGGGCACTACTATTTCTTTTAATACAAATAACAATCTTTTTTATAAATAATAAAGTTGGTAAAAATGCATTTGATATTACACTATCCAATTTGAAGGAAATGCTTTTATTAATTCCTCCGATCTTTATTATTATGGGCCTGATGGATATCTGGGTTCCAAAGGAAACCTTGATAAGATATATGGGCCATGGATCAGGGGCAACTGGACTTCTCATAGGTTTCGTACTTGGAACGATAGCGGCAGGACCATTATATATAGCATTTCCAATGGGGGTTCTTCTCCTGAAAAAAGGAGCGAAGTTGTCCAATGTAATATTTTTTCTAGGCGTATGGTCAAGCACAAAACTTCCTATAGTAGTATTTGAAGCAGCTTCATTAGGAGTAAGCTTCACATTGATTCATATAGCAATCAGTATACCTTTATATCTTCTCATGGCATTTTATATTGAGAAATCAGTCTCTAAAGAATCTATATCCTTAATTGTTGCTAATGCAGATTAAGTGAAAATATAAGTTGATTCGATGTTTTGTTCAAACATTCTATTGTAAATTTTTATTGCTTTCTTTGAGATATTTTTGTTTGAAGTAACGTCCGCGAATTTCTAGAATATCACAGGTACCATCATCAACAATACGAACATAACCTTGTCCAATAAATTTTAACTCGTTTTCTTTGCCAGGTGCTTGCACTTCTTCCCACCTAAACCTTCGTTCTTCGTTTGTACCTGGGTTTTCGACAAAAATTTCTGCATCCAGATCTGGTTTCTCGTCACCTCTACAAGGCGCAAAACTCTCTTTGAGTTTGTTGATGAAAACCTCACAATATTGATCGGGAATATCTAATGCACCTTCTTCATCACCGATGACATCATCAATGATGAGAAAAAGAGCATTACCAAAAATAATTTGATCTTGATCAGGTTCAGGGAAACGACGATTTGCAGTCAGTTGTAGAGGAATTGCCATATCGTTTATAAAAATATGTAAGGATAGACCTTCACCGACTTCGAACAAGCGAGAACTAATGAAATTTCCCCCTAATACAATGGCCATTTCTTCAAGTTGTTTATCAATCGCCGTTGATAGTTTATAGACAGCAGGATCTTTACCTACTTCCATAATGATTGCATTTAATGTTGTCATAGTTTGCTCCTCATATCATTTCGATTTTGTTTATTTGCAAAGAAGAAGTTTTTCAAATGAAAAGATGTAGTGTGTTTTTTGCAAGTTATGATTTGATTGCCCAACGCAATTTAGCAGAACGGGCACGACTATTGATATGGCATTCTTCTGCTGATGCCCGAATAGGATCGGGTGCTATTTCACGATAAATGCCTTCACGAAAAAATTGTCTAAAAGATTTTTTTACGCGACGATCTTCTCCTGAATGAAAGGAAAGTATAGCAACGCGTCCACCGGTCGCCATGACATCAGGAAGTTTTTCTAGGAATTCGTCTAACACATCAAACTCCTTATTGACATCAATTCGCAATGTTTGAAAGGTTCGTTGACAAGATTTTTTAATATCATCTTTGGTGACTTTTTGAACAAATTTAAGAGCATCTGTAATGATATTTCGAAGCTCAGTTGTTGTCGATATAACAGTTCCTTTTTTAATGTTGGAAGTAATAGCACGAGCGATTACTTCGGCATGAGGCTCGTCAGCATTTTCTATCAGCATATCTTGTAATTCATCTAGAGATATTTTCTTTAAAAGACTTGCTGCGGAGTAACCTGCTTTCGGATTAAGTCTTAAGTCCAATGGCCCTTCATACTTAAACGAAAACCCTCTTTCAGGATTGTCTATTTGCATAGAGGAAATACCCAAGTCTGCCAATACAAAATTAAATAGCCCTGATTCGGGAATGATTTGATCTATTTTGGAAAAGTTCATTTGCTTGATCTCTAAAATTTCGGAGCCATAACCCAAACGCTCTAAACGATCTTTGGTGCGCGGTAATTCAAGGGGATCTACATCAGTAGCGTACAAGCGCCCCTTTGAATGTAAACATTTAAGCATCTCTAAGGTATGTCCGCCATAACCTAGTGTTGCATCTAATCCAGTTTGTCCTGGGGTAATTTGCAGGAAATCCAATATTTCTTTAACGCAGATTGAAATATGCATACCGGCAGGAGTATTGCCCTTCTGAATAATCTTTGCCACATCATCAGCATATTGCTCTGGCTGCAGTTCCTTATATTTTTCTTTAAAATTCTTAGGGTGAGTGCCTTTATAGCGAACACGTCGCTGATGTTTGGGCTCTTGCTCGTCCAAGGTGTGATCTGGGGCCATTCTATTCCCTCATTTTTATCAAATATTTTTGTACTTTTGTTACAAATTATATGATAGCAGGTACAATTTAGTAAAGCAACATTAACAGTTGGCAAAGCAAGGGCGATTGCGTTGAGCTAGAGACAAGGTTATGCCAGTAACAGTAGAATAGATAAATGAGTACCGCCCCTATCCTCAGAGTGTTGAGGGTAGGGGCGGGTTTGTTGTTGGGGGTTAGGGTTTTTGCTCTTTTTAGAAAAGATGTTTTTTGCTGTATGAGGGGGAAGGGTCAATGTTATTAACGCTTCGCCGTGATACTTAACCTCCGCTTATAATAACATTGACCCTTTCTGCTTTTAGGTAAACTCTAAGGATTGTCACATATGGTAGTCTAAGCTTATCAATTATTCTAGAAAATGAATGATAAATCCCAAAGAGTTGACTCTTTCTCTTCGAACCAAACTCTCAGAAAAATGTTATGCTTATGAGAGAAATTAAAAAGCTGTCTAAAGGTTAGTAATAATTTATGAGTATATTCACTATGAAGTTGTCAAAAAGGAACGTCCCTGGCGTCCCTCCATCCTATGTCGAAATAACTGTCCTCCTTAACGAGACTAATCGGGGGAAACCATATCATTTTATAGTAGCCAAAGAGGTCCTGCCAAATTTTTATAGGGACTTGGCAGGACCTTTATATTTTTTATGGAATTTTATAACTTATAGTTTAATACTGTAGAGTTGACCCGCGGAACCCTCCATGAGTTTTCACTTAGTTGACAATTCGCCTAGAATAAAAAAAATATCGCAATAAATTATAGTGCGATAATAATCTTTTTGCTCGGATTTGAGTAAGAGATAGACCAGTAATGGGAAACCTTCAAAGTGGGCGTTGATAAAAAAGCTTAATAGTAAGGGATGGATAATATGTGTGGATTTTGGCATTTTGGGGTATTATTAACATTAGAAGATATGATGAATTCTGAGAGGAAGGTTCTGAGATGAGTAACTTTATGAAGTATATTGAGCAAGTCCAGCAACATGGTAATGCAGATTATGAATCATTTCTAAATAGCGATGATATAGCAATATTATTACAATGGTTTGGGGGGGATGATATTAATTGTAATGAAAATAATACCCAAAGTGCATTGGGTTTACTTCTATGGTTTTATGAACATGATAGCTTGGACTTGTATCCAGTTGAAAGCTTTAGAACAAATATGAATAAACTCGTAGAAAAGTATAACTTTTCGGAGCAGAAGCTTTTTCAAATGTTTATTGATGCAAAAAAGCTACTATAAAATTGATGCAAAAGGAGGCTTGTATCAATTTTATGATCAAATCAACGATATCAGAGACAGTACATGGGTGTAGTTTTTGCATGGAATTTAATCAGATGTATAAGGAAAGCTTTTTTTACAAAAATATTGCCTGTCTATACAAACTGCAAGAACGGGTGCTATTTTCAACGAAATATTGGGTGGTAGTACCGTCAGTCGGTTCATTTGTACCAGGATATTTATTGATTATCACTAAAAAACACTATTTTTCAGTGTTAGATTGCCCAGAAGACTATTTTGAGGAATTAGAGAAGATAATATCTTTTTTAGGTAGTCTAATAGAAAAGGTTTACAATAAGAAAACTATTTTATTTGAACACGGTGCCGTAAATGATAGGCTTAAGGGCGGATGTTGCGTAGACCATACACATATTCATGTTGTGCCCTTTGATGGCGAACTTTTGAATAATGATTACATTAAAGTACTAAGCCGTAAGAAATTCGAAAGATTTACGACTCTTCAGGATGAATATCAAAATAAAAAAGATTATTTATTTTATCAAAATAATTTTGGAGAAAGATTTATATTTGAAAATGATGTTATAGTATCTCAATTCTTTAGGCAAATATTATGTCAAGAGCTTGGAATTATGAATAAATGGGACTGGAGAAAAAATTATGGAGTAGATATTATTATCAATACTATAAATAGCATAACAAGCTATAAGAAGCAAAATCAACTTATAACAAACCTTTAGGAGAGTAAATTATGGATAAGAAATATCGCGTGGAAGAAGACTTTGATACTATAATTTCAAAGTGTCAAAGTATCTTTTACAATAAAATGAAAGATTATGGAGCAACGTGGATCTTATTTAGATGGCCTTCGTTAGTAGATCAATTATGGATTAAAATTAAGAGAATTAGAACGTTGGAACAAAATGGAGACAAATGTTTGATTCCGGAAGGGAGAGATGTTGAATATATCGGAATCATAAATTATTGTTTAATTGGTCTTATTAAGTTTTATCATAGTGACATTATTCCTACATCTGATAATGCTATTAATAATATCAGTATATTAAAAACAATAGACATTAATATAGTAATGGAAAAATACTCTGATAGCTCAGGTCGTATCAAGGAGTTAATGTTAAATAAAAATCATGATTATGGTGAAGCCTGGAGGGATATGTCATTAATATCAATTACGGATCAGATAATTATTAAAATACTAAGAGTAAAAAATATTATTGACAACGATAGGCGATTAATTGTATCTGAGGACATAGATGCCCAATTAAGTGATATTATAAATTATTGTATCTTTGCATTAATAAAATTAGAATCAATTGATTATAACTCAAAATAATCTATCATAGATATATTTTGCGGATTGTGGGGGAAGATGGACGCATCACGAAATGAATTAAAGCAAATAAGGTCTCTATCTTTGAGCTATATAATTCAAAGATTTCGATCGGATCCTCAGCTAGATACTGATGGTTGGCATCAATATCTTGACGAGAACGTGAATGTTGGAATAGTTGCTACCTCTCAGGGGTTATTACTTGCAAAAAAATTTAAAATCATAGATGAAAATAAAATCAAAATTGAAAAAGCATTAAATACGGTGTTAAAGATCCAAAGAGACGATGGTGGCTGGGCGTACAAAACAAACTTGAATGATCGATCATCTAGTGAGCCAACATCATGGGCATTAATTTGTTTATGTGAATTTTACGGGCTAGAATTAATAGACAAAAAGGATGCAATTGTTGAGAGCGTTTACAAGGGCATAACTTGGTTACTAGACAATTTAGCGAATAATGCGTGGGGAATGACTAAAGATGACAATCAAAGAATTTATACGTCAGCTTTAGTTTTAGATTGTTTAAGAAAAATTATAGAAAAAATTCCGGTAAATGGTATGCAAAAACAAAGCATTGAAGAATGTATTGAGAATGCTTCTAATTGGATAATTAGTATCCAAAATAGTGATGGCGGATGGGGAGAATATAAAGGCAAGCAATCAACTTGTTTCCATACTGCATGTGTTTTGGATACTGTCTTTACATTTAAAAAAGAATTACTTAGAAGCAAAAAAAAGGCGATTGATTTCTTGTGTAGTAATTTTAATGAGGCTTTTTTTTGGCACCAAAATCAAAATTCTGGATTACTTGAAATTATTAGTATTGATCTTAAACGCGTGCACCATTATCATCTTACTAATGTACGCGTCATAAAAAGCCTGCTGAGTGTGGATGCTGATATTGATAAGCTTATAAATAATGTGATTAGTTCACTTATAAGTGAAGGTCAAGAAAAAGACGGTATTTGGCATCACCCGCAATTAGGTGACAAAATTACAATGTGGGCAATTTATGATGTGCTAATGTGCCTAGATTTATGGTATGAGAAGGGAAGATCTGATAAAACTGAAAATCCTTCTAATGGAGAAAAGTTAGCTATGCTTACCACTGGCAAAGAGGAAAAAACTGAGGTGGATAGTGGGAAAATTATACTTATTGCTGATTCTTGGGGAACGAAACTAGGTGGTATTAATTCTTTCAATTACGACTTTTGCAGAGCATTAGGCTTGGTGAGCACCCCTAGAATAGTATGCGTGGTAAAAGAGGCTACACCACTTGATATAGCCGAAGCTAATCAAAGCAAAGTAACACTAATCCCTTTAGACATAGGATCTGAACAGATTGATGCTTCAAGATCGTACGAAATTATTGATAAAGTAAAAAAAATAGATAAAGGCAGTATCCTGTGGTGGGTAGGGCACGATACTATAACTGGTGAAGTAGCACTTAAATGTCGTGAGCAGTTAAAAGAAGGTAAATGTGCAATTATTCATCATATGAGTTACCCTTCATACTATCCTATAAAATATAGTAAGGGAATTTCCTCTGCTGCAAAAGAAGATGTACAAAGGAAGGTATTTACTCATGCTGACCGAGTTTTTGCTATAGGTCCTAAGTTAAGGTTGTCAGCTGAAGAACTACGAAGGAAACAAGACATCATTGAAATCATTCCAGGACTAACAGAGGAAATATCTCCATCTTGTAATTCGTCTGGAATATTTTCAGCTATTGTATTTGGAAGGTTAGACTCAAACAATGAAATTATAAAACAAGGTAAGTTGGCGGTCAAGGCGTTCGCACGAGCTTTTAAAAATAATCCTTGTTCATTTGGGAATGAGTTTCCGCGTCTTTATGTCATGGGATTAGAGGCTGGGGATAGCTATGAAGAGAAATGCGATGAACTGAGAATTCTAGCATCTCAAGAGGCTGGAAGGCTAGTAAGTATTATAGCAGTGCCTTATTGTGAAGACCGAAATAAAATTTTTGAAAATCTATCTTTGCGAGATGTATGTATCATGCCATCATGGCATGAAGGATTTGGGCTTGTTGGCATGGAAGCGATCGCTGGTGAAGTACCAATAATTATTTCAAAGAATAGCGGGTTATACGAAATGATAAAAGATAAATGTGGTTCTCCAGGTCTTGGATGTATTAAGGCAATCGAGATTAAAGGTAGTTTTGGTGACGAGGCCTTTTCGGAAGATGATTTAGAGCAGTTAACTACGGCACTATTGGAAATTGCTAGTGATAAGGCAAGAGTTAAGTCTGGTGCGAAATCTTTGAAGAATATGCTTTTATCTAAAAATTGTACATGGGAAAATGCGGCGCAAACTTTTTTAAGTAAACTCGATTTGGAGGTCGCTCGTGTTATCTAAATTTAAAGCCTGCCTTTTCAAGGCTAGTGTTCGTATTTCGGCTTTGAAATTTCATTATAAGAATCATAGTATTGATAAGTTGAAATTATATCTTTTTCTATTTTTTTGCATATCAATAATTTTTGATGTTAATATTGAGCGTTGTCAAAATGTGATTGATAATTTACGTGAAAAAATCACTATTACAGAGATTGCTATTGCAAAGGATGATATCTATATTAAAATCAACCAGTTTATTCCTGGTGAATCTCAATTACCTGTTGCTACTGAAGTCTTAAAGAATGAACTCGAGAAATTTAAACACGATCTTGAAATGTTTAATTTTGAACAATCTCGTTTAAAGTTTGGTAAAATTCTTGCAACTGTTGATATTGGCATTTTAACTTTAACTGAGTTTGTAGTTCCTAAAGATTTTCTAATTGAAAACATTCTTGTTATTCAATCTTTTGGGATAGGTGGATTAGTGCTTGCTTGTATTTTAGGATTTGGATCATAAATACATCATCTGTTTTTTAAAGAACTTAGAATATTTATTGTAGCTCTTATGGGATATGTAGTGATGCAGTCTGTTCTAAAACTGTCTAATTGTGTTCCTATTATTGTAAGAAGAAAGCAACTCCAATTGGGGCTGCTTTCTGTGACTGGTGTTAATGTTGGTAACCCCAAAAAATTGGCGTAGTCAGTAACTGTGAATAAGAGAAAGATGAACCGAAATAGTGTTTTGCTAAAAGTTAGGATTTAGAGGAGGTGAAGAGGGGGACTATTTCTCGCACTATAACATTTTATATGTTCTTGCCTTTGTTTATTTCGATAATAGTATCAATAATCTTCCGATGATCTTCAGGAAGTTTTTTTTATATCTCGGGCTAGTTCAACAAGAACTAGATCTTCTTGAGATAAATTCGCTTTTGGTGAGGTGGAGGTTGGATGGTTTCGCGACCCAAGAGATAATCTATTGAAACGTTAAAAAAGTCAGCTATGCGCTTAAGGTAGCGTGATCCGGTTCTGTTCGACCTGTTTCCCAATGTCCATATGTTTGTTGTGCTATACCAATTTTTTTGCAAGAGCATCTTGTGATAATTCACGCAAATACGTAGTTGTTTTAATTTTTATGGAAAAATAAGTAAGGTGACGGTGCTCTGATTCATTCCTTATTTAAAAATGAATGTAAGGGGGACGGATGCGGTGTATGGCAATATGGAAGTTGATGAAAGAAATTTCAAGGCAAAACCACCGTCCTCGCGTCATTATAAAGAGAAAATCCGCTTATGAAGACAAAGGGGACGTTTCTTTTTGACAACTTCATAGGAATAGCCTAGAATATCTTCCAGGGACAGGTTGATTGCCTCTGGAAATAGTGAAATACAATGAATAATATATTTGTATAAACCGCGTGAAACAATACAATAGAAGAGTTCTTTTTTAACACACAACATAAAAAGCCAATTCCTTTATAGTAAGGGAATTGGCTTTTGGATTTTAACTATTAATCCTGTCTTGTGCGGGGGCAGGTCAACTTTAAGCCTATATTTTGGTAGATTTGATTGTTAGGATAAAGAGCCACTATTTTCGCTTCGGGTCATCGGATTGTCCAACGAGATAGTCAATAGATACGTCAAAATGATCAGCGATAGCCGCTAGTTTTTCAATTGAAGGCAGATTGCTACCACTCGCAAATTGGCTGATAGCTGGACGACTTACACCAATCGCATTTCCTAAAGCCTGTTTGGAGGTTTGATTCTTTTTCATAAGTAAATTTAAACGTTCAATAAAAAGTTCTTTTTTAAACATAGAAAAACCTCTTGACCGTAAGTTACACTTACGTTATACTGTTAATATAGTAAGTAATACTTACTATATTAAATAACTCATTAATTGTATATTTGCGGTACAGATATATAACTACATATGTATTTCATTATAACTCATATCCAACTATAGTTCATAGTTGATTTTATAAAATACTCTAAAAAACATATAAAAGTTGGTAAACCATATTTGTATGGCTATATATAGTCTAATCAGATCAATAATATAAATGGCGTATTCGTAAAGCTTGTCAAAACAAGATTCCACGGAGTACATGGCTAAGGACAATCGATTAAGGGCATGGCAGGAGTTCATTTTAAATACGAAGGAGAGGATTATCATGAAAAAAGAAAGCCTTTTTGAAAGTGCAATGGATTCTATGGAGGATATTAGTCTTAACATACCACTACAGCAAATATCAAACGACTATTACTATTCCAATATAGCGGCTAAAGAATATGAAGAAGAACTACGTGCAGCATTGCCCCAAAATTTACATCTCATTTTAAGCAGGCTAGCGGATAAAAACAATGAAAGGGAAGCAGCGAGTATGGCCGTTAGTTATCGGCAAGGATTTTCTGATTCCATACGATTTATCATGCAAGCATTGTCCTGGGAACCATCAAGGCGGTAAGAAATTTTGTGGCGAAGTCTGTAACAGTAGAATCGGTAAATTGGTACCGCCCCCTATCCTCAAAATGTTGAGGGTAGGGGCGGTTTTTTAGGTAAAGTCTAAAGATTGTGACATATGGTAGTCCAAGCTTATTAATTATTCTAGAAAATGAAGGGTGTTTTTTATGAGCGGATCATCAGTTAATTACTTTGCGATGGCTTCCATTCCTCAAAAATGGATATACTATTAATCCCATCATTGTATGGCCGGATGGGATTAACTCTGGCTGGATCATTTTGGGTAATCGTTAGTTTATATACTATACCATCATTTCCTTTTATATCTTGCCGCGTAATTGTTATATAGTCCTTACCTTTATGTAAGTATATAAACATAATTTTATTGCTGTGACTCATCTTTTCCAATGACTGATCGACCCAGTTTTTAGATTGATCTTGTGTCCAGTCGGGAAATAATTCTTGCAGTGTAATATAAAATAAACTCAAATTTTCTTTTGAAAGCAAAGAATTAGTATACAAAACTGCAGATGCTCCCTTTAAGTGTTGCTCATCGTCTCCAAAGACACCAAAATAAGCTTCTTTATCAAGATCTTTGCCTAAAAAGCTACAAGTGGTTGCAGCACTACTATAGGACTCACCATAAATATTAATTCCTTGGCTCTCCTCTATTTTACTTATTTTATAACCTTTGGTTTCAAACAAATTATAATATTCCCTTTGATTAAAAGGCAAATATTTTTTATTAGGCGCGGCAATTGGCTCAATATAATTCTTCGATACATATTCCGCTATTCTGTCAGCCAAGTAGTCAACTATTGATCCCGCAGCAATATCTGCCATGGGCTTGGCGTTAGCATACGTAAAAAGCACTTCGCCACTTTTGCCGTAAGCAGTAGTACTTCGAAGTTGACTCATTTTTCTATCTTTAGTTGTGGCTATTATCATATGCTGTATCAGATAGTTTAAAGGTTCTTGCTGATGAGTATACATATTTAATTGTTGGATATCTTCCTTAATCGTCATTTTTATCCATACATCATAATAAATTGAATTTGTATCATCTTTTGTAACAGCTAGTGTTGCAGAATCTAGATAAAGATTAACTTTTTCCGATGACCCTAACAATACAAGCCGATCCTCTGCATAAACTTGCGATAAATTAATAAATCCAATAATCAGTGTAAAAACCAGTAGGCCAAAAACCTTATTTCTCATTATTAATAACCCCCCGTTTTAATTGTAATCATTTAACAAATTCTACATTAATGCCAAAATACTTCTTTTATAGTGAAAATCACTAATTAGCTGGTCTTTGGTATCTCTATTAGAAAGCGATCTTACTTAGTGTGTCAGTTAGGGATCTTCCTTTAGAATGGTTACTTCTCTAATGTATAGCACCCATCGTAAAAGTGCATACTTTTGTATTGAAAGAATAACATATATAATGAGAGAAACAACCATACTTATAGGACGACGATGTACAATGCCTGTAATTACAATTAAAGGATCTAAAGTAAGGTTTTATGCAGATAATAACTAAGAGGTGAAAAGTATGAAAAAAAGTTTGGGTGCTAAAACATTGCTCTATCCTGCACCTATTCTAGTCGTATGTACCTATGATAAGGAAGGAAATCCTAATGCGATGACTGCTGCTTGGGGAGGTATTTGCTGCTCAGCTCCCCCTTGTGTTGCCGTTTCACTACGCAAAGCAACGTATTCGTATGATAATCTAATTCTCAAAAAGGCATTCACAATTAATATTCCTTCAGAAAACTATGCAAAAGAAGCTGATTACTTTGGCATAGCCTCCAGACATAAGGAAGATAAATTTGCTAAGACTGGCCTTACAGCGGTAAAAAGTGATATTGTTGATGCTCCTTACATCAGGGAATTTCCAATTAATTTGGAGTGTAAAGTTATCCAGGTTATTGAGCTTGGCCTGCATACCCAGTTTATAGGTGAAGTGATGGATGTCAAAATGGATGAGAGTATACAAGAAAAAGGCGGTCAGCCGGTTATTGAACAAATAAAACCTTTAATTTTTGCTGCTGACAGTGGCCATTACTATGGTGTAGGAAAACAAGTCGCTCAGGCCTTTTCTATTGGAAAAGACTATTGAAAAGGAAAAATAGAAAAGTGGTTTATTAATAGAATAAGAACAATAAGGTATTATCCCCTTTAGGTTGACCGTGTAAAAAAGGCCATTGATAGAATGGACTTACACTAACAATCTGGAGGGGATTTTTTGTGGATAAAAAAGAATAAAAGTTCAAACGTTATGATGGCAGAGAGTTAGAAACTGGTATTGATTTACGTATGCGGCAAGAATGAAGATGTGCTATTATTATTACAGTATGAGAGGGGTTTTAGTGATATGCAATCCGTCTGCCCCAGATACGGCTGATGGTGCAGCTCCTGAAGAAAAGTTATGCTCATTATCGAGAAAATATAAAAATAGACTCACTTTATCTGTAAGGAGGGGTTGTAGTGGCAACGCACAGTGAAATCATGAAGCAAGTGTGTACTCATCTGTATGGATTAGTAGTAGTGGATCATAAAGCACGAATCGTTTTTGTAGAAGAAAATTATGCGAAGCTAAAAGGCTGGAAAATGGAGGATATTATAGGGCGATACATCAAGGATGTAGTGGCAACAAGTCGGCTTCCCGCAGTTCTCGAAACAGGGAAACCCATTTTAGGTGAAATATTCTACAGTGAAGGTAAACCTTTGATTTGCAATCGAGTTCCTTTGGTTAAGGACGGTGTCATTATCGGTGCCATGTCCTTCTCAGTTTTTGAAGGGGTCGACAAACTGATCTATTCTGTAGAAGAATTGCGTGGTGAACTGGACTATTACAAAGAGAAACTGAAAAACAATTCTGGAGTAAAGTATTCTTTAGAAAACATTATCGGTTCTAGCGATGCTGTTGTTGCATTGCGGGCAATAATAGTAAGAGCTGCATGTGCTAACTCCACGGTATTGATTCAGGGCGAAACGGGTACGGGCAAGGAGTTAGTCGCTCACGCTTTGCATCAGGAAAGTCGGCGATCGCATCATCCTTTCGTTAAGCTCAATTGTGCAGCCATTCCTAATGAACTTATTGAATCGGAGTTGTTTGGTTACGATGAGGGGGCCTTTACTGGAGCGCGCCGGGCGGGGAAAAAGGGCAAATTTGAGATAGCGGAGAAAGGTACATTATTCTTGGATGAAGTCAGCCAATTGTCGTTGGCCGCCCAGGCCAAATTGCTTCGTGCATTACAAGAAAAGGAAATCGAGCGAGTTGGGGGAACGGCTCCCATATCCGTTAACATCAGAATTGTGGCAGCTACTAATGATGATTTGGAAGACCTGGTCAAGCAGGGGACTTTTCGATCGGATTTATATTATCGATTGAATGTCATTCCTATTAAGATTGCGCCGCTTCGAGAGCGAAAAACAGATATACCGCTGCTCATAGAAAATTTCATAGAGCGATATGGAGAACAGGCGGGGTTAGGAAAAGTGGCTATTGCTCCTGAGGCCGTGAAAATTTTAATGGCGTATGAATGGCCAGGAAATATTCGAGAACTAGAACATGCTATCGAAAGGGCGATGAATCACTGCAATTCTAGTTTTCTTGAGCCGATTCATTTTCAATGGTTACTACCTAAGATCCAGAAACAAGGGAAGTTCACTGCTGGTCGAGGAATTCAGGAGGCGAAAGCGGCTATCGAAAAAGAGGTTATTTTAAACGCGCTGCAATCGACGCAGGGGAATAAAAAAAAGGCTGCGGAACTACTGGGTATTGCTCGTCCATTGCTTTACCAAAAAATCCGTCGTCTCGGCATTCAGTAAGGGAATCCTATATCATATTAAAAAGCACAGAAAACGGGGTAAATCGATACTTACCCCGTTTTCTGTGCTTTCTATTTTTTGTGTCAAATGTAAGTAAAGAATGACAGTGTAAGTTTACGATTACACACAGTCCTCTATCCTCTGGGCAATAGATTATTGTAACAATATTCATTGATTTCAGAATAATTGTGTAATTACATACTGACACTTGGGTATTTAAAATGAAAGGCGAAAGTTTAGCAAAATCCATTGATTTGCGCCAAAGAGCACGATGTCTGCGTTGTTTTTAACGTTGGCATGCTGATTGCATATATAGCAAGGTAGTTCTGATAAAAGAAATATAGCGAACGTGAATTAGTATATCTAAATCAGAAACAGACTTTATATCAAGGAGGAGTTTACATGGCAAAGCAAAGCAAAATCATTATAACCGCAGCAGTTACAGGAGCAACCCATACCCCAAGTTTAAGTCCTTATTTTCCTTTTACACCAGAACAAATCATAAAGGATGCGGTAGAGGCTCATAAGGCTGGAGCTGCAGTCGTTCATGTTCATGCTAGAGATCCAAAGGATGGTAGTCCAACCCCTGATATAAATATTATGAGGGAAATCGTTACTTCCATCAAACAGCAGTGTAATGCAGTCGTTTGTATTACCACTGGCGGAGCAGTTTGGATGTCTTCAGAACAACGTCTCGCTGCTGCAGTGGAGTTGAAACCGGAGTTAGCTTCCTGTAACGCAGGATCGGTAAACTTTGTGTTTGCTGATCTCGCGGCAAAGATAAAAAACCCAAAATTCGACTGGGAAATTCCTTACCTCAAGCGCACGAATGAACTGGTGTTTACCAACACTTTCACAGGATTGGAGTATTATCTGAACACCATGAATGAACACGGAATGCGCCCTGAGTTTGAGGTATACGACGTAGGAATGATTAATAACATTGCCTACTTTAAGGAAAAAGGGCTGCTTACGGGACCAGTGTATCTACAATTTGTAATGGGGATCTTAGGCGGAATTCCTGCGACTGTGGATAATCTCGTCTATTTGGCTAAAACAGCTCGTGAACAAATCGGAGACTTTGTTTGGTCCTGCGCGGCAGCGGGGAAGGCTCAATTTCCAATAGTTACTGCTGCTTTGACAATGGGGGGTAACGCACGGGTTGGATTGGAAGATAATATTTATTTAAAACCAGGAGTTTTGGCGAAATCCAGTGCTGAACAAGTAATTCAGATTAAAGAAATCGCAGAAAGGCTCGGATTGGAAATTGCCAATTCTGATGAGGCTCGACAAATCCTGAATCTCAAGGGGATAGAGAACGTTAATTATTAATTAAAAACTGGAGGGGTGCTAATATGAGAACGGCTATTTTAGGAGCAGGGGCACTGGGGATTATCATTGGTGCTTTGATGACGAAGAACGGTAAGCAAGTTGAGCTGATTGATTCTTTTAAAGAAAACGTTAATGCACTGAATGCGAATGGCGCCACGGTTACTGGTAATCTTGAACTTCATCAGCCGGTAAAGGCAATCACGCCTGAGGAAATGACAGGAACGTATGATCTTATCCTTTTATTAACAAAACAAACAGCTAACGCGACAGCGTTACCCAAGCTGCTGCCTTATTTACACAAAGATAGTATTGTATGTACGCTGCAAAACGGGGTTCCTGAAGATTTGGTAGCTTCGTACGTTGGAAAGGAACGAACCATTGGTGGCGCAGTTGGATTCGGTGCTACTTGGCTTAAGCCAGGTGTGTCTGAGCTTACTTCGACCCTAGAAGCGGTAGAAAAATTTGCTTTTGAGATCGGCGAAATTGATGGGATCCTGCGCCCGCGATTGGAAGAAGTGAAAGAGACCCTTAGTGCAGCTGGCGGGACAACAATTTTAACCAACCTGATGGGCATCCGCTATACCAAATTGCTGATGAATTCTACGTTTAGCGGTATGTCTGCTGCTCTAAACGGTACTTTCAGCGACGTTCTGGCTAATCCTAAGGCTATGGTCTGCGTTGCCCATATTGCAGACGAGGTTATCAAGGTATGTCACGTTCTGGGATACCGTATGGTGGAGATGCAGGGCGCTGATATGGAATTCCTAGAGCTAAGTAGTAAGGCTGATATTCCATCCAAAATGGATTTTTACAAAAAAGTGTGGGGTCGGCATAATAACAAAGCAAGTATGCTCCAAGACTTGGAAAAGGGAAACAAGACTGAGATTGACTATATCAATGGTGTTGTATGCCTGGGAGGGCAAAAATGCGGGGTACCAACTCCCTTTAATGACATGGTCGTCAAGTTGGTAAAAGAAGCAGAAGCCAGAGGCGGCGTAAATGATTTCAGTTATCTTGAGCGGTTCAATGAAATTATCGCGAGTGCAAAATAAGTCGGCTAATAAAAATGAAATATAGGGAGGCAATCTACTGTGGAAGTATTTGGGATATTGCTCAGTTTGTTTTTGCTGATGTTCATGGCGTACAGGGGTTTTTCCGTCATTCTATTTGCACCGATTTTTGCACTCATGGCAGCTGCAAGCCAAGGTTTTTCAGTGATGCCCTCATACACTGAATTGTTCATGGCGAAGGCAGTAGTTTATGTAAAGTCATTTTTCCCTATCTTTATGCTGGGGGCCGTTTTTGGCAAACTCATGGAGGGAACAGGTTTCGCCAAGGCGATAGCTTATAAGATACTGCAAATCGTAGGAAAAGATCGCGCTATCTTAGCGGTAGTAATTGCGGGTGGTGTATTGGCCTATGGCGGGGTAAGCCTCTTCGTCATTGTATTCGTTATCTATCCTTTCGCCGCGGCACTTTTCAAGGAAGCTGGTGTTCCCAAACGATTCATACCAGGAATTATTGTATTAGGTGGATGCACATATACCATGGATGCTCTGCCAGGTACGCCCCAAATACAAAATATTATCCCTGCGAATTTTTTTGGTACGAATGTCTACGCCGCACCTTTGTTGGGTATTATCGGGTCAATAATGATTTTTGCTGGTGGTATGTATTATTTTCAATGGCGTCTTAAAAAAGCCCATGCCGCTGGAGAATTTTACGGCGAAGGTCATATCCTAGAACCAGACGAAGCCGACACTAGTGCCCTCCCCGACTGGAAACTGGCGATGTTACCACTGCTTGCCGTATTGTCTATTAACTTTATTATGACTAACGTCTATCAATGGAATCCCGATATTCTGGCTCCGTTCATTGGTATGAAATTACCGCTGGTTGCTCCTGCTGTTAAGAATGTTTTAGCAATCTGGTCGTTGATTATCGCTGTTGTCATTGGAATTGTCTTGGCAATTGGCTTAGGTTACCGCAACTTGCCCAAAGGTGGTTTGGCAAATGCATTAAATGCAGGAGCTATCGGATCACTTTTGGCAATTATGAACACCGCTTCTGAAGTTGGCTATGGTAATGTTATTGCTTCGTTACCTGGCTTTAAGTCCATCGCTGATGCACTCTTGGGTATCCATTTAGGTGGTACGCCGTTAATGTCCGAAGCTGTGACTATAACTACATTAGCTGGTATTACTGGTTCTGCATCCGGAGGGATGTCCATCGCTCTTGATTTGATGGCCAAAGATTGGCTGACCTGGGCAAATGCTATAGGTATGTCTCCAGAGGTTCTTCATCGTGTTGCAGCCATGGCTTCAGGCGGGATGGACAGTATGCCGCATAATGGCGCAGTGATTACCATTATTGCAGTATGTGGTTTGACGCATAAACAATCGTATGGGGATATCGGTGCCATCGTTGGTATTAAAACGGTAGCCGCTTTTGCTGTTATTCTTATTCATATGGTGACAGGCATTATATAAGAGAGAGTTTTTGGCAGAGAAAGCCGGAATAGCCGACTTTTTCTGCCAAAATAAAATTGGAGGCAAGGTATGTCCAAAATTACGACGATTGAACAAGCACTTGAATTTGTGCAGGAAAATATGACTGTTATGATCGGTGGCTTCCTCGGAGCGGGGACGCCCGAACGCCTGATAGATGCACTGGTTAACAAAGGGACGAAAAATCTGACTTGCATTGCGAATGATACGGCTATGCCCGATAAAGGTATCGGCAAACTTGTGGTTAGCCGACAACTAAAGAAGGCAGTGGTCTCTCATATCGGAACTAATCCCGAAACAGGGAGGCAGATGAATACTGGAGAACTTGAGGTGGAACTGATTCCCCAGGGTACTCTAGCCGAGCAGATTCGTGCCGGTGGCGCCGGATTAGGTGGCATACTCACGCCAACGGGTCTTGGAACGATTGTCGCTGAGGGGAAGGAAGTTATAACAGTAGACGGGAGAGAATTTCTACTGGAAAAATCCTTGAAGGCTGATGTGGCACTGATTAAGGCACATACTGCCGATACAGCCGGGAATTTGATATTTTATCGTTCAGCCCGCAACTTTAACCCCTTGATGGCCATGGCAGCTAAAGTGGTTATCGTTGAGGCTGAAAACATTGTAGAAAAAGGTCAGATTGATCCGGATCAAGTGATGACGCCGGGCATATTTGTTGATTGGATTATCAAGGGGTAATGGGGGATATAAAAATGGATGCAAAAACGATTATAGCGAAGCGGGTAGCTCAGGAGTTTGAGGATGGGTATGTTGTGAACCTTGGCATAGGGATACCCACATTAGCAGCTGATTTCCTGCCAACTGGTATTAGCGTTATTCTTCAGTCAGAGAATGGTTTTTTAGGGCTGGCTCCTTTGGACGGCCCAGTTGCCGATGTGGATCTGGTGAATGCTGGCGGCAAGGCAGTTTCCATTATCCCTGGCGGAGCGGTATTTGACAGTGCCATGTCGTTTGCCATCATTCGGGGCGGGCACGTGGATATGACTGTTCTGGGGGCATTAGAAGTTGATCAGGAAGGAAATCTCGCCAACTGGATGGTGCCAGGGAAATTGGTGCCGGGTATGGGCGGAGCTATGGATCTGGTATCGGGAGCCAAGAAGGTCATCGTCGCTATGGAACATACTACAAAAGATGGCAGCCCCAAAATATTAAAAAAATGTACTCTTCCCTTAACCGGTAAAGGCGTTGTTAATTTTATTATTACCAACTTGTGTGTATTTGAAGTAACTCCGGCAGGTTTACTTCTTCTAGAAATTGCACCGGGGGTTACGGTAGATGAAGTGAGGACCAATACTGTGGCTGAATTTGTGATAAAGCCTCAAATGTGCACCATGCCAATCGTTTAAGTGTTTGACAACAGCCACGACAAAAACTTTCTGACAGCGCGGTTGGAGGACATTTAGGAGGATATTTAGGGACGTCAGAGTGTGCGAAAACAATCGCTCTAAAACGCTCTAAAAATAACAACTAAAGGCATGAATATCAAAGGTTAAATGATATAATAGAATATGTAAAATGAACTGTACTATTTGTAATAGCGAAAAAACTCCTGCTCAATTTTGTAGAAATTTTGGCAGGAGTTCTTTGTATTTATAGGAAATATTATAAAAGATAGAGTGAGGGATTTTAATTATTGGATGACTCATCGGAACCGTCCGAAACCACTGAAAAACTATTTTGAATGCTATTTCAAGGCTAGTAAATCAAGATTATGGCATGGACTTCTGAAAAAGAAAGAAAAACTTTCTAATAAAAACAAGCAAAAAATATATATTGGAGAATTTTTAAATGATAAAATTAATTGCATCTGACATGGACGGAACGCTCATATTTGATCAGAAAATTTCAAAGGAAAATCTAGAAGCGATTCACGCAGCGCAAAAAAAAGGAATAAAGTTTGCTATTGCAACTGGTAGAGCCTATGAGGACGTTAAGCCATACTTAGATGAATATGGCTTAACATGTGAATGTGTGGTTTTGAATGGAGGAGAGTATCGGGATAGTGCTGGTACAATCGTTGAAGGAATTTATATTGATAAGAGTTTGGTAAATGAAATTATAAGCATACTGTCTGAGGGGAATCTAGCAGCTGAGATATATACAAATGATGGATATTATACAACAAATACAGAGGAAGAAATATTAGATAGTATGGTTAAACGATCAAAGATCTTCCGACCGCATATTACAGATCCAAATGAAATTTACCGAAATGCGTTGAATCATCCGCATTTTGTTAAAATGAAATACATAACGAATATCGATGAATTTTTAAAAAGTAATGTAGAAATAGGCAAATTTATTTCTTTTGCAGATTCAGCTGATGAATTAAATGGACCACGAGAAAAATTAAATAAATTGAGAGGAATAGTGGTATCGTCTAGCTTTACAACGAATATTGAAATTAATGACAGGTATGCAACCAAAGGACGGATATTAGCCAAAGCTGCAGCAAGAATGGGTATAAATAAAGACGAAGTAGCTATTTTAGGCGATGGGTTTAATGATTATTCTATGTTTGTAGAGTTTCCCAATTCATTTGCTATGGAGAATGCAATACCCGAAATTAAAGAGGTGGCGAAATATATCACGGCAAGTAATGTGGAACATGGTGTAGCAAAAGCGATTTATCGCATGTTAGAACGCTAGTGACAGTCATGAACGGTGGTTTGAGGGACAAGGGAAGGGGATCTGTCCAATGTATTTATAGATTGTTACATAATTTGACTGTTATACCTGATACGGAGAAAGGGAATGTCCCCAGTGTCCTATTTTAATATTGTTGAAATAGAAAAAACAAAAATTTAATATAATATTGTTAATGCACCAACGGGTGGGAGGACAGGCCATGAACAAAGAAGAACGGGTCATAATGGGTTTCAGGGACTTATTAAACAAGATGGTTTCGCTTAATAAGTTTAAGATGAAAGACAGTCTTAAGGGTTATAAATCTTCTGAAGTACATTGCATCGAATATATTGGAAGAAATGTAGATTCCAACGTGACAAAACTTGCGGAGTCCTTTTATGTGACTAGGGGTGCCATAAGTAAACTAACTAAGAAGCTCATAAAAAAAGGCATTATCGAAAGCTACCAGAAACAGGATAACAAGAAAGAAATCTATTTTAGGCTTACTGAGCAAGGGAAAGTAATTAACAAAGTCCATGAGGAACTGCACAAAGAGTTTCAAGAGCGGGATAAAGCCGTATTTGAGCAAGTAACCGAGGAACAATTTGATAGTATGCTTAGCTTCGTGGAAAAGTATAGTAGGCATTTGGATGCAGAAATAAAGAAGCTAGGTGTAGATATAACAAATCCAAATGATTTTGAATAATGGGGTTGTATCAAAAAGTAGCCTAAAGGGGGCTGTATCAAAACGCTGGAACATCAGCGCATGATACAGCTCCCTTTTTTTTATATATATTGTTGACAAAGAAACAATAAAGCGATAGAATGGTTATGTTTCCGGGGAAACATAACCATTCTTTTTTGAGAGATGAGAAATTTAAATGTGTAAATTTAAATCAATCAATACACAATATACAGAACAAATCCTTGATAAGGAGGAAAGAGGAAAAATGAAAGTCATGGGATTTATTGCAAGTCCGCGGAAAGAAGGCAATACCGCTTGGATCGTAAACCAAATACTCGAAGGTGCGAAAGTACATGGCGCCGAAACCCAATCATGGTATTGCAGCGATCTTGATATCAAACCGTGCCAGGGTTGCTGGGGCTGCCACAAGGGCGATCAGGGTTGTGTTATCAAAGACGACATGCAGAAACTTAATGATGCGATTGATCATGCCGATGCCATTGTTTTCGGCTCGCCGATTTACATGATGCAGATGAGTGCCCAGGCGAAGATATTCATCGATAGGATGTTTGCACGATTCTCTCCGAGATACTCTCCGTATTTCAAAGAAGAAAATGCCGCACAAAAAAAGCTGATTCTTACGTTTAATCAGGGTAATCCTGATTCCAGCCTGTTCCAGTCGTATATTGATTATACGAAACACATGTTTGAGTTGCTGGAATTTGATGTTAAAGAGGTACCTGTCGTTACCGGTATGCGAAATGGACCGGCGCATGAAAGAAAAGATCTGCACACTGTCATGAAGGATATCGGTTCATCGCTGGTTTCGGAACGATTCCCGGAATATCGGAGCACAGAAACAGTTCCGTGAAAGATTGCCCTGATGTGGTGCCAAAAATCCAGGAAATGTTCGGGCTTCCTGATTTCTTTAATAAATGTATATAGATATAATCAAATAGGATAAAAATAAAAATGCAGGAAAAGGATATATTATGTAGAAATATATGGGTTATAATATTCTTATATATGAAAAAGGTTCATATATAAGAATATTATAACCCTACATGTGCTGATATGCACTGGAGGGTGAGAGGAAGAGGGACTTCTAGTTCTCATGGACAGGTTTGGTGAGGGACAGGGAGGCGATGGGAAAGAGAATCTAGTACTTACATTTATTTGCAGTAAAGTGCAAAATAATATTCAGTTGGAGGTAAAACATGAAAAAACGGATTATTATGATACTTTTAATTGTTAGCTGTCTACCTTTAGTATTATCTTCATTTTATTACTACAATCTAATCTACAATCAAACGATACAAGAATATAATGAGAAAAATATGGAAATATTATCTGCGGTGCGTAATGATGTTAGCCATTATCTTGATATGCACTTTGTGGTGTTAAAAGTACTTGCTCAGAATCCTAGCATTATTAGTTTGGATCCTAATGGAAAATCATATTTAGTAGATGCTAGGAAGCTCTATCCAAAGTTGGAGTTAGTTGTAGATGATAAAGTGGGGAACCAACGTTTTCGTGATGATAACCAAAAACTTGGGAATGCGGCTCATCGACAGTTTTTCCAAGATTCAATAAATGGTAAAGAAGTGGTATCTGATGTTATCATTAGTATGTCAGATGGAAAACCAATAGTGGTATTAGCCGTGCCACTTAAAAATCAAGAAACGATTACGGGTGTCATCCAGGGAGCCCTGCCGCTATCTGTCTTAGATGACTTTTTGCGGGAAAGGGCGGGGCGGCAGTCTGTAGCTTATATAGTGGATCGCTCAGGGAAAATCTTGGCCCATACTGATTCTAACATTGCAGCCGAGCATAAAGATGTAAGCAAGGAAAGTTATATACAAGATGGATTCACAGGTAAGAATGGTACGACAACGATTACGGATGATCAAGGAAATATTAAATTTGTCTATTACACCTATGATGCTAAGACGGGTTGGATTATTTGTTCTGAAGTCTCAAAGGATGTAGTAATGGCTCCTATAAAAATTGTGCAGAAACGATTTGTTATAGTTCTTACTTTGTTGATCTTTATCATAGGCACGTTAGGATACTTCATATCAAATAAATTTGTCCGGCCTATAAAAATAGTATGTAATCATGCTAGAGAAATTGCAAACGGCAACTTAGCAGTCGATAAAGTTGATATAACAACGCGAGATGAAATGGGCGATCTTGCTAGCAGTTTTAATGAGATGGTAAAAGACCTAAGAAAACTGGTATTTAATATCTCTCAATCGGCTGAGCAACTTGCAGCCTCCTCCGAGGAACTGACAGCCGGTGCAGAGCAATCCTCCCAGGTTACAAGTCAGATTGCTATCGCTATTACTGAAGTTGCACAGGGAACAGAAAATCAGGTGAATGCTGTTAGGGAGGCAACTGTGGTCATCGAGAAAATGTCAGCAGGTATTCACCAAGTGGCTTCAAACGCTAGCGCTGCATCTGAAATATCTGAGAAAACATCGGTGGCAGCTGAGGACGGTACGAAGTCAATTGCTACAGCTATCTCCCAGATGGCAAATATTGAAAGGGCGGTTACTAATTCAGCAAATGTAGTGGTACAGCTAGGCGACCGGTCTAAGGAGATTGGACAAATTGTAGATGTTATCTCCGGTATTGCAGGACAGACGAATCTCCTTGCCTTAAATGCTGCTATTGAGGCAGCTCGCGCAGGTGAGCAAGGACGGGGTTTTGCTGTAGTGGCTGAGGAAGTACGTAGGCTTGCCGAACAATCCCAGGAGGCAACGAAGCAAATTGCCAATCTAATTGGCGAAATTCAAAATGACACAGATAAAGCTGTTGCTGCAATGAATGAAGGTACGCAAGAGGTTAAGATTGGAACTGAAGTTGTAAGCAGTACAGGAGAAGGCTTTCATAACATAATGAAACTTGTTAACGAGGTATCGAGCCAAGTGAAAGAAATTTCGGCTGCAATTCAGCAATTGGTGAGTGGCAGTGAGCAGGTTGTTGCTTCTGTGGAAATGATTCATAAGATTAGTAAAGAAACAGCGGGACAAACCCATACAGTATCGGCATCTACTGAAGAACAGTCGGCTTCTATGGAAGAAATAGGATCCTCCAGTCAGAGTCTTGCAAAAATGGCTCAAGATTTGCAAAGTGCTATTCAAAGGTTTAGAATATAAGTATAGCAGAACCGTATCATTGATAACGGTGCAAAATGTCCTCAATCCTTGCGTATGCAGGGATTGAGGACATTTCTAATTTGTTTGCCAATAAAGATACAAGAACTCAAGCCTGAACCCCAATTTTTTCCTGCCGTCCCTTGACTTTTTAGTAAACAGAAAAATTAAGTTATCCATTGCTTAGTGTCATCATATAGTTTATAAAATGTTTCAGGTGGGTTGCTCATGGAAGAATCAATTCTCTTTTCTCTTGACTCTGAGCAGCAGGTACTGCTCGCAGCTTTACTAGCGATAATAGTATCTGATAATTTTAACGAAGACCAACTAAATATTTTGGGGAACTTTGTAGAAGCAGTGGGGCAAAACATCCTGCTAATACAAGCGATAGTATCGTCGAATCCCCCATCAACAAAATCGGATAGTTCCTCAAATACACAAGTTCAAAACCTGCAAAACAGCATTAATATGTTACATCAGGATTTAGAGACCATGAAGGCAAAGATTGCTGCTTTAGAAGGAAAACAGCAATAACTATTATAATGGGATAAAGGCTTTAAAAAGAACCTATTAAGCTTTCGTTTCACGGTGTTAAAGTGATAGCAATTAAATAGGGGAATCTGTCTACGATTAATGTGAATCATATGAGTCAAATGATAGTTCACATAACGCACGTGGTTATACCGCAATAAAATTTATGGGATATAGATCAAACCAGCGATAGAAGTATTACCTTCTTTAAGTAAATAGGCCTTGAGGTTTTGTAAGGCGTTAATTGTCTGCGTAAAATTTAAACGTAGCCAAAAACGAAAGAATGTATGTGATTGTCCCCCAAAGATAGGAATCCTATTTAAAGTATACAATGTAGAATTTATCCTATCTCGTCCAAAGTTTACGGTAAAAGCTGCCCGATAGCCAGCTTCCTTTGCCAATCCGATTACTCGTTGATCATATTCTCCACCTGGATAAGCTAAATAGTCTACCTTTTTACCTAACCGCCATTCTATCGCTTCCTTTGATTTGACTAATTGATTACGAATTTCCTCATCAGAAGCCTTTGGAAGTGAAATATGACTTAGAGTATGTGCTTCAAAACTTACCCCATTATCACTCATTTCCCTTATTTGATTCCATGTTAAATATTTTCCGTAATTGTTCACAAAATCGGTGATTACAAATATTGTCGCGGTAAAATGATACTTTTGCAAGATTGGATAGGCTACCTGATAATTATCTTTATAGCCATCATCCAAAGTGATTAAAATAGGTTTAGGTGGAAGTTTCTTTCCAGATTGCAAATAATCCGCTAGTTGGTCAGGTGAGATTCCGGTATAACCCTCCTGGTATAAATAATTAATTTGCGCTTCAAATTCGGTAGAGCTAAGTGTTAATGTATTATGGTCCTTATTGTTGATTTGATGATAGTTTAAAACTGGTATGCCTTGGAAATAATGAAAGGCGATATAGCTTAGTCCTAATAATATAAAAATTAAAATGATAATTCCATATCGGATCGCTTTCTTCGTAACTATCTGCAAAAAAAATGCAACTCCTTTATATAAGTAAGGTAGAATATGATTTTATTATATACTGGAATTCCAAGAGGTGGGCTATTTTAGCGTCAATTTATTAATTTTTATGTTCTTTCAATAGCATTGGTCCTGGATAAAAACTACGCATATTCCCATATTGATCTTTATGATAGAATGAATATAAAGTAGAATGATTAGGAGGATATTTTGAAAAAATTAAAAGTGTTATTACATACTGATGAGCCCAGTAAAATTATTCGTTGAATATAAGTGATTGAGTATGTGAGTAATTACAAAATGTTGGCCCTTGTTTTTGGCAAGTAAAAATACATAAAACGGCAGCCAAAATATACATAGGACACTTGCCGATGTTGTATTTTGTACTTTTTGATAGAATGAACAGGTGAGGTGAGATGAAAGACATGACCAGATTGCAAAAAATTCAGACAGCAACGCAGCAAATCGCCGAAGCCATATCCAGCGCGCTGAGTATGGATGTGACAATTGCTGATGAAACTTTGGTGCGCATAGCCGGAACCGGATGTCATCAACAGACTATCGGTCAATCTTTGAGTAGTAATTCTATCTACAGCCGGGTGTTACGTCGCGGCGATGAATATTTGATTAAGGATGTAAGTACAAGTAATGCTTGCGAAAATTGCGGAAGAAAGTCCATTTGTACAGAACTGGCCCAATTATGCTGTCCCATTCGTTTAGGTCAGGATACCATCGGCGTAATTGGCCTGGTAGCGTTTTCGCAAGAGCAGCAGCAAGAACTTGTTCATAAGGGACCAAACTTATTGGCCTTTATGCGAAAGATGGCTGAATTGGTAGCAGCCAAAGTACTTGAAGTTGAGGCTATGCAACGGACGATAGCGCTAAAAAAGCAGCTACAAATAGTACTTAACTTTGTTACAGAAGGAATCATTGCCATTGATCAGCAAGCCAGAATCAGCAATTTGAATTTTGCAGCGGAAAAATTGTTAAAAGTCAAAACTAGCGATGTTCTCGGTTTTCACATTAACGAAATATTTCCTGGAACACCGTTAGAAGAATCTCTTAGAGACGGTAGTCAATTTGTCGACAAGGAAGTGAAGTTATGGCAACACGGCCATCAGCACCATTATTTTATCAGTGCTAAGCCAATAGTAGATAGTGATGTCATTCAAGGGGTTGTTGCTAGTTTCAGAACGGTAGGCGGACAGATAGGCCGATCCCATCGAGTAGCTCCGGTAAGTTTTTCTGACTTAATAGGAAAAAATCCTCTTTTCCTGCAGATTTTAGAAGAAGCAAAGCAAGCAGCTGCAGGGTCAGCTACCATTTTGATTGGTGGGGAAAGCGGTACGGGTAAAGAGGTGTTAGCTAAAGCCATTCATTTTGCCAGCGCACGTAGGGAAGGTCCTTTTGTCGCAATAAATTGTGCAGCTATTCCGGAATCCTTGATGGAAAGTGAATTGTTTGGTTATGAAGAAGGGGCTTTTACGGGTGCTAAACGGGGGGGCAAGTCAGGAAAATTCCAGATGGCCCATGGTGGAACATTATTTTTGGATGAAATTGGCGATATGCCACTGTCACTGCAAGTGAAAGTGCTACGGGTTATCCAAGATCGTATTGTGGAGCCTGTTGGTGGCATTCAGGGTAATCCAATTGATGTTAGGATACTGGCAGCATCCAATCGGGATTTGGCTGAGCGGATTAAAGAAGGATTATTTAGAGAAGATTTATATTATCGTTTGAATGTAATCAACCTCGTATTACCACCATTGCGCCACCGGGTCGAAGATATTTTACTACTAGCGCGAAATTTCTTGCAACGATTGGCTGCATCTTACGATAAGAATCTCAAGGATTTTGAATCAGAAGCATTGTACTGTCTGCAGAACCATGATTGGATAGGTAATGTGCGCGAGTTAGAAAATGCAGTAGAATGTGCAGTAGTAAAAGCAAAAGAGCCTTTGGTTAGCGTACGGGACTTACCAGATCGCTTAGTCGGCCATATGAAAAATATGCCTGAACGTCAGCGCCTAGTTAGTTTACTGGCCGAGTTTGGTTCAGATGTGGAAGGCAAAAAAAAAGCGGCTGCTGCGTTGGAAATCAGTTTAGCAACGTTATACCGCAAAATGAAGAAGTATGCTTTGCAATAATTGAGAAATTTCGCAATTATTTGTCAGTGTTTCTCGTTTAATAGTGAGAAAAATTAGAATGAATCCCCCGATTTTCGGGGGATTATTTTTGGCATGCTTTTTGCAATAATAATTAGATAGCGGATCATTTATTTGGATAGGGATTGGCATTCTTGCACTGGTGACTAATCTATTTTATGAAAATGAGAGGAAGATTAATATGAAGGAACTATCGTCTGTAACAGTCAATCCCTTGTGGTTGGAGTTTATCAAAGCGGTAAAAAAAGAGGTCGTACCTGCTTTAGGGTGCACAGAGCCAATTTCATTAGCGTTGGCGGCAGCCATTGCCGCACAGAGACTGGCAAAACCGGTGGAAAGAATCGAAGCTAAGGTCTCAGCAAATTTGATGAAAAATGGCATGGGAGTTGCTGTGCCGGGAACTGGCACCACAGGACTCTTAATTGCTGCTGCCGTCGGTGCTCTTGGTGGCGATCCTGAAGGCAAGCTGGAGGTTCTGAAAAAACTAACGCCTGAACAGATTGTGACTGGTAAACGTATGATTGCAGAAGATCGTGTTCAACTTTCCATTGCACATGTACCTAATATTCTCTATTCAGAAGCACGGGTTATCCACGGCGAGGATTGGGTACGGGTTTGCATTGCTGATGCCCATACCAACGTAGTGCTTATTGAGGAAAATGGTAAGATCGTATTTCAAAATGAGCCACAAAATACGATAGCAGTTGACATGGATAAATACTCTTTAATTGGTGTTCGAGCTAGTGATGTATATAATTTTGCAGTAGAAGCACCGTTGGAAATGATTAGCTTTATCCGTGAAGCCGCCACCCTGAATGAGTCACTGTCGAAAGTAGGTATGGATGGACAATACGGGCTGCATATTGGTGCAACCATGAATCGTCAGATATATCAAGGCTTGTTATCTGACAGTCTGTTCACTCAGATATTAATGCGTACTGCCGCTGCCTCAGATGCTCGGATGGGGGGGGCAACCCTGCCGGCAATGACTAATTCCGGTTCTGGTAATCAAGGCATAGCCGCAACAATGCCTATCATAGTAGTCGCCCAGCATATAAAAGCCGATGAAGAAACGCTGATAAGAGCATTAATGTTATCCCATATGATGGCGATTTATATTCATGACAAACTTCCTAAATTATCGGCACTGTGCGCCGTAACTACAGCATCTATGGGAGCTGCCGCCGGAATGTCTTGGTTATTGAAAGGTGATTTTGAGACCGTCAGTATGGCTATTTCAAATATGATCGGTGATGTAGCCGGAATCATTTGTGATGGCGCTTCCAATAGCTGTGCCATGAAAGTATCTACGTCAGCTACAGCTGCTTATAAGGCTGTACTAATGGCACTCGAAGGCATACGGGTTACAGAATATGAAGGAATTGTTGCCAATGATGTAGATCAATCCATTGCAAACTTAGGCGAATTAGCCTGCCAAGGCATGAGTCAAACGGATGAACAGATTTTACAAATTATGTTGAAAAAGAAATAGTAAGTTGAGCGTTGGTGAAGCTTATCTAATAAGTAAGTGAAACGCCAAAAGAAACCGAAACGTCCTGTGTCGAGCAGGGCGTTTTTTTGTTATCTAATCTTGCAGGTGATTTATACATGAAAATGCTGTGGTAGAAAGAAGTTTATATCAAAGTAAATATTTACATGTTATGAGAATTTAAGTATGCTAAAATTTCAGAAAAAGGACATATGACCTTTTAAAAGATTATTAGAACAATTAGAATGATGGTGAGCCAAGTTTTAAATAGAAAAAATATCCTATTTAAAAAAGAAAACTATTTTTCATAATTCTGCGAGTGTAAAGATATAATTTGAAAGTTGTGAGGTTAATCATGCAGTTTGATGATTTTTTATTTAGTGAGCCTCAATTGAAAGAATTGCTAATCGGAATGCCAGAAAAGATAAGGGCAAAAGTTTCTTTGAAAAAAATACCTGCCGGGGAAACTTTGTTAAAAAAGGGGGAAAAGGTAGAATATGCCTATATTCTTATTGGCGGTGAATTGAAGGTCATTAATGAATTTGAAAATGGGCGGATTTATATCTTTGAGCGAATACGACCTATTAGTTTTGTTAGTGAACTGGAGATTTTAGCCGGTGAAATGGAATACGTTAGTACGGTTGAAACTGTTAATAATTGCAAGGTACTGATGATTACTGCTAAAGACTTTGCTAAATGGATTGCGTGCGATCATGCAGTTTTGTTGAAAATATCCCAAATTCTTGCTAAGAAAATGTATTCTACGGCAAGTAAAACGGGAACCGCTAATTTCTTGTCAGGCATACGCAAAATCCAGACTTATATTATCAAATATTATCAAGAAAACCAAGGGAATATCGATGTATTGCTCATTGATAAAAAACGACAACAGATTGCGGATGAAATAGGGGTAAGTGTAAAAACGATTAATAGATGTGTTGATAAACTGAACAGTGCCGGATTGGTTTTTGTGAGAAGCGGAAAAATTTATATTAGTAAAGGTCAGTATGCTAATTTGCTTCTTGAAATTCAGAATTTTAAATAGTTAGCAGTAATTTTACATTTTACAAAACTAAAAATAAAAGTATTGGTACTAGTTCTGGCGTGAAGTCAATGCAGGGTGAAACGGTATCAAGTGAATATTAAAAAGTGCTTGTTATAAAAAATAATAAGCAATATAAGAAAAAATGATTTATAGGAGGTTAGCTAGCATGAAAGAAAAATTAGTTCAAGCGGCGAGAGAAGCGCGAGAGTATGCTTATGTACCATTTTCACATTTTAAGGTAGGCGCGGCGGTAGTTGGTGATAGTCAGAAGATATATCGTGGCTGTAATGTTGAGAATGCATCTTTTGGATTGACCAATTGTGCAGAACGTACAGCAATTTTTAAAGCAATTTCCGAAGGCGAGCATAAAATTGAAGCGTTAGCCGTGATTGCCGATACAGAAGATCCCGTTTCGCCTTGTGGTGCTTGTCGGCAAGTATTGTCTGAGTTTTGTACAAGGGATACCAAAATTTATTTGGCTAATTTACATGGTGATATAGAAGTATGGACGATGGAACAACTATTACCCGGTTCATTTAAGTCAAGTGACATGGATAAAAAATAATAACTAAAGGGGATATCATGAATTATTTATTAGCAATAGTAGGTTTACTCGTGGTGTTTTTGCTTGCGTATGCTGCAAGTAGTAGTAAAAAACAAATTCGCTATCAGTCTATTTTTATCATGTTAGTTTTACAATTTTTATTGGCTTTTGTGTTAATTAATACCGAGATTGGAGAATTCTTTATCGGTGGTTTTGCCGCTATTTTTTCAATTTTAATTTCTTTTGCTATGGAAGGTATTGGTTTTGTTTTCGGTGGACTTGCGAAAGGTGAGCAAGTAGCATTTTTCTTTAGTGTTTTAATGCCGATTGTTTTTATTTCTGCGTTAATTGGCATTTTACAATATACTAAAATTTTACCTTTTGTCATAAAATATATTGGGATTGTTTTAAGTAAGGTTAATGGCATGGGAAAATTGGAATCTTATAATGCAGTGGCATCGGCAATTTTAGGACAATCTGAAGTATTTATTTCGGTCAAAAAGCAGATTGGATTATTGCCTGAGCATCGCTTATATACGTTGTGTGCTTCAGCAATGTCTACTGTGTCTATGTCGATTGTTGGAGCATACATGAAAATGATTGAACCTAAGTGTGTTGTGGTTGCATTGGTGCTCAATCTATTCGGGGGCTTTATTATTGCATCCATTATCAATCCCTATGAAGTAACAGCGCAGGAGGATAGTTTGGAAGTGGAGGTAGAAACGAAGCAATCCTTTTTTGAGATGCTGGGTGAATATATTATGGATGGCTTTCGAGTGGCAGTTATTGTAGGAGCCATGTTGATTGGGTTCGTAGCGTTAATTGGCATGGTAAACGGGATTTTTGCATCAGTTTTCGGAATTACCTTTCAGCAAATGTTAGGATTTGTTTTTGCTCCGCTTGCGTTTGTAATGGGGATACCGATGCAGGAAACAGTGGGTGCAGGTAGTATTATGGCAACGAAATTGGTAGCTAATGAATTTGTTGCGATGTTGGATCTGGGAAAAAGTACAGAGCTTTCAGCGCGAACTGTCAGTATCGTTTCTGTTTTTCTCGTATCGTTTGCCAATTTTTCCTCGGTAGGCATTATAGCTGGGGCGGTAAAAGCCTTACAAGAAAAGCAAGGGGACATCGTTGCTCGCTTTGGCTTAAAGCTTATTTATGGAGCAAGTCTGGTTAGTCTTCTATCAGCTACTGTCTCTGGCTTCTTTTTCTAGTATAATAGAATAAAAAGACGGTTGAAGATAATGAGATATGAAACTATGACGTTTAAACGTGTGCATGAGTTACGCTAATTCGAGGGGAGAGAATTTCTGTGAGAATGGTAGATTTGATTGAAAAAAAACGGGATGGAAAAGAGCTAACAACAGCTGAAATTTACTTTATTATTGAAGGTTATACAAAAGGTACGATTCCTGATTACCAAGTGAGTGCTTTGGCAATGGCAATCTTTTTTCAAGATATGACCGAGAGAGAACGTGCTGATTTAACAATGGCAATGGTTGAGTCTGGTGATACGATTGATTTGTCAGCGATTGAAGGAATCAAGGTTGACAAGCATTCTACTGGCGGTGTAGGTGATACGACTACTTTGGTGCTTGCACCGCTCGTGGCGGCTGTCGGCGTTCCTGTGGCTAAGATGTCGGGACGGGGACTTGGTCATACGGGTGGTACGATTGATAAATTAGAATCGATTGCTGGTTTTCATGTGGAGATTGAGAAAGAGGAATTTATCAACTTGGTAAATCGTCATAAAATTGCCATTATCGGACAGAGTGGTAATTTAACGCCAGCCGATAAAAAGCTGTATGCTTTGCGTGATGTGACGGCTACCGTCAATTCCATTCCTTTGATTGCTAGTTCGATTATGAGTAAAAAGATCGCAGCAGGCGCAGATGCTATTGTTTTGGATGTCAAAACTGGCGCTGGTGCTTTTATGAAAACTGAGGAAGATGCGAAAGAGTTAGCACAGGCCATGGTACGAATTGGCAATAATGTTGGTCGGAAAACGATGGCAGTGATTTCAGATATGAGTCAACCGTTAGGTTTTGCGATTGGTAATGCGCTAGAGGTCAAAGAAGCAATTGATACCTTACAGGGAAAAGGTCCGAAAGATTTAGAAGAACTCTGCCTAGTATTAGGTAGTCAAATGTCCTATTTGGCAGGAAAATCCGCTTCTTTAGCAGAGGCAAAAGCAATGCTGCAAGACGTGATGAAAAATGGGAAAGCTTTGGCAAAGTTCAAAGAGTTTATCATAAACCAAGGTGGCAATCCAGAGGTGGTTGATCATCCAGAAAAATTACCACAAGCAGCTTATCGCATTGAAGTTCCCGCGAAAAAAGATGGAGTAGTAGCCAGAATCGTAGCCGATGCTATCGGAACAGCGGCTATGCTACTTGGAGCAGGACGAGCAACGAAAGAATCGGAAATTGATTTGGCGGTTGGTCTTGTCCTGCATAAAAAAGTTGGCGATAAAGTCAGCAAAGACGAGTCATTGGTAACGATTCATGCGAATCAAGAAGTGGTAACTGAGGTCATAGAAAAAATCTATCAAAACATATATATTGAAGACAAAGCTGATGTGCCGCAGTTAATTCATGATATTATAACGGCATAAATTATTTTTTAGCTAACATTTTGAAGGTTTTAACTATTGGATTGACTCGCCTGAGCCATCTATGCGATTTTGATGTGCAAACCATCCATGTGCATTATAAGGCATCGTTCGTTCAGGTCGTAATCTCGTTGCCGTTTTCTCCTTCAGGGAGAGGCGGTTCTTTTTTTGCTATTTTTAAATAAATATGGGAATCTATACCTTTTGCTAGAGGTAATAAATTTGAAAACCATTTATTCTATAAAAGAGCATTTGAGTAGAGCAAGGAAGTAATCGAGGGGACGGTTCTACTGAGTTAATAAGCAATGGGGTCAGGATTTTTTATCCATTATGGAATTTATAACTTATGAATTTCTGGCAGAATCGAATCGGTGGAATCGTCCCCGAGAGATTCTAGTGATAGTTGTATGAGAGGGGAATGGCTTTGAATTTTCAAGAAAAATTATTGATTCTCAAACAAAATCAAGATAACGTTTTAGAGGAATATAAAACGTTGCTAGCAGAGTATGAGTCCGACGGATTAATTAGTCAAAATGAAGAGTTGCAGAAGGAGTTAATAGAGTGTAAGGGGCGACTTGATCAGCTAGAAGTTAAATATAAGAGTATAAAGGTGGAAAATGAAAGGTTAAGAATTAGCCTGCAAGAACAGATTTTAGATGAAAAACTAGATATATTAAAGATTTCACGAGAGAAATTAGACACCTATTTTAAAAATACAGTCGGTGATTGTGAGAATCGTCTCATGGCTTTTGAGCGCCAATCAGAAAAAGAAATTTCTCAGTTAAGAAGTACGGCAATGGATAACTTAGGGCATGAGAAAGAAATGTTTGCAGCTGAAATCAGTCAATGGTCTCAAGCACTTGGCGAGAAAATTCGTGAGCATCGGAAAGAACTTAATGATGCTGCGGTAGGGCTCACTACTGGATTTAAGACGCAGTTTGACGCTTTAGCTACAGAGGGTGTATCAGAGGAGATTATTCAAAAGCGAATTAAACAAAATGAAACCGAAATGAAAATTGGTTTAAATTGCATTAATAAGATAGGCATTATTTTAATTTTATTTGGGGTAGGGGCTGCAGCAAAATATGTGCATTCGACCTGGTTCAATGACTATATGCGGGGTGCTTCGTTTTTCGTGCTCGGCGGTTTATTCTTAGTAGGTGGAGAATGGTTCTATCGAAAAGGGAAAGATGTATTGGGGAATGGGTTACTAGGTGGCGGTGTATCTATTTTATATGGCGCTGTTTTTTACAGCTACTTTTTGCTGCATATTATTGACATTCATATCGGACTATTTATGTCGGTACTAATTACGCTGACAACGGTTGTATTAGCAGTGCGATATCAGTCTAAAACAATTTGTTCTCTAGGACTGATTGGCGGATATCTTCCCTTTTTCAGTTATCTAATGTCTTTTGGAATTAGAGGGGAAGCTTGTTATATTGCGATGGGGTACTTATTGCTATTAAATTTGTCGGTACTAGGAGTATCGTTTTGGAAAAAATGGGATGCTCTCAATTATCTGAGCATGTTGTTTCATATTCCATCTCTAATATATCTAGTGTTTATTGCGGATAATGCTTTTGTAGCTATGTTATATACGGTGCTAACTTTTAGTACTCATTTGATTACGCAGCTTGCCTATCCGCTGAAATATGCAGTGGCAATTAAAAGAGTTGATCTCATGTTGATGGGCGCTAACACCTTTCTCAGTTGTGTAATTTTGTATGGTCTATTTGGCAAAGCAGGCTTAGTGGACTATCAAGGGGTGCTGGCACTTGCCTTTTGCCTTATTTACATTACAGTAGGTAAGTTAATTGACAGGAAAATCCCAAATGAAAAAAATGGTTGTTTGCTATTTTATGCAACAGCCATGACCTTTGCGGTATTAATGATTCCATTCCAATTTGGCATTCAGTGGATGTCGATGGGGTGGCTGGTGGAAAGTGTAATTTTGATCGTGTACAGCCTTGCATATCAAATAGAAAAGATGGAGAAAGCCGGTTGGGTAATCTTTGGTCTTTGCTTGGGAGCTTTTTACCTAGGAGATTGGCTGCGGATGTTGCCACTAGGCAATGTGGAATATTTTACATATCGGTTTACAGCAATTACTTTAGGAACCATCCTGGTTACGGCGGCGTATTTGCGGGATAGTCAGAAGGAGGGGATGGCCAAATACGGTAAGTTCTGGGATACTGCGATGAGTTTTAAATATTTTACCATCATCAATGTATGGATTTACTTATTGTATATTGGCGGAGAAATATATAATGCCTGGATGCCGCATGGTTACCATTTTGATTTTTATAAGACATTATTGATGGCCATCATTAATATGACTCTAGGATATTTTATTTGCCGCATTCCACTACTTTATAATAAAGTCATTCAAGGGTTTAGTATCGTTTTTTATCTCTTTGGTATTTTGCTGTGCACTCTGATTAATTTATTTATTCCGGTTATGAAAAATATTGAGAAAGTTAGTGCTGCTGAATATGGTGCCATTACAGTACTCATCATATTTAACTTATTGCTGCTCGTGGTAGTACGAGAATTACTTATTTCTATTATTAAAAGGCAACACATCAATCTAGAGATTTATCCGCTTGGGATCATTATATACCTGCTTGGCAATGTTACGATTATACTAACGAAGCAGTTTCATTTGGGCGGGGGTCATTTTTTATCTAGCTTGGTATGTCTTTTAGCAGCCCTTGGTTCTCTTGTATATGGCTTCCGAAAAAACTATATCTATACGAGACGATTTGGTTTAGGTTTATCCGTGTTTGCTACGATAAAATTATTCCTTATTGATCTAATATTTTTGGACTCTCTAAAAAAAATCATTGCTTATTTCGTCTTTGGCTTTGTATTATTGGGTATATCTTATTTATATCAACAATTAAGAGCGAACGCGGAGGGACGAGATGATGATCGCAAGATGTAGTTTGCTGGTTATTCTGACATGGATGTTTGTTATGCCAGTTTTCGCAGCAGAAAATATGAATGCCTGGAACTATTTCGCGCCGATTTATTGTGAAGGTAACAATCAGTATAAAACGTTTTTTGTAACTGAGGATATTTATGAACATGCATCACCAGGCCTTGCTGATCTGCGGATTGTTGATGAGCAAGGTGAGTATATACCATTTTACATTCAGCATGGATTCAGTATCGTTCGGGAAAATAAAATTATTTATAAGTCCGAAGTAGTAGAGCGTTTTAAAAAGAATAATGACAGTTATATTGATGTTCAGATCATTCCTTTAAAAAATAATACTGATGTATCAGGTAACAGTCTTATTTTTGAACTGCCTAAAGAGAATTTTTTAAAGTATATTGAGATATATGGTAGTAATGATGGGGATAAGTGGTCTTATATTGGCAGGGACTATGTGTTTAAAACGGAAGAACGAGAAAAAAAAGAAGTTGCGGTAGGTCATAAAAGTAAATATACATATTACCGCATTGTCGTACTGGATAATCCAGAGGACATCACTCTTACGAATGTAAATCTTAGTGATCAGTATACTGATAGCCAGTGGAGTAGTTATTTCAAAATGGCGCAAGTAAATTTTGATATTAAAACCGATAAAACGGATTCGGTAATTACCTTTTTTAATGACAAGAAATTAAAAATAAAACAAATAGTCATAGAGGCAGAGGGGAATTTTCAAAGAAATTATAAATTATATGGTGATAATCCGAATGGAGCTCCTCTTAAAAGTGGCGAACTATATAACCTTCAGCTTGAGAATGTGAAGATTTCAGGTACTAATATTGATCTAAGCAAGACTCCAACTTCTGCATCGCCAATTACAATAAAAATTGATAATCGAGATGATCGTCCTCTAGATATAAAGTTTATAAAAATAGAGTATTATATCGATAAAATAGTTTTTCCTGGTAGTGGCAATGCGTCCTATCGGCTGCATTTTGGTAATGATAAAGCCACAAAACCTAAGTATGAGATTGAACTGCAAAAAACATATATTGAAAAAGAACGGCAAGATAGTTCCAAGCTAGGAATTATTGAAGAAGAACATAGAACCCTGCCGCCTGCTAGCTCGTTGAATATTAAATATGTATTTAATGGTATTATCGTGATTATATCCATATTCTTAATCGCATTACTTGTATCAAGGATGAATGTAAAGAAGTGATTACTCTCAGTGAGGAGGCAGATGTGCCGTCCCTTGAATCTTTAGCAAACAGGAAAATTAAGTTATCCATTGCTTAGTGTCATCATATAGTTTATAAAATGTTTCAGGTGGGTTGCCCATGGAAGAATCAATTCTCTTTTCTCTTGATTCTGAGCAGCAAGTACTGCTCGCAGCTTTACTAGCGATAATAGTATCTGACAAGCTTAACGAAGACCAACTAAATATTTGGGGGAACTTTGTAGAAGCATTGGGGCAAATCAGGATTTAGAAACCATGAAGGCAAAGATTGCTGCTTTAGAAGGAAAACAAAAATAGCTATTATAAATCAAGGGACCTGTACATTTGTCTCTCAATAGTAGTAAAAATTATCTTTTTTATCTCTGGGAAAATATGCTATACTAATTATACAGGCTGCTCGGGGGACGGTTAGCCCCTTCCTTTTAGGGAAGGGGGTGGTAAGATGACTATTTATGAAGCATTGACATTTGCTGTCGCATTTGCCACGCTCATGGTATTGGTCACGACCAAAAAGAAATAACCGCCCCTGCTCAATGATATGCTCCCCTTGTAATAGACAGTTGAAATAATAAAACTGTCTATTGCAAGGAAGGAGCATATTTTTTTTATGGGGAGCAAATTTACGGTTTCATATGAAGAACGCATTGATGCAGTTGAAAAGTACCTACGGAATGAATACTCCATGAACGATCTGTCAAAGCAATTAAAGGTGGCCAATACAAGCATTAGGCGATGGTTAGCAAGGTATCAGTCTTTAGGACCAGAAGGGCTACAGGAAACCTCGAAAAACCTATCCTATTCTTCGGAGTTGAAAGAAACAGTCGTGATGGATTATCTATCTGGTAGTGGTTCTCATATGGACCTTTGTAAAAAATACGGAATTAAATCAACCCGTCAACTGCGAAGCTGGATTTCAAAGTATAATAGTCATGAAAAGTTAAAATCTTCTGGAACGGGAGGAGTACCTATCATGACTAAAGGTCGTAAAACCAACTATGAGGAACGAGTGGAAATCGTTAAATATTGCATCGAACACCAGAATAACTATGCGGAAACCGCACAAAAATATCGGGTGTCCTACCAGCAGGTTTACAGTTGGGCAACCAAATACGAAATAAATGGCGTAGAAGCGCTGCAAGATAAACGTGGCAAAAGAAAGACGCTGGACGAAATGTCCGAGATTGAAAAATTGAGAGCTGAGAATAAACTTCTTGAAGCTAAGAACAAAAGGCAGCAAATGGAGATCGATTTTTTAAAAAAGTTGGAAGAAATAGAAAGGTGGCGGTTCTAAGCCAAATAAAATACGATGCGATCTATCAGGCAATCCAGGAGCTTTATGAGAAGGAAAACTATCCAATACAGAAGCTATGTGATATTGCAGGTATACAAAGATCTTCTTACTACAAATGGCGAAATAGACAAGCGAATGCTAACGCGCTATTTAATACAAAGTTAATCCCACTGATCAAAGAGGCCTATCAAGAACGTGATGGTATTCTTGGATACCGTCAAATGACTATCAAACTCAACCGTGAATACAACCTTACTTTGAATTACAAACGGATTTACCGATTAATGAAGATTTTACATATTCAGTCCGTATGCCGCAAAAAAAGAAAGACATATATCCATTCCACACCTGAAATCACCGCCGAAAACATCTTGAACAGAG
Organism: Pelosinus fermentans JBW45; assembly: GCF_000271665.2. Taxonomy (GTDB): domain Bacteria; phylum Bacillota; class Negativicutes; order DSM-13327; family DSM-13327; genus Pelosinus; species Pelosinus baikalensis. Next base: position 4,203,885 of record NZ_CP010978.1, on the reverse strand, counting down.
AGTTTTCAGCCAATAACTTTGGAGAAAAATGGCTTACTGATGTGACAGAGATGAAGTACGGCATTGGAGGAAAAGCATATTTAAGCGCAATACTGGATTTAGGAGACAAAAGCATTGTCGCCTTTGTTCTTGGTCATTCCAACAACAATGAACTTGTTTTTAAGACCTTTGATATCGCTCACAAAGAATATCCGGATGCATCCCCTCTCTTTCATAGTGACAGGGGATTTCAGTATACAAGCAAGCGCTTCCATAAGAAACTTGTTGATGCAGGCATGACACAAAGCATGTCCAGGGTCTCAAGATGCATCGATAACGGTCCTATGGAGGCATTCTGGGGAATGATGAAATCAGAGATGTATTATCTTAAAAAGTTCAGTTCCTACGACGATTTGGAAGATGCGATCTGTGAATACATAGAGTACTACAATAATCATCGATATCAAAAGAGGCTCAACTGTATGACTCCACTAGAGTACAGACAGTATCTTTTGAATACAGCCGCATAAAAAAATGATGCCAACCACAACTCAATGATTGACATCATAAAACTTTTTGTTTTTTATACTGTCTACTTGACAGGGGGCACTTCACAAATAGCGGCGGTTATTTCTAATCACTAACGTTTGGGCTAACCATTTTCCGGTTAGACAGCCTGTGGGGGCTGGTGTGTTTGCGCACATCAGTCCTTTTCTTATATTATACCCATAGATTGAAAAATATGCAACCAGCCAGGAGAAAAATCCTGTGTATAAGGATATAATTAAAGCCACTACTTATTGTTTTTGATAAATAGTGGCTTTTTGCTTGTGTGGGGTTTATAAACAGTGGGGTCGAATTATCTTCTTGTAAGGGGTTCAGTGACATTTTGATATCTCTCCATCAGAGACAATAACTGTTCTGCCATATATTCTGATGAATAGGGCATTGAATTTGTAATCCACCATTCAACTACACCGATGGTTGCCGAAGCAAAATATTGTACCATGATTTCCCTATTCACATCTGTATTGATGCCATTCATATCAAGTTGTTCTTCAACACTCTTTACCATCAAAGCATGTAATCGGTTTCTAAAGGCAGTAATACTCTTACTCATTAGCATTTTTGAATAGAAAAAAGCATTTTGCTCTAGATATTTAAATGTTTTACAAAGCGAATCTTTACCAGAAATACTGTTATCATTGCCTCTTGGCTGACAATTCTCAAATAATTTATTTAAGTGATTCTCTATGCATTGATTTAATAAATCAAATATGTCTACATAGTGCGAATATACAGTTCCCCGATTTACATTTGCCAATTCTGCAATTTCGTTAATCGTAATTTTTTCAAAATCTTTTTCCAACATCAGTTTAGTAAAAGCATCCATAATGGCTTGCTTGGATTTTTCAATACGCCTATCCATAATAGAATTTCTCCTTACTATTGTATAAATGAACATTTTTATCTATTTTGTTTATTAATCAACATATGTGGCTGTTTTACTCATTGATTTCAGTTAACAGCGTTGCTACTATTATATTAGACAAATGTTCAAAACTCAACATTTGTTGGTTATTTTTATTAAGGAGATGACTACAATGAGCTTAATAACGGTCAACGAAAGGTGTATTAAATGTGGACTTTGCATTAAAGAATGCCCAGTAGATGTTCTACAGATGGGAGAAAAAGGGCCGGAAGAAGTGGCAAGCACCAATTGCAATGCCTGTGGACATTGTGTTGCAATATGTCCTAATTCTGCAATCGATAACGAGAAAGCACCACTGTCGCTACAAGTTGATGCTAATAATTTTCCTAAGTTAAATCCGCACCAGGCAGAGCATTTTTTAAGATCTCGTCGTTCTATAAGAAATTATCATGACAAGCCTGTATCAAGAGAAATTTTATCAAAATTAGTGAATATCGCTAGACTAGCTCCTACTGCCTCTAATAGTCAGGGTATATCCTATGTTATCGTAGAAAATAAACAACTACTTGAAAAAGCTGCTGAAATAACTATTCAGATGGCAGAAAAATCCCCTGTAAGGCATTTAATAGAAGCAGCGATTATAGGTTACAGGGAAAAAGGACTTGATTCAGTTTTCCGCGGCGCACCAAATTTAATTATAGCTATTGCAGACAAGAATTTTCCATATGCTAAAAATAATGCTATTTCATGCTTAACCTATCTGGAGTTATTTGCCCCTTCATTAGGACTTGGAACCTGTTGGGCTGGTATTTTTGAACATTTTGCAGCTATTGAAAATTCACCGCTATCTGATTTATTCAATATTTCAGACGAAAAAACGGTAGTTGGTGCAGTTATGGTTGGTTATCCTAAGTATCAATATACGAGATTAGTAGATAGAAATTCACTAGATGCTACATTCATAATGTAACGCAGTTTTTTCCTGAAGCAATAACTCTGAATTCATAATAGTGACAGTTAGGGGCGTTCCTTTTTTTGGTAATTAAAGTTGCCAAAAGAGGAATGTTTCTAGTGGTGTTTTCCATCTGTATTTTGTGCTATTTTTATAAATTCTTCCATGGCTTTGGTGATATATTTATTTTGTTTATTGTAGAAGAACACGCTGCGGAATGTGTGAGTACTATTTATTTTGTAATATAGCATATTTGAAGAATCGTTTGCTTTTTGAGCTAAGGTATCGCTAATAATGGTAATTGCCATGCCGTAACAGGAAACATTATAAGCTGTAGCTAACTGATCCAATTCCAAAATAATTTTGGGTGTAATGCCTTGTTCTTGGAAAATTTTATCTGTACGCATTCGCGTGTCGTTTCCAGCCCTTAAACAAATGAATGGATCATTGGTAAATAACGATAAAGGCACGGGCTTGGTCGCTGGTTTTAAGTGCATTCCTTGACGGATATCGTCGATTGTTAACTGATATTCTTGAGCAAGACAGTTTGAAGAAAATTCTTGAGGAACGGCTAGAATAAGACATTCGCTGCAAAATAAGTGTTTTTCATAGATTAGTTCGTTCAAGGGGTAATTATCAATTACAAAATCAAGTGCGCCTGAAAATAACTGGTCTTCTAAATGAGCACTATTGGCTTCGACTAGATTTACTTTAATAGATGGGTATTTATTGGTGAACTTTGTGATGATTGCTGGAAGAATAAATGAAGCAAATACATTGCTTGCGCCAATAGAAAGGCGTCCTGTTTTTAATTGGTTTAAATTACTGAGATAGTTTTCAAACCGATTTTCAATATCCATAATTTTTTCTATGGATTTTACATATTCGGTGCCGGCTTCTGTTAATTGAACAGGATTACTGCTACGGTCAAAAATACAACAGCCAAGGCGCTTTTCAATTTTTTTGATGGAAGCACTTAACGCTGGTTGGCTGATATAGAGATTTTGTGCTGCTTTTGAAAAGCTTTTTTCTTTGTATACTTCATAGATATATTCTTTTCCTTTAAACATGACGCCTCCTTGTTATAACCAAATGATTATATTGTTTATACTGATATATGTATTTGATTCTATTGTAGTTGAAATTTATAATGAAATCAAATAAGGAATCATTGAAGTTATTGTTATAAGCAGGGGGAAAGGTATCATGCAAAAATCAATCGGCATTATTGGCGGTATGGGATCATTAGCTACATGCGATTTGTTTAAGAAGATTATAGATATGACGGATGCCAAGTGTGACCAGGAACATATCCATATTTGTATAGATTGTAATACTAATATTCCGGATAGGACAAAAGCCATATTAGGAGGGGGAAAGGACCCCATCCCCGAAATGGTGAGAAGCGGCGTTAGACTGCAGTCCATGGGGGCAAATGTATTAATTATGCCATGCAATACAGCGCATTATTTTTATGATAAGATTACGCCCTTTTTCGATATTCCACTTTTAAATATGTTGAAAGAAACGGTGCAGGAAATCCAAAGAAGAAAAATAAAAAAAATTGGGTTACTGGCAACCGATGGGACCATTAAGTCAAGAGTGTATCATACGGCCTTAGCGGACCCGGGAATCGATTTGGTGATTCCTTCGCCAAAAAGGCAGATGAGTGTAATGGATGTTATTTATAATGGAATAAAGGCGTCAAATAGGAATATCAATCTTAATCAGTTTTATGGAACAATCGACGAGCTTTTTGAGAAAGGGGCAGAAATATTGGTATTGGGTTGTACAGAGCTTCCGGTTGCATTTGAACTATTTCATATTGAACGACCGTCAATTGACCCCACCTCAGTATTAGCTGCGGCGGCAATCCGTTTTGTTGAGAAGCCGTTATTAAATAGGTTAACATGTTAGGCGAAACCATAAGAAATCTTTACGATACTGAATGCTAAAGAAACTAAAACAGGGCAATAATATAACAGGTAAGACTACTTGAACAAGTACTACAACAGGCAGTAGCAAATGAATAGGAGGCCATTCGTATGCTTATTGAAGTTGGTTCAAAAGTATCTCTCTATTTTAATACCTGTCATAACGGAACGATAACGAATATAGATGGGTCAAAGGTTTTTGTAAGGTTCGATGATAAACCAGATCAGGAAGAATCGTATTCTATGAATGAATTTCTGAAGATGTTGAAGGTAACTGAAGAATAGAGCTAAAGGTACTCTGTAAAGGGTGCCTTTTTTCTTTGTCTTGACTGGAAAGGGACTAGTGAATTGTTATTTTAAAAAGAAAAAATGGAATCTATATCTTTCGGGAGAGGAATGCAGTGTGAATTCGATGTATAATGGATTGGCGATCCTTATCTATAATTTGCATAGGAGAAGGTGTATGGAAACAATTCGTGTGCCAGTCAAATTGGAATTACAAGATTATCAACATTTTTACAGATTGTCTAATGAAAAATGGCTTTATGGATTCTATGGCTTTTTTCTTTCAGCAATAATAGGAAATATCATTGTTAATGATATTTCTGGTATAGCCTATATTCTTTTAATCCTTGCTATTTTGGAATTTTACAAAAGAATAAATATAAAGAAACAATTTAAATCAAATAAGTTGGATCAAAAAGAAGTAGTTTATGAAATTACATCCGATGGGATAGAAATTATTAGCGTAGATGGTAGCAGCAATTCCAATGTAAGATGGGATGAACTATTTGGTGTAAAGCAAAGCCGAAACATGATATTTTTTATGACGGGAAGATCGTCAGGGCTTATAATTCCCAAAAGACGAATAACAGTAACACAAGTTTTCCGTTTAGAAGGACTAATTAAAGATAACTTGGGTACCAAGGCTTTTATAAAGACGAATTTTTTAAAATACGGAGCAATTGGTGTACTGTTAAATATTACGACAGTTATTCTATCTGCAACACTTAATGTTAGCGGGCAGCGATTAAGTGACGGCTATTCCATGAGACATAGTATTGTAACTTTGGTACAGCTTATCTTGATGATATTAACCTTTGGATCAGGAATAACTTTTGTTATTCAATGTTTCAGATGGTTATATGGATTGTTTCTACCGAAACATCGTATTAAATTTACCCAAGTCTTCATAGCATTTTTAGCTTTTATCTGCATGGTCGTAGTAATTGGGGTTGCAGACTATTATGTTTATCGTGTTTGGCAGCTCCATAAAAGTTAGTTTTCTTACTTTATGCTAACTAGTATTGATAATGTTTCTACAACGCTTATGAGTAGTCTAGATCTAGAGTATTCTATATCATTAGATAGATGCATCTGTTGGAGTTTTATATTATGATAAATAGGATAATTTTAATGTATAATTGCCCTTTAAAATCAACGAGAAAAGAGGAATAACCGGATGATAAAAATAAACAGCAAGCAACTTATGAATATTTTTCTAGCAGCCTTCGTACTCTTCAGTATAATCACCATTACTAATACCAGCACTACCTATGCTGCTGCATTTCCAGTTGGAATAGTAAACTATCAACTCCTAGTGAAACAGCATCCCGATTCAGCAAAAGCCCAAACAGCGATGAACGATGCTATTGAGCAAGCAAAAACCAACTTTGACACCAAATCAGTTAATATGAACGATCAAGAAAAACAATCATACTATGAGCAACTACAGCGAGGACTTCAAATTAAGCAGCAGAATCTTTTAGAAGCTATTCAAAATAAAATAAATGATGCTGTTAAGGCAGTGGCGAAGTCGAAAGGTTTAACTATTGTCGTAGACAGAGGAGCTGCAGTTTATGGCCAACAGGATATAACTGATGATGTAATGAAAAAGATCGTGGCAAAATAAAAAGCGTTATCCAACTAATCAAGAGGTCAACGGTCAAAAAAAACGCTGATCTCTCTGTTTTTGCAGAATTAAATGAGGCACTGATTTTTTGTAGTGAAGGCGCAATTAAAAGTCCCTTCAAGAAGGAGGAGACGGTAGAGTCGTCGCCTTGGGGCTGTGTATGTATTAGTGGAAGGAGGGGTGTTTTTATGGCAGAGGATAAGAAAAAACAAGAATTTCATGCGACAAAAGATGGCTGGATTGTAGGTGATAAGAAGTACCCTAAAGAACAGCCGCCGCCGGAGGTTGTGCAGGAATTGGCAAAAGCGATTCAGGGACTGCTGAAAAAAGATTTACATTAAGAAATGGAACAAGGTGTGTTTCTAGAAATGAATTAGCAGGATTTCTTTTGTTTTGTGATATGAACAGTGGGACAGGAAAACAATGTACCTGTCCCACTGTTTCAGTATACCTGTCTCTGTTTCAGTAGACGGATCACCAAAGGATCTTATTGTAAATTTTTATTGCTGTAGACAGCAGGATCTTTACCTACTTCCATAATGATTGCATTTAATGTTGTCATTGTTTGCTCCTCATACCATTTTGATTTAGTTTATTTGCAAAAAAGAAGTTTTTCAAATGATTATAATTGTAGAGAATTTTACTTCACTCGTCAAGCAGCATGAACTTTCTTCAATCGATGTTTCCTGAGGGGGGACTCACATAGGTTTAAATCTGTGTAGGTTGCCTTCAAACGTGACTTACTTCTTGGTTATTCATTGAATATCCATCTCTCATAAGATCATTCGTATATAATGTATTATCTTTTATTTCAATAGTATTAAGTTTCTTAACTGTTCCATAAGGTTCTTTTAATGAAAGCTTATCTCCTCTCCCGGAAATAACCCATAACGTTTTATATCCCCTAGGTATTGATAGAAGTTTATCTTCACCTTTGCCATCAGTAAAATACACTAACAAATTAACCTTATTGTTATTAGCATATTCAAAAACTGGAGTAAATTTAGTGCCTCCTCTTATATTCATTCGATCTTTTATATCCTTTACAGATTTGACTTTATACACACGTCTAATTTCACTATCACATTCTATAATCGTAATTTCATGATTAACATTTTTTACTATATTGAATACTTCTTTAATGGCTTGATTAAATTCTTCATCACTAATGCTTCCGCTTATGTCAAGGGCAATAACAATTTTTGCTTTATGACTCCTAAGCTGGCCTCTTAAATCGAATCGATCAGGCTGCCTTCGATTTCTTCTTGTTATAGTCTTCTTTTGATTACTTTCAACAGTTCCCATTAACCTCTTAAGATATAAATTCCAAGGTAATTCAGCCTTGCTATTTTTAAGTGATGATATCATACTTGCTAAATAGTTTGGAATATTGCCTTTTTGCGAATCATCAATAAACTTCTCAGTAAATTCTTTAAGCGTTTTTTCATCTATATCACTAGAATCTTCCCAAATGTCATGAGTTTTTTCAGGATTATAATCAGTTTCTATTTTTTCATCTTTATTACTATCATCTTCTGCTGCATCTTCTTCTAGTAAATCTATGGCAGTTTGAATTTTTTCTGCATAATATTCGAAGGATTCAAAAGGCAAGAGTTTTAAAGAATAATTTAAATTTACCCATTCTAAAGTTGTAGCATAGGGGGGCAGATGATCTAAATATGTATTTACTACAACATCCATTGCCATATTAACAGCTAATGTTCCATATTCAACCTTACATTCTTTTGCTCTTATTAAATGCATAGATACGATATGGAGTATTTCGTGTTTAATTGTACTTTCCATTTGTTTTATAGTAAGAGTTAAAAAAATTATGGGGTTAAAATAGACAACATATTTAGAACCTTTAAAATTCACAGCAGTAGGACTGCTTATATCAAATCTTATTTCTCTTGACATTTGAAACAAAAAATATCCATAGAAATTATCTTTATCTTCCATAAGACTTAAATTAACTTTATCTACAAGGCTAAAAAACTCTTCTTTAAAATCTTTTGGTATATTTATTTTAGAATTACCATCTTTATGATTTTCTCTTAAAAAAATAGTAATCATTTTATTTGCTTTTTCATAAAGCCCTTTTACAAGGGTTTCAAAATAAGTTTCCATACATTATCACCTTACTAAATTATAAGATTCAAAATATGATTCTACAAAGGCTTCATTTTCTATGGCATGTTTGTATACTTCAGTATAACTATTTTTAATATCCTTCATGATTCCTATCATTAAATCTACAGGATATAGTTGCAAAAACTCAATCAGTCTGTCAATATAATAACTTGAGTCATAATCACCATTTTTTATATTTGCTTCTAAGTTCTTTAGAATATTCTTTGCGGATAGATATAGCCTTGTATGACTTTCGCTTTTTACTCTATCTATAATAAATTGATGAAGAGAATCTCCTGAAAAAACATCTTCATAAGATAGTAGTGAACTATAATCGGATTCAACAAAGCTAACAAATTCTTCTGCGATGAATTTCCCTACATTTCCTTTGATAACATTTAAAAACACGGATCTAGGTATTGAATTTTTTTTCTCCTTATAAATTTTATAAATGCTAGAAATTCTTTCATAGCTTCTTGGAGTTGCTCTTATATCATCTTCGTTTATTTTATGCAAATATTCTGGGAAGGTTGAGATAAACTCTATAACCTTTTCCTCAATTCCTATATGTATTGCCCAATCTAACCACTGAATATAATCTGGTTCCATGTGTAACCATACAAATCTATTTTCTTGCGCTACATCCATATCTACAACTTGGTAATCAAAATCCGAACCATATTTACTTGAAGGATTCATAGCGGCCACTATTTTTACATCTTCATGTAACTTATATCCATTAATTTCTCTATTTAATATTAAATTCATAAGTTCCTGTTGTACTGTATGTTCACAACGATTGATTTCGTCTATAAATAAAAGAACTGTTTTTTGCTCCGCTATTTCTTCATCAATTTCCCTTAACTTATTATGAATGGTATATACTGTAGTTTTCTTTTCAACTTTATCTCCTTTAGAATTAGCTTTTGTATAAGATTCTATAGTGGGAAGACCACCTATTTCACCTTCTTTAAGGAGATTCCCATCAATGACAATTAAACTCCAATTGTTATCTTTCGCAATTTCCTTGGCTAAAGCTGTCTTTCCTATGCCACTTTCGCCAACGATTAAAGGTACTTCTCCAGTCGCTAGTACTAAATCAACACTTTTTAATGTATCTATAAAATTCATTATATCTCCACCTATTTCAGCTTTAGCTTTTCATCTACAGCTATTTTTTTTGCCTTTTTACTTCCATATTTATAAATAAACATCATCTTGTCCATTAGCATAATATCACTATTCTTATCTATAGTACTATTTAAATAATCTCTAACATATTTTTCTTCCACATCTTCATTTGATAGTGCTTCTTTTAACACTTGCTCTAATTCATTTTTAGATATTTCTTTCATAACATATTTAATCACTAAAATATTTACTTTCAAAAATTCTAATATCTTATTTTTATCTAAGTCATTTATAAGCCTAATAGCCCTCTCATCCTTCTTGATAGCGATAAGCTCTGCATTATGTGTAGGTGAATTTATATATCTTAATGCATCATAACTTATTTTTACCGCTTCTTCTTGTGCACGCTCAAAAGGTTCTTTTATAAACTTTATTGAATCGTAATTTTTTCTTACAGCTAATAATTGCAATTCTTCACTTGGATTATTAACATATTTAATAGCCCATCCAGCTTGATTTATCGCTAATTTAATTATCGTATCGGTTGGATTTTTAATATACTCTAAGTTAATCCATCCATCATTTATAGCTTTTATCATCATATCTTCTGTAGGGTTATTTATAAATTCAATCGCTCGAGCGTTATTGTCCATAGCTGATTCTTGCATCTGACTAGTTGGATTATCTATATATTTTAACGCAAGTCCATTTTTTTTTATAGCCAATAACTTCATCTCATCTGTAGGATTATTTATATATGCTATAGCATTAGGATTATTCTTTATCATTTCAATAAGCTTTGATTTTTCCATAATGTTACTTTCCTTCTGTCATTATTTTCATTATATGTAATTATTACTTATTATCATTAATAATGCTTTTTAAGTTAATCTAAATAGAATAATTATACCACTGTATAAAAAAAGGTTCTATGAAATGCTACTGAAATAATAGTGATTGACATATAAAAAAAGCCGCATAAATTAAAAACTAAAAGGAACGAGTCCTGTAGATTATTTCAGAACTCATTCCTCTGTAGTTGTCTAAAAGAATATGTCCAACTTTTTGGGGTCAATTCAAAGCGGGCGGTCTTGGCTGCTTCAGAATCTCCACAAAACCCTGATCGCCATCCACCCGTATCCTTTCGCCATCTTTAATGAGCGTCGTGGCATCATCAACCCCTACTACTGCCGGAATACCATATTCTCGGGCGACAACAGCACCGTGGGTCATTAACCCTCCAACCTCAGTGACGATGGCTTTAGCCGATTGGAATAAGGGGGTCCAGCCCGGATCCGTTTGGGGCGAAACGAGAATTTCTCCTTCATGCAGCACAGCATTTTCCGGCCTTAGGATAATCCGAGCGATGCCTTCAGCAGTCCCAGCGGAAACAGGACTGCCAATCAGCGTACCCTCAGGAACATTCCTTCTATCAGGAGGAACAATGATAATTTCACCTTCACTGGTCATTATGCGGGGCGGTTTTAGATTTTGATGCCATTGATACTGTTCTTTGCGTTTCGCAACCAATGCAGCTGCGTTACCGCTAAAATCGCCCTGCCTCATTTGTATCAGTTCTTCTAAACTTAGGAAATAGGCGTCTTGAGCCTGCTCTAGTCTCCCCATTGTAACAAGTTCATTGGCTTCAGCCATAATTGCTTTTTTGCATTCGTCTAAAATCATGCTCATTAAATATTTGTGATGTTCCCGAAGTCCGCCCAAATAGCGAAATACAGCAATTAAACGGGTAGACAGTTTTAATTTGAAATGATTGTCTTTCACATGGCTTAGAACACGCAGAACGGCTTCTGCAGCTTCCTTTTCGCCTTCGGCAAATCGCTGGCGGTGTTCACCTGGCTTTACACTTCGCATATGGCTGAATATGGCAGACAGTAACTGCGTTGGCTTTTCACGCCAGCGTGGATTTGTCAGATCAATTTCGCCTGGGCATCTCATGCCGTATTGATCAATAAATTTTTCAAAGGCGTGTCTAAAGGTATTACCTCCAGCAACTTGAGCAAGCCCGGTATAGAATGTTTGATCATCAGCAGTTTTTAAATACTCTTCTACCTCGGGAAGTTTTCGCAGTAGATCTGCCAAATCGCCAAGCTGCAGGCCCAGCTCGGTGGTAACATTGCCGGGAAGGGATTTGTTTAACTTATGAAGCTCTGCTGCATCTCCCATCCAGCGGACAAGCATCTTTTCCAGCAGCTTATTGGCAAGTATACCAGGTACAACATAGGGGATAATCTCCTGGATAATGTCTATCATCATACCGTCTAATTGCTGTTGAACGACTTTTAGTCGTTCGGTACCTTCCACGCTGCTGAGTGCTTGCCTGGTTTGCTGCATTTTTTCCTGCATGTAGGCTTCGATCCTAGGTTTAGCCAGCCGGGGATCACCCGTACGCAGAATCTTCCAGGCCTTTTTTAGAATGGGGGCTGCTATTTTGCGCGCAGTACCTGGAGTATTTGAGTGAAGGTTTCCTGCGAAAATTCCTGGTCGTTTGACGACAGCACCAAGAGAGCGGCTCATGGCTTCGTCTACTGATGATAATAACTTTGGGAAAAGGATACGCACTATTTTAGACAGCAGAAAATCCGTAAGATCAATATAGATTCGGCTGCCCGCCTCGACAAATACCTGTGGGGGAAATGCCGTACGTAATACTGATCTGCCTAATGGCTTTATAGCATTCGGCATCATTTGAACATGACCAAAGGACAGCAGCACCCGCAGCGGTTGTTCAGGAATTTCCGGCAAAGGATATAACGTAGTAATTGGGCGGCTCTGGACGATAAAGAAATTCTCCTTTACCATGCAAAATTCAATATCCTGCGGTGTACCATAGTGCTGGCCAATTTGTTTTCCTAATGCAGCAAGATCGATAATTTGCTGATCGGTCAGAGCTTGCAGCTCTTGCTGTTCTGCGGGCAGCTCTTGGGTAATAGTACCACCCTCGGGTAAAGAATAAATGGCTACTTTTTTTTGTGATATCTTCTTGTAAATGATGCGACCATTTTTTACTTTGTACAAATCAGCCGACACTAAACCGGAAACAAGAGCTTCTCCTAAGCCAAAGCTGGCATCAATGGAAACAACAGTACGATTTCCATTTACAGGATCGGCAGTGAACAGTATTCCTGAAATATCGGGAATGACCATTTGTTGTACAACGATTGACAAATAGACTTCAGAGTGATCGAAAGCATTTTTGGCTCGATAGGCAATGGCCCGGTCTGTAAATAAAGAAGCCCAGCATTTGCGAACATGATGCAGAAGCTCATCCTGACCCTTGATGTTTAAATACGTATCCTGCTGACCAGCAAAGGAAGCATTGGGTAAATCCTCAGCCGTTGCACTGGAACGAACTGCATACGCATGATTTGGTCCTTGCTTCGTCCAGGCCTGTATGATTTCGTTCCTTATTTGCGCAGGTATCGTCAACTGCTGTAAATGTGTCCGAATTCGTTCTCCCAATTCCCTAATGAGGTTTAAATCGGTAGGGTCGATTGCTTTCAGCGCAGCAAACAACGTATCCATTTTCGGACTTGTTGCGATAAAATCTCGATAAGCGTAAGTCGTTATGCAAAATCCTCCGGGTACGGGAAAACCTGCTTTCGTTAGTTCCCCCAGGTTCGCCCCTTTGCCGCCAACATAAGGAAGACTTAGATGATCTATTTGTTCAAAAAAAAGTACATACGGTGTCATCAGCAAATTGCTCCTCGCATATCCTTATCGGTTATAGTTGTTTTCAATATAGGTATCTTACCCGCTGGCTTTCTTAACTATTCGTTGCTGTTTTGTAGGACTCGTTTTTCACTCATCACTAAAAAACAAGAATGACTGAAATTAAGGTTCGCCAAGTAAGCCCTATATAGTATTCTAAGCAAATTGATTTGCCTGGTTAAGAATGTTCGCCCCGACTTTTTCAAGCATGGTTGGGTGCAACTTGCCTGCCACTGTGTAGAACTATATCTAGATGATTGCTGCTGCTTATGAATTGATTAGTTATTCAGACTGTAATACAATTAATCTATAAAATCTAAGGCATACTACATCAGGAAACTCATAGCATGTATTCTTGAAAGCTGGGAATATCATGGCAGATAGAGTACGTATCGTAACAAAGTTGTAACATTTTTGATTTATAATTAGTAATGTAAAGGTGGGAGTGAATTATGAGAAGAATTACATCCATTATATTGATGATCGCATTCATCATTTTATCTGTATCGGGGGTACAGATGGCTGTTGTACCCAAACCTCAAAATGTTCAGCAGCAAATGCTAGGTAATCATGGTGGTGATAAATCAATAGTGAGGGGAAAAATGCCGTTTTATCCTAAAAAAGCTCATGAATGGGTTGGATTTGTCTTTATTGGAGCGGGATTGGTACATATTGTCCTTAATAGAAAGCTAATGCTATCTTATTTAGAGATTGGTAGAAAATAGAAATTGGTGATTGTTAGTAATTTATCTATTTTGTGCCTTGATCACGGCGAAAGGGCGTCATTATGAAGCCATATTATTTACGACATACGCTGTATTCACAATAAGTGACGGGTGTGAAAAATATAGAAAGAAAGTATGATTACACCAGTTTTTGGTTATGTGTATAATACAAATAATTATGTCAAGTATGCCACCAGAATGAAGGCTAGTTAGTTATGATAACTAACATGGAGGGTGTTGAATGTATCAAGCGAAAATAAAGAAATTATTACCTGTTGTTCATCTTTTTAAAATAATATTTCAACGTTAATACATAAATTTTGCCGCTGGATCTTACTTATAGGAATATCTTTATAAGTAAGGTCATCTTTTTTTATAGGAATTTCGATTATAATGCATTATAAAAGCAGTAGGTAATTTGTGAGAATAAGTTTATATTGAGGGAAGCACGTTTTTTGCCATAGGTAACGCATCTTATTTTGGAATAGAACTATGCTGTTTCCAAATTAATTGACTAAAAATTACTTGACGCAATAATTAATATATTATAATATTATAATATATTAATTATTAAAGAAGGCGGTGAGTATTTTGTTGGATGTTTTTGCAGATTATATGACATATCAAGTTTTTGAAATCACAAAGGGATCTAAATTAGGGGATGCGGTAAATTTTTTTATTTATGATTCGCTGAAAATATTTATAATGTTAGCCATCATTATCTTTTTTGTATCAATCATAAGAACCTATTTCCCACCAGAACGCACGAAACAACTACTGAGTCACAAGAGGGAATTTTTAGGAAATATTTTGGCAGCATTACTCGGAATTGTCACACCCTTTTGTTCCTGCTCGGCAGTGCCTGTGTTTATTGGTTTTGTTGAATCTGGGGTTCCGTTAGGAGTTACCTTTTCTTTTTTGATTTCATCACCAATGGTAAATGAGGTAGCATTAGTTTTACTATGGGGCATGTTCGGCTGGAAAATTGCGATGATTTATATATCAACAGGTGTATTAGTCGCTATTATTTCTGGGTATATTATTGGAAAATTTAAATTAGAGCATTTGGTAGAAGAATATGTTTACCAGATGAAAGTTGGACAAAATGAAATCGAGAGCATGACCGTAGCAGCTAGACTACAATATGCGAAAGACTATACGAAAGAGATTCTGCGGAAGGTATGGCTATATGTGGTTATTGCGATCAGTTTAGGCGGTTTTATTCATGGTTATGCGCCACAGGATTTTCTGGCAGATTATGCAGGGAAGGATAACCTTTTTGCAGTACCATTGGCTGTATTGGTAGGGGTACCCCTTTATTCAAATGCTGCCGGGGTAATACCGATTGTCTATGCTTTAATGGAAAAGGGTATGAGTATGGGAACGGTTCTTGCTTTTATGATGTCGGTCACAGCCTTGAGCCTACCTGAGATGATTATATTGCGCAATGTGTTAAAACCTAAATTAATTGCAATATTTGTAAGTATTCTGGTAGTGGCAATTACGTTAACTGGTTATATGTTTAATATTGTTTTATAAAAGAGATTGACATTACCTGATTTGAGCAAGATACTGAATATAGTACTATTATATTTAGGAATTAGCAGGGGGATGTAAGATGGGAAATCAAAAAGTGATTATGAATTTAAAAGTAGAGCTATTCAAAGTACTCGCCCATCCAGCTCGAATTCAAATTCTGAAATTGTTGGAATCAGGTGAACGATGTGTGTGTGAATTAATCGAGGAAATGGGTGTTGAACAATCAAATTTATCCCAACATTTAAGCATATTGAAAAAACAAGGGTTAATTGCATCAAGAAAAGATG
This sequence comes from Pelosinus fermentans JBW45, assembly GCF_000271665.2. GTDB lineage: Bacteria > Bacillota > Negativicutes > DSM-13327 > DSM-13327 > Pelosinus > Pelosinus baikalensis. Next base: position 4,188,132 of record NZ_CP010978.1, on the reverse strand, counting down.
GAACTCGCGTTTTTTATACTGCACTCTATCCGACTGTTATAGAAATTCTGCAGCTTGCAGAAGCGCTGGTGATTGAGCAGGTAAATCAGAGTAAAACATTATTACAGGATGTTAAATAAAAGAGAGAGGTTTTTTTAATGATGAAGATTGAAATATTGGGTATGGGATGTCAGAAATGCAGCACATTACTAGAGACAACGAAACAAGCCGCAGAGGAACTTGGGATTAATGCTGAGTTTGTAAAAGTGGAAAATATTAAGGAAATTATGAAGTATGGCGTTATGTCCACGCCAGCATTGGTTGTTGATGGTGTAGTAAAAGTATCTGGTAAAGTTCCGAATAAAGAGGAAATTAAAGCTTTGCTTAATAGCTAAAGAAGCAAACAAGTCGCTATCACATGAAAGTGGTAGCGACTTGTTTGCTTTTAATATGAATTTAAGGCTAAGCAAGCTCATACCACTATTTTGACTGGCCTCCAATTCTAAATCAGATAAACAGGTTCACATTAGAATCTTCCGCTTCGCTAAGATAGTAGCCGACACCACCAACCTTGACGCCGTCTAGGAGTTCTTCTTGTTTTAGGCCCATGACGTCTAGGGACATTTGGCAGGCTACGATCTCGATGCCTGCTGCCATGGCAGATTGGATGAGTTCTTCCAAAGAAGAGACGTTCTTATTCTTCATCACCATCCGCATCATCTGGGTGCCCATGCCCAGCATGTTCATGTTGGAGAGCTTCAGCGCCTTGCTGCCACGCGGCATCATAAAACCGAACATCTTATCCATGAATCCTTTCTTGACAGGAATACGTTCTGGTTTGCGCAGGATGTTTAGGCCCCAGAAGGTGAAAAATAAGGTGACCTTTTTTCCCATGGAGGCGGCGCCATTAGCTATGATAAAGGCAGCCATGGCTTTGTCTAGATCGCCACTAAATACTACAATAGTCTTATTGTCCTTGGCTGGACCTAAGGGCTGCGTGGTAACTGGGGCGGCTAGAGGAAGAGGAACGCTACCCTTTTTGATGAGGGCGGTGATGATACCTTTGTTTTTACTCAAATCGAGTAGGGAGTTATGGGTTCGCAAGCACCAAGCTTTGACATCTTCCGTGAAACCTGGATCGGAAGCCGTTACTTGCAGAATTTCATTCTCCTTCATTTCATCGATAACTGATTTTAACTGCATCAGTGGGCCGGGACAAGATAAGCCGCAGGCATCGAGAAAGCGGTCAAAGGAAGTAGAGGATGCTGCGGGTGCTATCTGGTTTGAAATGGAATTTGGTGTATCTTGGGAAGGAAAGAAGATGGAGGCAGACTTGAAGCCACCGGTCATATTCTTTACCTTAAAGCCATTTTGACGCAAGATACGGGAAGCAAGATAGCCTTGTAGACCCATTTTGCAATAAGCCAGGATGAGTTTATCCTTATCCAGTTCAGAAAGGCGTTGCCGCAGCGTATCTAAGGGAATATTGATGGCACCATCTAGATGACCGTTAGCAAATTCCAGTGGAGATCGAACATCCAAAAGGATTGTATGCTCCTGGTCATACTCCTGTAGAGTTTCGTAGGTAAAGACTTCGGTGCGCTTGGCTAAAATATTTTCAGCGGCAAAGCCCAGCATGTTCACCGGATCCTTAGCAGAAGAATAGGGGGGAGCGTAAGCGAGTTCCAGCTCCGTAAGATCATATATCGTTCCACTCAGGCGCATGGTGGTAGCAATGACATCAATACTCTTGTCTATGCCTTCTATACCGATTCCTTGGGCGCCAAGGATGCGACCTTCCCCGTTGAACAGGAGTTTCAAGGAAAGTTGTAAAGCGCCAGGGTAGTATGTGGCATGGGAGAAAGGATGGACATAGACTACCTGATAAGGGAGACCCAGACGCTTTAAATTCCTTTCGTTGTTGCCAGTGGTGGCCCCAGTCAGAGAAAAGACCTTAATAATGGAGGTTCCTTGTGTACCTTTGAAAGTGGAGGAGATGCCGGCAATATTATCGGCAACAATGCGTCCTTGCTTATTAGCCGGTCCGGCTAGAGGAATGGCAGCACCCTGCTCATTGACGAAATCTTTCACTTCGATAGCGTCTCCCACAGCATAGATATCGGGAATGGAGGTTTCCATATGGTCGTTGACCAGAATATGTCCACGAGCTCCCAATTGGATGCCGCTTTCTTTAACGAAACTCGTGTCCGGAGCAACGCCGATGGCTAGGATGACTAGGTCGGCAGTAAGGGTGGTACCGCTGCTCAATACCACATCTAATCCAGTACTCTTTTCCTGGAAGGCTTTTACGCCATCATTGAGGAGCAGCCGGACGCCGTTCTCTTCCAATTCTTTTTCCATCATGGCCACCATATCAGAATCAAAGGGTGCCAGGATGTGAGGAGCAGCCTCAACTAAGGTGACTTCCATCCCGCGTTCCTTTAAGTTTTCCGCCATTTCTACGCCGATATAACCACCGCCAATGACCACCGCTCGCTGAATGTCCTCAAGGTCCACTTGCTTCTTGATACGGTCAGTATCAGGAATGTTGCGCAGAGTGAAGATCTTCTTGCTGTCAATTCCAGGGATGGGTGGTTTGATAGGTTTGGCCCCGGGTGAGAGGATTAATGCATCATAGGATTCTTCATAGATCCCCTTGGTTGTGCTATGAATGGTGACAGTCTTACGCTCTGGATGGAGTGCCGTCACCTCGCTGTTGACGCGGACATCGATATTGAAACGATCCTGCATGCCTTTCGGCGTTTGAACCAGCAACTTTTCTCGATCCTGTATGGTTTCCCCAATGTAATAGGGCAGACCGCAATTGGCAAAGGATATGTGCTCATCCCGTTCTAACAGTATGATTTGTGCATGTTCATCCAGACGTCTCAGACGCGCTGCCGCAGAAGCTCCACCAGCTACGCCGCCAATAATTAGTACTTTTTTACTCATAGTAATAACCTCCTTCTTTTAAATACACTGGGAATTATAGCCTCTGATAATCTTTTTTTTCTAATTCGTTATTAATGTTTTCTTCAAATAGGATATTAACTAACTTGGCGACCCGCTGGTCGCAGATTCTGTAGTTTACTTCCAGACCACTGCGTATGCCTATGATGATGTTGGCGGATTTTAACTTCTGCAAATGCTGAGATACAGTAGACTGGGGCATATCTAGGCAAGCTTGCATATGGGTAACGTTGCACTCCCCTTTTTCAATCAAGCCTTTTACGATGCAGAGGCGGGTTGGATGGGCCAGGGCTTTGAGTATCTCGGCCAGCTCTGTATATTTTTGCAAATTTAGCTCCATGAAATGGTTCACCTCGCTATATTATCTATATATTTATATATTACGATATAATGATATGATGAAGATGGATAAATGTCAATATGGTAGATGTAAATTTGGGTGCCTTGTTCTTGCAGAAAAAGTGGCTGAGAATATTTTCTCGCCACTTTTTCATTCTTTAATAAGTATTGATTGGCACTTATCATCCCTATCATAAACCAAGAAAATCACTTTAAGAAAGCAACGATGTCTTTGACTAATTGATTTACTTTTACTTTTTCCTCTGCTGGTATGCTATCGGAGAGGAGACATTCGGCAGCATTATTTTCTAAAATAAATATTCCTGTCTTTTCTATTGAAGAACGTATAGCCAATAGCTGGAGAAGAACATCCTTACAAGGAGCATTTTCACCAACCATACGCTCAATTCCAGCAACATGGCCTTTAATATTACGTAATCGGTTCAGCACTTCTTTTTGGGTGCTAGTATTTGGCATGATATCACCTCCGTAGTGCCCCTATGGGAGGGGGTAGTAAATTTATTTTGCATGAAACGGCAAGTTATGTCAAGGGGATGGAGTAAAATGAATGCAGGGTACATTATGTCACGAAATAAGGTAAATAAATTGCCAAAAGAGCATTAATAAAATTATTTTATAAATTTTATAAAGTTGGGTATACAAATTAAATAGAAAAAGATATAATACTATCATACCCTCCACCCCGGGGGGGTATGGAGGAGGAAGGGATTAGTGCAAATGATTTGGAAAAAGTATGGGTTCAGCATTCTATTACTATATCTTTCTGTGGGCTTTTTCGTCTGGCCAGCTCTCGGAGTGGTTGCGCTAATCTGTATGTTAGCACCTGTAGTTGTAGCATTATATAGGGACAGGGAATGGTGTGGATCTTATTGTCCTAGAGGAAGTCTGTGGGATAGCGTTTTCACTAAAATAAATTCTCGTAAGCACGTCCCGCAATGGGCTAAATCAACTTGGTTTCGAAGCTTCATGTTATTGGTTATTTTTATCGTCTTTGGGGGTCAGATGTACTATGCATGGCCAAACTTAGATGCCATTGGTTTAGTGTTCCTCAGAATTATTTTAATCACCACTCTTTTTGGAGGGGCTCTTGCGTTACTATATAGCTCACGTACCTGGTGTAATTTTTGCCCGATGGGAACCTTAGCATCCTGGGTCTCAGTCGGTAAAAAGCCCATGTCAGTGGCGAATACCTGCGTAAGTTGTAAGTTATGCGCGAAAGCATGTCCTATGCAGCTTGAACCCTATAAAGCAAAAGGATCACAGTTTATCGATTCAGATTGCATCAAATGTGAAGAATGCATTCATGTTTGTCCTAAGAAATCTCTGTCATTTGAAAAGAATTTTAGTCGTTAAAAAATTCTTACTTAGAAGGGATGGTATACACATGTCTCATAAATTTTCAGTAAAAGATAAAAATAAATTGGATAATCCTGAAAGAAGAAAACTATTGCCTCCAGAAGCTACGTTAGAAAAACTACACTTGTACAAGGGAGATATTGTAGCAGATGTGGGCTGTGGAATCGGATATTTTAGTATTCCTGCCGCTCTTATCGTTGGCGAAATAGGAAAAATCTATGCAATGGATATTTCCACTGAGATGCTGAGTGAAGTACATGTAAGAGCAACGGAGAATAATGTAGGCAATATTGAAATAGTTAAAACTGTTGAAAATAGCTTAATAGTTGATGATGAAAGTGTTACCTATGCGTTTATTTGCAATGTACTTCATGAGACCAATGATTTAAGCAGCTTTTTGCAGGAAGTAAAAAGGATCTTAGCATGGGATGGCAAAGTGGCAATTATAGAATGGAAGAAACAGGAGAGTCATATGGGTCCTCCCATTAGCCATAGAATTGCGGAAGCGGAACTTATTGAAACACTAAAACATATGGAGTTTCAAGATATCAGTAAAATAGATCTTGGTGACGAGTTTTATGGAATCATAGGGAAAAAACAGAGGGAATAAAACAGTTGTTATATAGTATTCTAAAATATAGTAGGAGGAGGTAGCACAATGATTACATTCATTCCCAAGGGAGTCTGTTCGAAGAAAATTGAATTTGAAGTGGAAAATGGCAGGATAAAAAATGTGAAATTTGATGGTGGCTGTATGGGAAATCTCAATGCTATCAGCAAATTGATTGAGGGAATGCCGGTGGATGAGGTGATTCAAAAATTCAAAGGAAATCTTTGTCGTAATCAAACTTCTTGCACTGATCAATTGGCAAGGGCCCTGGAAGAACTACAGAATAACAAATCATAGATAATAAAATGGGAGGGAAGAGTATGAAAAAAATTGTAATCATTGGCGGTGTTGCTGCTGGGCTGAAGGCGGCTGCTAAAGCCAGACGCTGTGATCCAAAAGCCAGCATTATAGTGCTGGAAAGAGGAGAACTTATTTCCTACGGTGCCTGTGGCATGCCCTATTATGTAGGCGGTGACGTAAAGGACATTGATGATTTGATGAAAACCCCGGTGGGGGCAATGCGTAACTCGACATTTTTTAAAAACGTTAAGGATATTACGGTGCTGACGAAAACAGAGGCTACTGCTATTGACAGGGAGGCCAAGACGGTAAAGGTTCAGAAGCGAGTATCAGGGGAAGAAGAGGTAATTCCTTATGACAAACTGGTCATTGCCACTGGAGCATCAGCTATCAAACCACCGCTGGCTGGAGTGGAACTCTCTAATATCTATCAACTTTGGCATCCAGATGATGCAAAAGCTGTACGACAAGGCTTAGAAGGCAATCAGTTCAAGAGTGCTGTTATTATTGGTGCAGGGCTGATTGGTATGGAAATGGCTGAAGCATTGACTAAATGGAAAATCCCAGTTACCGTTGTAGAGATGAAAAACCAAGTATTTCCTGCTTTTTTGGATACTGAAATAGGCGGGATTGTGGGTAAATATGTACAGGATAAAGGTATTACCCTGTTGCTGGATGAAAAAGTTGTACGCTTTACTGGTGATACCTCTGTAGCAGCGGTGGAGACTGACAAGCGTAGTATTCCTGCTGACTTAGTGATATTGGCAATCGGCGCACGTCCCAATATAGAATTAGCCAAAGCAGCTGGGCTGGTCATAGGTTCAACAGGGGCCATCGTCGTAGACGAAGAAATGCGCACCAGTGATCCCGATATCTATGCTGGCGGTGATTGCGTGGAGAATGTAAATGTAATGTCTGGGAAAAAAGTATTTGCGCCTATGGGTTCGACGGCTAATAAGCACGGCCGGATTATTGGTGAAAACTTGTGCGGTGGGCATCTTAAATTTAAAGGTGTCCTTACTACTGCGGTGGCTCAAATACATAGCCTTAGCGTTGGCAAAACGGGTCTGACGGAGCGGGATGCCAAACAGCTTAGATATGACTACATCACCACCATGGTGGCGGGGCATGACAAACCTCATTATATGCCAGGGGCAAAACTAATTACTGTAAAATTGATCGTTGATGCTAACACTAGTAAAGTGCTGGGAATGCAAGCAGTCGGTGAAGGCGACGTATCTAAACGGATAGACGTTGTGGCAACAGTGCTAACGCTAGGTGGAAGTATTGAGGATTTGTTTGATATTGATCTATCGTATGCTCCACCTTATAATTCTCCTATTGATAACGTAGTAGTGGCTGCCAATACCCTTATGAATAAACTGGCAGGCAAGTTCAAGGGTATCTCATCTCTGGAAGCCAAAGAAAAAATGACGTCTGGTGATACGGTCTTTCTTGATGTACGTAGTCCAGAAGAATGCAAGCAGATACGTTTGGCTGATTACGAAAATATTACATATATTCCATTAGGACAACTGCGTAGCCGATTAGTTGAACTGAATAAAAATGATGAAATTATAGCTTTTTGCAAAATAAGTTTACGAGGCTATGAAGCAGAAGGTATTTTGGAAGGCGTGGGCTTTGAGAACGTCAAGGTATTGGAAGGTGGCATTGTATCTTGGCCCTTTGTCTGTGATAAAAATAAATGATTGTTGATGTAGAATAATAAAAAGATGGCAGGCGCATGTTTGATACTTATAGTTGTCAAACATGCGCCTGCCATCTTTTTATTGAATGCATTATATTTCTTTTATAAATGATTCATTTTACACCGGATTTTCTATCAAAGATATTATGGATATTCCAGAGTTAGTCCGACGGTTGTTTCACAAAGGTTACCTAGTTGTGCCAAAGCAATGCGTGAAGGCTGATCTGTGCAGTGGCAGGCATACAGCTTTCTGACATTCGTTTGGCGTAGATAGGTAATGGTACCATTAAGTTGTTCGATTGATGGTTTTCGTAGGTGCAGTCCGCCGATGATGGATAGCACTCGATCATCTTGACAAATTTCTTTAGCCTGCTCCACGATATTGCATATGCCTGAATGGGAGCAACCGGTGATAATGACAAGCCCTTGACTTGATTTGTAGGCGAGCGCAGTATCGTCTTCCATGGAGTCAATGACAGCAATGCCGTTTTTGATAATCTGGCCAATCGTTTGATTTCCTTCATGTGGGAATTTACGTTCTATTTCACCTAAGAAAACAAGTTGCTTGCTAATCCACAATGGAGTCTTACTCTTGTGGATAGTAAAGGAGCTCATCAGTTCTTCTTCTGATACATTGCAACCCATGTTTTTGCCGTCCTTTGTCCGGTGACTAAAGGACAACGGATGGGTTAATAATATAGGGTTAGAGCTATGAGGCGTGTCGGCAGTGAGGTACAAATGGAGTAGGTGTTTGAGGCCCCAAGTATGGTCATAATGACCATGGGATAATATGATGTAATCTGCTTCCCGTAAATTAATGCCAAGTTTATGGGCATTCTCCATAAATAGAGCAGAACAGCCAGTGTCAAATAAAATTTTAGTTGATTGATCTTCAATGTAGAGGGAAAAACCAGATTCAGCTTTCAGGTCTCGCATATTGGCTGTATTATCAACGAGGATAGTAAGTCGCATAAAGTAAGACCTCCTTTTGGTGAGCAACGAGTGCAATAATAAATGGCACTTATTCCTATATCTTTATTAAAGAAATTCTATTAGTTTTTAAGATTCTTTAATTCTTCAAATAAGCGATCATTCAGTACTTTTATAAAAGTTCCCTTCATACCTAACGATTGAGATTCAATAACTCCAGCACTTTCAAATTTGCGTAACGCATTTACAATTACTGAACGGGTAATACCTACATGATCAGCAATTTTGCTCGCTACCAATAATCCTTCATTGCCATCCAACTCATTTAAGATGTGTGTCACAGCTTCAAGTTCTGAATAAGAAAGGGTGCCAATAGCGACTTGGACTATTGCTTTTTTACGAGCTTCTTCTTCAATTTTCCCACTTCGGTCCCTTAGAAATTCCATCCCTACAACGGTAGCTCCATATTCAGCTAAGATAAGATCATCATCATTAAACTCCGTATGGAACTTAGCTACAATTAGAGTACCAATGCGTTGACCTACACCATGAATAGGTACAATAGTCGTAAACTTATCGTTGAAGAGACATGGCTCTCCCTTACTAAATGCACACAGTCCATCTTTAAGAGTTAAGTTTGGTGAAGTCTCATTAACTCTCAGCAACCACTCCACATAGTACGCTGGAAAGATTCCTGGTAACAGCACTTTATCACGCATCAAATCACATTCAAAGTTATCCAAACAAGCATAGCCAAGTAGTTTACCATCTTTACTAATAATATATATATTAGCACCCATTACCGTACTCAGCAAAGTAGACATCTCAGCATACTCTACTTTTTCAGATTTTTGTAACAATTTATTGATTTTACGAGTACGTTCTAATAAGGATTTCATAACAATTTCTCCTGCCTTTCATTAGGTTATATCATATAGATTATAAAATATAATGATGAAGAGTTACGTTTTCATAGATAAAGGCGCATCTAGAATGATGGAATATCGTTCTAGATGCGTCTGAAAGACTTATTTAATGACTGCCGCAGTCATGACCGTGAGCATCATGGTCGCAGGCGTTGCCAGAGTCGACAAGTTCGCCGCGCAGATAGAGGGCAACCAAGTTTTCAGGAGTATCCGATGGGGCACCACACGAGACTTTTACGCCACGTTCTTTTAAAATGACCTGGGCCGCTTCACCCATGCCGCCGACTAAAATGTCAGTACATCCTAGATCAGCCACCCAGTTAGGAATGACACCAGGAGCATGAGGAGGTGGGGTCAAAGTTTCATGTTTGGTAACGTTACCATTATCGATAGTCATAATGGCGAATTCTTGGCAATGACCAAAATGGGTAGCAAGTTTACCTCCAGCTAATGGAATCGCAATTTTCATAGTTGAATCAGCACCTTTCTTTTTATTGGGAAGTTGGTTAATAATTTGATCGACAATCCCTTGCAGTTTTTCTTTGCTAGGATTGTTCAAACTATCAATGGATTGACCAGCATCACCAGCAGTGACCACGCTAGGATCAATGGGTAGGCGACCTAAGAATGGAATATTTACAGCCGTTGCCAATTTTTCGCCACCACCGCTTTTGAAGATGGCATGCAGGCTATTGCAAGAGGGACATACGAATCCACTCATATTTTCAATTAGACCTAAAATTGGCATATTTACCTTTTGACAGAACTGAATAGACTTGCGTACATCTGCCAGCGAAATTTCTTGAGGAGTTGTTACGATAACAGCCTGGCAGTCAGTTACTGTTTGAGCCACTGTCAAAGGTTCATCGCCAGTTCCGGGTGGACTGTCGATAATGAGGAAATCTAAGGAACCCCAATCTGCATCGCCTAGAAATTGGCGGATAATGCCAATTTTCATTGGACCTCGCCAGATGAGCGGTTCATCTGGGTGATTTAATAATCCTTGGATAGAGATTACCTTTAAATTATCGGTATAAGAATAAGGTTGTATTCGATTGTTAATAATATTTAGTTTTAGGTCAGTAAGTCCTAAAAGACCAGCAACACTTGGACCGTGTACATCCACGTCCAATAGGCCGACTTTATAGCCCTGGCTGCTAAGAAATACGGCTAAGTTAGTGGCAATCGTACTTTTCCCGACGCCGCCTTTACCACTCATGACAACGATCTTGTGGTCGACATTCTGCAAGAAATTATTGATTTTTTGGCTTTGTGCTTCAAAATCATGATCTGTGGTAGTTGAGTTACAAGACATTCTAACATCCATCTCCTTTGATTTTGCTGTAAAAATGAGTATATTATTTACCGTGATTCATAGCACCTGGCACGTCGATCACTGCAAGTTTTCCTTCAAGGAAAGCTGCTAGCGCATCCTCTACGCTACCACTCATATCTCCTATGGAATACATGGCGATTTTCCCTGCTTCTAGCACTTTGAAAGCTTTAGGGCCGACATGCCCCGTGATGAGTACGCTAGCTCCAGTTTTGGCTATGGCTTGACCGGCTTGGATACCAGCTCCATGGGCAGCTTCTAGGTTTTGTGTATTTGGCAGACTCTCCCAAGCTTCTTTATCCTGGTCGTAAATCAAAAAATAATCAGCTCGACCAAATCGAGAGTCGATTGCTGCGTGGCAGTCCTCACCGTAAGATGTAATGGCAATTTTCATAATCTGTTTTCCTCACTTTCGTTTCTTATAGATCATTTGCTAAATCAAGCAGCTTATTTATCAGTAACTAGTTTTAACCGTGCCGATGTTCTGCCGCAGGTACATGGTTTATGTTCCAATAGAGCCATGTCGCCAGTGCGATAACGAATAAGGGGCATGGCTTCTCTAGAAAGGGTGGTGAGCACTAATTCACCGGGTTGGTTATTAGAAATAATAGAACCAGTGTGAGGGTCAATGATTTCTGGATAAAAATGATCTTCGTGGATGTGTAACCAATTTTGCTTATGGCATTCACCAGCGATTCCTAGATTCATTAACTCTGCCAGCCCATAGATTGTATAAACGGGAATTTGAAATTGTTCTTCCAGGCTTTTGCGTACTGTAGCAGAGCAGTGGTGGGCTTCGCAAAGAATGTTCATGAGAGGTAGGTCGCGGGTAGAAAAACCTGCATTTTTCAAGAAATCTGCTAATTGAAAAAGAATGTCAGGAGTAGAAAAGATAGTCGTAACACCAAAATCCAATAGGGTTTTAATTTGGGAGGTTACATTAGGTAATGGACTGGATATGACTGTAATTCCAATACTTTCTGCAGCTTGTTGTAATGCTACAATACTGTCAGTGTCTAAGGATTGGGGCGCAATCATAATCACTGAACTAGTGATTATATGACAGGCAACTAAAGTGCGGCAGAGCATTTCGACTTGGTGAGAAATATCTTGTTGGGTAAATCCCACTGCGGTATTGAAGTCGCTTCTTTGCTGAAATCGAGCAATACCACTTACGGGAATGGTTAACAGCCCAAAAGGATAGTTGTTGGTTAAATCTTTTGAAGTCATGAGGGGCAATTTGCTGATATCATTGATAGTTTGAATTTCATTAGGTGTCAAACCTATAGCTTGCATACGTTCTTGATAAAAACTTGTTTTTTCGTAAGCTCGCTCGACTAGCTTTTGTAGTTGCTGGCTTTGTAGTAGTACTTTTTCCGATTCAGTCATAGATTCAATGCCGGTGTTTAATATCAAATAGAGTACCTCCAGATGCTTTTGTTTCCTTCATTCTATAAAGAGGCTTTTACTGAAAAATATTGAGTTTTTTCCGAAAAAAGCCAATATTACTTTCAGTTATGGAAACCTCTAAACGTTTTGCAAGGTTATGCCATAGTTTTGTCATCTCTTCTATGACAGCGGCATCCTCCATTTCTAGCACGGTTTTACCGGACTGGACAGCGATGCGAAATGCATCACTATAGGGAAGTTGGCCCATGATAGGAATGGCTTTACTGTGGCACCAGGCGATAATTTCTCGGGTATTTTCCCGATGGAGTGTACTCTTATTGATGCACACTGCTAAGGGGATTTTGAAATGGGCAACTAAATCGACTAAGCGCTTTAAATCATGTATGCTGGATAAGGAGGGTTCTACCACAGCCAGTGCTAAACTGGCACCCGATAAGGCGGCGATAGCTGGGCAGCCGATACCTGGAGGACCATCCGTGATCATGAGAGGGAATTTCTTAGCTTTTGCAATTTTTTTGCCTTCTTGTCGTACTTTACTAACCAGTTTTCCTGAGTTTTCCACCGATAAACCTAGTTCAGCATAGATTAACTGACCCAAATGAGTATCAGCTAAAAACCAATGACCAGCTTGTTTTTCCAGCATGGAAATAGCATGTTCAGGGCAATTGAAGGCACATACGCCGCATCCCTCACAATTAAGGGGTGTAGTGATGACACCCGCAGTGATGGCCCCAAAACGACATAAGTCAGTACATTGGCCGCAAGAGGTGCATTTGTTTTCATCAACATTTGGTTCAAAACCAGCTTTAAATTCATGGGTTTCACGGATGATGGCACCGCTGACTAAGTGAAGGTTAGCAGCGTCTACATCACAATCTATTAGCACTTTTTGTGACGACAGAAAGGCGAGGGCAGCACTGATGCTAGTTTTGCCAGTACCGCCTTTGCCGCTGACAATGACTAATTCTTTCATATTCCCTCACTCCCTTTGGCATTTAGTTGGCTCCAGATAGTAGCAGCGACAGCTTGAAATTCATCAGGTATGAAGCCGGCAGCATATTCTTTAGCAAAGGAGAAACTATGGGGTATTTTTGCCAATACTGGAATTTGGCGAATGTGGCACAAGGATTCAATACTTTCATCGCCGATATTTTCGTCACTTTTATTAATAACTACACCTGTAGGTATGTTGAGCAGATGGGTAATATTCATTGCCAATTCCAGATCGTGCTTGCCAAAGGGGGTGGGCTCAGTGACCAGAATGCAAAAGTCACTATCTTTGACGGCAGTAACCATAGAGCAGGAGGTACCAGGCGGACAATCAAGTAGGATATCACCCGCAAGATGAGAGACTTTTTCTTTTATGGCTTTGATAAGAGGCACAGCACTGGGGGTGCCGATATCTAATGAGCCACTTAGGAATTGAATAGTAGGAAAGATTGGTGAAGTTCCAGTCGTGATGGTGCCAATAAGTTTCTTAGCTTCTGTAATGGCACCTTGTTGACAAGCTAGAATGCAACCTCCGCAACTATGACATAATTCGTTAAATAATAGGGCTGCTCCGCCAGAAATTGCAATGGCATTAAATAGGCAGACAGTTGAACAAGTTTCGCATCCATTACACAATTCTATATTAATCTGTGGTATCATGACCGCAACTTCTTGCCCTTGGTCTTGCCATTCTGGTTTGAGAAACAAATGACAGTTTGGTTCTTCCACGTCGCAGTCAATCAGGGTGATATCTGAATGAATGGAGGCGAGTAGTAGGGCTAGCGTAGTTTTACCTGTTCCACCCTTGCCACTGGCAATACTGATAAGCACATGGACTCCTCCTTTGGTATAGCTAAATTGAGATTACTCTTGCCTGGGAAACAGGCAAATTTGCAGATGTGGTGATTAGAATTACTCGGCTTTACGGTTCTGTTTGGCTATGTTCCGTAGGCTAGCAGCTTGTTCTTCTAGGTGAGCTGCCTGAACTTCTAAAGATTTTTGGTTCATAGTATTATTACTGCCAAAACCAAAAAATCTTCGCATATTGCATCCTAAAAATGTACCTTGGCAATTGCCACGACCGCGGCCCATTGGTCCATTACCCAACGGACCAGTTCCATCTCTTCTTGGCATAGTATTCACCTCCTTTTGAAAATTATGAAATATATTTCATAACTAGGCTAAAAAAAGTTTTTTAACCTAACTTTCTCCCTGTTTTGCTAGATAATCTTTGATGGCCGCTTGTAAAGCAGCCACGCCCAAATTAGAACAGTGTTGTTTCCCTTCGGGTAAGCCGTCCAGGCCATTAATGATGTCTTGTTCCGTAAGCTCTAGAGCTTCTTTAATACTTTTTCCTTTTGCCAGCACTGTTGTCATGCTGCCAGAGGCAACTGCGGCGCCACAACCGAAAATAAGAAAACTGATCTCGTGAATGATTTCTTTCCGAATCTTAATAAACATCATGCAATGGTCGCCGCAGTCTGGTTCACCTATGGTTCCGATTCCATCAGCATCTGGCATTTGCCATGCGTTGCGGGGTGACATAAAATGATCAATCACTGTATCGGAATACATTGAATACCCCCTTATTATAATTACTTACTTGAAGCATATTTCATCATTACGTGAAATATGCTTAGCTATCGTCACGACTAACAGTGGAAGCTTGACATTGAGGGCAGGATAAATCATGGCAACGTTGTCCGGTACCGTGGGGTAAGGACCATTTGTGACCACAAGTATGGCAAATACAATGACGCAGATCTGCTTGAAATCGGTGAGCAATGCGAAAGTTACCACCATCTACCCGTAACGCATGTCCTTGCCATAAGGCAGCAGCTATTTTTTGATGAGCACTATTGACAATGCGGTGAAAAGTGGGCCGTGATACTTCCATGCGGTCAGCGGCTGATGCTTGATCTAGTTGTTCGATATCTGCTAGACGGATAGCCTCCATTTCTTCAATGGTTAATATGACTTCCTCAATGTCGCGCAGGGGAATCCCTACAGGTTTATAGTGAGTGGTAGGAGGCAGTTGTTCAACTCGGCGTTCTTTATGTGGACGACCCATAGTACTCCTTTCTAATTGTGAAATATATTTCATAATCAATATATAATATCCAAAGGAAAATGTCAAGAAAGGAAGAGGGCTTATATGTATCCGCTATCTTGGATTGCGAAAAACCAATTAGGTGATACAGCACTGTACCTTATGACTCTAAAAAATAGTTGTGGAATATATTTCATAACTAATATATAATTTTGGTAGGTTCCTTGTCAAGGTTATATTGTTATTTACTTAGTATCATTTTCAAGCCTAACACCAATAAGGTCAGACAAAGCAGGAGCGTAATCTTCCGTGATTTTGTTTTACCATTATACAATACTATTGTAGCATGTGCCAGGATGCCGTGGTGGCAGGGCAGATGCTTGGGGGATGATTCTTACAAACAGCAATACTTATAAGGGGGGATTGATTTTGGTAAGTGGGGTATCCTATTTTCCTATTGGACTATTTACCAGCGTGATGGGGCTATGCGGTTTGTCGATTGCCTACCAGCGGTTTGAGCAAGTCTTAGGTTTACAAATTTTTGTTATTCTCGATGGCGCGGAATTTTACCAGGATAAACTTTTTTGTATCCTGGTGGGTATACACATTCCCCATGTGCGCCGTAACGATTGCCACCACCCTGGCTTTTAAGTTTACAGGGCTTATACTGTTTGCGTGGCTGGCGACTCTGTTATTGACGGTGACTACACTGATTGTTGCTATGGTAACGATAAAAACGATACATGCTTTTCGCCGTAACACGGTTTGTGTCCCGGACTAATGGGGGCAATTATCGCCTTATGCGGCAAGGCAGTGCGGAGGGATTTACCATAAGAAAATAGTTTGCCTCTCTCTCAATCATGTTGATAGCTTTATTAACGTATAAAATAATGAAAGAGAAGCAGTGAGTATAAGCTATCAAGCAAATCAATAAAAAACTTCGAGAGTCAAATTAGTCTGAAGTTTTTATATTTTTGCCCTGTATCCCTATTAGCGAAACATCAAGGGAGCTTTTGGATGGCATTGTTAGATATGGAGCGAAATAGTTAAAATGATGAATTACCAATTATAACATATATTTACATTTTTCGTGCTTTATGTTATATTTTCGCTGTAGAGGTGATGTTTTTTGAATGAAGATTTAATTAATGTTATTATATCTCCCATTAACAATGTGTGTGTAATTATCGTTATGGCTTATGTATTAAGCCATAGAAAATATTATTGGGAAATAGTTGAGGGAAAACGTAATACTAAAAACGAAGTTTTATTTACATTGACGTTTGGAATCTTTTCTCTTTACGGCGCTATTGCAGGCGGTATAGCTAATGTCAGAGTTCTTGGACCGATGCTTGCTGGGTTATTAGGTGGTCCCATTATTGGTGTTGGTGCTGGTTTGTTTAGTGGCGGGTACCGCTTATATGACTTACGATATGGAGCGGCAGAAGTTACTAATTCCGCAGTGTTGATAACGCTGCTTGCTGGATTGGCAGGTGGATTTGTACACCGATGGAAAAAAGGACAGCTGCCAGGGGTATGTGAAGCAGCAGTATTTGCTGCTAGTTTTGAAATATTCCATATGATACTGACACTAATGATGGGACAATGGAGTGATGGGGTAATAGATATTGTTAAAAGATTTGCTATACCAATGACTGTTGCTCATACAGTTGGTGCTGCAATCTTTGTTTTTGTTACAAAAAATGTAATTCATGCGCGAAGAAATCAAGCTGAAAAAGATAGTGCACAAAGAGAGTTACAGAAAAGTGAGGAACGCTTTGCAACAGCCTTTAATTTTAATCCTAGTCCAATGTCAATTAGGTCAATAGAAGATGGACGATATATCACTGTTAACGAAAGTTTTTTACGAACTTTTGAGTATACAAGGGAGGAAATAATTGGGAAAACATTGAGAAACTTACATATCTTGATTGATGATTATGACGAAATCGTTCAGTTATTGCGTAAAGGAAAGTCAATCAGCAATTTTGAAACACATATTTATACTAAAACAGGAAAACTACAAATCAGTCTGCTCTTTTGTGAGTTAATTGACATTGGGGGAAAGCCGCATACACTAAGCGTTTTTATTGATATTGGTGAGATGAAAAAATTAGAAAATGAAGTATTGCGACTAGAGCGGCTTAATCTGGCCGGTCATATGTCCACAGGGATTGCCCATGAGATTCGGAACCCATTGACCACCATTCGCGGTTTTATGCAGTTTTTAAGTGCAAAGAAGGATTTGAGCCATTGTAAAGAGTACTTCGACTTAACGATTCAAGAGCTAGATCAAATCAATTCGATTATGAGTGAGCTGATTCTATTAGCTAGAACAAAGTCTGTAAATTTTGAACGGACTAATCTCAATGCATTGATCTCTGCGCTATTACCTTTAATAAAGACAGATGAAGCAGCTATTAATAAAGATGTTGATGTGGATTTAGGGGATATTCCTGATCTACTTATGGATAAAAAGGAGATGATGCAACTAATTTTGAATCTAGCAAAAAACGGAATTGAATCAATGGAGGATTACGGAATTTTAAAAATTAGTACCTATGTTGATAAGGGGGAAGTGGTTTTAAGCGTCCAGGATCGGGGGAAAGGCATGAATGCTGAGATGCTGAAAAAGATAGGAACTCCGTTTTTTTCAACGAAAGATACTGGAACTGGCTTAGGGCTTGCTATTTGTTATAGTATAGCGGAACGACATAGAGCAGTTATAGCGATAGAAAGCAGTTCAAAGGGAACAACCTTTTTGGTAAAATTCAAAATATCGATAGAAAGCTCAGAGGTGATAGCTGACAATAATGTCGCAACGAGAATGATGGGATAAAACAATTTTGATACTCAGGGGTGATTCTGCAATGAAAATAGTGAAAAATCAACTATTAAGGGATTATCTTCTATATGATAGTACTTTTCCTAAATTTAATGTTACCGTCAGGGTCATGAAACCAGCCGAAGCTGTTGATGTTGTCGGCATTATACAAGATTGTTATGGTAATTCATATTGTTACAAGGAGTATTATACTCCAGCGGCAATTGTCAAGGCAAATGAAAGCGGTTATTTGACATCAATTGTAGCGGTTACAGATGAGGGGGATATTATCGGTCATATGGCCCTTTTGCGAACGGTAGATGACCCACAAATTGTTGAACCGATAATAGCTGTGGTAAAGCCTGCTTTCCGCAATGGAGGGGTACTGACTAAATTGGCTGAATATCTATATATAAATAGAAAGCCAAATTTATTTAAAGGAGTCATGGGGATTTATATTTTACCTGTTACCAAACATCTATTTTCCCAAAAACAAGTATATTTCCATGGCTTCAAGGATTGCGGGATTTGGCTGGGGTATGCCCCTAATGTTGAGTTTATGGAAATTAGCACTGAACAATCACAGCGTTTAACATTAGTGTTAACTTATATGTACATTGTAAAGCCTAAAACACTGATTATCTATCCTCCACAGAAACATAAAAACATGGTTAAGAACTTATTTAAAAATATTGGCGTAGCTCGTGTTCAGTGCCGAATACCAGAAAAAAAATCAGAAAACGATGTAAATAGCCAGTCAGATTTTAGAATTAAAGCTGACAAGAAATTAAGACAGGCAATCGTAAAGATCGTACGATATGGAAAGAAGATAATTCCGGAAATTAGTGCAATGTTAAGTAAATTTTGTTCTGAGAAATTTGTTGTAATTCATTTGTACTTAAGCCTAAACGATCCTTTGACCTATTATCTGACACCTGAATTTGAAAAGATGGGATTCTTTTTTGCCGGAATAATGCCGGGAACTGCTTGTAAAGATGCTTTGGTTTTACAATATTTGAATAATATTGCAATTGATTATAATAAAATTTTATTAATCAATAACAATGCCAAAGAAATTCTTTCTTATATAAAAAAAGAAAGAATTTGTTAATCTGTCTTCTTGAGAAAAAATTCAACAACATCAAGTAAAAGTGTATGAGGGGATTCTTAGCCGGGTCGCTCAAACAATTTAAATAACCTATAATTAGAATAGGAGGATAGAAAAATACCATTATTTATCAGTAAAAGATAAATAATGGTGTTTTTCTAATCAGGATTCAGAGCTGTCAAAGTTGCGAAGGACAATGGGGAAGGAGAAATTTAGATGAGAAAGTTACTAACAGGTAATGAAGCTGTGGCTCAAGGTGCATACGAAGCAGGAGTTACTTTTGCTGCTGCTTACCCTGGTACTCCCAGCACGGAAATATTGGAGAATATTGCAGAATTTAAAAAGGATATTATTGCTGAATGGGCACCTAATGAAAAGGTAGCTTTGGAAAGTGCCATTGGTGCCTCTATTGCAGGGGCAAGGTCATTAGCAGCAATGAAAATGGTTGGGGTAAATGTTGCTGCAGATCCTCTTTTTAGCTTTGCCTATACGGGAGTTAATGGGGGAATGCTGCTGATCACTGCTGATGATCCTGGTCTACATTCGTCACAGAATGAACAAGACAACAGATACTATGCCAAATTTGCTAAGATCCCAATGATTGAACCAAGTGACAGTCAAGAATCGAAAGATATGATCAAAGTGGCTATGGAAATTAGTGAAAAGTTTGATACACCTGTATTAATGAGAATGACGACACGGGTTTGTCACAGTAAAAGTATAGTGGAAATCGGCGAGCGTCAAGAAGTAGGCAAAAAGCCATATGTGAAGAACCTTGCTAAATATAATTTAGTGCCTGCAGTTTCGCGAAATTTACGGGCTCAATTGGACGGAAGACTTAAAGAATTAGAGCAATATTCTAACGAGACAAGCCTCAATTATTTTGAATGGAACGAAAGTAAAATTGGGATTATCACTTCGGGGATTGCTTACCAACATACTAAAGAAGTATTTGAAGATACCGTTTCTTATTTAAAACTTGGTTTCACCTATCCGTTGCCACTGATGAAAATAAGGGAATTTGCTACGAATATGGAAACACTCTATATTGTGGAAGAGTTGGAACCTTACTTAGAAGAACAAATTAAGCAAGCCGGTATTGCTTGTATCGGTAAAGAAAAAATTCCCAATATGTATGAATTAAATCCAGATATTATAGCCAAAAGTTTGATTGGTACAGAAAGACAGAGAGTTCAGTACGATTCTGCTTCTATTGCTTCTAGGCCGCCAGTCCTTTGTGCTGGTTGCCCACATCGTGGTTTTTTTTATGAGTTGTCTAAGATTAGAAATGTTATGGTTTCTGGTGATATCGGTTGCTATGCATTAGGAGGATCTGCTCCTCTTAGTGCCAAAGATAGCGCTATTTGCATGGGAGGAGCTCCGAGTATAGCACATGGAGCACAAAAGATTTTCAACAAGTTTAACGAAAACATGCGAGTAATTGCTACAATTGGAGACTCGACCTTCTTTCATACGGGAATAAACAGTATCATGGATACTGCGTATAACAACAGCAATACAATTACTTGTATTCTAGATAATCGAATTACCGGGATGACCGGTCACCAAGATCATCCTGGTACTGGTTTTACTCTTCAGGGAATGCCGACAAAGGCTCTAGATATTGCTGCTGTGGTGAAAGCAGTGGGGATTGATCATGTGCGAGTAATCAACCCACTGATACTTTCTAGAGTGAAATCAGCGTTAGAGTGGGCGCTTAGTCTTGATGAACCATCGGTTATTATTACGCGATGGCCGTGTGTTCTAAAAAAACAATCTCAGATCGATAAGGATGAATTTGGGAATTACATGTCGACTTGTGAAGTAAAAGAGGAAAAATGTATTGGTTGTAAGTTGTGCATTTGGACGGGCTGCCCGGCTTTAAGATTTGATAAAGGCGCTAGGAAAGCAAAAATAGATCCGGTTCAATGTGTTGCATGCCAGGTATGTGTTCAAGTATGCCCCCAAAAAGCAATTTCAAGGGTGGGGGAATAAAATGGATGTTAAAAATATACTTTTAGTAGGTGTAGGAGGGCAAGGGACCATTCTTGCAAGTAAAATATTGTCGGATGGTTTGATTACCGCAGGATATGATGTGAAAATGTCTGAAGTTCATGGCATGGCACAACGCGGTGGTAGTGTCAGTACTCAAGTTAGATATGGCAAGAAGGTCTATTCCCCGATAATTGGCAAGGGGCAAGCGGATATATTAGTTGCTTTTGAGACTATGGAAGCATTGCGCTGGTTAGAATATATCAATCCTAGGGGAACTGCGATTGTTAATGACTATCAGATTCCTTTCGCTCTTATTCTTATGGGGCAAATTGATTACCCAGATGGTATACTGGAGGTGATTCAGCAAAAAGTGAAGACAACAGTGCTGAAAGCTGCTGAAATTGCAGTACAACTTGGCAATGCCAAGACTATGAATATCGTATTATTTGGTGCTTTAGTAAAAGCTATGAGTTTGGAGAATATTGATTGGGAGCAGGCCATTAGGAACCATGTTAAAGCTAAAACAGTTGATATCAACCTTGAAGCCTTTCATGCAGGACTTACAGGGACAGGTTTCTCGTCCCCAAAATAAACGCAACAACATTAAAGCCGAATCCCTGACTATAAGGGATTCGGCTTTAATTCTCTAATTCTTTATCATTTTTTTCATAGTCTTAATCAAAGTAGTTAATTGTTCACAATATATAATTGGAAGAGTATTCTATTGCTATTTGCTGATGTATTGGATAAAATACGTTTAGAACCACAAAATATAACGGAAGGAAAAGGGTATTACGAACATGCGCAATTAATCTTTTTTAGTAAATCAAATGAGAGAGCATTCCTGTATTAGTACGCAGGATTCTGTTCATGTGCTCATTTGAATTCTAGAGAGGATTATGTATAGGTGCGTGTTGCTGCGCTCTTTTTTCTGTACGTATGTCCTCTCTTTGCCAAAAAGGAGAGGTTTTTTTGTTAGTATTAGAATTAAGAAATATTGTGACGTCGGTTGGAGATCGCTGTTTATTTAAAATTGACGATTTGAAGGTGTATTCAAAAGACCGTATCGGCATTGTCGGCCCCAATGGAGTAGGGAAAACTACTCTGCTAAAAATCATGGCAGGTTTAATGCAGCCTGATGAAGGGAAGGTTGTTCAGTATCGTTCCCCTTCTTATATAGCTCAGCTAGATGGCAGTTATGAGCAGGAAAATGGCATGAATCCAGGTCTTGCTCATCAATTCCAAATTGGGATGCAGTATGAGAAGACAATGAGCGGGGGAGAAAAGACTCGCTACCGACTTGCTTTAGCATTTAGTAAAGACACTGCTTTCTTGCTGGCTGATGAGCCAACAGCAAATCTGGATATTAAGGGAACTGAACTTGTCCAGCAAAAGCTGCGAGAGTTTCAAGGTGCCTTTGTCATTGTTTCCCACGATCGGGAATTGCTTGACATGGTTTGTACTAGTATCTGGGAGATACAAGAGGGAGAAATCAAGGTTTATACAGGTAATTATCGAAAGTACCTTGCCGAAAAAGAAGTGAAGAAAGCACAGCAAGCCCGCGAATATGAAATTTATCTTGCAGAGAAGAAAAAACTAGAGGCGGGGGCAGCCGACCGCAGGCAGCAGGCAGTGACTATGAGAAAAACTCCAAGCCGGATGGGAAATTCGGAAGCACGACTGCACAAAATGGGGAATCAAAAAGCAAAAGCGAACTTGGATAAAGCCGTAAAAGCCATGGAAACACGAATGAGTCAGCTAGAGGTCAAGGATAAACCCAAAGGTAATCCTAAGGTGATATTTGATTTGGAGAATACCGATGATCTATACAGCAAAATGGTGCTGCGGGCAGAAGGGATAAGCAAATTCTTTGACAATCGCAGATTGTATGATCAGGCTGAATTTAGCATTTTTAACGGTTATAAGGTAGCTCTGATTGGCGATAACGGCTGCGGAAAAACAACGTTAATGAATATGATTCTGTCATACGCTGAAGGGATCTATGTTGCACCCAAGGTACGCTTTGGATATTTCAGCCAGGCGATAGAGGGGCTTGATCTAGATAAGTCGATACTGGTAAATGTGATGACAGATAGTATCTATGATGAGAACTTCGTGAGAAGCCTGCTGGCACAGTTGCTATTTCGCCGGGATGATGTGTATAAAAAAGTTGCTGTATTGAGCGGAGGCGAGAGAACACGTGTCGCTCTAGCCCAAATTATGGTGAGCAAAGCAAATGTTCTACTGTTGGATGAACCAACAAATTACTTGGATTTACCATCTTTGGCAGCACTTGAAGCTGTGTTGGCAGAGTATAAAGGGACAATACTGCTGGCCTCTCATGACCGAAAATTTATTAATTCCGTCGCTACCCATCTCATGCTATTTGATTCTGGAAAGCTTCGGCTTTTTTCTGGGAATTATGAAGAATATTTGCAATATAAACAAGAGCAGAAGGTGGATTCAGCTAAAGAGGGACGACTTTTATTAGAGCATCGTTTGGCCGAAGTGCTTAGTAAATTATCTGTTGCTAAAGACAGAAACACCATAGATCATTTAGACAAGGAGTATCGTGAGTTACTCTTAAAAATGAAATAGCCATGATCCTGATTGCTAGAAAGTAAGCAATTATAATGCAGCTTAATTGTGCTTACCAATATCAGTAGGAATGTAGAGAAAGCCACTATTTATCTATAAAAGTAAATAGTGGCTTTTTCTATATTCCTCCACCGTAAACATTGCATAGGTTATAGTCAAAAAATTGCTAGGAGTGAAGTTATTTCGTTAGTTGAACGTTTCACTTGAGGGCTTCATATTATACATAAATATAAAGCTATGGCGGTTGAGGAGGATAAGAAGGTGGATGGTATGGCTTACGAAAGAATGCCTTTGATAGGAGATACATTTCCTAAAATGATAGTAAAGACTACCCAGGGAGACATTAAACTACCTGGAGATTATTCAGGAAAATGGCTAATGCTCTTTAGTCATCCTGGTGATTTTACACCCGTTTGCACCACTGAATTTGTAGCATTTGAAACAAGACGGGAAGATTTCTGTAAGTTAAATACGGAGCTAATGGGATTATCCATCGATCAAGTGTTTGCGCATTTAAAATGGATTGAGTGGATATATGATAATTTACAAGTTGAAATTCAATTTCCAATTATCGCTGATGATCAGGGGAATGTTGCCAAGCGATTGGGTATGATTCATCCTAATAAGGGAACAAATACTGTTAGAGCTGTATTCATTATAGACAATAAAGGAATCATTAGAGCCATTTTGTATTATCCTCAAGAAGTTGGACGAAATATAAGCGAAATCTTGAGATTGATACATGCACTCCAGGTAACGAGTAACTATCAAGTGGCGACTCCAGCGAATTGGCCTCAGAATAATTTGATCGGCAGTAATGTTATTATACCTCCAGCAAATACAGAAAAAATCGCCAAAGAAAGGTTAGAAGAAGATGAATATGGCGAAATAAGTTGTTTTGATTGGTGGTTCTGTCATTATAATTTAAACTCAAAAAATCAAGTAAAATGTCCGAACGATAGATATTCTGCCCATAAGAAGAGGTATTAATTAAATTTCACTTTTTCGCGAGAGACTTCCGATGTGGAGCTTTAGGGAAGCCGTCTCCTGGGTTTGATCCCTTGCTCTAACAATTCCTTATCTAATCTTGCATAGGTAATGTTTCTATACTCTTCGAATGAAACTTCGCTAACTATTTCAGTGATATGACCTACCAGGGAAAGATTATATATAGCATCTTCCTTTTGGTTCTTGATCATCACATATTGTTTCCCATCCATATCCGTGATCAATTTAAGTGTAATATCAATGTTCTCCGTTTCCTCACCCCAAATTGTGTCTTTCGTTGTTCTGTAGGTTCTATACATTTACATTGTCCTCTCCTTGCAGAAATTCGAGTCTTGCCCGTCGTAAATGGAACGAACTGATACCAATTTATATCCCCCCATCTTCATTCTGTAGGAGGTTTCTTCTATCCGCTGATGCGGATAGAAGAAACCAGCATACAGTTTGTTTCAGGGGAAATTAAAAAAACGCATGCGAGGTCTTTTCAACCTACACATGCGCTTTGCTTCGTTTTGATTGCATGCAGACGCTAAGCTTCTGCCAAAAACTACAATGCTACTATACCCAACGTACTATCTCCCTTGTTTTCAAGGGAAAATCACGGTATAATAAATTGTCGTCGTAGACAGCTAGCTGTTACGTGTAGGTGCCAGAACACCTGCTCGTGCCTGGGAGTGTACCACCACTCTCAGGACACGGCGACTTTTTTAATTTCCACCTATTCCTAATTATATTACATTTCTTAGGGATTGCAAGTAAAAGTAAAGTGAAAAATGAGTTCTTATTTCAAAAATTATATTTTTTCAAAAGGACGATGGGGACGATGTAATCACATTTAAAATGATTGGCTTTATTAGTTGGTCTTCCTATTAATTGTGTCATAACATAGGATATAGGGAAAGTCACTATTTACTTTTACAGATAAATAGTGGCTTTCCCTATTAGTTAGGATTTAAGGTGGGGCGGGGTCTTAGGTGAAGAAAGGCGTTAGTTATGTAAATGATCGTACGTTAGGGGCAGATTATTATTTAAGCCTTTTGAAAAAAGAAGCTGATGAATATCCAGCCCTGTCGTCCGGAACGCAGCAGCGCAGCCTTGGAGATAAAGACTCCACATTCGGACAAACTGGTCGTCAAATTTCTCTTTGACGGTATCGATGTGGTCGGAAAAATTATGATACCAGCAGTCAAGAGTCTTGGCATAATGCATGCGGAGACTTTCCCCATGGAGAAGATGGAAATCGTATTCCGGCAGCTGCCATATGACTTCACGCAAGGAAGGGACATAGCCGCCGGGGAATATGAATTTCTTGATCCATGAATTTTCCGGTTTGTTCTCAGTGGTATCGGTGATTGTGTGAAGCAGCGACAAACCTCCTGGCGTCAGCAGGCTGGATACTTTCTCAAGATAGTTAGGGATGTTCTTTTTACCTACATGTTCAAACATGCCGACGCTGACGATTTTATCGAAACAGTACGTTTTCTCGTCCAGGTCAAGATAATTTAACAGTTTTACGGTTATTTGATCGGTTAGGTTTAAACTGGCAATACGCTGCTGGCTTTTTTGGAATTGTTCTTCGCTCAAGGTTATACCTACAGCTTTGACACCATAGGTTTGCACGGCTTTAATGATGAGCCAGCCCCAGCCGCAGCCTATGTCGAGTAAGGTTTCGCCCGGTTTTAGATTCAACTTCTTCAAGATATAGTCGATTTTTTGCAACTGAGCTTGTTCCAGGGTATCGTGTGGATGTTTGAAGTAGGCGCAGGAATAGCTCATCGTTTTATCAAGCCATAAAGAGAAGAAATCATTACCAAGATCATAATGATGTTGAATATTCTGTTTGGCTTGAAATCGACTGGTTAGCCCACTCATTGCTTGAACAGTCTTTGTTAAGACACTGTTTTTTGCGAAAACCTGGGGATTGGCATCGAGTAGCCGGAGGAAATCTTCCAGTTTCCCCTCATAATCAAGATCTCCGCTCATATAGGCTTCACCCATAGCAAGGACAGGGTCATTGGCGAAATTGAATGGTGGCACCGTTTTAAAAATGAGCTTGGTTTTCCCTCTTGACTGACCATAGGCAATTTCTTCGCCATCCCAGTAGCGGACACCAAGGCTGCCGTGATCAATTTTTTCAAAGATGGTATTTAGAATTTGTTTTTCCAAAAGCGATGTTCCTTTAAGCTTCATAAGAAAATCACCAACCATTTAGCTTTCTTTTCATTTTCTTCCTTTTAAAAAGGAATGTCAAATATTGGAGAGGCACAAAATTTCGGAGAATCACGGCTTCCTTCCTGAAAAATGCTGATAAATGACTCACTACGGGAGCAGAATGGAGAATTAGGGCCAGACTTGATTAGTAACATCAGCAAAGCAGAAAATCTTTGCTGATGTTTATTTTTGCAATCAGAAATGAGGTAAAAATTAAGTTTATATTACTTTTTTAAAGGGGTTAATTAACTATTATCGAATAAATAGAAATAAATGGAGAATTTAGGTGACAAAAGTAGATACAGACATCTTTTGAGTAAGGGGGGAATTAAGTATATGGTGTAATCATGCTTAAATAGTGCGAATCTTGCGACAGTAGAAAGGGGGGGCGTCTTGAAAAAAAAGATAGAAATGCTGATTAAATGGTTGAAAGATAAGTTTGCACGAAAATTTCTGTATTCGTTTAAATCTACTATTCTCAGTTTTTATATACCGATCATTATCTTCTTTATCTTTATTACAGGGATGACATCATATTTATTGGCTGCATCGCAGATTGAGGAAAATGCGTACCATAATATTAAAACCATTGTTTTTCAAACAGGAAATTATCTTGATAATCGGTTTGCTGATGCGCTGCAGCAATTGAATGCAGTGTCGAATGAACCTGATCTTCTTACTGTTATGAATAAAGAACCTGAGGATATTAGTCCTGAAGATTATTTGAAGGTACAATCTCA
This sequence comes from Pelosinus fermentans JBW45, assembly GCF_000271665.2. GTDB lineage: Bacteria > Bacillota > Negativicutes > DSM-13327 > DSM-13327 > Pelosinus > Pelosinus baikalensis. The sequence continues at coordinate 4,160,729 of NZ_CP010978.1, read as the reverse complement.
TGTTAATGGGATTCGATCGGTTAATGGAACTCTGATTGACTCGATTTACATCAATTTCCATAATGGCAAGTTTGTTTTTTTTAGAGGTGATGATTCCAGTTCCATGCTCAAATTTATTTATAAGCAATATCGTAAGAGATATACAGACAATCCGTATGATATATATTGGCAGAATTCCCGCTCGGAAGACATACAACGTGGAGAAAATCCGAGTAGAGTTATCAGTATGTTCAAACTTTTTGGACGGGAAAATGCAAAGATTAATGGAATTATTTTATTTAATTTGCGGTATGATTTTTTTGAGAGAGTTTTCAGCAAATCATTACTTAGTAAAAGTGGATATTTAATATTAGTGAATCAGGAAGATGCAATGACTTTTAAAAAAATTGACGAAAAATATCAGATGAATAACGAGGTAATAAAAAAATTACAGGAAATCAAGGAGAAAGAAGGAAGGCTTGAATTTAAAACCCCTAAAGGCAAGACAATGGTTGTTATCTATGATACTCTGCAGACCAATCAATGGAAGCTTGCGGCTGTATTTACACAGGAAGAAATTTTGGATCGAGTTAAGTATATAAAATATATTACGTTGTCGCTGATTGTTTTATTAATTATTGTTGCTGTATTTTTGACAAATGTGTTGGCTATTTATATCACAAAACCGATTTCAGTTCTGACGGATAGTATGAAGCGCATACAGGGGGAGAATATAAATTTTGTTACTGATACTCATCCATTGAATGAGATGGGAGTTTTAAATCAGGGAGTAAAAGATTTGGTAGAGCGAGTAAAAGATTTGCTGGAGCAGATTAACATCGATCAGGAAACAAAGAGGCAGTTGGAATTTTCGGTAATACAGACACAAATTCATCCACACTTTTTGTATAACACATTGTATTCCATTAAGGGATTATGTGATATGGGATTGAATGAAGACGCCAGTGCGATGATTACAGCTTTAGCAAATTTTTTCCGCATAAGTATTAGCTGTGGCAAGGAAATTATCAGTGTTGAAGAGGAGTTTTCTCATATACGTAATTATTTATTTATTCAAGAGATGCGCTATGGTGATGCCTTTTCTTATGAAATTAATGTGAAACCTGAGATTTTATCCTATAGTATTGTGAAATTAACACTGCAGCCACTGGTGGAAAATGCAATTTATCATGGCGTAAAGCAAAAGAGGGGAATTGGCTGGATTAAGGTAAGCGGCTATGAACGGGATGGGGTCTTATGTTTTGAAGTGCAGGATAACGGACTTGGAATGAGCCGGGAGAGGCTGCAAGAAGTCCGGAGCAGCCTGGATAATAGAGACCAAGGGCTTGAGAAGCTTGGTCTGGGTGTGCGTAGTGTTCATGAACGACTCCAACTTCATTATGGAAAGGAAGCTGGATTGCAGATTGCAAGTGAGTTGCATGAAGGAACGGTAATAAAAGTTATCATTCCGATGAAACAATTGGAGGACAGGCGAAATGCATAGAATTTTAATTATTGATGACGACCGAATTATTCGCAAGGGGCTGGCTAAGACAATACCTTGGGAGGAGTATGGGTTTCAGCTTGGAGGAGAGGCGGCTGATGGGGAACAGGGGCTCAAACTAATTGAAGAATTTCATCCTCATATTGTAATATCTGATATTAGGATGCCATTTATGGATGGTCTGGATATGGCACGTATTGTTAAGGAACGATATCCGATGATTAAGTTAATTCTTCTTACAGGATATAATGACTTTATATATGCACAACAAGCGATACAAATAAGAGCTTTTGATTATTTGCTTAAGCCGGTAGATAAGGAAATACTACTAGAAAAAGTAAGAAAAGCAGCTGGAGAATGGGATGTCGAGAATAGGGCACAACAAAAAATAAGTGAAGCAAAGCCTTTTTTTAGAAAAGCATTTTTAAAAAATTTGACGGAATGTAAAGAAAATAATAAAGAAGAGTTAATACAGGAAGCAAGGTCATTAGGTATTGAATTAACAGGTCAAACTTTTATTGTTTTTTTAGTCAAGATTGATGAGTATTATAAGGAACTAGTGGGGACAGTAGAGCAGCCTATTGAAAAAAGAGAAGCCTTAAGGTACTGTATTTTCAATATTTGTGAAGAGTTACTATTTGCTGAGGGAAAAGGAGGCGTCGTTGAATTAGAAAAGGATGAACTGATTCTAATTTATTCTAGCAATGAAACCTGCGAAAAAGCAGAAGAAAATGCAAGGGCTTTAGCAGAGCAGATTAAAAATACGGTAGAAGAATATTTAGAAACAACAGTGACGATTGCTCTTGGGGGAGCGTATCATGGAATCTCTAATATTGAATCATCTTATGGGGAGGCACGGTCTGTATTTAGTTATCGCCACTTTATTGGTAAAAATAGAGTTTTCTCCATGTTGGATGTTGGTGGAAGATCGTCAAGTTATGATAAGAGTGTAAAGATCAGTGGGCAAGAAATTGAACTTGTAGATAAAGTAAAGCTTGGTTTGGTGCAAGATGCTTTGCATTTTGTCGATGATTTGGAAAGTAAGATGATGCAGCAAAGTCATATATCACTGTATTATGTTCGCCTCCTTGCAGTACAGTTAATTATATCTCTATTTCGAGGTGCGGCTGAGTGGGCACAAGAATGGGAAAAAACGCAGCAGGGAAATGTATCTATTTACTACAGTCGAATTAATGAAATGCAAACCATTCAGGAAATTACGAACTTGATCAAGTTTGTGGCATGTGATCTTGCTCAATTTATGACAACGCAGCGTGAGAGTCACAGGAGTGGGGTAATAGGAGAAGCCGCAAAGTATATTGAAGAACATTACGAAAAGCAGGGATTATCATTACAGGAAGTAGCTAAGCATGTGCACATGAACCCGGTTTATTTGAGCACACTGTTTAAGCAGGAAAGAAACATTACCTTTTCAGATTTTTTATTACAGCTAAGAATGAAAAAAGCGATGGAACTTTTGAGAAGCAATAACATGAAAACCTATGAAGTAGCAGATGTAGTGGGATATAGCAGCCCGGAGTATTTTAGTGTCTGTTTTAAAAAATATACGGGCGTTCCACCTATTGAATTTAAAAATAAGTTATAAATTTAAGGCAAAAGGCACCTTACGATTTGCGTAAAGTGCCTTTTTGTCTACGATTTTTTATCAAATTATTCGGATTAGAAGAATAATTCCATTTGAGCATATGTCATATGTTTATTGTCCGTACCGGCAATATCATTCCCATTTACAGCTTTACCGGCAATGTAGAAAGCTTGAAATTTAGTATTTTTAATGAAGGTATAATCTAATCCAACTTCCACACCTTTAATATTGTTCATACGAGCTGCTTTAGCATTATCATGACGGAAACCAGTGGTCACGTCACTGCGGTCAAAGCCATCTTCGGCATATCTGTAGCCGACCCAAGAACCCCAGGTGCCAACTTTGCTTTTATCCGCTTTGCCGTAATCTAGTTTAATTTCATAGCCTACAGGCTTATCGTTTGTAGTAGCCACCTTACTGCTAAGAGTACCAGCAGCGTCAGTTCCCATAATTTTAGTAGCTCTGTTTTTAGCGTATTCAGCGCTTAATGTTATGTTTTTAATTCCGCTATATTTAAAGCCGATACCTATTGTGTCATAGCTACCACCTGTTATGCCCCTATCTTCGACAGGATTCTTTAACCATTGAGCAGCCATAGTGAAGTCGGGAGAGAAAGAGTATTTCAACTGAGACAATTTGTACCAGGTATTAACCTGCTTGAAGGCAGAAGTTGATTTAGTAGTATAAGTAGGATTGCCATTTTTATCAAGAACAGGATTGCCACTTGAATCAACAACAGCAGTAGTAGTATAAGTAGTAGTACTATTAGTACCGCCATGTTTCATAGCATACATGTCTAAAGTTAATTTATTGCCGATAGTAACGCCTGCGCCGTCCCAGTTATCTTTATCCCAGCCGGTATAGGCATTGAAGGTTTTAAAATTGCCGCGGCCTGCCAATACATGCATTCCGGCAACGTCGCCTTCTACATAAGCACGGGCCAGGACATTCAGGTTGTCACTGCCGCTGCCACCATATTTAGCGGCTTGCGATTCATAGCGGGCAGATACTTTCCAGTTATCATCCAAAGGAGCGCTCATATTCAAGCGGAACCGCTCTTGGCCATTTTTCCGTTTGTCAGAATTAGCATCGCTAAAACCTGAAACGCCATCACCAGCATAATCGTAGCGGATGCGTAATTCACCACCAATTGTAATTTTGCCAAGAGCGTTAACTTTCTTTTCTAAAGTTTTTACACGAACCCCCAAATTGTTGAGTTCGTTAGCATATTCTGCAGAAAGTTTGTCAATCGCAGCTTTATCAGCAGCATCTGCTTTGTCGACATGGGTCATTGCTTTGGCAACCAATGAAGCCATTTCATAACGAGTGATAGCGCGATCACCGCGGAAATCGCCATCGTTATAGCCATCAATAAGGCCTGCTTTTACTAGTTGTGTCACGGCAGGATATGCCCAATGATTGGACGGGACTGTTGTAAACGGATTTTCCGTTCCGGTTGCCGCAAATGCTGTACCTGCAACACTACAGCCAAACATTACAGCAAGTGCCAGAGTTAAACTTTTTTTCATGTTTTTCTCCTCCTAGTTTTTTTATATAGTAGGGGAATCAAATAGAGTATATTGAGTTGCACATGTTCCCTCAACGGTTCTATCCTATCCCTATATCTATTACCATCATTAGAACGGTCTGGCAAAATCCAGTATGCACCTCCAATGCCGACAGTCCCGATGGTCAAAGACCCTGAATAAGTAAATTTTTGTATTTTATTTCAAAAAATGTCTACTTTTACTTTAAACAAATAAGAAGATTTTGACAATTTAATATATTAAGATTATTCTTCACTTTCTTAAGTTTAATAGCGTCCCATTTTTAATATAAATGACATAGAGTTAGGAAGCAGGCGCATCTTGTAAAGCTATTTTTCCATCTGGTAAATTGGTAGTGAGGTGCCAGAGGCTGCCTAGAATAACAGAATCACCAGCCATGACTGGTGATTCCTTTTTTTATATGACAAAAGTAGCTGTAGAAGAAATATTGCTTAAGATTTTAAATAATTATCTGAAGAAATTAAATTTACAGAAAATTGATTGTTGTTTATACTGCAATAAGTCAAGCCTGAATATTTAAAAGGAGAGGATTTGTTATGAAACAAAATCGATGACCAATAAAAACTTAGTGAATGATAGTTATCATTAGCTATTAGAAGCGTTGGACCGTTTTGAAAATGCCAAGTAGTCAAGTGAGGAGAAGCATATTAGGAGGTAGTTACTACATGAAGAGAGCAAATCGGTTATCGTTGGTATTGATAGTTTTGCTAGTGATCTGTCAAGTGTACGGTTTGGGAGGGGATATGGCAAAAGCATCTGCAGCCACTGTACTGCCACCGCAAAACTTGAGAGTTCCTGCCCTAGCATATGATGAGAAAAGCATTGTGTTAGTATGGGAAAAGCCCGAGAATTACTCGAACATTGTAAACTACAATGTTTATATGAACGGTAAGTTGGTAGGCAATGCGAATGAAAGCAATCATTCCCTGGCAAAAACAAACATTGATAACTTCTATAGAGATGCTAGTAATAGCGCTGCACAAAAAATAACAATGCATAATTACACTGCTACTAATCTTAAGGCGAATACAGTCTATACTTTTACAGTCAGGGCAGTTGATAAAGATGGAAAAGAATCACCCGACAGTATTCGCGTGAAGCAATCCACAACAGCGATTCCTAAAATATTTAATATCGTTGACTATGGAGCAGTTGGGGATGGCGTTACATCAAATACAAAGGCCATTCAAGCAGCAATTGACGCCTGTACTCCAGGCGGAAAAGTGTTGATACCTGCTGGAATATTTAAGACAGGAGCTATTTGGCTCAAAGGTGATATGACGTTTGAAATTGGTAAAGATTCAACTCTCTTGGCTACAGAAAACGCTGATGAGTATCCTTATCACTATTTGTTATATGATTATTCTACAGACGAGCGTTTTTACTCACTGATCAATGCCCATACCTATGACTATGGCAGTATCAAGAATATTCGAATTGTGGGCGAAGGCACAATTGATGGCAATGGCTGGATACAAGACGGCTTTGACAAAGAAGACTCTTCATTACCCGTATATCTTCCAGCTAAAAATAGCAGCAAAGATAACGTTCTTGATCCTAATCATGCTCTTAATATCGGTATACTGGCAAAAACCAGTATTGAAAAAGCAATGGCAATGAATAAGATGAACTTTAAAGCCGTTTATCCTAGAAGACCAAGTATGATTACGCTAAGAGGTGTTACGAATGTGTACTATGGTGGTTTTACCGCAGTCAATCCTGCCAACCACACTTTGATCAACTTAAATTGCAATAATGTAACAGTAAATGGTGTAATTATGAAGACTTATGATGCTAATAATGGCGATGGAATTGAATTTGCTCATGGAAATGGTTTGACTGTATTTAATACTTTCTTTGATACAGGTGATGACTGCATGAATTTTGCAGCGGGGCAAGGGGCTGCTGGTCAAAAGGAAGAATCGACTAAAAATGCTTGGATTTTTAACAATTATTTTAGACAAGGACATGGAGCTATTGTAACAGGAAGTCATACAGCTGCATGGACAGAGAATATATTGGCAGAAGATAATGTTATTAATCATACTGATACAGGTCTTCGCAGCAAAACCAATAACGCTACTGGCGGTGGTGCCAGAAACATCTTGTTCAGGGATAATGCGCTGAAAGATATTAAACTGCAAGCATTCATCTTTACGTCAGCTTATTCTGATCCAAATGCAGTAGTCGAATTTGAACCTGCTTCCGCACCAGGGCGGTTCAAGGATATGACTATTCAAAATTGCACGGTAGACACCACTGGTGCTCCTGCCATTGAAGTAGCAGGAGTAAGTAACGGGTTTCATGAAAATATTAATTTTGAAAATGTGAAATTCTATAATGTAAAACCTACTAAAATTGACTATATGAAGAATAGCTCTTTTAGCAAAGTCACATTTGACAATAAGACGTCCAATCCATGGGTTATTACCAATTCGATAGGACTTTCATTTGATAAGGATACTACAGCAACGCCAGTAACAGCTGACGCGTCGATTGGCCCAGTCTGGTCAGATAAGAGTACATTATTGGCTGATGCTATTGAGGAAAACAATGTAACGCTGAAGTGGACTGGAGCAAAAGATAATGTGGCGGTGGCTCAATATCGGATATGGAATGAAAATTCCATCGTAGCTACAGTTCCAGGGAATGCATCAATCCATAAGGTTACAGGCCTGGCACCAGCTCTATCCTATGATTTTAAGGTAGAGGCGGCCGATGCAACAGGAAATTGGACAGTCAGCGGACCAAGCTTGAAAGTAGTAACAAAAGGTGTGAAGGACAATGTGCCCCCTGTAATGCCTGAAGGAAAAGAAATTGTAAAATCCGTTAAAGTAGGTACGACATGGGTGAATATCGCATGGAAACCTGCGACAGATTTGTATGGTATAAAACAGTATGCCATCTATGAAAAAGACAAGCTGGTAGCTGTTGTTGCTGGCAATACAAGTGCTTATAATGTTACAGGGCTCGTGCCTGGAACAAAGTATCTTTTCAATGTGAAGGCAGTAGACGCTTCTGGGAATGAAATTGTATATGGCTTAAGGTTAGACGTGACTACGAAACCGGGGTATGACACTGGGGCACCAAAGTGGCTGGCAAATAGTAAAATAACCAGTAGTAACGTAACGAATATAAGTGTGACCCTTAATTGGCCCATGGCTGTAGATGATAAACAAATTGTTGGTTATAGAATATTTCAAGATGGAAAACCGATAAAAAACGATACAGAGTTTACTCTAATAAATACGGCGTATACCGTTGAGGGCAACACGTTCACTGTGATAGGGCTCGCACCCAATACCACTTACACCTTTAAAGTGGAAGCTGGTGATACTGCAGGAAAATGGACTGGAACTGGTCCAAGTATACGTGTAACTACGAAAAAGTAGTAAGTTAAAGATGAGTCAGTAATAATAACAAACCGTCCTGGACCATTGAAAGTTCAAGGGTTCAGGACGGTTTTTCATTAGTGTAGTGGAAGAGTAAATAAGAATTACAAATAACAATGCATCAGTTTAAGGTATAAAAAATAATCCAATCTTGGAGGTAGCTATTATGAATTATGGACAGCAAATTCCGGGTCATGAAGCAGAAACAGAGCAAGGGTGGGGGCAAATTCAGCGCATCCTAGGTCAAATTATTCCTCCCACTTTTCCTCGTCGTGATTTTGTAGTAACAGATTTTGGTGCAGTCGGGGACGGAATAATGGATTGTACAGATGCTTTTCGCAGAGTAATGATGGCAGCTAATACGGCTGGTGGAGGGCGGGTGGTGGTTCCTGCGGGGATTTACCTTACGGGGCCTATCCATTTTAAGAGCAATGTCAATTTGTATGTGTCTAAAGAGGCTACCGTTAAATTCAGCCAAGATCTAGAAAAATATTTGCCCATGGTGCTGAATCGGTTTGAGGGAGTGGAACTGTACAATTATTCTCCTTTAATCTATTCCTATGGTGCCGTAAATATTGCCATTACTGGGGAGGGGATACTTGATGGTAACGGTGATAATGAGCATTGGTGGCCATGGAAGGGGTTAACCCAGTATGGTTGGCAAGAAGGGCAGGCGCATCAGGCTGAGGATCGTGATGTGCTGTTTGCTATGGCAGAGCAGAATGTACCTGTAGAAGAAAGAAAATTTGGCAGTGGACACTATTTGCGTCCAAGCTTTATACAGTTTTATAATAGTAAAAATATCTTAATTGAAGGTATTACAGTAAAGGACTCTCCCATGTGGCAGATTTCTCCCGTGCTTTGTGAAAACATTACGATCGATAAGGTGAAAATCGTGGGACATGGTCCTAATACTGACGGTTTTAATCCAGACTCTTGTAAGAATATCTTGATTAAAAATTGCTATTTTAATAATGGAGATGATTGTATTGCCATTAAATCAGGCAGAAATGGTGATGGCAGGCGAATCAACATTCCCTGTGAAAACATTGTGATCCAGAATAATTATATGAAGGACGGACACGGTGGCATAACCATCGGCAGTGAAATATCGGGAAGTGTTCGCAACGTTTTTGCTGATCATAATGTGATGGATAGTCCCAATTTAGATCGTGCATTACGATTTAAAACTAATTCTGTACGTGGCGGCATCATCGAAAATATTTACTTTAAAAATACGACTGTAAAAAGTATTGGCGAAGAAATTTTCATAGTCGATATGGATTATGAAGAAGGAGATGCTGGGGAATATACACCTATTGTGCGCAATATCTTTGTTGAAAACTTAGAGAGTTACGGCGGAAAAACCGGAATTTTGATGAGTGCATATGATCGCACCCCCATTAGCAATGTACAATTCACGAATTGCATATTGCACAATGTAGAAACCCCTTTTGTCTTGAAAAATGTTGAAGGATTAGTATTTAAAAATGTCAGTATTAATGGGAAATATTATGATGACGTATAAAATAGCTTATGATAAGAGTGCAAGCCACACTGGTTTGCACTCTTATTATAAGCTGCAATAAATATATTAAAATAGTTAATAGTTATCTTAATATATCAAATTCTTGGAAAATTGTTTTTATTCTATAATGAAGGAAATGAAGCTAAAAGAATGAAGGTGAGCAAATAACTATGCAATTACAAGAAAAAGTTAAGGCACTAAAAAATCAGGTAAAAAGGAGGCAGTCTTCGCAACAAGAGAATACGTTTGATTATGAAAAGTGGCTTCCCTATCTTTTCATCTCGCCTGCGTTGGTGTTTATTGCAGGATTCTTATTTTATCCACTGGGTAATGTCTTTTATTACAGTTTGCAGAATTATAATGCCAATACACCGTTCTATAACGGCTTTGCAGGTTTGGATAATTTTGTACGCATTTTGACCCAAGATCCTCAGTTTTATGCCAGCTTGTGGATTTCATTCAAATGGGTAGTTTCACAAGTTTCATTACAGGTATTCTTTGGAATGAGCATTGCACTGCTGTTAAATCAAAAGTTTAAATTTCGTACTTTTTTCAGAGCAGCTGCTTTTACACCGTGGGCTATTTCCGGTGTACTGACTTCTGTTATGTGGTCATTAATGTACAATGAACACATGGGTGTTGTTAATGATTTGTTATTAAAAGTTGGATTTATTGAACAGAGACAGGCATGGGTAGCAGATCTTGCTACCGTTTTCCCGGCAGTTGTCGTTGCAGAACTTTGGAGAGGCATTCCTTTTTTTGCCATCACATTGCTATCTGCTTTGCAGAGTATTCCCGAAGAACTTTATGAGGCAGCCAAGGTTGACGGGGCAGGACGCATAAAAACATTTTTATATGTGACCTTACCCCAACTGAAGAACACGCTTATATTGACAACATTATTGCGCTGCGTCTGGGAGTATAATAACGTTGATTTAATTTTCAACTTAACAGGAGGGGGACCAGCACATCATACAACTACGTTGACTATGTATGTTGCTGAATTGGCAATTCGCGAAAATAATTTTGGGTATGGTTCAGCGATAACGGTCATATCCTTTGCTATTTTGCTCGTATTTGTAGTTACCTATTTGAAAATTAGTCGTATGGAAAGAGGTGCCGAAGTATGATGAAAATCAGCCTCCAAAAGGAACGATTTTTTACATTGTATTTTCCATTATTGATTACCATGACATTCATCATGTTTCCTTTTTACTGGACCGTGAATACAGCTCTCAAGAATGAGGGGGATATTGTCAAAACACCATTGGAGTATATTCCAAGCCAGATTACCTTTGATAATTTCATAAATGCCTGGAATAATATTGGTTTTGCATTGTTTTTTAAGAATAGCTTGTTTCTAGCTGGTTGTACTGTTATATCTGTAGTTTTTTTTGCTACTTTGGTAGGATATGCTTTAAGTCGATATCGTTTTAAAGGGAAAAAAGCCTTTTTGCTTCTGTTGTTGTGTACTCAGTTTGTTCCTGGGGCGATGCTCATTATTCCCTTGTTCATTATCTTCAAGAATTTAGGGTTAATCAGTAATCCACTATCCCTCATTATTGCTTATACTACTTTCCAAATACCGTTTAATTCTATACTTATGAATGGGTTTATCTCTAATGTGCCAGTGCAGCTTGAAGAGGCGGCAATGGTAGATGGCTGCAGCCGTCTGCAGGCCATTCGCCATGTTATCTTTCCCTTATTGTTACCAGGAATCGTAGCGACGGGCGTATTTACTTTTATCTATGCCTGGAATGAATTCTTATTCGCCTTTATGCTTACGAACAAGGCGGCAAATTTTACACTTTCGGTTGGGCTAAGCTACATGATGGGAGAATTCAACATTAATTATGGTGCTCTTGCAGCTGGCAGTGTAATTGCATTAGTCCCTGCAATTATCATGTTTGCTTATGCACAGAGGTATCTAGTTAATGGTTTGGGAGGTGCTGTAAAAGGATAATTTTCGATGTGAAAGAATTTAGTCAGTTGACAATAAGCTACAAAACGAGAAGGAGTGATACTCGCTATGTTCAAAAAAGGAACAAAGGTGTTAATGGTCGCCTGTTTATTGAGTTCGCTGGTGCTGCTATTCGGATGTGGGCAGAAGCAGGCGGCTACTGGGCAGCCTGCAGGAGAAAAGGTCAATATTGTATTCTGGGATGAAAATGCAGGGCCAGATCGTACTCCCTACTATGAAGTATTAATTAAGAAATTTGAAGCACAGAATCCCAATATCCATGTTGAGTATGTTGGTCTTCCTAAGAAGTCAGCAAAACAAAAAATTGATACTGCCATTGCTGCCAATGATCTTCCGGATGTATCTGGTGTGCAAACGAGTTGGATCGCTGATTTTACGGCACGAAAAGTATTATTGGAAATGGACCCGTTGTTTGATAAATGGAGTGAGAAAGACGAGATTTCCCCGTCTATTATCCAGTCAAATCGTGATATGGTATTGGATAAAAAACTATACCAATTGCCTAATACGATGAATATGGAGATTTTATGGTATAGACCTGACTGGTTTAAAGAAGCTGGCGTGCAAGTTCCTGAAAATTGGGATCAATTTTTTACTGCTGTAGAAAAAATGACAGATAAAGACAAAAATCGTTATGGTTTTACCATTCGTGGCGGTGATGGTGCATCTTTTCAATTGCAGCGAATGATGTTTGCTTACTCTGGTTTTACTGAATATTTTGATGCAAATGGTAAGTGCCTCATTAATGATCCGAAACATGTTGAGTTTCTTAAAAAATACTTAGCGCTTTATAAGACCTTTACACCGAAAAGCGATGTGACGAATGGTTATAAAGAAATGATTGCTGCTTTTGATACGGGTGCTGTTGCCATGGTGCAGCATAATATTGGATCCTACTCAGAACATAAGAAATCTATGAAGCCAGAACAATATGCTCCATTAGGTTTACCTAAAACGGCAAATGGACTGTTCATGCAAGAAGGCGGAAATACCAATGGCTACGGCATTTTCAAAACAACGAAGCATCCAGAAGAAGCATGGAAATTTGTAAGTTTCTTGTGTTCACAAGAAAGCCAGAGCTATTGGAACCAAAGCATTGGACAGATTCCTACCAATACAGAATCTTTGAAAGAACCTTGGGCAAAAGAATTACCTCATATGCAGCTTGCGTTACAAATGCTTTCTGATCCTAACTTTAGAATCTATCAACCACCAATGCAATTACCTGACTATCGTTCAATCCTGGATCAAACAGTCGACCCTGGTATTCAGGCTGTAATGACTGGAAAGAAATCAGCAGAAGATTTTCTGAATGAATGGGCAGCTGCTTTTGAAAAATCAAAACAAAAATATGATGCATATGTAGCTGGTAAACAATAGGGGATATAGTTGTTGCTGGTTGTAGTAAAGAGCTTTAAGGAGGCGTAACCTTAATGATCGGAAAAGAATATCCAGCAGAAAAGAAAATGACAGTTGATGAGAAAACCGGTAAAGTCGTTTGGCAGCTTACAGCTGGAGAAAGTAATAATTATCATTTTTACTTTACAGATAATTCCTTCACTATGGAGAAGCGTGAAATTTATTTTATGTCGGATCGTGCCTCGCGAATTCCAGAAGTATATAATCTTTTTAGAATGGACTTGGAAACAGGAGCTATCTGTCAGCTGACAGATGAAAAAGCAGGAATTATGCCAAGTGGTCATACGAAGACTCCGGATAGTGAATTTGTTATTTACGTAACAGGTAATAAAATTAAAAAGTTAGATACAACAACGCTGAAATCCACTGACATTTTCGAAGAGGAGACTGGTATTCAATTAGGACATCCGTCTATTTCCCCAAACAAGAAAGTTATTGGACTTGCCCGGAATGAAGACCCTGGATTATACAGAGGCGGTAATTACAAAGGTTTTAAAGAGCAAATGTACGCTGTAAAGCGCGGGTGGATTACTCTGGTGGATTTGGATAGTACAAAAGCTGCAAATATATATGAAGACACTCATTGGTTAGGTCACTTTCAATTTGCACCTCATGATAGCTCAATAGCCATGTTCTGTCATGAAGGTCCGTGGAATCTTGTACATCAAAGAATTTGGCTGCTTGATATTATAAATCGTACTGTTATTCCATGTTTTCGTCAGGCAGAGGATGATTGCGTTGGTCATGAATTTTGGACAAATGACGGAAAAATTTTCTTTGATAATCGAAGAAAGGGGCATGATGGGACAATTACGTCAGATAAAAAACAAGCAATTATTAATTATCCTGAGTTTGGACAAATACCGTATATTGGAATGGCAGATAGAAATGGTGAGGTGATAAAGAGCATTCCTATGCCGTACTACTGCAATCACTATCATGCCACTAATGACAATATGCTGCTTATTGGTGATCAAATGGATGATTTGGTATTAATCAGTCTGCAGGATGATAAGGCGCAACTGAAGACATTGTGTACCCATCATACATCATGGTATATGCAGCAGTCACATTGTCACCCGACCTTTAGCTGGGATAACCAACAGATCTTGTTTACCTCTGACCGAAGTGGAAAGTGTAATCTGTATATGGTTGAACAGGAGAATGGAAAATGGCTGTAATAGCAAGATGGCAGGCTAATTGATGAACTAACTGATGAGTACCAAGAGAAGAGAAAAGAAGAGTCTTAAAGTGACTTGCTCATCGGATAAATACTACAGGAAAGGTAGAGTGGAAATAATGGCGGGTGTGAAACTGCAAAATATATATAAAAGATATGGTGATACAACAGTTGTTCAAGATGTAAATTTGGAAATCAAGGATAAAGAATTCATCGTCTTAGTTGGACCTTCTGGCTGCGGTAAATCAACAACACTGCGTATGATTGCGGGGTTGGAAGAAATTTCTGATGGGGATATGTATATTGGAGATAAAAGGCTGAATAATATGCCGCCTAAAGATCGTGATATCGCCATGGTTTTTCAAAACTACGCCTTATATCCTCATATGGATGTATATGAAAATATGGCATTTGGTTTGAAAATGCGTAAATTTGCAAAACCAGAAATTGATAAACGCGTACATGAAGCTGCAAATATTTTAAATTTAGAATCTTTATTGAAGAGAAAACCGAAGGATTTATCTGGCGGTCAGCGGCAGCGTGTGGCTTTAGGAAGGGCAATTGTTCGAGAACCACAAGTATTTTTGATGGATGAGCCCCTATCTAATCTAGATGCTAAACTTCGTGTGCAAATGCGTACGGAAATTAGTAAATTACAAAAGAGGCTGCAGACTACAACCGTTTATGTAACTCATGATCAAACAGAAGCAATGACAATGGGAGATCGGCTTGTGGTTATGAAAGATGGGATTATTCAGCAAATTGCAACACCTGATGAGATATATAATGCTCCTGTGAATATGTTTGTCGCTGGATTTATTGGTTCTCCAGCAATGAATTTTATTAACGGCAATTTGCAAGCCCAAGGAAATAAAGTGATATTTACTGCTTGTGGTGTTGAATGGAAACTCACTAATGACCAGGCAAAAAAAGTATCGAATTTGAACTATGTTGGCAAAGAAGTGATTATAGGAATACGCCCGGAAGATATCCGTAATGAGGGTGTCTCCACTGAGTCCCAGAAGGAAAATATCTATAAGACTTGCATTGAAGTGCAGGAAAATACAGGGGCAGAAGTATATTTGCACTGCACTGGTGTTGCTGATACAATGCTCACCTTGCGGAGCGATTGCAGTATAAAGATGCAATGCGGAGAGAAGGTTACATTAAGCATGGATATGGAGAAGGCTCATCTTTTTGATAAGAGTACCCAGCAAAATATAATGCTTTGTAAGTAGTTTGAGATCTCTCGATATCCAAATATCTCTTCTTAAATTAAGAAAGTGCACAATGATTGCAAAGTAACACGGCAGTCCTTGTGTACTTTTTATATTGCTTTATTCCTTAGCTTCCTTTCATTTGCTGCGAAGTAGTGTCAAAAACTTATTAAAATAGCAAATAATTATCTTAATATATCAAATTCTTGAAAAAATGATTTTATTTTATAATGGAGTAAAGCTTCTGTGGTAAAGAAACCGTAAGAAAATAAGCGTTTGTTACATGTGATTGGCAGAGGGAGGGTGATGATCATCGATAAAATGAAAGCTTGGAAAAACCTTTGTAAAGCAAAAGATATAGTCGCGATATTAAACAGAAAGCACTTTCAGGCGACCTACGTGGAAAATTTAGAGGAAGCCAAAAAAAAGGTCCTTGGAATGCTGGAAGAAGGTGCAAGTGTTGCCATTGGTGGATCAACAACCTTAAGCGAGATGGGATTGGTTGAGATTCTGAGAGATGGCAATTATAAATTTTTTGACAGATATCAGGATCTTCCTTTTGATCCTGACATAGTGGATATTCATAGAAAGTCTCTTACAGCAGATTTTTTGTTGACAGGCACTAATGCGATTACTAAAAAAGGTGAGTTAGTGAACACAGATTGTACTGGCAATCGTGTTGCTCCAATGATTTTTGGTCCTAAGAACGTCATCATAGTAGCAGGGGTTAATAAAATAGTAGATTGCTTAGAGGATGCATTTCAGAGAATACGGGAAATAGCACCGATGAACTCTAAAAGAATAAAACATGAAACACCCTGTACAGAGACTGGATTTTGTGTGGACTGTGATTGTAAAAAAAGAATATGTAATTTTACAACAATTATTCATAATGGGATCAAGTTTGAAGGCAGAATTAAAATCGTAATTATAGCCGAGGAAATTGGATATTAACAGGAACATGATGTAACCGGAAAATCGGAAAATAAGAGGTGGAAAAATGAAAAAATATGCACAATGGATGGCAGATTCAGTAATCGCAAGAAAGATAAATTTGACGGATCACTGGGGATATGAATATGGTTTAACTTTAGATGGTATCGCAAAGGTTTGGCAGCAAACAGGAGATAGCAAGTATCTTGATTTCATCATAGAAACTATGGATCACTTTATACAAGAAGATGGAACGATCACTGGATACAGATTAAAGGAATACAATATAGATCATTTAAATAATGGAAAAATCTTACTAACCTTGTATAAAGCAACTGGTAATGAAAAGTATAAGCTCGCACTACAGTCACTAAGAAAACAAATAGAAACTCATCCCCGTACTAGTGAAGGTGTTTTTTGGCATAAACAAATCTACCCCCATCAAATATGGCTGGATGGATTGTATATGGGGGCAACCTTTTATGCTGCATATATAAAGAAATTTGGCAATCCAGCAGAATTTGATGATGTTGCAAATCAGTTCATAATAACAGAAAAAAATCTAAAGGATGAAAAAACAGGTCTTTTATATCACGCTTGGGATGAAGCGAAAGAACAATTCTGGGCAGATAAGAAAACGGGTTTATCACCACATTTTTGGGTACGGGCTATGGGATGGTATGTGATGGCTTTGGCTGATACATTAGAAGTTTTTCCAGAAGACAATAAAAATAGGGAAAAGCTAGTGGTCATATTTAATGATTGTATACATGCCTTGTTACAGGTACAAGACCAGAAAAGCCATGTATGGTATCAAGTTTTAGATGGGGGAGAGGGAAAAGGCAACTATTTAGAATCCTCAGGATCATCTATGATTGTGTATGCATTATTGAAAGGCGTAAGAAAAGGATACCTGCCAGCAAGTTTGAAGGAAAATGCTGAACAAGCTTACCAGGGATTGGTGGATGAATTTATTTTAGAGACCAAGGAAGGGCTGATCAATTTAAATAAGGTTTGCTATGTGGCAGGACTAGGGGGAAAAGACAAGCGCGATGGGACGTTTACCTATTATATAAGTGAGCCAATCGTCAGCAATGAGCCAAAAGGGTTAGGATCATTTATCTTAGCTTCTGGGGAAGCAGAGCTGCAACGGCGGTAGAAGCAGGGTATTGCAAAAACCGGCATCATCATGAAAATGATTGCCGGTTTTGTGATTTTCGCCAAACTTTAGCGTTATAGTGGTATACTTGCAATTAAGGACGATAAAACTAGTATTCGAGGTGTATGGTGGATATTCGCTTATTGAAAACCTTTTGTGTAGTTGCTAAACTCGAGAACATTACACAAGCTGCAGAACTGCTTAAATTTACACAGCCAACTGTTTCAGCCCAAATTCGTACGCTGGAAGAGCATTTTGGGGTGCAATTATTTGAAAGGATTGGTAAAAAACTGTATATTACCGAGGCTGGTAAGTATCTAATTGACCCTTCAGAAAAAATTCTCGAAATTTATGGTGAAACGGTTACCAATATGAATTGCTTTTCAGAAGTTCAGTATACGAGAATTGGTATATCATCTAACTACATCAATTCGTTGCTTTCTCCCGCATTATTACAACTACAAACAAGTGGTAATGCAGGAAAAATTAACGTAGAAATTTGCTTACATTCAAGCAGTGTGCTCAATGGACTTAATAATAATCAATATGATATCGGTATTGTCCATGACTTTATTTCTGAGAAATATTTAAATACAGTTAGGATTCATTCGGAAGAACTTGTTTGGGTTGGACATAAAAAACTGATGAAAGATAAGGAGTGTCCACAAATTGATGAGTACCCAGTGATTAATTTTCGACAAGGGTGTACCTTCCGTATTTTGTGTGATGAATTGCTGCAAAAACGTGGACTGAATTCGACTTTTGAATATAGCGATTTTGATTCTGTAAAAAATGCGATGAGGGAGGGATTGGGCATTGCGCTGCTCCCACGAAGTGTGGTAGAGAATCTCAATAAAGAAATTAATACATTTCATATATTTAACGAATTGAGTCAATTGGAAATCACGCTGTTTGCGATTACTCGTAAAGATAAAAATCTTTCAACCACAGTACACACTCTGGTGAAAAGGCTTCAAGAAAATTAGTTTATGATATAGGATTTTTTTATATCATTCATAATCCTTTTCAATTTCAAAGAAACGTCGCTTTTCAGTATAATAAGAGTAAGATTAGCTGGGAGGGGAATACGTTGCAAACAACTGCTTTGGAAATACAAAATGATATAATAAAAACATTAGATACATTTGATAATCTATTATATGGGTTTGCTTATATAGGTGATATTTCTTCCTGTAAATTTAAGAATACTCCATACGCAATAACAATTGGACTGCCTCTTTCGCCAACCATAATTGATGAAATCATATCTGGACCGAATCAAGTGTATTATGACGAATATCTTAACGTAAATGATAAACTTGATTTGATAACGGAACAGTTAAAAAATGAAATCGATAAAAAGGGGTATCTTGCTTATGCCATACCCTCTTCCAAGAGAACTGATTTTGTCAATATTACAGGTGAATTCCCTCATAAAGCCGCAGCCGTAAGGGGCGGGTTAGGTTGGATTGGCAAAAGCTCTCTTTTAATAACGAGGAAATATGGTCCAAGGATTAGGATTTCTACAGTGTTAACGGATATACCATTTCAGACGAATGATTTAGTTGGAACAAATTATTGTGGTACATGTAAAAAATGCGTCGGTGCATGCCCTGCGGGCGCAATTGTCGGCAATATCTGGGATGAAAGTTTAACAAGGGAAAAATTGATTGATGTTAGAAAATGTGACTTATGGAAAATAAACAACTACTCTCAATTCCATGGACATGTTTGTGGAATTTGTGTTGCGGTTTGCCCGCATGGAAATAAGAAGGCCTAAATGCGTGTGCTATGCTAAGCTGGTATTGCAGGATAGGAACGAAAGGGACCAGATTAAGAGGATTTGACTTGTTTGTTGAGGGATGGATGGTCTTTTTCTAGATGAGTAATAGGACTTATATCTCGAATTGTGGGGTATAAGTCCCCGAAAAAGCTTGACTTATGTAGTTTTTAGTATTATTATGGTGAAAGTAAGTAAATATTTGGCAAACCTGTCGAAAGATGGGGACGCAAAGCTATGGGTCTAAGGACGGAGGTCTATGATTGCCAGGTTGCCGTTTGGGTTTAATTAAAAGTAAACGGTCAGGGTATATCTCTGATCGTTTACTTTTATACGTATATGGAGCTGTAGAGAATCATGGAAAGAAGTAAAGCAGAGTATGATGATTAGGTGCCATGGCAAGTGTAGATAATGCTAATTTAGGAAGAGGGCATTTAGAAAGTTTTGGAGGTGAAAAAAGTTATAATGTTCATTTGTATGTATATCATCACGGTTATTCTTTTGGTTAGCAGTCTATTCATATTAAGTTTGCCCGAGATATATATTGTAGGTGCAATTGTGTTATTTGTCTTCCTGCCATTTACATTTAGAAAAAGAACACATTCAGAAGATGCATATCTTTTTGTAACTGTTCACCCAGTCAGAGTAGTTCCAGCTATGATTAAAGAATCAAATAAGAATTGGAGAAAAATGTAACCGTAGGACATAGATGATGAACGGCCCCTAGCCTAGAGTGCTGAGGAGCCGTTTTATTTTTTATGCATTGTATAGAGCCTTTAAAAAAATCTTATTATTTGCAAAAGGAGCAATTGGGATAATGACATCCTTCGCTGCAGGTGCGGCATAGACCTCCATGACCTAAGGAAGCAATGAAGCGGGATGTAATTTTATCTCCAACAAGAACTTTAGGTAAGATAACATCTAAAACAGTAATTTTGCTAAACATACCGCAAGCAGGAATACCCAAAATGGGCGTATCATTAAGATAGGCGAATAGGAACATAGCACCTGGTAATACGGGTGTGCCATAAACAATAACCTCTGCACCAGTTTGGCGTACAGCTAGGGGCGTGATGTCATCAGGATCCACAGACATGCCGCCTGTGACAAAGACCAAATCATTTTCGAGAGAAAGTTCTTTAATTGCAGAGGAAATTTTCTCGGTATCATCCGGTACAAAAATAGTTTTTGACAGGCAGCTACCTAAATCTGATATTTTTTTCTGAATTACTTCTTCAAATCGATCTTTGATACGGCCATAAAAAACTTCATTGCCAGTAACAACTAAGCCAGATTTTTTTGCTGGTATAGGTCTAATGGAAATGATTTTTTCAGAAGCGCAGATTCTTTCAATATGATCCAGGGTGTCTTGCGGTAATGTTAATGGAATGATTTTGGCAGTGGCCACCACTTCATCTTTCTTAACGAGTGTGCCAGAATGCAAAGTCGATAGAGCGACTCCAGCCATCTCATTAATTTGTAATAGCTTATCGATTTGAATATCTAGTAAGCCAAAGGTATGAGCCAGCATCTTTACTTTGCCCTCACTGGCATGTTCCTGAATGATATTAGCGCCAGCTGACAGCAGTGAAAGCTGCTCAGCTGCCGCATTTTCGTGAACATCTCCGGGACCAAGTTCCAAAATATAGACATGGTCCTTGCCCATGTTCATCATTACAGGGATATCTTCAGGACAAATGATATGTCCTTTGTGAAAGGCTACACCTTTGAACTCTCCAGGGACAACTCTCGTTAGATCTTGACCAAGAACTAAGCCGACAGCATTGGTTACATGTATGATTTTCATTTCGAATAACGCTCCTTTAAGAAGAATGGTACCCATTTTATAGATGTAAAAGGATTGCTTCTAGCTCTGTTCTGTCTTTTATAGGGGGATTATGGGCTGGGATTTCAAGTAATGCGTTGGCTTCTAAGGCAGATTTTAGCATTCCATTACCTTGATGTGATAATGGCTCTGCAAAAATAATACCTTGCCTCATAAACCAGCGTGCCCAAACAAAACGGCGAGTTGGCGAGGTTTTCGTAAAGGTACCCCAAAGCTTTACAATAGCCTTTTTGTGATTCCAATTACGTAATCCTGCAATTTTACGAATCAGCGGGCTGATTAAGATCTCGAAGGAAACACTGCTAGCTGCGGGATTGCCAGATAGAGCAATGAGTAAGGAGTTTTTCCAAACCCCAGCTAAAACAGGCATGCCTGGCTTAATTGCTACACCTTTAAAGAGAAGAGGGCTTTGTAGTTCCTGAAATAGTTTTTCCATTAAATCATAATCGCCAACAGAAGCGCCGCCTGTTGTAATATACACAGGCAGATCAGGCGACTCAGAAAGCTTTGTAATGATAGAAGATAAATTGTCTTCTACACATCCAAGTAAAACAGGTTCTCCTCCAGCCTTATGGGTTTTTGCCAATAGCATATAACTATTAGAATCGCGAATTTTGCCAGGTTTCATAGGATCAGAAGGAGACAAAAGTTCGCTGCCTGTGGCAAGGATACCAATCTTTGGTTTATGGAAAACCAGTGGATTGGCCTGTCCTAACATAGACAAGAGTCCAAGTGCACCTTCTTCTAAGAGAGTGCCTGTACTTAATACTTTCTCATTCACACGGATTTCTTCACCTTGAGAACAAATATTGGTTGCTGCTTTATCGGCAGTCAGTATTTCGATCTGATCATTGATTAGGCGAGTATCTTCTAGGCGAATGACGGCATCAGCGCCTTCAGGAATTTTGGCACCGGTCATGATTCGTGTTGCTTGTCCGGAACTGACAATTTTGCAAGGAACTGATCCTGCAGGAACGGATTCAATTTGCGCCAGTAGGACAGGATGTTCTGGAGATGCATGGATAATATCTTTCAGTTGTACCGCATACCCGTCTAAAGGGGAACGATTAAAAGGAGGAAAATCCATGGTAGAAGTAATATCTTCTGCTAAAATACGGCCAAAACACTCTGCCAGAGGTAATCTCGTGGTACTGCAATGCAGTGGTGCATGGTTTAATAAAAGGGTAAGGGCATCTTCTAGTACAATCATTTAAAATCACCTTCTTTTGTTATATAGTATAGAGTTTATAAGCTTTAAAGGGAATGTTAACCACAGAGAGCACAGAGTACGCACCAGGACACTGAGAGTGTGTAGTGCTCTCTGCCTCTGTGGTTCGGTACGCTTTGTATGTTTTAAGGACGCGAAGCGTTTTTCTTATAAATATAGGCTTGTTGATAGTCGGGGAAAGAATTCAAGTTTTTAAATAAGAGTTCTAAATTGATGGTGGATGGCCACAATTCTTCTGATAGGTAGAAGCTATGCAGCAAGTTACAAAGAGATGATACTTTATAATGACCTGCGCACAAAGATTGCTCAATGATTGGGAGGGAACTTTTTTGATAAGAGGCAAAGAGTGGCTGTATTTTACCGTGATATAGAGGCAGTACCGCATCTCGCTCTTTGTTAGCTGCTGCGTAGTTTAAAATGGTTTGCACAGCTTCCGGTATGACAAAAGGCATGTCACAGCTAATAACAAAAGTAGTAGCATACTTAGCATAGTGCAGCCCTGCATGTATTCCGCTTAAAGGTCCACATTGAGGAATGATATCGGTCAAGACTCGGACAGAGGAAGGCAATCTGCGCGGCTGATTGCTTATGACAAGAATGTCTTGTGAAATCTTCTCCATACATTCAATAATACTGTGTAGAATATCATGATCACCCCAAGGTAGGGAGGCTTTGTCTTGACCCATTCGCGTACTTTTGCCGCCTGCTAAGATAATGGCACTGATTTGCTGCTGATTCAAGGTTTTAATATCTCCTTTTTAAGTTTAGGATAGAGGAGAGGGGTCTTGCGTGATGGTTGTGAATAAAGTAAGAAAATGACGGGCAGCAGCCGATAAGTGACGATTGCGCATCCAGATAACGGCTGATGCAATATTGATACAAGGATCACTAATGGTCTTAAATACTAGGTTGGTATTGGGGATAAGACCAATTGCGGCTCGTGGCACAATTGCTATGCCGACATTCGCGTCAGCCCAGGCTAAAATCGGCATGATATCATCACTCTTACAAAGTAAATACGGATTGAAGCCAGCTTGTTGGCAATGTTCTGTAATAATGATTTCATACTTACGATGAATCATTAATGGCTGATCCATGAGCTTTTGCAAAGGGATGGAATCGCCCTGTTCTTCTAGAAGTTTAGTGTTATCCTTATGAATAGCAGCCACTAAAGGTTCTTTAGGCAGCTCGATGGATTCATAGGTATCCGTATCATAAGAGAAACGTACTAAACCAATTTCAATTAATCCTGCATTTAAGAGTTCAATAATGCGAATTGACTCCCCTTCCCATAGCTCAAACTTTAAATCCGGATAGTGATTGCGAAAGATACGCGCTACTTTTGGTAAAATGGTAACTCCAGAGGAGGAGGCTGTACCTATGGACAGTGTTCCATAGGCGCCAGAATCGATTTCTTTGATTTCCTTTACCGTTGTATCCATAAGCTTAAGTAATTGTTCCGCCCGATTGCGCAGCAAACGCCCTGCTTCTGTAAGTTGAATTTTTCGATGACCACGTTCAAAAAGCTTTGTACCTAAATTTTCTTCTAGCTGTTTCATTTGTCGGCTAAGAGGAGGCTGAGCCATATGCAAGCGCTGAGCAGCTGTTGTGATATTGCCTTCTTGTGCAATGGCAAGAAAATATTGTATTTCACGTAGACTTATCATAAAAAGCATTCTCCTATAAAGCACGAATACCTAAAAAGTATGGAAGACGAATGTTATTAGTATTATTAGTATGGAATAAATTTTGATATAATTGTAATCTGAAAGACTTATATAGTCAAATCATAATTTATGTTCGAAAAATACTAAAAAGTGCGAAGAGCAGGAGAAAACACGAAGGGAATAAGCAGTGTTCTTCAAACTCTTCGTGTCTTCGTGTTTAAATCTTTATTTTTAAGTGAAGTAAGAAATGGAGGAGTTTGAAGTTGAGTCGTAATTTGAAGTCATTCGTTTTGGCAGATTCTAAAAAATGCATTGGCTGTCGCGTCTGCGAAGTAGCCTGTGCTGTTGCTCATTTGGATACAGAAATTAAGACTGTAGGGAATATGAATTTTTCCCTGAATCCACGGTTGTATCTCGTCAAAACTCCTGAGATCACAATGCCTGTTCAATGTCGCCATTGCGAAGATGCTCCTTGTTTAAAGAGCTGTCCAGTGTCAGCGATTAAAGAGCAGAGCAATCGGATTGTAATTGATGAAGCAGGCTGTATTGGCTGTAAAAGCTGTATAATGGCTTGTCCTTTTGGAGCCATTGAACTGATTGTTTCTCGCCAAGAACGTATAGGAGATGAAGAGGACTGTCTGCGGGATGAACCAGAGGTTGTTGCTAGTAAATGTGATCTATGTGGGGGAGCGCCCGCATGTGTAAAAGCTTGTCCCCGTGAAGCCCTTCAATATGTTGATATGGTAAAAGAACGAACACAGCGGCGTATTGAGGCGGCCAATAAGATGAGTGGATTCCACAACGAATTCATGGTCAGGGAGGGATAAGTGGTGGCTAAAAAAATACAAGAAAATATTAAAATAGATGCAGAACTTTGTACAGGATGTGGCCGATGCTCGGAAGTCTGCCCTGTAGATGCGATTGAAGGTGAAGAAGGTAAGCCTCAGTCTGTTAATGTGGCTAAGTGTGTCATGTGTGGGCAATGTGTGCAAATATGCAGTGCTTATGATTCTCCTTTTGAACAGTATGCCACGTCTCGCAGCCAAAGACTGAAAGAACGGAATATGCCTGTTGTGAAAGAACCACTATTTGCTGCTTATTATCATGGTGACTTTTTTAAAGTAAAGAAGCGATTAGCAGACAAAAAACAATTTTCCATGGTGCAATGCGCTCCGGCAGTCAGAGTCTCTCTTGCCGAAGAGTTTGGAATGCCCCTTGGCAGCCTGGTACCAGGAAAAATGGTTGCAGCCTTAAAGCGTTTGGGTTTTACGCGAGTGTATGATACGAACTTTGCTGCTGACTTAACCATCATGGAAGAAGGCAGTGAATTGGTTAAGAGAATTACAGAGGGCGGATCACTGCCGATGTTTACCTCCTGTTGTCCAGCATGGGTAAAGTTTGTGGAAAATGAATATCCTGAGCTGATTGACCATTTATCAAGCTGTAAATCACCCCAGCAAATGGCGGGAAGCATGTTTAAGACCTATGGTGCGAGTGTTGATGGGGTCGATGCCCGAGAGGTGTATAGTGTCGCGATCATGCCCTGTACCTGTAAAAAGTTTGAGGCTAGTCGACCTGAGATGAAATCCAGTGGCTATCAGGATGTGGATGCTGTCTTAACCACAAGGGAATTAGCTTATCTCATCAAGGAAGCGGCGATTGATTTTAATGCTTTGCCTGAAGAAAGTTTTGATAAACCTTTAGGCATGTACTCCGGAGCGGGTACTATTTTTGGGGTAACAGGCGGTGTTATGGAAGCAGCGATTCGTACTGCCTATGAACTGATAACCAAAGAGCCGATTGAAAATGTGAATGTAACAAGTGTCAGAGGTGAACAAGGTGTCAGGAAGGTCACATTGGATACTGGTACATTGAAGCTTAAAACCGTTGTAGTTTCAGGATTGAAAAATGTAATTCCCATTTTGGAAGATATACAAAGAGGAAAGGCTGATTTTCACTTTATGGAGGTAATGACCTGTCCAGCAGGCTGTATCAGCGGTGGGGGTCAACCGAAAATGCTCTTGCCCGTCGATGGAAGAATTGCCTATGTAAATCGGAAGTTTAGCACCTATCAACATGATGAAGAGCAGCGCTATCGAAAGTCTCATGAAAATCCAGAAATACAAGATATTTATAAAAAATTTTTGGGAGAACCTCTGGGTCATACATCCCACAAACTTTTGCATACTCACTATAAGCCTAGTCGATGAGGTTTACGGCTTTATATTATCATAAAGAAGACTTAGGAGGTAGAAATATGAATGACTTTGTAATAGCAGATCCTGGGAAATGTATTGGCTGCCGTACGTGTGAAGTTGCCTGTGTAATGGCGCATCAAAAGGATCAATCTCTTGAAAAACTGACTGTAGAAAATTTTTCACCTAGACTAAGGGTTGTAAAGACTGCAAAAGTGACTACGCCGATTCAATGCCACCAATGTGAAGATGCACCCTGTGCTAAGGCTTGCGCTGCTCAAGCGATCGTGCAGCAAGATCGGTCTGTGCAAGTGATTCAAGGGAGGTGCATTGGTTGTAAGGCGTGTTTGATGGCGTGTCCTTATGGTGCGATGGATTTGGTGCTCACTGCGGCGCCTGCACAAGGTGAAAGTAAAGTGGTGGCACTAAAATGCGACTTGTGCCGCAAACAAGATGGGGGACCCTCCTGTATTAAAGTTTGCCCAACAAAGGCTCTTTATGAGGTCTGTGGTTCTAAAATGGTGGAACAGATGCACAATAGACGCAAACGAGCGGCCCTTGGAGTGATGAGTAGTAGATAATATGAGGAGAATGGAGGGTGTTAAATGGCTAATAAAGTATTAACGATATGTCCTTATTGCGGCAGCGGCTGTCAAATCTATTTAACGGTAAAAGATGGAGAAGTTATAGGCGCTGAGCCCGGAAATGGCCGTACAAATGAAAGTGAATTATGTTTGAAGGGATATTATGGCTGGGATTTTCTTAAGAACTCGAAACGCCTCACTGCACGGTTAATGAAACCGTTATTAAGGCGCAATCGTACCGATGAATTTGAGGAAGTATCCTGGGAAGAGGCAATTGATTTTGCAGCAACCAGATTGCAGGCGATTAAAGAAAAGTATGGTCCTGATGCAATTATGGCTACGGGATCGGCTCGCGGTCCTGGAAATGAAGCCAATTATATTATGCAGAAATTTGTCAGGGCAGCCCTAGGAACGAATAATATTGACCATTGTGCTCGGGTCTGTCATGGATCTTCGGTATCAGGTTTGCAAGCTACCTTAGGAAATGGGGCAATGTCCAATTCCATTCCTGAAATTGAAGATACAAAATGTGTCTTTATTTTTGGCTATAATGCGGCAGAATCTCATCCGATTGTTGCGCGCCGCATCGTTAAAGCAAAGGAAAAAGGGGCAAAGGTGATTGTTACCGATCCCCGCTTTACGGAGCAGGCTAAAATTGCCGATCTATGGCTGCCTATTAAGAATGGTACAAATATGGCTCTTGTAAATGCTTTCGGAAATGTCTTGATTCAAGAAGGCTTATACAACAAGAAGTATGTGGAAAATTTTACAGAAGGTTTTGCAGAATACAAAAAAAATGTCGCAAAGTATACACCGGAATATGCTGAAAGTATTACAGGAATACCTGCGAAAGATATTCGAGAAGCCATACGGACTTATGCTAAGGCTCCTAGTGCTACCATTCTCTGGGGGATGGGAGTTACTCAATTTGGTCAAGCCGTAGATGTTGTAAAAGGTTTGTCATCCCTGGCCTTGTTGACAGGAAATCTAGGACGTCCGAATGTAGGCGTAGGTCCAGTGCGGGGGCAGAATAATGTACAAGGGGCCTGTGATCATGGGGCTCTGCCTAACTTATTTCCAGGTTACCAATCAGTGGAGGATGACGCAATTCGGGGTAAGTTTGAAAAGTCTTGGGGTGTATCCTTACCGGCAAAGCCTGGTTACCGCCTGACGGAAGTTCCTCATCTAGCAAAAGAAGGCAAAGTGAAAGCGTATTATATTTTTGGCGAAGATCCTGTGCAAAGCGATCCTGATGCAGCAGGCGTTAGAGAGGCATTGGCCAGTATGGAACTTGTTATCGTCCAGGATATTTTCATGAATAAAACAGCATTGCATGCAGATGTTATTTTTCCAGCTACCTCTTGGGGAGAGCATGAGGGAGTTTATTCTTCAGCAGACAGGGGGTTTCAGAAATTCAATAAGGCAATTGAGCCGAAAGGCGATGTGAAACCGGATTGGGAAATTATTTCCTTAATGTCAACTGCTATGGGATATCCTATGAAATATAGTAAGACAGAAGAAATTTGGGAAGAGCTAAGAACGCTGTGCCCCATTTATGCTGGAGTTACCTATAAGCGGCTGGAGGAGCTGGGGAGCATCCAATGGCCTTGTACCAGTGAAGATTCCGTGGGGACAAAATATCTTTATGAAGGCAATAAATTTGATACTCCAAGTGGAAAAGGACTTCTCTTTGCATCGGAATATCGCTCACCGAAAGAAATGCCTGACAAGAAATATCCATTGGTATTATGTACGGTAAGAGAAATTGGTCATTATTCGGTTCGGACAATGACAGGAAATTGCGCTGCTTTGCAGGTTCTGGCGGATGAGCCAGGTTATATACAAATGAGCCCTGAGGATCTTGCAGCATTGAATATTAAAGATCAGGAACTGGTGTGGGTATCATCACGGCGTGGGAAAGTCATGGCAAGGGTACTTTCAACTGAGCGAGTAAATACAGGTGCTGTGTATATGACCTATCATTGGTGGATTGGTGCTTGTAATGAATTAACCATTGATCATCTTGATCCGATCTCTTTTACGCCAGAGTATAAATACTGTGCTGTGAAGGTGGAAAATATTGAGGACCAGGATTGGGCAGAAGGGTATGTGCAAAGTGAATACAGTAAACTGAAGAAAAAGATGTTTTGTTAATCTATAAAAAAATGGCGTCGCAAATTTTGCTGACGTCATTTTTTTATAGGATATACTTTATGCCTAGATTTTACCATTGAAGCAGATCTTAGATAATAGCAGGTTTTTGTTGAAAAAAGCAGAATGTTGTCTTAAATAATATGATTTTTGAAAGGAGGATCAGATTCATTGCGATTTTTGCATAAATTCACACTATTACTCTGCTCTTTGGTCATTTTTAGCAGTTTTATTCAATTTATTGCCTTTGATCGATTTTTCCTTGCAAATACCAGCTCTTTGTTATTGGCTACCAACGAGAAAGCCGCAAATAATCTTAGTGAGCAATTACTAGCCTATTTCAAAAATATTGAGGCTTCTATGGCCATCATTGCATCCGACCCTACTCTTAGAAAGGATAAAGAGCTTCTTGATAAAATGAATGCAGTGATTCCCGAAGTAAATACAATATTTATTATTGATAAACAAGGGAATGTTTCTGTTTCAAGTCAGCCTGAAAAGACATCAGGAGTAAATCTATCACAAAGAGATTATTTTCAACATGGTATAAAGGGAGAGACATACATCAGCGGTGTTTATAAAAGTGCTCAAGGACGTGAAGTTGTTGCGATTTCCACACCGATTATTGATAATGGTACTGTGGTCGGTGTAGTTGTGGGGACAGTATGGCTGCACGATAATAAATTGGCAATGATGTTTGATAATAAATCCTTTGGCCGAAACGGATATATTGCGATTACTGACCGGCGAGGGGTTGTAGTGTATCATTCGGATCAGGAACGCATTGGTAAGAAAGGGGGAATCATTGAAAGTTTACAGGGGATGACAGGTTCAACCATTAGGAAGAATTATTCTGAAATTGAAACTTATATCGGGTATAGCAAGGTTCCTCAATTGGATTGGTATGTCATTGTGGGTACACCTACTGCCGAGTTAACACAGTATCGTAGCATGATGCTCTACCAGATCTTGGCAGTGTCAATATTTACGATTTTCGTAGTTGTCATCATTGGCACTTATACGGTGCGACGGTATATGAAACCTTTTGAGACATTAATAGAAGCTTTTGGCTCTGTCAGAACAGGAAACTATAAGAAGATTACCTTAACTGGTTATGCGACTGAATTCAGTGAAATGATTCAAAGCTATAATGACACGATTCGAAAATTAGAAGAAGTTCATAGTACCTTAAAAGGAGCGGCAGATATTGATGCATTGACTGGAGCTTATAATCGCAGATCTTTTGATAAAATATTGGAATTACTAAGAGGAGAGCTGCAATCTGGATCGCTTATGACATTAGGCATTATGGTATTAGATCTGGATAATTTCAAGAAGCAAAATGATGTTTCCGGTCATTTAGCTGGTGATGATATTTTAAAAGAATTTACAGTTATCGCACAATCCGTTGTTGGATTTCGATCCTTATTTCGGTTTGGTGGAGACGAATTTGCGATTATTTTGCGGAATGTCTCAGATGCAATGGTTATTTCTTATGCGGAAGAAATACGCCTGCAGTGTGCCAAGAAATTAAGTGGCTGTACCGTAAGTATTGGCATTGCAGCCTATCCTAAAAATGGTGATTCCATAGATGAATTGCTAGCTTTCGCTGATAAAGCACTTTATATGAGTAAGGAAACTAGAAATAAAGTAACAGAGTATCCAGCTGGCAAATGATAAAGAAGAATTGAAGAGAGCACAGAGGTTTTAAACCTTATCTATTTTTCTCAGTGTTCTCTGCGCCTCTGCGGTTCGGTTTATTTTCTATGTTTTAAAGGACGCGAAGCGTTTTTCTTATGAGAATTGAAAAGTGATATTCCGCAAGACAATTAAAGATTGTATAACGTACAATAAAGATACGGATTGGGTAATTTATAGAAGTGCGGGAGAGGGCTATGAAAAATATATTTTTCTATCAAACCAATATTGGGGAAATTGGGATTGTGGAAAACAAAGATGCAATTACAAATTTGTTTATTAAAAGAGAACGCATTCCCCAGGAGGTTGTTGTAAAAGAAACAGTAGTGTTAAAAGAAGCAGGTAAGCAGCTAATGGATTATATTGCAGGAAAGCGTAAATGCTTTGAGCTTCCTCTTGCTCCAGAAGGTACAGAATTTCAGCAGATAGTTTGGAAAGCGCTGCAAGAAATTCCCTGTGGTGAAACACGAAGCTACGGAGATATCGCAAGGAGTATTGGTCAACCGAAGGCTTCTCGTGCAATTGGCATGGCTAACAACAAAAATCCGATTTTGATTTTCATTCCATGTCATCGAGTCGTAGGTGCAAATGGAAAATTGGTTGGCTATGCTGCAGGGCTCCAGGTTAAACAATATCTTTTGAAGTTGGAAAAATAGTATGGGAAACGTAAAGACTAAGTTTTTTTCATACGGTCAAAGAGAAATTGAGTATTTGCAAAATGTCGACCAAATACTCGGAGCTGCGATGAAGCGATTGGGAAAGATTGATCGTGAGGTTATTCCTGACCTGTTTACAGCTCTTATCTATGCTATTGTTGGACAACAGATTTCTGTTAAGGCAGCATATACGGTATGGCATAGAATGCAGCTCCACTTTGAAGAGATGATTCCACAACATATTGCTTTGGCTACAGTGGAGGAAATTCAACAATGCGGTATGTCTACAAGAAAAGCGATTTATATTAAGAATATTGGTGAAGCAGTGATGTACGGCAGTTTGAAACTTATGGAACTATATGACCTGTCAGATGAAGAGGTTATCAAGCGCCTATCTAAAATGAATGGCATTGGTGTCTGGACGGCAGAAATGCTGCTTCTTAATTCGATGGAACGCCCTGACATTGTTAGTTGGGGCGATATTGCCATAAGGCGGGGCATGATGAACCTCTATAATCTCACAGATATTACAAAAGAACAATTTGAAAAATACAAGAAACAATATTCTCCTTACGGCTCCGTAGCGTCTATCTATCTCTGGAAATTATCCTTTGAATCATAATTATCAAAGAAATCACCTTATAAATGAAAAATATAGACACCCTTACCGAGTCGATCTACAACCTTACCAAAATAGATGATATAATTATTACTGGAACGTATTATAATTCGATGGAAAGTTGCTTTTTACATGGAATCTGGGTTACTATGAGTAATGAAAGGAGTTGTTGTTTTATGTTTAATAATTGTACGGTGGATATTGTAATAAAGCGGGAGGTGCGTACTCAATAACGTAATGTATAAACCTCCCAAAAGCTACGATAAAACTTTTGGAGGATAAACAAATGAACAAAATAACTATGGAAAATTTGGGACTCAGTCAAAGATTTATTATTGAGTCTACTTCGTATACAAATCTTTATGTAGGTCGAGTAATCTCCCAATACAAAGACCGATACAAGGTTCTGACAGAAAATGGCGAGTTAACAGCAGTAATTTCTGGGAAATTTCGTTTTGATGTAAAAACAGTATCAGATTACCCTGCCGTAGGGGATTTTGTGATGCTTGATCGAAATGAAGAAACCGGTGGAAATGCGATCCTTCACCATGTCTTGACAAGAAAAAGTGCCTTAATTAGAAAAGCAGCAGGTACATCAAATGAGGAACAGATTGTAGCTGCAAACATTGATACAGTTTTTATCTGTATGTCACTAACGAATGATTTTAATCTTCGTAGATTAGAGCGCTACCTTGGGGTTGTTTGGGATAGTCAAGCAATTCCGGTGATCGTACTCACCAAAGCTGACTTATGCGATACTCTTTCCCAAAAGATGCTGGAACTTGATGCTGTTGCCTGCGGTGTTGATGTGCTTGTTACTTCAAGTATGAGCGAGGATGGATACGTATCTGTCAAAAATTATAGCAGCAGTGGCAAAACAATAGCATTTATTGGATCGTCTGGTGTGGGGAAATCGACCTTGATTAATAGACTGCTTGGTGAGAACCTCCTTGAAACCCAAAAAACCAGAAGTGATGATAAAGGCAGGCATACGACTACTAGGCGAGAACTCATTGTTTTACCAAGTGGTGGTGTTGTCATTGATACTCCGGGAATGAGAGAACTTGGAATTGAGAGTGCTGACTTATCGAAAGCCTTTGCAGACATTGATGAGTTATCAACAAAATGCAAATTTCATGATTGTACTCATATCAGTGAGCCAAACTGTGCAGTACGAAGGGCCATAAGCGCTGGCTTATTGTCTGAAGATAGGCTAACTAATTATTTAAAGCTAAAAAAAGAAGCCAAGTATGAGGGCATGCATTCTAAGCAGATTGAAGCTGAAAAACTTGCTGTGATGTTTGCAAAAGATGGCGGAATGAAAAACGCACGGAAGTTTCTCAAAGAAAAGAATAAAATAAGACAGGGCTTTTAACGAATACCCTAAAGAATTTTTCAAGTAGTAACAACGGACAAACGCCTGCCAGAATCTATGCAGATTCGGCAGGCGTTTGTGTTTGTAATCGTAAGGGAACAAGAAATGATGTTCCTTCCTGTCATATGCAATTTTTAAGCGGAATGCATCAATACTTTTAATAATTCTTGCCAGCTATTAGCTATATGGATTGCATTTTCATATGCTGGAGTATTTCGCTGCGTCTTAACGGGAAGGCAATTTATCATGACCGTGTTATGGTCGGAGTCCTTTACATGCATTACAACATGTATAGTATTTACATTGGAGTCTGTCTTATTGCGAATCAAGCCGCCAATAGGTTTTAGACCTTCCAATAAAGCCTTACGAATTTTATCAGTAATTTGAGTTTCGGTAATAATTGCTGGATTATTTTCAACGATTGAAACATCTAGAATATCGTTAGGATCAAATAGTTTATATGACATATTGGTTGATACGATACAAAATCTTTTTGACTCTAGGTCAACATACAGAAACCCCGACAAATCGATACCATTGACAATTGTACACGCACTTGAAGCTCTAAAACCATCAATCTGGGCGACGATAGTATCTGACTGGACAGCTAAAGCATGGACTTTCTTTTTTAATTTATTGCTTTTCAAGATTGAAAAAGCCAAAGCTCCAATAGCCCCAAGGGCTGTTAATAAGAATATGTCAACCACAGTGTCACTCCTCATTTGATTATTAAAGTTATTATTACCACAAATAACTGTGTATTCCTGCATAACATAAAAAGAAAGAAGGGCCAGCTAAGGAGGCAGACTGTATTACTTGCTCACATGAATTTTGATGTTCACAAAATACAATGTTAGATTTCTCTAGTAATTCTAGACTGATTGGTGTTGATGCACCAATCAGTCTATTTATTTGCCAAGATAAAGGTAATTGAGAGTTCTACTGAATGAAAATTCTCTGACGTGTATCGTAATAAGAAGAAGGAACGCATGTGATTTTCTGGTTAGATACATTTCGCAAGGCAACTTTTTAAGGATAAAATAGGAGAAGAGATTATTTGTAAAATTTTATCATTTCTTACAAATAATCTGAAAGAAATGATCCTGGCTTGTACGGATAAATAGTAAGAGGATTTATAGGCTTTATTTGGTGATTTTTAGGATGAAAATAGTAAAACCATCTCTACCCAAGAATTCAAAGGAGGTGATCATTATACTACAAGCAGCCTCAATGAATATTAAGTTCTTAGAGTAGGTTTTTAATACTAAACAGAAACTTTATCATCTTATAGGGGGAGTATTATGTTTTATTATACGATAGCTATGCTACAAGACATGTATCGTCGTGAGCAGCCTAATTGGCCGGAGGAAAAAATACAAAACATGGCAAGGCGAATTCATAAATTATTGAATACATTGGATGTTCATTGGCGGAGAAGCAACAAGCGTTATTATCAGAGAAATATTGACTTATATTCAAACTATTTAATAGAAATGACAGTAAATGGAACAACAAATAAAGTATTTGAATAAAGCGGTAAACTATTCATTCTAAAAATATTCCATTAGCGTCAATATAGACATAAATGTACGATATTAAGTGTAATACAGGGGATGAACTGGGGGAGGCAAATGTCAATGATTACAGTGAGAGAAACGAAATTTGATGAATACCAGTATGAAGAAATAGCAAATGCCATTAAACAATATCAGCAAGTACGGAGTTCACTCGAATATATTACCACCAGGCTGGATCGAATAGGAAAAACAGGGGCTAGAACAGCCAAAGAAGATTTACTATGCATTCTGGTGGATATTGATCAGGGGATTAAATGTCTGACACCCCGGCAGAAGAAAGTAATTGTACTTCTCACGCAGGGCTATCAATATGAGGAAATTAGCGCAATACTTGGTATTAGTTCCGCAACGGCTGCCTCGCACGCATGCCAGGCATTTACAAGGTTAACTGATTATTTAAATCAGCGTTCAAAATCAATACATTAGAAGAGGCTTGTTTAGCTGATCGCGCTAAAATAATAATTGAACCAGTTGAGAAAGAAAGCATAAAAAATAATCTGCATAGAATGACTCTAACATGTACGGATATGAAGTAGAAGGACTTTTATAAGTAATTTATAAAAAAAGTGATGTCAATATCCTGGCTGATAATGTACAGGCTGCGTCCTGGTGTAACAGTGCAAATACAGAAGATCTTTCAGGCCGGCGAATGAAAACTGGTTATTATGATTGCTTGTTTAATAGGCTTGAGGGCCTAGTACCTTGACCAGATCAAAATTCCGGTTAAATTCAAAGATTTTAGCAATTTTTTGATCGGTCAATGTACTAGGTGCAGCTAAAAACGTTAAAGGAGGTGAAAGCATGCAGCAAAAGCCGGACATCTTTAATCAGCCGCCTTAGCGGTAAATGGAGAAAAATTAAATTATTGCGAGGTTAGAATATGACACCTGCATCCCTTGTAGACAACTTATGTGCGTATTTACAGGAGCTGCTTAAAGACTATGTATTGGAAGTTCAGTGCGGAAAGCAACAGACGCCAAAAGTATTGCCCGGTTATCTCAGGCCGGGGGAGAATTTTGGAGGAGTGGCCGCCCCGTTTGTCCTTGTTGGAGCAGTAAAAGGGCGGGATACCAGTGAAAGGGCATCCGTGCAAGTCAATATTTGGATAGGGATCTATTCACAGGACCCTGCCGTTTTATGGCGTGGGCCTCTGAACCTACTGGAACATATCAGACAGGCATTATTTAAAAAACGCATTATCGCCAATAAATTTAGCATAGAATTGCCGATGAGGTGGGAGATATCCAGAGAATATACCTTTCCTAAATGCCTGGCGGTGATGACGACAAACTGGACGGTAGCGCGTCCGATTGAGGAGGTAAGCTATGGGCAAGACCCAAAACACGTCAGCTGGTCCGGGGCCGGTGATTTACTGCGGCCCTAACCTGGGCAGCAAAGGATTGCTGCGATATGTAATTTATAAACAGGAATTGCCGGAACACTTAAATTCCTTGTTTGCCAAGTGTCCCGAAATTAAAGAGTTATTCATACCTGTGCAAGAGTTAGCAAAGGTCCAGGCGGAGATAAAGCAGCCGGGGACCATTTTTTATCGCCTGTATCAGGTAGTCCAAGCGTTTAGCCAGAAAGGAGCAATTTAGATGAGTTACAGACATGGAGTCTATGTTTCGGAGGTGCCTACCTCCATTGTTCCACCGGTAAGTACCAGTGCAGGGTTGCCGGTTGTGTTCGGCACAGCCCCTGTGCATCTTGCCCTGGAACCTGTAGGGACCAACAAGCCAGTCCTTTGCTACACCTACAATGAAGCAGTAAAGCAGTTTGGCTATCATAAGGACTGGGGAAAATACACCCTATGTGAATTTATCAAAAGCCATTTCGCACTGTTTAATGTTGCACCGGTTGTGTTTGTCAATGTGCTTGATCCCGAGACCCACAAAAAAGCGGTGGCGAACAAGATCGTAACCTTGCAGGGCGGTAAAGGCGTCATTGAGAGCAGTGAGGTCATCATGAAGTCGCTAGGCGTGAAAAAGAGCGACAATACCGTACTCAAGGCGGGCATGGATTATCATGCTGCCTATAATGAGGACGGTTATGTTGTCATCAGCCGGATTAACGGCGGCGGAATTACAGAAGACTCGGCCTCACTTACAGTCAGCTACAACGAAGTCGACCCTAGTCTGGTTGACAGTGATAATATCGTCGGTGGCATTGATTGGAGAACAGGAAAACTGGAAGGCCTGGAGCTGGTCAACTCCGTCTTTCCTTACTTTCGCCTGGTACCCGGCCTGATCGTTGCGCCGGGCTGGTCTCAGGACCCCACAGTAGCTGCTGTTATGGCCGCCAAGGCGGATAATATCAACGGCCATTTTAAGGCGTTAGCGCTTACAGATATTCCCACAGACGTGGTAAAGAAATACAATGACGTTCCTAATTGGAAAAATCAGAATAATTATATGAGCAACAGGCAGGTAGCTTGCTGGCCCAAGGTGAAATTGGGTGATGACATCTATCATTTGTCGACTCAGGCGGCCGGTGTCTTGTGCAGCACCGATGCGGATAATGATGATGTGCCGTATGTTTCGCCATCAAACCACAATCTGCAGGCTAATGGTGCAGTGCTGGCCGACGGAACTGAAGTCTTTTTGGACAACCAGCAAGCCAATTATCTGAATGGCGAGGGCGTTGTTACTGCGCTTAACTTTATCGGCGGCTGGAAGCTTTGGGGCAACCGTACAGCCGTCTACCCGTCCAATACCGATCCCAAAGACGCCTTTATCGCTGTGCGCCGGATGTTTGATTGGCAGGCCAATACCTTTATTCTTACCTATTGGCAAAAGGTTGACGCTCCTGTTAATCGCCGTCTGATTGAAACGGTTGTCGATAGTGAAAACATCCGTCTTAATGGGTTGGCAGCAAGAGAGTTTATTTTGGGCGGCCGGGTGGAATTCCAAAAAGATGAAAACCCGCTGACTGATTTGATGGGTGGTATTATCAAATTCCATACCTATATTACGCCGCCAGCCCCCGCGCGGGAAATCGACAACATTATTGAATATGACCCCAAATACTTACAGACCTTATTTGAGTGAAAAACGGAGGTGGCCTAAATGAATTTTATTCCTGAAAAACTGATTAATTTCAGAGTATATGAAGATGGCAAAGATTTACTCGGCATTGCTGATGTCGAGCTGCCGTCCATTGACGCTAAAACAGATGTTGTTAAAGGCGCAGGCATTGCCGGTGAGGTTGACAGCCCGGTGATGGGGCATTTTGGCAGCATGAACCTTAAACTCAACTGGAGGACACTGGCTAAATCCACTGTCCACCTTATTCAGCAGAAAGCCCATCATCTCGATATCCGCGGTGCAATACAGACTTTTGATACCACCTCCGGTGAGTATGTTGTTTTGCCGGTGAAAGTGGTAGTTCGCTGCAGACCCAAAAAGACCGGCCTTGGCAAGCTGGATTCAAGCGCGGTTATGGGAACCAGCAATGAGTTTGAGGTAATCTATATCAATATTTCCATTAACGGCAAATCACAAGTAGAGATTGATAAGTATAACTATGTCTGCAAAATTGACGGGGAGGACTACTTGGCTCCTGTCCGAGCGGCTTTAGGGCTTAACTAGTATCTTGACAACCTTAAAACTGTAGAATACTGGCGAGGCGAAAAAAAGCTATGGCAGAGTCTTAAACCCTGCCATAGCATCTTTATGCAAGCTTTGTAAACATAAATTGAAAATGATAAGGAGAATAACAGATGGAAAATACGAAAGCACGGGTAATCACCTTTAATAAACCGTTTATCTTTGAAGAGAAAGAATATACCGAACTAAATTTGGATTTAGAGGCGCTTACTGGCAAAGATCTATTAGAAGCAAGCCGTGAAGTCCGCACCATTGGCGAAACATCGCCGGTAGTGGAACTATCCAAATCCTACTACGCTGTTGTTGGGGCCAAAGCAGCAAAAGTGCCTATCGATTTAGTGCTGGCTTTGCCTGCCAAAGAATTCTCCCAGTTGACGGTTGAAGTGCAAAGTTTTTTGTTCGAATAGGTCTGGGCAAAGAGACAAGTAAAACCATTCGGCAAGTCAGCCTCTCCCTGACCAGGGCCACAAAGACTCCGCTTTCCTATTGGCTCGAAATGCCACTGATCGATTGGGCGGACTGGATTGCAGCGATTGAGGAGCAGATGAGGGGGGAGAATCGGTTATAGAAATATGGTCAAGATTGCTTATTCTTCTTTTACAGCCCGTAGTTGGATATCAATTTTTTTTAAGTCCATTTGAGGAACTAGTCCACGGCATATACTTCGAACGTCGATAATATCTCCTTCTTTAATATTCAGTATTTTATTCCACTGATCTGCAGAAAACACGACTCGAACGTAGGTGTTATCTTCGTTATAAAGTAACAGAAAAATATCACCATCATTGAAAAGCCCTTTTTCTTTAACTTCACCATTAAGTCTAATGACGCTTTTATTATATTTTTTATCAGCAACTTCCAGATTTGTCTTATACTCATAAGCAAGTTCTGAAGCTTTCATTGTATAAGCGACTTTATAATAATTAAAATACCAATAAAGTTGCCATGAAAAAAATATTATTAAAGTCATTGTAACACATAGAATAATAGCGCCTTTCGTTTCTCCCAAAGAAAATAAAGCTTTTGCAATTTTTTTGAAAAAACCGGGCTTTTCTTGATTTGAATTTAAAGCATTAGTGGTGTTTAATTTTGTTCCACACTTGTAACAATAATTCATTTCTAAATCAAGAGGTTGACCACATTTATAACATTTCATTATAAAACCTCTTTCGTATAAAAATTAAACTTAGTTAAGTATAACATAATTTTGATGATTTGTAATTAACTGGGATTGTTCGCTTTATATTTTTCTT
Source organism: Pelosinus fermentans JBW45 (assembly GCF_000271665.2). GTDB lineage: Bacteria > Bacillota > Negativicutes > DSM-13327 > DSM-13327 > Pelosinus > Pelosinus baikalensis. The sequence goes on along the minus strand of NZ_CP010978.1, from coordinate 4,121,029 downwards.
TATTTTAGACATTATAAAGTTAGGAGAAAGCAAATGGCAGAAATAAGTAATGAAAAAATAACTGACTTAAGCAGAATTGAAAAAAAGATGGATACTTTAATCGAAATTGCAAGCTATATTAAGATAAATTTGAATAATGATAAAAAAGGTGAAAGCTCAGCTTTAATTAAATATACAGGTATTGATATGATACCTGAAGTAGGAAACTTATTAAATGATGCAGGTAAGGCGCTCCTTGCCCTTGCAGGAAGCTGGGTTTTATTAGTAAAGCTTGTTGAAATGGGAAAAAAGAGTAAGGACGTATATGATGTTGGGAAAAAAAGTTATAAGTGGGTTAATGAAAGATTAAATAAGAAGACAGAAAAAAGTGAGCAAGTTAGATTACCTACATCTAAAAATAATAGCTTCGACAAATCATCAGATCTAGAAGCGATTGCTCAAAAGTACAATCAAAGTTTTGGCAGGGCTTTGAATGATTTCAGGGACAATCTAAAAAGCGCTTTAAGTGCGTATAAAACAAGTCTTGCAAAATTGGTTCAGAATAACAAGACAGGGAACAAACTACCTATTGTTAATAAAGTAAGGAATAAGAATATAAACGAGGCTAAAGAAAGGTTAGTGCCAAAAGGAGGATATGTCACACAGAAGCAGGAAAGAGTTGGCAATAATTTACCGTCAAATAGCCTTATAGCCTATTCCAATCAAATGCCAAAAGCCGCTAAAGCAGTAGAGGGCCTAACTAGGTCACAAAGAATGCTAAATACAGTGATGAATGCCAACCCTATCGGCAGATTAATTCAGTTGGGCACTTTGCTGTACGAAAATTGGGATACCATTAAAGTTGTACTTGACAGCGTGTGGGCTAAGTTTCAAGAAACCTTTCCGGGGCTGGCCAAGATTGTCGAGACTTATGTGGGCGTTATCATTGAGTTTTGGACGCAGCTACCGGACAATATTATGGCTGCTTTGGGCAGTGTCTACGAAATCATTACCGGAGCGTTCAGCAGCGCTTTTGACTGGCTAAGCCAAAAATTCAGCTGGATACAAGGAGCGTGGAATGGTTTATTCGGCGGAGGGAATATGGCTGGTGAGGCACCTGGCGATGTGCAGAGCAACGCCAGAGGCGGCATTATAATGCACCCGATACTGACCACCTTTGCCGAGGAAGGGCCGGAAGCGGCGATTCCTTTAGATGGCAGCAGTCGGGCGGTGTCGCTGTGGTATACTGCAGGGCGTATGCTGGGCATGTTTGAAGGGCAGCAGCAGCAGCCGGGTTTAGGGTCGGCATTGCCGGTGTTTGGCGGGGATAGCGCCAAACAGGGGATTGTGGTCTCCGCTCCTATTAATATTACCATCAACGGTAATGCGGACAGTAATACCGTACAGCAGGTGCAGCAGGCGGCTCAGGCTGCGCTGATGGACTTAAAGCGGCAGCTTAAAGAATTGCAGTGGCAGGAAAGGAGAGTTTCCTTTGGCTAACGTTTATACAACGGTTCAGGGTGATACCTGGGATATGATTGCCTATAAAAACTACAAAGATGAAAGTTACATGACTACACTCATTGAAGCCAATACGGCTCTTCGGGAAGTAGTCATTTTTTCTGCCGGGATTTTGCTTGAGCTGCCCGATGCGGTTACGGAGAAGTCAGCAGACCTTCCTCCCTGGCGGACAGGTGATGAAGGATGACCAGTGTTATGAATGCCCGCCGTACCGCTTTGGAAATCAAGTATCTTGCTAAAGACTCTGTAGGGCAGGAAGAAGACATTTCTAAAGGGATTGGACTGTTTATTTTAAGTTTTTCTTATACTGATAGCGCCAGCGGTCAGGCTGACGATTTGCAGCTCACCCTGGAAGACAGCCGTGGACAGTGGCAGGCCAGCAGGAAGCCGAAAAAGGGCGATACGCTAAAAGTGGCACTTCTTATCAAGAATGGGGAGGAAACCGGTAAAGAACAAAGACTGGAATGCGGGGCCTTTCAAGTGGATGAGATAAGTTTGAGCGGTCCGCCTGACGTATTGAATCTCAAAGCCATAGCAGTGCCGGTGGTCTCTTCGCTGCGCGGTCAGAAAAAGGACAAAGCCTGGGAGGCGGTCAGGCTGTCGGTTATTCTTGGAGAAATTGCCGCCAAGGGAGGACTGGAAAAGTACTTTGCCTGTGCCGAGGATCCCTTTTATTCGCGAGTGGAGCAAAATCAGCAGTCGGATTTGGAATTCCTGCAAATGCTATGCGAAAAAGCCGGACTGGCCCTTAAGATTACTTATTCCAAAATCGTTATCTTCGATGAGCAGATGTATGAGGGGAAGCCGGTCTTACTGACCATCAAAAAGCGCGGCTCCACTATACTCAATTACAGTTTTTCTTCTAATTCCAGGGACTGTTATTCAGCCTGCAAAGTATCCTATTACGACGCAAAGACGAAAGCCACGCTGGCATATGAATTTAAACCGCCCGACTCCCCGGATACGGGCCAGGTTCTGGTGATCAATGAAAAGGTGGACAGTGCTGCGGAAGCGGAAAAGCTGGCAAAAAAATTATTGCGGCAGAAGAACAAAGAAGAAAACAAGGCCAGCTTGACGCTTGCAGGCGATGTCCGCCTGGTTTCAGGCAAGACGGTGATGCTGGAGGGCTGGGGGCGGTATGACGGCAAGTACATTATTGAACAAGCCAAACATGATTACGGTTCTTCCGGTTATCAGGTCAGTGTGGAATTGCGTAAAATTCTGGAGGGGTATTGATGGACAATACGTTGCAAAATCTTATCCGCCTGGGCAGGGTATCTTCGGTTAATGCCGCAGAAGCAACCGTCAGGGTAGTATTTGAAGACAGGGACAACATGGTATCCCATGATTTGCCGGTTATTGTAGCCAATACGCTTAAAAATAAGGATTACTGTATGCCGGATATCGGGGAAAGCGTTATCTGTATTTTTTTGCCGAATGGCATTTCCCGGGGATTTGTGCTGGGAGCAGTTTATTCTGAGGTTGACCGTCCTGCTGTCAGTTCGCCCGAGAAGCGGCAGATCCGTTTTGCCGACGGGGCTGTTGTCGAATATGACCGGCAAACCAGGACGATGACTGTCAATACGTCAGGTAAGATCAATATTACGGCAGCGCAGGGAATCAGCATTGCCGGCAACGTCAGCGTGAGCGGCAATATTCACGCCGGCGGCAGCATTATTGATTCAGGGGGCAATACCAATCACCATTCTCATTGACAGGCCCGATTAGACGGCAAACGTTATATCAGGAAAGGAGGAGCGCTTTTGCTTGGGACATTTGGCGATATTGTATTTGAAGTATCTGATGAACGGGTGAAAACCTTTGACGGTTATAACCGGCAAGGGCAGGCGCGGTATGCAAGCCATGAAGTACTGGGTCGCAAGCCCATTCTGGAATATCTGGGAGCGGCGCTGGATCAGGTCAGCTTCAGTATGAAACTGAACGCCGGACTGGGGGTCAACCCGGTGGAAGAGTTGGCTAAACTACGGAAAATGTTAAATGGCGGACAGGCTGCAAGACTGGTTATTGGCGGTAAGCCGCAAGGTGAGGATAAATGGGTATTGGAAAGCTTATCGGAAACGTATGACTATCTTGACAACAAAGGCAATGTAATTGTTGCCACCGTCAATCTGACACTGAAGGAATATATTGATAAAAGAAGCAGTGCTTGATGAACCCACAGGAATTTGGGGCGGGTCAACAAGCATGATAGAGAGGGGAAAACTGCATGGAGTTTGATATTACCGCTACGCTGGACAAGGTCGATTTTGGTGCCCAAGGAATGACTGAGATCCTGCAGAATATCAGGACAATCCTGTCTACCGTGCGCTGTTCTGTGCCGCTTGACCGCAGTTTCGGCGTCGATCTGGCTTTGCTGGACAGTCCGCTGCCTGCGGCCAAGGCCAAGCTGACCGGCGAGATTATCGCTGCCGTCGGCAAATATGAGCCGCGCGCCGAGGTAGTGGAGGTTATCTACGATGGGGATGCCCTGGAGGGGAAACTTGCACCGAAAGTGAGGGTTAGAGTAAATGGCTAATAATATACCTGAAATCCAGTTTGTCAATACAGCTACTTCCGATGTGGAAAACTATGTCATCACCGCTTATCAGGAACAGACCGGCAGGGTACTGGCGAAAGGCGATCCGGTAAGATTGCTGCTTTTGTCTATTGCTTCCATGCTGGCTCAGGAGCGGGTATTGATGGATCAAAGCGCCAAACAAAATTTGCTGGCTTATGCCACCGGAGATTTTCTTGACCATATCGGCTATTTAGTCGATACTACCCGCCTGCCTGCATCCAGAGCTAAGACGACAATGCGCTTTATGCTGTCGGCACCTCGCGACAAGGTTGTGACTATTCCGGCCGGTACAAGGGCTACGCCCGGAGGCGATGTGTTTTTCAGTACGCTGGAAGATGCCCTTGTGGCGATCGGGCAGACCAGTATGGAAGTCGCCGCCGAAAGCCTGACAGAAGGCAGCGGCGGCAATGATTTCCTGCCAGGAACGATCAGTCAAATTGTTGACCCGTTTCCCTGGTTTCAGTCGGTGACGAATCTAACGGTCAGTGAAGGCGGAGCCGACAGGGAAACCGATGAGCCTTTCCGCCAACGTATCAGGCAGGCTCCTGAACGATTTTCCACGACCGGGCCGGAGGGCGCATATGAATATTGGAGTAAAACAGCCTCTCAGGAAATTATGGATGTGGCTGTATATTCACCTCAGCCTGGTGTTGTGAAAATTTGCCCGCTGCTGACAGGAGGCGAAATTCCCGGCCAAGCGCTGCTGGATGAAGTGCTGTCTGTATGCGATGACAAAAAGAGGCGGCCGCTGACCGACAAGGTTCAGGTTGAGCCGCCTGAAGTGATTGCGTATAACATTGATCTGACCTATTTTTTATACAAAGAAGACATACCCCTCAAAGGGCATATCAAAAAGCAGGTCGATGCCGCAATTGAGGAGTATGTACTTTGGCAGCGCTCCAGAATCGGCCGGGATATTAATCCCAGCGAACTCGTTAAGCGCATCGAAAATGCAGGAGCAAAACGGGTGGAAGTCAGACAGCCGGCATTTAAAGAGCTGCTGATTCCTCAGATTGCTGTCGTAAAAGAGAGCAGCATCTTGTATGGAGGAGAGGAAAATGCCTGATTTTAAAGATGTGTCGATGGCTGATCTCCTGCCTTCCAGCTTAAAAAATGATGAACGCACGGTCGCAGTAGCTGAGGCTGCCAATGAGCAGATACAGTGTATTGATGTACAACGAGAGTTGCTGCACATTCTTGCCAATATGGACTGGTCTGACGAAGATATTGTTGAATTGTTGGCCTGGCAATGGCATGTTGATTTCTGGGACGACAGTCTGTCACTTGCGGCCAAGCGCACTCTTGTGAAGAATTCCATTCCCTGGCATCGCCGTAAAGGCACGCCGGCGGTAGTGGAAGAAATGGCCCGCCTTATTTTGGGTTCTGCCAAAATAGCAGAGTGGTTTGAATACGGCGGAAAGCCGTATTTTTTTCGAATCGAATGTACGGATCTTATTCAGGATACAGCGACTTTCGATCGGGTGACGGAATTGGTTTCGGCAGTAAAGAATGTCCGCTCGTGGCTGGAAGATATCTTTGTGTATCGGGAAAGGAAAATGTATTTATACTTTGGCGGTGCACAACGAATTGCTAAGACAATGACGATTTACCCGGAAGGGACGGTGCTGTAAAGACACAGCAGAAGCTTACTTAAGGTCAAGTTCGCAATATTATAATATAGCCTTGGGAGGCGATACAATGGCAGAATATACGGGGATGACCCTAACCAAAAAAGGCCGGGCTTTGCAAGCAAAAGCGCAAACAGGGGTTAAACTTGAATTTACTAAGGTGATGGTTGGCGACGGATTACTGGCAGACGGGGTAAGTATTGATACCTTAACGCAGCTGATCGCGCCTAAAATGACGTTAATAATACAGGATATGGCGGTCATTGGTGATGGAACAAGCCGTATCCGGGTAGTACTGCATAATAAGGACATCGATACAGGGTTATTTATTCGTGAAGTCGGCGTTTATGCCAAAGATCCTCAGGAAGGAGAAATATTATACAGCATAACCAATTCGGGAGGCCAAAGTGAGTGGCTGCCGCCAAAAGGAAGTTCACGGGTTGTCGAGTTGATTTTGGACCTGATTACAGTCGTAGGTACGGCCTCTAATGTGACAGCTATCATTAACGATACGCTGCTGTTTGCAACGCGGCAGGATTTAAAGGAACATATCAATGACAAAAATAATCCTCATCATGTGACGGCAGTGCAGGCAGGCGCAGCTCCGACGATACATCTGCATACGATAAGCCAAATCACAGATTTCCCAGCCACGATGCCTGCTAACGGCGGCAATGCAGCAACCGTTGGAGGGGTGCGCATTACGATTGGTCTTGCTGCACCAGCAAATCCTGCAGTGGATAAAGAAATTTGGATTGATACGGCAAACAATCTTGCAAAAATTTATAAAATAAGCGGCTGGCAGGCTTTGGGAGCCATTTATCTATAAGCAGAGAGGAGAAGAAAATGTCTACTTTTCAAGAACATTTTCAGTTAAATGCCATTACATTAAACATTACTAACTCATGTAATCTGAGTTGCACCTATTGTTTTGAAACAGGCAAGGAAAGTGCCTTCATGACGCCGGAAACTGCTGTCAGCATAGTAGATATTGCCTATGAAGGTTTTAAACAGCATTATCCGGATATGAAATATTTTATGATTAACCTTTTTGGCGGGGAACCGCTGCTCAATTGGCCGGTCATCAAAGCTCTCGCCGATCACGTCAAAGAAAAAAAATACAGTGCCCGGCTGGGTATTACCACGAATCTAACCATGTTGACCGAGGAAATGCTGGAATATATCGAAGAACATGAGATATTTGTGCTAATATCAATTGATGGTCTTAAGGCAGTTCATGACCGGAATCGCAGCCATTCTTACGATATCGTTGCCGGTAATATCAAAAGGCTGATTGAGCGGGATTTGGGCTACTTACTGGAGGCCCGCATGACGGTGCTGCCGGAAGATGCTGCCGATATGGCCAAGGGAGTAGAGCATATTGTTGGTATGGGAATTTACAATATTGCTCCCGTACCGGTAACGGATGTTGCCTGGCCCGAAGAACAGCTGCTTGCATTCAGGAATTCTCTTCAAGAGCTATACGAGTATTTCCTGGTGATTGCAAATGATGTGAATAACCGTAAGAATATTGCTTTCAAAGTTATTGACGACTACATCGAACATGTTCTGGAGCCTGTAAAAGAAGAGATTGAACCTTGTACGGCAGGTACAAGCCGATGGTGTTCCATTGGCATCGACGGGGATATTTTACCTTGCCATCAGCGTCATACCATCGATGACCAGTATGAACACTTGAAGATTGGCAATATTTTAAGCGGTAAGATTGACCCCTCCAAAATTGTCAATCCTGAGTACAAAATTCATAGAGAGAATCAGCGGTGCAAGGACTGTGAAGCAAAACCGGTATGTCGCGGCGGCTGTCCGTCAGAAAACCTGACCCAAAGCGGCGACTGGCATACACCGACTTCAGCATGGTGCGATACGCTGCTTGTCAGTTTCCAAGTGACCAAAGCATTTCAGCAGCGGTTGATGAATACTGCTAATTTACGCAGTAAACGGTTAAATATCCTCAGGACAAATCTGACCATCAAAGAGTATTTTGACAAGCTGTGCGATATGGATATTGAAACTCCGGAGTTTGGGGTTAGTCTGACTAAATTTTATGGATATATGGATGAGTATGAAGAGATATTGCTGCCAAGCTTCCGGCAATATTTCCTGAAAAAGTTATATCCGCTTTATACGTGGTTGGACATTATACAAAATACGAAAGGGGAATCATGATGCCGATTTATGCTAGGCGAGGCAGTGCGCAATATACGATTCCTGACGCTGCCGTTCCTAATACGACTAAAGTTACACCCTTTGAAATCAAACAAATTATCGATGTCATTCTGGTGGTTCATAATGAACTATGCGGTGTGACCTCGATCTATTATAATCCTGCTGTTCCTCAGGGTGGGGGCCGTGTGAACAACAGCGGCAGCCTGAGGCAGCCTGTACCTGACAACTTAAAAGCTCCCCGCCTGCCCGGCTATGACAGCGGCAGTCAAAGTTTATATAATTCTACCAAAACCTTTTTTACTGGTGGACAGCAGCGTTTAAGTATTAATAATATTAACAATTTTATTAATTCGTATAAGAACCTGCAGGCAGCCAGTCAGAGCATGATCCCCGGAGATACCGCCTCATTGGGTCTGGCAGCGGTTGCCAATCAGGCGGCAGGGAGCAAAGCTGCAGCAAATACGATTAACACAGTTCGTGATAATCTGGTGAGGTTTAATGCTTATCTTGATGGCAAAAACATCTGGTGGAATGGTGACTTATGCGCTCGTACCTGCCAGGTGAGCTGTCAGACTTCCTGCCAGCTGGCTTGTCAGGGTTGTAATAATAATACCTGCCATAATCAAAACTGTGGAGGATGGAGCTAATACAGCACGGGAGGGAGCTCTATGTTTTCACTAATCAAAGAAATTACTTATAAAGTGTCGTCCTACTGCAACCTGGACTGTGTCTATTGTTTTCAAACCAAAGAAATTAAAGAACGCAACGACATCTTTACAGACTTTGATGCACTGGCATGCTTTCTGAGTCAGCTGCCTTTCCGGGATTCGCTGGAAATAAAGCTTACCGGCGGAGAAGTTTCTTTATTTTTGGATGAGATGCGTTACGGAATAAGAGAGTTGAAAAAGCTGGAGCGAAAACAAGATTTAAAAATGAATTTTACCGTTATCACGAATGGTACCAACATGGAAGGCATTATCGACATGATGGACGAGGGATTGCTGGAGCCTGACGGCACAAAATTATCATGGGACGGAATCTATTCTGCCTCCAGGTCGAGGAAGCCCAAGAATCCGCTGTTTACCGACGAGTTTTTTAACAGTAAGATTCGGCTGCTGGGAAAAAGCAAATACAATCAATCGGTATTGGTACGCACAGCGGTAACTCCTGACACGGTGGATGATTTGTACGAAGCGGTTTTATATCTGCTTGATACCGGCTGTACGAAATGGGAATATTACTTTCTCACTGAGTGTGAAGCATATAAAAGCCAGAAATTTGCGGAACAGTTTCATGCACAGCTGCAAATGATTATCGGTGAATATTGCAGGCGTTATCATAATCGGCAGAATCGCTGGACGTTTTCTAATTGGGACAGCCTTTACTTTGTCGATCATGTAAGGAAGACCACTGATAATAAACAACGTTCGGTAAGCTGCCGCCATCTTGGCCGGTCTCTCTACATTGCTTATGATGGCCGTATTTTCCCCTGCGGATATTTTGATCCCTATTCGAACTGCGATTATACAATGAAAAACAGTGCGGCTGCTCCCTATGTGCTAGGGGATATCCATACCGGATTTGATGAAAAAACTGTCTGCCAATTCATTGATGATTATATGCACGCTCCCAGTTGTGATTATCTGTCATGCAATAATTTGCATTGCTTTGAATGCCCTGCGCTAAATAAGGCCAGATCAGGGCAACTGAATGCGAGGAATTGTCAGACCTGTGTAATGAGGGGCATGGAGCGCTGCGCCTTTGAGCTTCGCAAAGGGGATATCCGATTATCAGAAGAGGAACAGAAAATGTTTGCGGATCGCTATGATTTTGTACAAGACTGGAATTTTGAACGGTTAAGCACTGGCAATTATCATCAGCTTCCCCTTCGGAAAGGCGGTGAATAAATGTATGAGCAGGTGACAGGAATCGAATATGCGGTATCATCCTTATGCAATCTGAACTGCAGCTATTGTTTTTTCCCTCTTTACGGCAAATGCAAAGAACGAACGGAACATAGTTTCGATGATTTGTCACGTTTACTTTACATGCTTCCGCTAGGAGATGAACTTTGGATCAATCTGTGCGGAGGAGAACTCTCTCTCCATAGTGATGAAGTAATGCACGGGCTTAAACAAATCAGAAAAATTGAAAAGAAGCGCGATATGAAATTGACGATCCGGCTGACAACGAATGGAACCTATCTTGAAAAAATTATGGACTGGATTGACCTGGGACTTTTAAATGCCAATGGAACAAAGCTGTCTTGGGATGGCACCCATTCGGTGACAGCAACAAGGCGTTCCGACAATCCGCAATTTGACGACAGTTTTTTTAACGAGAAAATTAAGCTGCTTGGCAAAAGCCGCTGGAACAGGCAGGTCATTGTACGATATGCCATTACACCTGATACCATGGATAATCTCTACAATAGTCTGTTGTTTTTGCTGGACAGCAATTGCTTGAAGTTTGAGTATTATTTTATTTTTGACTATCAGGAATGCAATGAAAAGTATCAAAATGCTGTTTTCATTGAAACATTCAAAGATCAATTAAGATATGTCGGCAAAGAGTATCTTAAACGATATGCGTATCCTGGGCAGCGCTGGACATATCTCAACTGGGAGCCAATGAATTTTGCCAAAGAGGTGCTTAGTTCGGCTTCGAATCTAGTACGTAAGCTTGGCTGCAGCAGTATGGGCAAAGTGCTTTATATTGACTTTGATGGTCATATATACCCCTGCAGCAAGTACCTCGACGACGAGTTCATTAAAAAAGAGTTTCGTATCGGATATATCAAAACGGGTCTTAATGCTGAATCAGTTGCTAAGCTCCGGAGACATTGTGACTTTACGATTTTCAACAAGCCAATGCAATGTCAAAATCCGCTGCTGCATTGCTTTGATTGCCAAGGTGATAATATAAAAAAAATAATTAATGCCGATCCTGCTGATTGTGTGACCTGCGCCATGCGCCATTGTGAGTGGCAGGTATATAACGAACTCTGCCCGACAACACCAGCAAACAACAGGGTTGTATCCATTTATGATCTTGAAAATCTACCTTTTGGCAGAGAGGGGGGATGTGTCCGGTGAAACCAATGTTCAATAGGCGCTTCCGTGATATATTCCTGATTTTAACCGAGTTCTGCCCTAACCGATGCGTATATTGCTATATCAGGAACCGGGAGCGGCGGGAGACTATGCCCATGGAATATATTGATAAACTGATTGCTTCCTTTGCCTTTGAACAGCCGCGTATAATCTTTTTTGGCGGTGAGCCTCTGGTAGAGCTGGAGCTTATGGAAAAGGTATTGGCAAAGTACTGGAATACATGCCGCTTTCAAATGGTTACAAGCGCCACTGTAAACTATGAACGTTTTATTGAAGAGATATATCCGGCATATCCTATCCCCGAAATACAACTTTCCTGGGACGGTACAGGCAATACCAACCGTCCCCGTTTGAATGGAGAAGATATACAAGATGAGGTTTTTAAGAAGATTATCTGGACGTTGGATCACAAGGTAGCTATTGATGTTAAATGCGTGATCAATGATGATAATGTGGCCAATCTGTTAAACACCTATCTCGGCTTTAAGGCATTGCAGGGCGAGTATCCCGGATTGGTGCATGGCGATTTTGTCGTAGCGCACCAGAAAGAATTCCGTTCAGGCTTTTCAAGTAAGCTGGGATTGGGCTTACGCAGTGCGCTATACACCATAGGTGAGGATCTAGCTCGCAAAACCACACCGTATATACCAAGGGACTGGATGAACAAGATCATTGCTGTCATGGTGAAGGATAATAATATCTCCTCTTGTGATGCCGGCAATTATGTTGTCATGCGTCCCAATGGAGATTTGTATCCATGCACCATTTTCAGTCAGTTGGATTATGGCCGCTATAAAGTCGGCAATATTTGCGAAAACGGGATAAACAATGAGGTTTTTGATGTCATTAAAAGAAAGTGCAGTCATGATGATTGTCAAAGATGCCCTGTAGATTGCCTTTGTGACGGGGGCTGCCGTTATGAGCGCTATATCCAGCAGGGGGAACATTTTGATGATTATTATTGTCCGCATCAATGCGAAACCATCCAAGTTTTTTACCATGAGATCTCTGCATGGATAAATCATTTGACTCTAGAAGAAAAGACAATGCTGGCGGGATACCTTCAGAAGTATCAACGATGGGCGTTAAACTATAGCTTACCAAGGAGTGATGGAAAGTGATCGGTTTTCTTCCTGAGCGCGTATACCGAATCCTTAAAGAGGATTCGGAGTATCAAGAGTGGGAGTCTGCTCTCAATAATGCCTTGCAAGCAGACGACTTCGTAGAACGCATCGTTAAAGAAGAGGAAATTAACGATAATGGCGGTATAGAGTTGTTAGCGAAGAGAGAGGTGATATTTACCCGGGTACTGTCGCCGGTATTATTGCGCAATGCCCAAATAATGGAAACCAATGATGAAACGGTTCTGATGGAAATGCTGAAGACCGAAACAGATTTAGAGAATAAACTATTCATTTATCAGAATTTGATCGGTATTGTTCATTATCTATCAACTGAGCCGGCAGTGTTGCAATACATCGAGGAATTTATCAGGCTGATAGAAGAAAGTAAACAAGTTTTTTCCGAGAAACTTCATGAAGAATATTTCACATACAAATGCTTCTTAATCAAGCATGAAGAGTTTAATCATCCGGATAGGCGTCTTACAATAGGTATGTTCCAGGACTATTGTAAGCAAATGGATGTCATGATTGAAGGGATTTGCACGCTGTTTGGCCATACGGATTATATTGTGAATTTGATGCGGCACTGCAAAGTATTTCAAATGTTTGATTTTTTTGCTACTATGCTAGATTATTTCGGACCTTGTCAAGAACTGGTTACAGTAGTTGAAGAAGAGGTTGTGCCAATTTTTACGGCCAATACATTTAAATATTCTAAGTTCAATTACTACAAGCTGCAATTGCTGGATGCAATTGCTAAATGTTTCTTTGATTTACGAAGTGAGAAATATTTTGAGACCCTGGGAATGATTGTAGAAATGATCAACCGGTCGTTTACCCCAGATAACCGTGAACAAAGCGTTAAAGCACTTAATTATCTAAATGATCGCTGGACAATGTATTACCTGCAAATGGTGACAAAATACCGGCACATTGTAGAGTGTAAAATTCCCGAGTTTCCGCAAAAGATCGCGCTTGAGCATATGAGTGCAGGTGAGAAAGCAATAACTGCCGATTTCAATAGTTCTCCAGCAGTATTACAATCCCAGTATTGTGCTGCGATGCATACCACTGCGGCAGGAATCGGTGCACACTGTTCTATTGAAATGCAGCAAATCAAAGAATACATTGATTTTAATGCACCGCACTTCGAAAGTTTTCGCCATATGGCCAGTCTAAAATACCTTCTAATGGAACGAATGTGATTTAACACAGCATTCGTTCCATCCTGCATATAAAAATGCTTATCCGTTTTTGCAGCAAGTCCATTTCAGCCAAATATTAGGAGCAAGAATATCATAGGAGGCAAGAAAATGAAATGTAGAATATTACCCGAGTTAGCAAAAGTTGCTACAAGCGGCGATTACCTGGATCTTAAGAATATACCCAAGGGTGTAGGTGACGCAGAGACGCTGGAAGGTAAACACGCCAGTGATTTTGCCCCGGTCGCCCATAGCCATAAGAAAGCAGAGATTACTGATTTTCCTGTGCTTGCTGACATCGCAGTGTCAGGCGACTATAATGATTTGCGCAACAAACCTTCTTCGCTGCCGGCCAATGGCGGTAATGCCGATATGCTGAACGGCAAACATGACACTGACTTTGCCACTGCTGAACACACCCATACTAAAACGCACATTATTGATTTTGCCCATACCCATACTCCACAGGAAGCGGGAGCCGCGCCTGCCAGGCATACGCACACCAAAGAGGACCTTCCTGCGTTCTCGGACGTTGCATTAACCGGTGATTATCATGATCTGAAAAATACGCCGGCAGCGCTTCCTGCTAATGGCGGCAATGCTGAAACCGTCGGGGGCAAGAGGGGTGAGGAAATCGCAACGATCGATCAACTGTTCAGTGAAGGAGAGTTTCATCCTTACATCGTTGCCTGGGATGCCATTCCAGATCCGGAAAACTTAGCCGTGAACTTTCCTTTTCTGGTTGCCATGTTTCCCACACTGACAGCCATTCCCTTACGGGTGGAAATCCAGCCCTGGTCGAAAACTTTTGAAGCTTCAAACATTACGGATGTCTGGCTGGAGCGTTCAGGAAATCTCTTTTATGAAAAGCGTGCAGCCGGTCAGGAGGATTCTTTGCCCCGTTATAGCGATAAGCTGCATTTGTGCCGGATTGCAGCCGGAGCAGAAAAAGTAACGGAGATTTATGCCAGGGGCACACGGTATGCAGTTAAAGCCCAAGAAACGAAAGTACCCTTTACAATAGATTTGTTTAAAGACCGGTATATCATACCGGAAGCCAGTCATACCTGGTCAGCTGCCGATCAGAAGAGAGGCGACGTCGTTTTGACTTCCACAGGGGATTTATGGAGAGTTGTTACTTCAGGCATGCTGGACAATAAAGAACCGGAAGTGCAAGTTGATGCAGAAGTAAAGTCAGGGACGGCAGTATTGCGCTATGCCGGATGCCAAGGCTATGAAGGGGCATGGCGGCAATCACCGGCAACTGGTATAGAATGGCGTTCAGGTAGTATGGCGTGTGGTTTAATGGCAGCTAAATTTCCGATAGAAGCCGGGCAGTATATACGGACTGCTATAAAGCATTGCATCCGCTTGTGGGTAGCAGGAAAAGCCTATCAGGTTGGAATGAAAGTAGCCGGACCGAATACGAAAGGACGGGTGTGGGAGTGCCGGCATGCCGGTATTGCCGGAGATACCGCTGTATTTTCAGAGAATGCCGTATTAGGAGACACATGCCAGGATCATGACATCCTATGGAAATGCGTGGGTGAGTATCATGGAACAGCGCAGTGGTTTTGGAAAGACAGCAGCCCTGATTTTCGTACAACGCGCGACGAGAGTGCTCATGATTCTTATGCGGCACGCTTGGTGTGGGCCATTGATCAATATTTGTCAGCCACGAATGATAGCAAATGGCTGGGATTTCCATCTCCTCATGAAGAGTATACGTATGGACAGGTCATTAAAGAGATCATTCAGCAAAATTTAACATCGCAGCTGGATCGGGGATTAACAAAAGCTTTCCAGAATGATCAGCATCCAAGCGGCGAGGAATATGCAGCAAGGTATTTGATGAATAACTGTGAAAGTTATGCCGGACTGGTAAGCGCTATCAATATATTTTCTAACTATCTGAAGGACAAAGCTTATGCGGATACCTTACTTCCAATAAAGGATGAGCTGCTTGCCGTCTTAGGCACAATATATGATGAATATGAAGGCTGCTATAAATATGAAGTAAATGCAGAAATGGATGAAAATCTGAAACCGGCACCGTTTCATCCGTGGATCATGACGCAGTTATGGCCGGCCTTGTGGTCTGTACCTTTGGATGCAAAAGACTATGCCAGAGCCGTTCGATGGGCCAACGAGCAGTTTCCGGAGTGGTGGTCCAGAAATGATATTGCGAATGCTCCATCTCTGGGAGCGCATCTGGGTTATGCCTATTACGTCAACAGCGTATCTGTGCTGCTTGACATACTCAAACGCGTGGAAGAACATCATCTGTTCTATGCTTCACCGGTTATGACGGTCTCAGATGCTGCCTGCTTCTTCAGCCTGGCTGATTTGGCTTTAAAGAAGGGCGGAGACGGCGGCAGAGGAAAACTGCCTGATATTATTCAAGAGTCACAGGGAGCGGTTGATGAAGGAAAAATTGCTGCCCTGAATTCCCAAGGGAAACTCTCATACTCTCTTTTGCCTGCAACACTTGCATACTATGAAAATATTGGATATATGAAAGCCGATATTACATTGAAGGCCGGCTTACGGGTCAAGACGTTAGGCAGAGAAACCGTTCATGACGGAGGGGGCGCTTTATACCGAATAGCAGGCACTGACGAAGGAAAAGCTTGGGCAATCCGGCTTGACAATAGTCTGTTTGCTCTTATTGACAATAGAGATTTTGTCTCTTACAAAATGTTCGGGGCCGCCCTTGATGGCACTACCGATGATGAAATAGCAATCAGTCAGGCTCATACCTATGCGAATGCCAATCATGTCCGGGTGGAACAGCACGGGGGAATTATCTATAAAGGTTCCCAAAATGCCATTTCTGTGATGACGGACGTTGATTTGTCCGGAAGCACAATCAAGATGACAGATGCAAATAATTCCCGATGGTATGTGGTGGGAGACAGCCGTGATGTTTATTATGCATATCCCGTGAGTGCCGAGCAGAAGGCGCAGCTTTTGGAAGGTTCATCGTATTTTGAAATGATCGATAACAGTCTGCCGGCCAATACGGTAATAAAACTGACCGAAGACCCTTATTGTGTACGAGACAACTACGGTGAATTATACAGTGTACCCAGAGAAGAATTATTAGTACACGATATGCACGGTATTTGTACAGGACCGCTGACAGCCGAATGGAGCAACGCGGGAGGAAATCCTGTTGTTGTCAACGGTGAAACCGTAACTTCCACCTTCGTCTTTACCTACACTTTTATACCGGAAAAGAGGCTTACCTTCATAGGGTGTGATGTAAGCATTGAAACTTCCAATGACGTCTATTTAAATCTATTAAACGTAAATCGGCACAATACGTTAATTAAGGATTTTACAATTCGTCCCCATAGGAATTCTTTACGAAACAGCGTGTTTAAAAATGCTATATTCTATATTTGGGACTCTTACAATGTTGATATTCAAAATGTTAATGGTTTCAACACTGCTGGACGTGATACCAACTGGCAGACAAAAGGAACGTCCGGTTACTTTTTGCGCATGAGAAACTGCATGGGTGTACGGGTTCATGGCTGCAGGATCAATGGATACTGGGGAGCAACGGCTATGGAGTGTGTAAAAGATATTCATTTTACGGCTTGTGAGATCAACAGAATTGACGTTCACCATTATTTCAGCAATTTGTTTATCGACCGGGTAATCTTCCATAATATTGGGGTTCAGATTGGTTCGGGTAATGGATTGGTGACAATTACTAACTGCACCTTCCATTATCAGAACGTATCCAGCATGACACATGGAAATAATATGATCGAGTTAAACAACACTTTTGGAAGACCATTTACCGGAACGATTATAGCAGAGAATATTCATATTGTCTCACATCAGTCGGTTCATGCCTTTTCCCTGGTATATGGTTTATTTCATCAAAATCCTGTTCCGCCAAAAGTCTTTGATTTTAAGCTCCCAGAACTACGATTCCGTAATATCACAGCTAAAATAATTGGAGGAAGAGCACTCTATTATATGCATTTCGAGGGAGCTTATCATGAAGAGCTGCATATGTTCAAATTAGCCAGCTTTCAGCAAATCACTACGAATGTGGATATTGTGTGGGCGGCAGTTTTTGAAGAAAATACCGGATTAACGACAAGCTTTACCGGCAGTGAAGCAAAGATAAGCCTGCTTAATTGCCCGCCAACTGATACGACCACCCAAAATTGGTTTGGCAAGGCAAGTAATCCCAGTCCGACGGTTTCTATCCTTGGATAAAGAAGACTTGATTCAGGTGGAGTTTTAACTCCATCTGAATCTTAGCCGCACTTATCCAGGGACTTAGTCGCTCTTAACTCCCACTTGGAGAAGATGGGAGTCTTAGAGCGACTTGGTCATCGGAACGTAAGGCATCTCTTATTTGGGGGTGGGAGCTTGGGAGAAAAAGAATTTGAGAGAGAACTATCTGACCGATTAATCAGACTTGAAACTAAGATGGATATTGTACTTGCACAGTGCCCGCCATGTCAGGCGCGCATTCAGGCTCATGAGATCGCTTTGGCAAAGGCTGATGAGTCTACAAAATCAGCGCATAAACGAATTGATAACGTATACCGTACAGCCGGGTACATCTCGGCTGGAATAGGTTTTATTTTGCAAGTAATTGCGTTTATTATTCAACGGGGAGGACGTTAGATGTTATCAACAACAGAATCACAAATCTTCGCATGGGCCGCCGGGGTTATCCTGGCGGTTAATGTTTTGGCCGTTGTCCTGCATTTTTTGTATAAGGCACTATCAGACAGTCCGCTGCGTGATTTTATCCGCAGTGTAATTTTTGAACTGGACCGCTTGGCTGACAATATGGAGAACTCAGAAAAGCGCCGGGCGGCCATTCAGCAAATCTGCGAGATTTTGGGCTGGCGGAAAGTTTTGATACCCGCGGTTCTTGTTGGCTGGATCATTGATGCTGAGGTTGCGGCTATTCGACGTATGCAGCAGTCAGCGAATACGCCGGACTTTCATGAGGAGGATCAATAGGATGGCTAAAATATTGATTAATCCCGGACATGCACCAGGTATTGATCCTGGTGCAGTTAACCAGCGCACACAGCTGCAGGAGGCTGATGTTGTAAGAACGATCGGCCAGCACGTTAGTGATCTTTTAGGGCAGGTGGGCTATGCAACGTGTGTAGTGCAAAATGACAGTCTGTCCTATATCTGCGATCAAGCCAATCAGTGGGGCGCAGACTTGTTTATATCCATCCATTGCAACAGTGCTGCAAATCTCATGGCAAGGGGCACGGAAACCTACTATATGGATAGAAGTGTACAAGGATGCAAGCTGGCGAGTTGTATTCAACAGCAACTGGTTGATGCGAGTGGATTTATTGACAGGGGCATTAAAACAGCAAATTTTTATGTCCTAAAGAATACGGATGCACCTGCGGCTTTAGTAGAAATAGCCTTTATTTCCAATGATGAAGAGGCAGGCTGTTTGGGAGATGCTGCGCTTCAGTATGAATATGCCAGAGCTATAGCTCGTGGCATTAGTGATTATTGGAGATAGCAGACTCCCTTTGTGCACGTATAATAGGACTTAGTTCATGGCTGCGCATATTTTTAACTGCAAAGATCACTTCAAAGCTTTGTTGTCGAAGCATGAGCCCTCGGCTGACGTTAACGTTCAGCTGAGGGCTTTTTTTATCTATCTTCAGTTTTAGCGATACGCAAAATAATAATTATTAAATAATTAAAAACACTAAAATATATTGACTATTTCCTACTAGGATAGTATGATATAAATACAAAACAGATAATCAAAGGAGGTTTCTAAGATGAAACAGGTAGAATTAAAATATGGGTTTGAGGCATTGGAGCCTCATATTGATGAACTTACCATGAGGACGCATTATACCAAGCATCATGCGGCTTATACCAATAATTTTAATGTGGCGTTGGAAAAAGTCCCAGAGCTATCCGGCAAGACCGTAGAGGAAATTTTGGCAAATCTGCCTGCTATTTCTGATGCGACGCTGCGAGCTGCTATCCAGAATAATGGAGGCGGATACTATAATCACAATCTCTATTTTACAATCATGTCACCCGAAGGTGGCACAGAGCCGACAGGGCTCCTGGCAAAACAAATCGAGAAAGAATTCGGAAGTTTTGCTGGTTTTAAAGAAAAAATAAAATCTGCAGCTATTGGCCGATTTGGTTCAGGATGGGCGTGGCTTTCCACCGATTCTGCAGGAAATCTTGCAATCAGCTCTACTCCCAATCAAGACAATCCTCTTATGGAACCAGGCAGCAAATGGATACCCATTCTCGCTATTGATGTATGGGAGCATGCTTATTATTTAAAGTACAAAAACCTGCGTCCCGATTATATCGAAGGTTTCTTTCAAGTAATTGATTGGAAAGAGGTGGCTAGATTATACGAAGCGTCGATTACATAATGGTTTTGAGAACAAATGAATAACACGATTCAAGAAATTGTGAGGCTCCGGTGCTTTTGTTGAGCACGGAGTCTTGTTTTTACGATCAATCCTATGTGATGGTATAATAAATTGGCAAGAGCAGACACTAAAAGGGTCTGCTTTGTGTTGGTATATAAGGCAAGTTAAAAAAGCATAGAATATCTATTGTTGTTATATAAAAGGAAAACGAGTACATTGCGTCATTTAAAACATTGGATAAGTTTGCAAGACTGCAAAATTGCCATTGGCTTTTAGGTGACGGAATGTACTAGAATACCAAAAGAAGAAAAGGAGAAATGATGACAAAGATGGAAACAGGATGGAATCTAGACAACAGTTATACCCATCTGCCAGAATCATTTTTTACCAGACAGAGCCCAACCGCTGTACGTTCGCCGAAATTGATCATTCTCAATGATCCACTGGCAGCAACCCTGGGGTTGAATGTCCAGGTGCTGCAAAGCAAAGAGGGCGTTGCGGTGCTCGCTGGCAACCAGATTCCTAAAGGCGCTTTGCCTCTTGCTCAAGCGTATGCGGGGCATCAATTTGGCAACTTTACCATGCTAGGGGACGGCCGGGCTGTGCTGCTTGGTGAGCAGATCACTCCCCTGGGAGCGCGATTTGATATTCAGCTCAAGGGTTCAGGCAGAACGCCATACTCCCGTCGTGGCGATGGTCGAGCGGCACTGGGACCTATGCTCCGCGAATACATCATCAGCGAAGCAATGCATGCACTTGATATTGCAACCACCCGCAGCCTAGCGGTGGTGACAAGCGGTGAGTCAGTAATCCGCGAAAGCGAACAGCCCGGTGCCATTCTGACTCGCGTGGCTGCCAGTCATCTGCGTGTCGGTACCTTTCAATACATTTCGGAATGGGGAACGGTTGAAGATCTCCGATCTCTGGCCGATTATACCTTGCAACGACATTTTCCGGGTGCTGACGCTGCTGAGAATCCCTACCTTTTCCTCCTGCAGGAAGTGATCAAGCGTCAGGCAGCATTGATTGCCAAATGGCAGTTGGTTGGCTTTATACACGGAGTGATGAATACGGACAACATGGCCCTGAGTGGCGAAACGATTGATTATGGTCCTTGCGCCTTCATGGACGCCTATGACCCGGGAACGGTATTCAGTTCCATTGACATGAGAGGCCGCTATGCCTATGGCAATCAGCCGCATATTGCCGGGTGGAATCTCGCAAGATTTGCTGAAACCCTATTACCGCTGCTGCATGCCAATGGGGAGCAGGCTGTCAAAATAGCTCAGGACGCAATTTCAGAGTTTAGTGACTTATATCACTATAATTGGCTCGCGGGAATGAGGGCAAAACTGGGACTATTTAATGAAGAATTACAGGATGAATCCCTTATTGAAGACCTTCTCAATATGATGCATAAGTATCGTGGGGATTATACTAATACTTTCCGCGCATTAACTTTTGATGCTCCAAAGGATATGGAACTATTTGGAACCACAGAATTTGCTCAGTGGCATGAGCGGTGGCAGGCAAGACTAGGCAGGCAGCAGGAAGCGAAAGCAGCTTCGAATCAATTGATGCGAAACAGCAATCCTGGGATAATCCCTCGCAACCACCGTGTAGAAGCCGCACTAGAAGCCGCAGTGCAAGGTGATTACAGCGTGATGGAGCGGCTTCTTGCTGTTCTTTCAACCCCCTACGCCCACTCCCCCGAACAGGCTGATTATTCCACACTGCCTGGGCCATCTGCTTATCCTTATCGAACCTTTTGCGGTACTTGATATAAAAGCATAAGAATGGTTCATGTTATCCCTCACTTGAGAAGAATGATTTTAGTTTACCTTAGATTCTTTTACTTTCTTCAACAGCATTAGAGCAAAAGAGAAATCTTGTGACCAACTCCTGCAAAGTTGCTTAGCTTTGCAGGAGTTGGTCATTGTTATACAAAATAAAGACAGGCTGGCTTAAGCCACCCTGAATCAGTAAAAAGTTGCTGAATTATCATCAGCTTCGAAAATGTTACTACTTGATAAGGAGAGTGAGCATTATATTCAAGCTTCCCTGGACAAACTATTTAAAGATCCTACCACCATTATAGTAGCCCATAGGCTCAGCACATCTGTAATGCGGATGATAATGGTATGCAAGAGCAAGGAATTATAAAGAGTTGTAAGTGCAAAAAAAAGTTCTGTATGCTAAATATTAAATATGCAATTTAAAGGGATTGATGAAATGATTGATGAAAGGGACAAAAAGACAGTCTCGTTATTTTAAAAAGATAACAATAGCTGATGCTGGATAGGAGTCGAAAATATGATATCTCACTCTAAAATACGACGAACAGGGGCCGTTTTCAGGCTGTTTGCAGGATTTCTCACGGAGATTGCCTGGTATAATTTTCTGCGTAAAATATATGGGCCTAAAATAGAGGTCCGACTACCTGAACTTTATCGTAATCAGGCCATTCGTTTTCGGGAGACTGCTTTAGTTCTACAGGGATTAATGATAAAAGTAGGGCAGTTCTTCAGTACCCGTATTGATGTACTTCCTGTGGAATATATTTCAGAATTGGCTCTGCTGCAAGATCAAGTGCCGCCTGTGAGCAGTAACCAAATCAAAGAAGTGATTGGGTTAGAACTTGGAGGCAAGGTGGAAGAGATATTTGCCGAGTTTGATGATAATCACATCGCGGCAGCATCCTTTGGACAGGTACACCAAGCTGTTTTGCTGTCTGGAGAAGTGGTGGCGGTCAAAGTACTAAGACCATCGATTGAGAAGATTATTGAAATCGATCTCACTGCCTTTCGAACCGTGATCTGGATGTTAAAGGTCTTTACTAAATGGGAGCAGTATGCGGATTTTGATGCCATCTATGCTGAATTTAGTGCTACCATTCGCGAAGAACTT
Source organism: Pelosinus fermentans JBW45 (assembly GCF_000271665.2). GTDB lineage: Bacteria > Bacillota > Negativicutes > DSM-13327 > DSM-13327 > Pelosinus > Pelosinus baikalensis. The sequence continues at coordinate 4,098,371 of NZ_CP010978.1, read as the reverse complement.
GACTATCGGCAGGAACTGGCTAATCTTGAACGGTTCCGGACAAATTTTCAAGGCGATCCAATGATTTCTGTGCCAGCTGTTTATCCGACATATTCAAGGCAGCGAGTGTTGACACTAGAGTTCGTCTCGGGGTACAAGGTGACAGATCGTGCTGGTTTGTTAGCAGCAGGACTTAACCCAAAAACCGTGGCGGGAAATTTAGTCGATTCCTACCTTAAACAAGCTTTAATACACGGGTTTTACCATGCCGACCCTCACCCAGGTAACTTGTTTGTGAGGCCAGATGGTGGCATTATTTTTATTGATTTTGGCATGGTGGGCAGGATTACAGACCATAACAAAAAGGCTGTCCGTAAATTGATTGGTGGAGTAATCAACAGTAATGCTGAAGAAGTGTCCCATGCTTTGCAAGAATTGGGATTTATTAAGCCAGCTGCCAATCTCTTAAGTTTGCAAAAGGCAATAGCCTTGTTATTGGTTGGTTTGCAGGATATGCAGTTGGAAGAACTAGGAAAACTAAAAATTGATGGGCTTTTAGAAGAATTACGTGAGTTCATTTATTCTCAGCCCTTTCAAATTCCCGTACATTATACTTTTTTGGGTAGAGCTGTGGGGACCCTTTCAGGGATTGCCACAGGGCTAGATCCTAACATGAACATTTTGGCAGTGATAAAACCTTATGCAAAACAGGTTCTTGGTCAAGACTTTTCACCTTTGCAATTGATTTGGCAGAAAGCCAAAAAAGTAGTTTTGGCAGGGGTGGAGGTTCCGCCCTTACTGGAGCAGACTTTAAGAGATCTTCGTGCTGGGGATGTCCAAGTCAAGGTGGAAATGGGACCTGTTTTGAGACAGTTGCGGTTTCAGGAGACTTTAGCAAATCGACTAGTGTGGACTATTTTATTGACAGGCACAGGGATTGGAGCGGCTGTGCTTTGGAGTAGCGAGCAAAAAGACGTAGCCATTTCATTACTATATATTATGGGGGCTTTTGCCTTGCTATTGGTAAATAATCTTTACAAACGGGCTGAAAAAGTACTGCGCTGGCATCGTCATTCTCGTCGGTGATGGTGCTAGAGATATAATAGCAAAAAGGTGACAGAAAGGAGGATAGATAAACCTTGAAAGATAAAATTGTAGTAGTAGGCGGATATGGTCAAGTTGGACAAATTATCTGCAAAGATCTTGGAGAACGATTTCCTGGAAAAATTTTTGCTGCCGGCAGAAGCTATGATAAAGCTAAACAATTTTGTTTAAAAACAAATAGCAAGGTTTTACCATTGCAAATGGATGTGCATGAAAATAAACTATCTAAAGATTTCTTTCAAGAAGTATTTCTTGTGGTAATGTGCTTAGACCAACAGAGTCCTAGATTTATGGAAAGGTGTTTAAAAGAAAAGATTCATTATATCGATATCTCAGCTTCTCATGAATTTTTATTGAAAGTAAGAAGTATGAGTTCCGGAATGTCATCAATAGAATCTACTGCTGTGCTTAGTGTAGGTTTAGCTCCAGGGGTGACAAATATGCTGGTGAAACATAGCTTACAGTATTTGGGACAAGTTCATTCTGCTAATATCTACCTTATGTTAGGGTTAGGAGAAAAACACGGCAGGGCAGCGATTGAATGGATGATCGATAACATGAATGCAGTGTTCTTTATAAGGGATAAAGGCGTTAAGAAGCAGGTAAGAAGTTTTGAAGACGAAAGAAAAATAATCTTCCCTGACGGACTTGGTCAAAGAAGTACTTACCGATTTAATTTTACGGATCAACATGTTCTACCTGAAACTCTAGGAATTCCGTCTGTATCGACAAGAATCTGTTTTGACTCAGCAATGATTACCAATCTAATCGCTCTATTGAAAAAAATAGGTGTTCTATCTTTGCTGCATCAACCAATTTTTCGCAGGCAGGTTATTAAATTGTTTGAGAAGCTTAATTTAGGCTCAGATATATACGTAGCTAAAGTGATTTCAGAAGGAATCATTAAGGAACAAGCAATTCGTTACGAATGTTCTATTTATGGAGAAAAAGAGTCTTATATTACAGGAAAAGTTGCTGCTTTTGTTGCTAAACGTATTTACGCGAAACAGTATCCTCCAGGCATTTTTCATATTGAAGAATTGTTTCAATGGGAAGACTTGTTTGATGAACTCCAGACTTTCATTCATTTCGAGGAGTATAAAAGTGATACAAATGAGATTTATCACTTACAACAATGAGCATATGCTCTTACTCAAAATCCCGAATCCCTTTTAGTTTAAAATAATAATGACAAAATCCTGCAAAAATATACCCTATAGGGTGCATTTTGCAGGATTTTGTATTTTTATGGTAAATAGAATAGAACTATATGCTGAAAGTGCTTAGTGTTGATGATGGCAGCTGCTAATAAAAGGAATTGTTTCAATTTCATAAGCTGAGGAGCCCCAAGTCTGGGCAGAACAGATGATTGATTTAAGCAACGAGTTAGGAATTAAAATAGTAGGTGAGCCATCACTTCATCGTATATACAAATAATGTTAATGTATAATGGCAGGGAAAAAAGGGGTAGCTAACGAAACCATATATATTATGTAAAAGATGATTTTTTCTGTATTATGGGAGGAAACAATGCTTGAATTTTTCAATGAAATAGGAATCAGAATCGCAAACGGCGGCTTTAAAACGCATTTGGCAGTTTTCTTCATTAGTTTAGCGTTAGGCATCATTATACTCCGGTTGGGGTTTTCTAAACTGCTCGAAATAATCGCAGCAAAAACAAAAATCTCTTATCCCTTGCTGCAGCAAACCTTTAAGGGAATACCTACGTTGTTGGGCATTCTCATTGGCATTTACGCTGCCATGGAAATACTTACAATTCCGCCGCAGCCGCTACTATTTCTCCAAAGGTTATTCCGCGCTAATGTCATTTTGTGCCTGACCCTCATGGTCGCGCATCTGGGCTCAGGCTATCTTAAACATAAGCTCGGGAAAACATCCAAAAACTATGCTTCCACTTCGATCATAGCTACAGCAATCGACCTGACCGTTTACGCCATTGGCATATTGATTTTGCTTGAATCTTTTGGAGTTTCGATTTCTCCGTTGATCACCGCTTTGGGCGTTGGCGGCTTGGCTACAGCTTTGGCGCTGCAGGACACTTTGGCGAATTTATTTTCCGGCATCAACATTCTGGTGTCCAAACAAATCAAGATGGGTGACTTTGTTAAACTGTCGACTGGTGAAGAAGGCCATGTAGTGGACATGAACTGGCGTAATACCACAATAAAAACTCCCACTGAGAATATGGCGGTCGTACCCAACAAAACAATTGCTTCCTCTATAATCACTAATTATGCTCAGCCGTTTGCTGAATGTTCTATCTCCATCCCTTTAGGAGTTAGTTATGAAAGTGATTTGGATCATGTGGAAAAAGTTACTTGCATGGTGGCTAAAGAAATTCTTCAAGAAACCGAGGGCGGCATCAAAAATTTTGAACCGTTTATCCGATACGGTGGTTTCGGCGGGACCAGTATTAACTTCAATGTTATCTTGCGGATAAAGGCCGTAACGGATCAGCAGCTCATCTGCCACGAATTCATCAAGAGAATTTATGCGCGTTACAAACAAGAAGGAATAATCATTCAGTTACCGAAGTGAACGGCCAATTTGAAGCAGATAATGCTGCTGGAGGGATTAGGCCTATTGAAATTTAGGGATTGACTTTAATTAACTAGTCTTTGTCCCTTTAGTTAAACATGCTAGTGTTTCAGCAGTAGACATAACGCTTGCCACCCCAGTATTCTTCATGGTAGTGACCAATATCAAATCGACTCTCTTCTATTGCAGATCTACTTGATGGAGCATGAATCATTACACCATTTCCCACACACATTCCTACATGGTGAATGTTGCCTTTACCGCCTTCACTTGCAAAAAAAACGAGATCACCGGGCAGAAGATCCTTTTCCTCAATCGGGATACCTTCTTGCGATTGCTGTTTAGAGTTGCGGTAAAGAGATATGCCTTGGGACTGATATAATCGAAAGGTATATCCAGAGCAATCAAACCCATAACAGGAAGTGCCGCCCCACAAATAGCGCAACCCTAAAAATTGCCTGGCTTGTGCCACAATACATTCTCTAGAAAAGAAAAGCTCAGCGACTTTTTTTGTTTCTAATCGAGAGACATGACCTGTGCCGCCGTCTGGTAGGCGAACTTTAAAAACAGATTCCCTTTCTAAAAGGATGGGCAATCGAACTTGGAAACTGAGCTCGTTAATGGGCTGGGTCCAACAAGTTGTATCCCAAAATAACGCTGTCTTTGGGACAGATACTACAGCCTGTGGTAAACAGGATTGCTCTACGAGATAAGCACTATTATAGCTGATCTGGTTTTCCGGCACCCAGCCGGCTTGACCCCATTTATTATCTTTGGTGCGTTGGGCTACTGCGGCTACTTGCAGCCAGTTTTTTTGTCCATCTAGTATTGCGACTCTTTCGCCGTATATTGCCATGGTATTTACTCTATTAACTAGCCACAGTCTTTGTTGTACATCCAAGCTTTGTGACCATGACGTAGGATTGGCAGCAGCAGCTAAGCTGATCTTTCGATATTGAACATCTGGATTAGACCAAAAGATAGCCAATGGTACATTGATAGCACCAAAGACCACCTGCCTTACATGTTGTTCCATCTTGTCACTTTCCTTTGATATAGAATTGAATTAGTCTATAAGACTTCATACGAGTCTTCCTATTTAATTCTCATTTATATAGACTATATTCATAATATGCATACTCTTCGTGAAAGGAGCAGGATTTAGCAATTATGGAAAGAGAGTTTTAAAGAGAGCAAATTAAATTTATTGACAGGTTTTTCTAAAAAAATTATAATCATGTTAAGAGATACAGAATTGAAACTGTGTAACTGGCTATAACATTCTTTTTATCCGTATTTTTAGGTATACCGGTATTCCGGTATTCCGTGTTGCTGATATTTGTTTTGAAAGTAGAATATCGTGCCAGATGCGATTTAAAAATAAAACGAACAATATATAGGGGAAACGAGATGAAAAATTTTTTTGTAGAAACGCCGTTAAAGAAATTTGCTGAAGATTCGTCTGACGCTCTTTATATGCAAATTGTAAGTCGCATTCAGCAGCTTATGCGCGAAGGTCATTTGAAAGAAGGCGACAAATTACCTTCAGAGAGAGAATTAGCTGAAATGTTTGATGTCAGTCGTGTGCCGGTAAGAGAAGCTTTAAAAGTATTGGAGTTTTTAGGCGCTATTCAGTACATACGCGGGGAAGGTGTGTTTGTAAAAAAAATTGAAATGAAACGTATTTTGCATGCTCTTGATTTTTTTATGACTGATCCGACTGATCAGTTAATAAATTTATTTGAAGCGCGTGAAGCTTTTGAAATTCAGGCTGTCCGATTAGCTGCAGAGCGAAGGAATGAGGCTGATATTGAAGCGATACAACAAGCCTTGTTGGAAATGGAATTTCTAATTTCCGTTGGGAAACCAGTTTGTGATGTGTCAACTAAATTTCATACGGCTGTCATTGCGGCTGCTCACAATGAAGTTATTAGCGAGGTCAATGAATTTTTATCCGATCTGTTGACTTATTCACGGCAAAAATCTTTAAGCGATGTTAGAAGGCATACAGAATCTCTACGATATCATCAACTCATTTTACAGTATATTATTGAAAAAAATGCGCAAGCGGCAGTTTGTGTTATGCAAGAGCATTTAAACAATGCTAAGATTGCGATTCAAAAAATGATTCATTCTGAGTAAAAATCTCTTTGCTTTACAGAATATGAAATTGATGGTTGTTTTTACTGGTATACCGGAATACCAATAAAATCATTTGGTGAATTTTCAAACACCAATCAAAATAGATGAGTTAAGTGGTTCTAATACTATTGAAAGGAGAACGCTTCAATATCAACACATTAATGGAGGGATGTACATGGGTATTATCATTACAATTTTAGTGGTTGCTTGGGTTATTTATATGATTATAAAAAAACACTATCCACAAGCTGTTCTCTTGATTGCAGGTATTTTTCTGCTTCTTGCCGCCTATTTTATCGGCAGTAATCCTATACTTTCCGCTAAAGAATCTTCTGGCTCCGCTTTGCTAGATATTTTCCATACGATTAAGGTATTGCTTAGTTCCCGCGTTGCCGGTCTTGGACTTACTATCATGTCAATAGCAGGCTTTGCAAAATATATGGAATATATCGGGGCAAGTAAATCTTTATTTGCTGTGGTTGCTTCTCCTCTCAGACATATTAAATCTCCTTATATTCTTCTTGTTCTTAGTTTTTATATGAGTCAGTTTTTGGTATTGTTTATTCCAAGTCATGCTGGATTGGCGTTGTTACTTATGGTAACGCTGTATCCCATTCTTATAAGAACAGGCGTTAGCAAATTATCTGCGCTTGGTGTAATTGGGTGTGCACAATACATGGATGTTGGTCCTGGTTCGGGCAATGCGATTCTTGCAGCTAATATCTGTAAGGTAGACCCGGCAGTTTATTTTGTTGAGTATCAACTACCAATATTCGTTACAACAACTTTGATTCTTGGTGTTGTACATTACTATGCACAAAAATGGTGGGATAAAAAAGAGGGTTTTGTTGGTTATGATAATTCTGCTGATTTTGTTAAAGAAGACGAAAGCCGTCCTCCTTTGATCTATGCTGTTCTTCCAATTATCCCGATGATATTTATTCTGGGTTTCAGTCCTATTTTTAAAAGTAAAATTCAAATGGATGTCGTTACTGCAATGTTTTTAAGCACTTTCATCAGTATGATTTTCGAATATGCAAGAACTAAAGATTTTCGAACTACTTTGCAGAGCTTAAAATATTTATATGAAGGAATGGGAAATAGTTTTGCAACGGTAGTGAGTTTAATAGTAGCAGGTGAAGTATTTGCTGCTGGATTAATGAAGATTGGTGCTGTAGATCTTGTGACTGCGAGTGCTCAAAATCTTGGTTTGGGCGTTCATGCCTTAATCATTCTTTTCTGTATAGTAATTGCTTGCTGCGCATTTTTAATGGGGTCAGGTAACGCGGCGTTCTTTTCCTTTGCTGCCCTTGCTCCTAAGATTGCAGCAGCATTAAAAATTGATGTTGTTACTCTCTTGCTGCCAATGCAAATTATGACAAGTTTTGGGCGTGTCGTGTCACCAATTACTGCAGCAATTGTTGCTATAGCTGGTGTTGCAGGGGTATCACCTGTTCAAGTGGTAAAAAGAACTGCAATTCCTATGGCAGTGGCTGTACTTATCAATGTGGCATTTATAGTAATGAAATAATAAGGAGCTGTTTTATTATGAAATGTGCAAAATGTACTCATAGAAAATGTTATTTAGAAGGTCAAAATTGCACTAAGATTGGCCTTGCGGATGTTAAAAAAGCCTATGTGGGCGATAAACTCGATATTATGAAGGCTGCCGCCTGTACAGAAGGACGTTTTTATAACAACCTTACTCGTTTGGAGGAAACTGTTGAATTTTGTAAACTCATGGGGTATAAAAAAATTGGTATGGCGTTTTGTATCGGTCTTAACCAAGAGGCAAAATTAATTGAAGAGTATTTCTCTAAATTTTTTGAAGTCTATTCGGTTTGCTGTAAAGTTTGCGGTATTGCCAAGGAAAATCTTGATTTGGAACAACTGAAAGAGGGTGCGCGAGAAACCATGTGCAATCCTATTATGCAAGCTAAAGTGCTTAAGGATAAAGGGATTGAATTTTGTGTTACCATCGGTTTGTGTGTAGGCCATGACGCATTGTTTACTGGTGCCAGTACTGTGCCTACATCCTGTCTGGTTGCCAAAGACAGAGTACTCGCCCATAATCCATTAGGTGCTGTATATTCCCGCTATTGGCGCAGAAAGTTAGGTATTAATCCTAGTGATCAGGTTTAAGTATAAATTGTGAAGGTGGGATTGCAGTGTTAAAACATAATTTTGACGAACTTGTTAACCGTAAGGGAACCGAATGTAAAAAATGGGATACTTATGCAGACGATGTTATACCGATGTGGATCGCTGATACTGATTTCAAATGTCCCCAGCCTGTTATTGATGCTATGGTTAAAAGAGCGGGACATGGTATCTATGGTTATCCAGTAAATTGTAAAACTTTTGAGCAATCAATTATTAATTGGCAGAAAAAAAGATTCGACTGGGACGTTGACATTGATTGGGTGGAGTATACACCGGCAGTAGTGCCTGCTATTGTATATGCAATGCGGGCCTTCACAAATCCTGGTGACAATATTGTAATTCAGATGCCAGCGTACCATCCTTTCCATGATATCATTCCAAATAACGGCAGACACATTCTTGGAAATAACCTGATTTTAAAAGAAGATGGCAGCTATGAAGTGGATTACGAAAATTTGGAGGCATTACTTAGTAAAAAAAGAACAACTATGTTTTTGCTATGCAGTCCCCATAATCCTGTTGGCAAGTGCTTTACGAGAGAGGAGTTAACAAGAATCTCCGAACTTTGTTTAAAACATAATGTATTTGTTGTTTCCGATGAAATTCACTCTGATATTGTTTATAGAGGGAGCAAGCATATTCCTTTTGGAAGTCTTTCTCAAGAAGCAGCAGATAACTGTGTGGTTTGCGTTAATCCTAGCAAAACTTTTAATATCGCAGGTGTAAGGACTGGGGCTGTAATTATTCCGAATCGGCATAATCACAATCTTTTTTATGCTCCACTTGAAAATAACAAAGCATATGGCAGAACTGTGTTTGGTACATTGCCGATTGAAGTTTCCTACAACGAATGTGATTACTATGCAGATCAATTATTAGAGTATTTGCAGGGCAATCTTGAATACCTTGAAAATTTCGTTTCAACGAGAATTCCTAAAATCAAAGTTAGCAAAACGCAAGCGACTTATCTTATTTGGCTAAACTGCAAGGAACTGAATATGGGACCAAAGGAGTTACATAGCTTCTTCTTAGAAGAAGCAAAAGTTGCTATGAATGAAGGGGCTACCTTCGGACCTGGCGGTGCAGGTTTTATGAGAATGAATATTGCTTGTCCTCGTTCCCGGTTGATAGAGGCGCTGGAAAGAATGGAAGCAGCAATAAATAAACGATAAAGGAGTTAAATATGAAACAGGTTATAAATACGGATAAAGCACCAAAGGCAATTGGCCCTTATTCTCAAGCAATTAAAACCAATGGATTTATATTTGTATCTGGACAATTACCTGTAGTTCCTACTACCGGAGAATTTGCCGAAGGCGGGGTTGCAGCACAAACAAAACAATCGTTAGAAAATGTAAAAGCTATTTTATTTCAAGCGGGATCGACGCTGGATGATGTAGTTAAAACCACCGTTTTTATCAAAGATATGAATGACTTTGTTGTCGTAAATAATGTGTATGCTGAGTACTTTAATAAAGACTTTCCTGCTCGTGCTTGTATTGAAGTCGCACGGTTGCCGAAAGACGCTTTAGTTGAGATTGAAGTAATTGCAGTTTACAGGTAGTTAATTAAAGCTTAATTCATTATCCATGTCTTTAAACTGTAATCACTGGTGAGGCTTTCCTGGTACCAGTGATTACATATTTCCTTGCATAGTGCTTCAACAATCAAATTTTGGACAGCATAACCTTATTTTCGGATGATCGAATCGTGCCTAATATTGAGGAATATTTTAGTTCTTGCAATTAGAGAGTCAGTCATGAATGAAATAAATAAAGGGGAGCTTAAACGTGGAAAAGAATACATTGCAGATGCGGTTGATTATATTGTTGGTATTATTTTCTTTTTTATCGGCAGCAATCATTGGTGGTGTCAGTTCTTACATGAATGTTAATACTACCAGGGAAGAAATAACAAGAAATAACCAAACAATAGCGAATCAAACTGCCCATGAAATTGAACAATTTATGAATGATGACACAAAATTATTAGAGATACTGGCTTTATCGCCTACTGCATATTCCATGGATGCGGCCAAGTTTCGGGAAATGATTATTACGGCCCAAAAAAAGCATCCGGAATTTGAAACAATCTATGTTATGAATGCAACTGGTATGCAGATTGCAAAAACTACCAAATCAGCACTAAACAATAAAGCTGATAAAGACTACTTCAAAAAGGCCCTACAGGGAAATACTTTTCTTACGGAGTCTTATATCTCACAGTTGACCAACGCGCCAACTATTACGATTTCAACGCCGATAAAAGATTCAAGTGGCAGTATTGTTGGAGTACTGGCTGGAGATGTAAGCTTAAAAACAATTGGAGAAATTGCTTCTCGAACTTCGGTTGGTAATTCAGGCTATTTAGACGTAGTAGATAATAAAGGTACATTGTTGGCCAGTATACATTCAGAAAAAGTGACAAATCAAGAAAATATCGGACAAGCGAAATATGTTCAAGATGTTATCGCTGGTCAGGCTGGTAATATAGAAGCTGTATCGTCAGCTGGAGTGGAGTCCTTGATTGTATTTGCACCTGTTAAAAGTTACAACTGGGGTATAATTACATATTTACCGAAAAAAGAAATTACCGATCAAATTAAGCATAGTCTGCTGGTGATGTCGGTGTTGATTTTACTGGCTGTGCTTATTGCGGCAGGGACCGCGATTTATGTAGCCAAAGGAATGGCTAAGCCTCTTAATGAACTGGTACAGGTAGCAGATAAAATTGCCAGTGGTAATTTAAGTCAAAAGGTTCAAGTGCAGGGCGTGGCGGAAGTTAATAAATTGGCGATATCGCTGGATAAAATGCGGAAAGATTTACAGAACATTATCCTTGATATTATGTCTTCTGCTGAACAAGTTTCAGCTGCTTCTGAACAGCTTACAGCGAGTGCTGATCAGTCAGCACAGGCCACCCAATTAGTGGCAAATACCATATGTCAATTAGCACAAGGGGCTGATCAGCAAGTTGGTACTATTGATACCACCTCATTAGTGGTACAAAAAATGTCAGCGGGTATTCAGGAAGTATCAGCAAATGCTAGTTCTGTAAGTACCATATCCGAGCAAGCCGCAACTGCGGCGCAGCGTGGCGGAAAATCGATTAAAGCTGTTATGCTGCAGATGGATACGATAGAGCGAACAGTCGCCAATTCGGCAGAGGCGGTAACCAAGTTAGGAGACCGGTCACTAAAAATTGGCCAGATTGTCGAAACAATTTCCGGTATTGCCGGGCAGACTAATTTGTTAGCACTGAATGCGGCTATTGAAGCAGCTAGAGCTGGCGAACAGGGTCGGGGCTTTGCCGTGGTAGCAGAGGAAGTACGGAAATTAGCTGAGCAATCTCAGGAGGCAACCAAGCAAATTGCTGAATTGATTATTGAAGTTCAGACAGAGACGGATAAAGCCGTGGTAGCTATGAATGATGGTACACGGGAAGTTAAAATAGGTGGTGAAGTTGTTGACACTGCAGGTCAAGCCTTTCAAGAAATTGTAGGACTGGTTGAAGGGGTCTCAGGGCAATTCAAGTGCATTTCATCAGCCATGCAGCAGATGGCTGATGAAAGTCAACAAATTGTAGGGGCAGTCTACGATATTGATAAAATAAGCAAGGCGGCAGCCGAACATACTCAGACGGTATCGGCTACGACTGAGGAGCAGGCAGCATCTATGGAAGAAATTGCAGCAGCCAGCCAATCCTTGGTTAAGATGTCTGAGAAATTACAAAATACTATTGCGAAATTTAAACTGTAAATTACAGGGGGTATGTTATTAAGCAGATTTAAATGTTCACGAATCGCATCTGTCATCTAAATCTCAATTTTTTAATAGAAAAGCCGCTAATTGCCTAGATTAAAAGGTAATTAGCGGCTTTCACTGTGACTTTAGATATCATAATGTTAGAAAAGATATAGTTTTACAAACATTTTATAAAACTTTATAAAAATTTTATAATTGCTTTAAACGTAGTTTAAAATCTTCTCTTATAATAAGCTCATAACAAATTAAGGAGGCTTATTAATAAGATGAACAAACTTAAATTTTTGTATGATGTGGTCCAAAAGTTACGGGATAAAGAGGTTATCAATGGTGTGGCAACAGTGGAAGTGAATAAAGACCAAGCAAAGGTTTTTTATGTAAAGAATGAATTTCAAAAAAATCTTGTGACAATGCAGACTAAGGCAAGCATAACTTCCGAAGTGAATTATGAAGGAAAGCAAGTCAAACATCAGAGTACTACCGAGTTTACGAAGCATTGCCCAGGAAATGAAATGCATGGAATGCATCACAGACTATTTAGACATGTGAATCATGCTGGTGGCAGATGTGGGAGCATAAAGGACAAACTTACAAAACTCTCCTTTGTTTTAAGTCTTTTAAACAGCATCAAAGTAGAAGAACAGGAAGATAAAACAATTCTTGTTACATTGGAGGTAGCAGAACTACCTGAAGATATCAAAACACTACTCCAGGAACGAATGAGTCATACTGAGAGTGACCACGGTCGGGGACATTGCTGCTTTATGAGAGAGTTTTGCTGCATAGAGAAAGGTAAATTTTCATTTGCGATGACCGTCAGTAAAAATTATGACATTGAGAAAATCGTGATCGCTTTTGACGGCGCACAACGCAATGAAGAAAATGAGCAACACGTACTGGACATAGTCGCTGAGTTGCAACTTAATAAATAATCCATAACTCTAGGTTACTGTACTACTGGGCGCAAGCTGAAAGAATGGTTTGCGCCCTTTTCATTATTTATAATATAATAAGGCAATACTACGTAAAGAGCAGGTGATTTTGATGTTTAGGCCCAGTAGACGTCATTTTAATTCTAAAAGGCACAATCAATGTGACGATAAATGTTTCTCAACTTTCCAAAGAATTCATTTACACCATCATCGGGAATTTCATAAGTATCATCAATACTTTCGCTATTTCAGACCAGCTTTTGTACTGTTTAATATCCTGATTTTGTACCTATTATTTAATTGGGTAGGCTTTAAAGGGATTGGTATTTTTTTCGCAGTCGTCATTAGTATAAAAGAAATAGTCCATTTTATTTTTATGCTGCGTTTAGAGAAACGAATATTTACACCAATTGAAAAACTCAAGCTAGGTGTAGATGAAATTTCTAAGGGAAACTATAATGTAAAAGTTGAGTGTGATGTCCCAAATGATCTAGGTTTATTGATTTATTCGTTTAACGAAATGGCACAAAAATTATATGAAAGTGAAAAAATACAAAACGAGTATGAAGAAAATCGAAAAACACTCGTCGCTAATATTTCTCATGATTTAAAAACACCAATAACAGCGATTCAGGGCTATATTGAAGCCTTGCTGGATGAGAATATTAAAATTCAGGGTGACAAGGACAAGTATCTAAAAACCATCCATCATAATACGGTTTATATCAATAAATTGATTGATGATCTATTCCTTTTTTCAAAATTGGATATGCAAAAATTAGATTTCGCTTTTGAGAGTGTAGGAATTGGTACTTTTATGGATGATTTTATGGAAGAATACAAATTTGACCTAGAAGAAAAAAATATCCAGTTCCAATATATCTCAGATCTAAAGCAAGAATATCGCGTAAACCTTGATGGCAAAAGATTTCATCAGGCTTTTAACAATATTATTAGTAATGCTGTTCAGCATGGTCCGGAAAATGATTTATCTATCAGAATTAAGATGTATCTACAAAATGATTTTATTTGTCTTGCTATTGAAGACAATGGATATGGAATTGCTGAAGATAAGCTACCACATATTTTTGAACGTTTTTATCGTATTGATATAGAACGCAAGAAAGAATATATGTGTACTGGACTTGGTCTAGCAATCGCGAGGGAACTTATCGAGGCTCACTGTGGGGAAATTACTGTTTCGAGTAAAGAGAAGCAAGGCACTTGTTTTACGATAAAGCTTCCAGTTTTACAAGAGTATAGGGATGAGAGCACAACGTGAAACGTGTATTAATTATTGAAGACGACATGGACATTGCTGAACTGGAACGGGATTATCTACAATTTAATAGTTATAAAGCCGAGATTGTCCAAGATGGAGTGTTAGGTTTGAAAAAGGCAATGACGAATATGTATGATGTTATTGCCGTTAATTTGATGCTGCCCCAAAAAGATCGATTTGAAATTATTATGATTTAAACATACCAAAAGCAGATGACGTTATAAGCCATCTGTACAACATGCAGATATGAAGAGTTGTTGTTAAGAAATTCTATATACAAACCCGACAGCATTTTTAATATTTTGATATCTTTCAAATACTCTGCCAGGACGTATTGGAGACATAAATTTTTGCACACTCTGACGTGCCTTAGTGTTCCCTTAAACAATAATGTGAGAAAAAGTCCCTTGGGAAATCTAAGAGACGCCGATTGTAAACAAAAGGTACTTTACGCTCGTGTAAAGTACCTTTTGTTTACGATCTGGACGCGTTATCATTTTTAATCTAATTTTAATCTAATTCTAATCTTAGTCTAATGATAGTCTAATAATGTAGGGCTATTATAAAGGTAAGATTAACTGAGAGGAGAAAAAAATAGCTTTAAGCCATAAATAAGCTTCAGAGCAATTGTAATGATAATCAAAATAATTTAAAGATGGCAATAAGGAGATAATATACATGTATAAGAGTTTGTGTATACTTGTAACAATGTTTGTTATGCTAACATTCCCAGTTCATGCATCTTCTGCGAACCCCGAAAATATAAGGTTTATAGTAATGGATAGTTCTAAAGAAACGTATGGAAATGAACTGAAAAGTGAAATTACTGAGAAGTTAAACAAACAGATGCCAGGTGGGGAATTTGTAAGTAAGGACTTAAGGGAGAATACGCTGGAAAAACTACAACTAGAAGATCAGCAAGATTTAAACAGTTTGGCTAAAGAATTAGGAACCAATTCCTTACTTACTGTGGAAATTCTTCCTGTAAAATCCGATTATCGCGATATATTATATTATAAAAATATCAAAACGGTGGCTACACTTAGAGTTCGTTTATATAATGCCATTACCCAGAAATATACTTTAATTGAAGATGTTATAGGCCGAGGCTCTAACACTACGTGGATCCCATATACCTCCATTGGTAAGAGATCTCCAGTGAAGGAAGCTGTGAGAAAAGCAACAGATGCTGGAATTAAAAAGATTAACCAGAGTATCGCAGATTCAAATGCTCTCCTTAAAGACGATAGTGATCCAAAGATTTACTTGAAGATATAGCCAATATGCAGCTCTCTTAGTAGACAAGGTGGATGAACGTCCAGTTGTTTATTGAGAGAGTTTTTGTATGGAAAGCTTGATGAATTGAAAAAAACAGTACAAAGGTTATTGAGCGGACATCACTAAGAGAGCTGATTTGCATCAGTTAATCATTGATTTTGGAAGGTAGGGGAAACTGCAGTCTAATTGTAGTACCTTCATCTACTATACTTGTCAATTGAATCTCAATGTCATGCTGCTGAGTTTGCTTAAGTCATTAATCTCAAACTCTTTAGCAATTGCCGTTATATTTCGAATGGGTCGCAGAATATAGCAAATGATAAAGATACCAGACGTAATGATAAACAATAGGGCGATGAGGTTGCTTGCTTTCATAACATTGGATAAGGTCTTTAGAACAGCATTTCTCTCCGAGATTATTTTCATGAAATACAATTGGTATGAATGACCATTTTGTTGCACCAATTGCTGTAAGTAATAAAAATGAGTATGGTTTACCTCGTAGGCATGGCGTGGAATAAGCTGAATGCCTTCTTGCTCTCTCATCTGAGGTTTGTTAGTGCTAATCGTGTAAGGAGCATTATCTATTATTAGGTTACTTTGTTCACATAGATCCTGAGAATAACATCGGATGCAAGAAAATTTTCACTTAATAATTGTTGATCTAAAGGATGACCTGCTGCTAGATAGCTGGTAATGTTATTGGCACTAGAAATAATGTCATTTTCTGCTTGCATAAACATGATGTATTGTATCCCCCAGACTGTAAAAAAGCTCATGATGAACAGAATGCAGAACAAAATACCAATGTAGAATATCGTCAATTGAATCGACATTGATATGGTGAATTTTTTAATCTTTGACCACATAGCCGATTCCCCTAACTGTATGTATATATTTTTCCCCGAACTGTTCATCAAGTTTGCTGCGCAAATAGCGAATATAAACATCCACTACATTTGTATTTCCTGCATATTCATAACCCCAGACATCCTGCAGAATGTGTTCGCGATCTAATACAATGTGCTTATTACGTACTAAATATTCGAGGAGACCATATTCTTTTTTAGTTAATTCGATAGGCTGCCCGTTGACCTGTGCTTCAAAACGCTTTGAAAATAAAACGAGATTTTTTACGCGTAAATTTCCTTGATCGAGTATCTGGCACTTACTCGCCTTATTTTTTTTACGCACAGCTGCACGGATTCTGGCCAGAAGTTCTTGTATTGCAAATGGTTTGGTTAGATAGTCATCTGCGCCAATGTCCAGCCCCATGACTCTATCTTCAATTGCACCTTTGGCGGTAATCATGATGATCGGTATTTGGGAAATCTCTCGAACCCGGCGGCAGACTTCTATGCCGGACATCTCCGGCAGCATAATATCTAACAAAATGAGGTCAAAGTTCTCTTGGATAATTCGATCCAGAGCCTGACGCCCATTGGTCTCAATTACGGTTTTAAAGCCTTCGTGTTCCAGTTCCATTTGTATAAATCGGGCGATTTTCCACTCATCTTCTACAATCAATATATTTGTATCTTTCGTCGGCATGAATACACCCCCTTATTGTTTAATCAAACCTCTTAAATATATAAGACCATTTTTTGGTACAGATAGGAAGAGAAATTTGAACTTTTTAATCCAATTCTAATCTTTGTTTAAGAGTCCTGTAATAATAGTAGGTTACTATGGAGTAGTACTAATTGTTAACAAAGGATGAAAAATTTGGATAGCAAAGAACTTTTATATATTTGCCATGAGTTTGGTTATCAAAATATATCCATTATATAGAAATTAATCATTCAACTCTTTAGCAAATAAGTGATAGGAGGCTTATATAATGTGTACAATCATTCATGGTATCCCAGTAGTAGCGGATCCAACCTTGTCGCAGAAAAAAACCAATATAATTGTAGCAGAAGTCATCAAGTCCTGGATTTGGGAAGGCAGGCAACTGGGAAAAATCGAGTTGATTTGCGATGGAAAATGGGTTCATGTCTGCTCTTATGAAAAACCGTCAATTCAATTTTTCCCTAATAAATAATCAGAGCCTGACGTCCATTGGTCTCAATTACAATCAGTATATTTGTATCTTTCGTCGGCATGAATACTACCCCTGAAGACACTAAGGGATGTTCCTTAATTGTCAACTTGATAAGTCGATAGATGCTCAAAATAGTGCCAAATAAGAAACGTCCGGGAGTACTTTTAAATACAATGTTCATAGATTTGCTACTCATCACGAGCTTTTAGTTGCTTATCAATAAATACACTTAAAAGTGAGGTTTTTTGATACAGTACAAAAGAGCAAAATTAACAGCTTTAGTTCGAACTTCTATCGAATTGAGGCTGTTTAATTTTTGCTGTCCTCTTTCATATGTGCAAAATTTTTCAGTATACATTATTATATTACAAAAAAACAATTAGAAGTATTTACCAATTCTATAAATTGCGGTAAAATGATTGTAATTCTCTTGTGATTAATTTTTGAAAGAAAGTAACTTGTATAAAGCAGATTTCAACCATCTAAATTCTTAAATGGATAATCCAATTGTTATGCGATTAGCCAGTAAGATGATGTGAAATATAAAAAGCATGTTGAATGGATCATCAAAAAATATGGGAGAGTGAACTATGAGTATGATTTCAAGTAAAATTAATGACAAACAAATTATTATTAAACTAAAGAATAGGGTATGCGATACATCGGAAGAGCTATTGTGTAGTGATTTATTTGCTACCGTACTTACCATGGCTGTCAAAGAACTATCAAAACGAAAATCTATTTTACTAGACATTTTTGCGAATAAGGACGATATTGAAGAGGAAGATATCAAGCTTTTAATCGATACGTTTCACTATATATGTAAAATGCCTGTCAGCCTTGTTGGGCAGGTTGTAAAAGGGTCTGAACAATTTTCGAAGAATCCGGAACTGCTGAATGATTTTGTTCAATATTTATATAATTATTGGCGGAATTTTAATCGATTTATCGTTTGTCATTCTGAAGATGATGGCTTGGAAACTCGGCCTTATCGAACCTTCCATTCTACGATAGAACAATTGAATCATCTAGTAAGAAAAACGTATAGAGATTTACAAATCAATATTACACATCACCCCAAGGTGTTTAGGCAGGTTACTGCTGGTGCGGAACTGGCAGCGATTAGCACTATTGGAGAGATACCTTTTTCGGGGCAAATCTATGATAAGCTGAATCAGATTCAGATGATTCGTCAGGTTTGTATCTATCCGCCTTTGGTTTTAGATCCTCCCATGAATAAACGGAACGGTAAATTTGAGAGAATTGCTAAAAATCCACTGGACGTAGTAGATATTAATGCAGAGGAATGGCTATGTTATCCAGCGAAGGTGGGACCCTTAGTTATTGCTATTTATTTTCATGAGAGATTTTTTGAACTCGGTTTTTCCTTGTGTAATCTATTTGAAATAGCGGATGATGATGAACTCAAAAAACAGCCAGATGCTGTGTTCCTTTTTGGCGTGCCAGGAAACACCTTAGATGATCTGACGAACTTGTTGCCGACTGTATTTTATGAGGATAATGAGAATGAAATATTAGTAGCAGCCATCCCGAACCGAGATGAGTTTGGGTATTTCGGCTATTTGAAAAAAATGGTTCTCACCTTGCATAATATACGCATGATGAAGAATGGCAAAATGCCTTTCCATGGTGCCATGGCTAGAATTATCTTGAAGGGTAATAAGGAAGCGAATATACTTGTCATGGGAGATACAGGAGCAGGGAAATCCGAAACCTTGGAGGCTTTTCGTGTCCTTGGGGAAGAGTATATTCAAGATATCATTGTCATCGCAGATGATATGGGTTCTCTGTCAATTAATGACGAGGGTGATGTGATTGGTTATGGCACTGAAATAGGGGCATATGTTAGGTTAGATGATTTGAACCCAGGCTATGCTTTTGGTCAGATCGATAGAGCCATTATTATGAACCCAAGCCAGAAGAACGCTCGGACGATTTTGCCAGTTACGACATATGATAAAATAGTCAAAGGGCATAAAGTTGATTTCTTATTATACTGCAATAATTTTGATCAGATTGACGAAGATCATCCGATCATTGAAGAATTCCCGAATGCGACAGAGGCGATTAATGTCTTTAGAGCTGGGGCGGTTATGAGTAAAGGCACTACGACCTCTACAGGTTTAGTACAGACCTATTTTGCAAATGTGTTTGGTCCATCCCAATATAGACAATTGCATGAAGTAATCGCCAAGAAATATTTTGATGCATTTTTTAAACAAGGAATATTTGTTGGTCAAATGCGTACCAGGCTTAGTATTGCAGGCTGGGAACGCAAGGGTCCAGAAGAGGCAGCACGGGTACTGCTTCAAATGATTCTAAGTGAGAGCAATTAGGTATATCTTAATTTTAGAATGCACCATTATTTTGTTCGTTTATGAGCAAAATGATGGTGTATTTGATTCTTAACGTCTTGAGGCTTGGCACGGCTTTGTTTTATGAAAGAACTGGTGACGATGTATATTTATCTGTGGAGGCCGTTCGCGGGGAGGAAGAATTGATTTGACCTTTTACGAACCACAAAGACACAATGACGCTGGCGCATCACACTAAGGGGTACGCTCTATAGTGTACTTTGTGGTTCAATAGTTTTGTTTAGAGAAATTGAAGATTGAAAAAATTGCAGGAATTTACTTAGTTATGGCTAAGTAATAATTTTAAGATATTTCTGGATGGGAGAGCGAGGACATGAAGAAAAGACCAGCCATATTTTTTGATCGTGATGGTGTCTTAAATCTTGATCGAGGCTATCTATATAAGCAAGAAGAGTTTGAATGGATGCCTGGGGCGATAGATGCCATTAAAATGCTGAATGATCAGGGCTATTTTGTTTTTGTTGTTACCAATCAGAGCGGCATTGCCCGAGGATTTTTTGAGGAAAAAGACGTGTATGCTCTTCATAGCTATATGGGGGGAGAACTGGAAAAACACGGTGGTGTCATTCACTCTTTTTATTTCTGTCCTCATCATCCGGAAGGGATCACAGAAAAATATACGAAAGTATGCAAGTGCCGCAAGCCTTTCCCTGGACTTATTGAGCAGGCTTGCCAGGATTGGCCCGTTGATCTTACTGCATCCTTTCTAATTGGCGATAGGCAGCGGGATATTGATGCCGCCAAAGGCGCTGGCATACCTGGATATCTCTTTTCCGAGGGCAACTTATATGATTTTGTTCAGGATATTTTGAAGAATAGGTAGGTGTTCATTATGATGGAGAATTGGAAACGGCTGCAAAATGGCACGGATATACGAGGGATTGCTATTGCAACACCAGAGAATGCAGTGACTCTTACATCAACGATGGTAAGGGCGATTGGCTCTGGGTTTAGACAATGGCTGCTGGAGGTAAAGAACATACAGGCAGCCAGCTGCAAGATTGCCATTGGTATGGATTCAAGGTTGTCAGGTCCGGAATTAAAAACGGCTTTGATTGAAAGGTTAGCTGAATTAGGCTGTGATGTCTATGATTGTGGTATGAGTACAACACCAGCCATGTTTATGACAACTATTTTAGACAACTACCAATGTGATGGGGCAGTCATGATAACAGCCAGTCATCTTCCCTTTTATCATAATGGTCTAAAGTTATTTACCAAAGAGGGCGGTTGTGAAAAGGAAGATATCGCAGCCATTTTAGAGAATGCATCACAAGCTGATTCTATTTGTAGTGAGCGTAAGGGCGTTGTCTATGAGAAGGATTTGATTGCGGAGTATTCCGAGTTGTTAGTACATACGATTCGCAAGGGGGTTAACTCTCAGCAGAATTATGAAAAGCCTTTGCAAGGCTGTCATATTATTGTCGATGCTGGCAATGGTGCGGGAGGGTTCTTCGCGGCAAAGGTTTTGGAGCCATTAGGAGCGGATACGATGGGAAGTCAGTTTCTAGAACCGGATGGAACCTTTCCCAATCATTCTCCCAATCCTGAAAATCAGGCTGCCATGGATTCACTGAAAGCGGCAGTGCTCGGCACTAAGGCAGATTTGGGGATTATCTTTGATGCCGATGTGGATCGAGCTGCCATTGTCAGCAGTAATGGTGTGGAAATCAATCGCAATGCTCTGATCGCTTTGCTCTCTGTTATTGTTCTGGCCGAGCATCCTCAATCGGTGATCGTTACGGATTCTATCACCTCTACTGGCTTACGTAAGTTTATTGAGGAGCAAGGGGGGAGACAGCGACGCTTTAAACGGGGTTATAAGAACGTGATAAACGAAGCAAAACGGCTCAATGCCGCAGGAGAAGCCTGCCATTTGGCGATTGAAACTTCCGGTCATGCTGCCTGCAAGGAAAATTATTTCTTGGATGATGGTGCCTATCTGATTGCCAAGATACTAATCAAAATGGCAATATTACGTCAGGATAACAAAGAGATACAGAGTGTTATCGAAACCTTACAGATGCCTTATGAGAGTGATGAAGTTAGAATTCCGATTCTGGATAAGGAATTTCGGGCATGTGGAACTGCTATTCTAGAAGATATAGAAAAACAGGTACAGGAAATACAAGGATGGAATCTCGTTGCTGAGAATTATGATGGCATACGAGTAGCGGCTGATGAATTCAGAGGTAATGGATGGTTTATGCTGCGAATATCCTTGCATGAACCCCTGTTAGTGCTGAATATTGAGTCTGACGCCGAGGGCGGGATAAAAAGTATGTTAGGTATATTAAAACCAATTTTAAAGGGCTATGATGCGTTAAAGTTAGACTAAATGCAGCTTTCATAAACCAAATTGAATAAGTTTAAAATAAGCATTACTCATATGGAGCAATGCTTATTTTTATAAGCCTAGAAAGTGTAAGTTTCTTAAAGGGAACACTGAACACACCAGGAATGCTTTGTGGTTCGAAACGGCCATGTTTTAAAGAACGCGCAGTGTTCTTAGCCGCGTTTCATTTTGCGTATAATGATCTTTGTTTCTTTGCTCACACGGAAGGATTCGGTGATTTTTTGCAGCGTTTTGTTGTAGGTAAAGCCATCCAGCGTATTTTTATTTAAGTAGGTCATAGTCTTTTCAGGATAACTGACAAAACAGATGGATAGGGCCCAGGCTACTGCCATTTTAACGTAATAACCCTCATGCTTTACAGTATTCAAAAGCAGCAGAACCCGATCGATGTACGCATCTTCTATGTAAAAAGTCAGCAGCATCACGATGCCGAATCGCAGCTCATATTCTTTTTGCGACAGCAGATAGGGTCGCAGAAAATCCCAAACCCTTGCCAGATGGTTCTTGGTGAGTTTAAAGCTGCCGCAGCACCAGTCACATACTGCCCAGTTGTTGATTTTTGGCACAAAAGCGGCAATATAATGCAAGATTTCCTCGATATTCGCCTTTGCATAGCCGATGATCAAGCCTTGCAGCATAACTTCCTCGTAATACTCGTCCTGCATCACTGCTATCGTATTGCGCCAGTCTTCCTTGGCAAGCTCTTTTGCAAGTTTTCGCAAACTTGGAAGACGTACCCCCAGAATATTGTCTGCACCTGGTACCAGCTTGCTTTGAAACTGCCGATATTCGTCATCTGTCAGACTGCAAATACGCTCTCTTATCGTTTTCTCCATACATTCTCCTTTTTCAACTTAAGCGTTCGATGAAAATCGTAGATGACAAATTTTCTATAGCTGCCGGCTCATTTTATCATATTGATATCCTTGGTGTGAATGTGCCTAAAATTACAAAGTGAAATACCGTAAGACTGGAAGGGTATTTTTGATATAATAAAAGAGTAAGTTATGAAAAATAAACGGTGGGGGTAACGATATGACAGCACTAACTAAAGATGAAAAGTGGAAGGCTGTCGTTCATTGTGACCATTCCTATGATGGCATGTTCTTCTATGGTGTGAAAACAACAGGTATCTTTTGCCGACCATCGTGTAAATCGAAAGAACCAAAGCGAAATAATGTTGAATTCTTTGATGAAATCAAAGAAGCCTATGCTTACGGATTGCGGCCTTGCAAAAGATGCCGGCCGGATTTGACTGAGTTTCGACCTATGCTGGATATAATTGAAAAAGCCAAACATATTTTTGATACGCATTTTGCTGATGGCGGCAGGCTTACTGCCGAAATTAAAGAACTAGGAGTCAGTCAAAATCATTTTATCCATTTGTTTCGCCAGCAATTTCAGATGACACCTGTAGAATACATTAATCGGCTGCGGGTGGAAAAGGCAAAGCAGATGCTTGTCAATACGGAGTTAACTATAGTAAACATTGCATTGTTATGCGGATTTGGAAGCCTTTCTACTTTTTATGAATTTTTTAAAAAGCAAGTCGGATTACCCCCTAAGGAATATCGAAAACAAAGCAGTACTGATAAGGGATGAACGGTACGTATACTGCAAGATCCAATGGACATAACTCGCGCTTCACGCCTGCTTTGTGAAAAAAAAATTCCCCAACGCTTGGATGTAGTTGATTCAGTTATCGCTGGATACCTCTCAAAGCTAACTGCTTTAGAAATGACCATTGAACATCTTACAGGGAAAGCGTCAGAAGATTGATAAATAGTTGGCTGAGTTTGTCTTATTCGAAAGTAGAATGTCAATTTCCTTAGTATCTTTATTCCGATAGTAATAAATATAGGTTCCCAGCCGCAATTCTGATAGCTCTTGACAATCTCAGATACCAAAAAATTCTCAAGAATCGCACACTCATGGCACCGTTCATCAGGGTATCACTGTCACTCCATTTGGTAAGGTATGCCACCAACCCGCAGTCATAGAAATGTGCTTTTTTGAAAGGTATCGGCTAAATCTACCTAATAATTTGCTTAAAATAGCAAAAATGGTGGTTATGCACAAGGAGTTTGACAGAATTAGCTAGAAAGTTAATTATTTATTATGTAACAATGTTAATAGATAAAAATCGATCAGGATTACTGTGATGCACGATATAGTAGTATTATGGATATTGTTGAATAGATTAGTAAGAGGAAAATAAATAGTTTCTTGATTTTGTAGATTGGGTATAATATAAGATATAAGATATGTAAATAAGTTAAGTGCGATAGGTTTACACTTAAGGATGGTAAAGAGGATATAATATATGACTAGTATAAAGGATGTTGCAAAGTTGGCAAAAGTGGCACCGAGCACAGTATCATTAGTGCTTAACCATAAGGGTTATGTGTCAGAAATAACGCGGAAAAAAGTCGAAGAAGCAGTGGCAAAACTTTCATATGTGCCAAGTGAAATGGCTCGAAATCTTTCCCTAAATCGTACTAATATGATAGGGGTAATTGTACCAGAAATTTCGCATCCATTTTTTGCAACGTTTATTCGCGAGGTAGAGGTAGAACTCTATAGGCGTGGCTATAAAACAATGGTTTGCTCGACCGTGCAGAAGGCTAATGCGGAACATGCTTTTGTTAATATGCTTCGACGTCAGACTATGGATGGTATTATTATGGGAGCGCATTCGCTAGAACTTGACATTTACGATGGATTGAGTCATCCGATTGTAGCCTTTGACCGTTTTATCAATGAAAATATACCAATTGTTCATGCGGATCACCAAAGTGGTGGTCGACTTGCAGCAAAGGCTTTCTTGCCTCATCGGTGTCATCATATCGTGCAAATCATGGGGGCGCGTGAAGTTCTTACACCAGCTAATGCGCATCATGAAGCTTTCATTGAGACTTTGACGGAAGCGGGGACGCGGGTCGATACGCTGGAGATGGCTTGGAATGCTTTTGACCCCATTGATTTTTTACAGACAGCGGAGCAACTTTTTAATAAATACCCGGACGTTGATGGTATTTTTGGACCAGACTTAGCTATATGCAGTTGCATGCGAGTAGCTGCGCAGAGGGGAATTCGTGTACCGGAAAACTTAAAATTGGTAGCGTATGATGGAACTTATATAACGCGTATGGGGCAGCAGGTAATTACCGCTGTAGTACAGCCAATTGGTCATTTAGCGTATATGGCTGCAGAAAAAATTACATCATGGGTTAATGGAAGACCGGGAGAAAAACTATATGCTTTACCTGTTACCCTTCAAGAAGGAGATACCTGTTGAGGATCTCTTATTTTTTCAATAAGCAGAAAATTTACAATAAACAAATGAATTCAGAAAAAACTGTTGACAAATTTATTATAGTATAATATTCTTTATTTATCGAACCGGTTTTATAAAGCAATAAAATGGTTTTAATTTTTTAAAAATTTATCGAACCGGTTTTATAAATGGTGCGTAAGGAGGAATATAATGGAAAAAAAATTAGATAAGCAGCAGAAAGCAATTGATCATGCTATGGATTTTATCAAAAAAAAGGGTGAACATTCTACAAAGTCAAGATGGTATCCTGTATATCATATAGCAGCTCCAACGGGGTGGATAAACGATCCAAATGGTTTTTGTTTCTTTGCTGGAAAATATCATTTATTTTATCAATATCATCCGTATTCGGCACAATGGGGGCCGATGTATTGGGGGCATGTGATAAGCGAAGATCTTGTTCATTGGAAAAATGTGCGTGTGGCTTTGGCACCCGTAGATGAATATGATAAAGATGGCTGCTTTAGCGGTAGCGCAATATCTAAAGATGGAAAATTATATTTACTTTATACTGGGCATGTTAATTTACCTCTAGATGAGAAGATAGAGGTTGATCGCATTGAATCACAATGCTTGGCAATAAGTTATGATGGTATAACTTTTGAAAAAATAGCTCGAAATCCGGTAATACATTGTCCTAACGGTGATAACATTCATAAAGGACATTTTCGAGATCCTAAAATGTGGCAGCATGATGAACATTATTATACTGTTATCGGTGCACAGAACTCAAAAGAAAGAGGACAAGTATTATTGTTTGAGTCAACTGATTTAGAACAGTGGACTTTTAAGAGTATTATGGCAAGTTGCAGTGGTAATGAGGGATATATGTGGGAATGTCCGAACTTTGTTGAGGTTGATGGGCAAGAAGTATTCATATTTTCACCACAAGGCATTGAACCGGAGGATAAAAAATTTTTGAATCATCATCAGTCGGGCTATATGCTAGGAAAGCTTGATTATGAAAATGGTATATTTCATCATGGTGCTTTTGAATTATTGGATTATGGTTTTGATTTTTATGCGCCACAAGTTATTCAAGCACCTGATGGTCGGTGTATTATGATTGGTTGGTTAGCTATGTGGGAAAGTGAAATGCCAGAACAAGAAGATGGTTGGGCTGGCATAATGACGATTCCACGAGAATTGCATATGGAAAACGGAAAATTAAAAATTTGTCCAATACAAGAACTGGAAAAATTGCGAGAGCAAAGTAGAGTGTATGAGAATATAGAGCTTTACGAGGCAGACTCTCTAGATGGGATTTCAGGAGAATTTGGTGAATTGCTGACGGTAATGGATCTTTCAGAAACGGAGTCGATGCAGATTAATCTCAGATGTTCTTCGGAGGAAGAGACGGTATTGTCTTATGACAAAAGAAAGCAGATATTTAGTTTAGATCGCAATTGTGCAGGAAAGGGGCCTAAAGGGCAACGTGAGATAAAGATAGGACTTCAGAATAATTGTCTTAAATTAAGGATTTTTATAGATAAATCTTCCATTGAGATTTTTTTAAATGATGGTGCGGCAGTATTATCGGCACGAATTTATCCAAATAAAGAATCATCTGGGATTATATTTTCCCCAGGGGGAGGAAAATTACGATTGACTCAAGTAGCCTTTTATTCATTATCAGGCAGTTAAACATTGGTGAGTACATGTAAAGTAAAGATATTTTTGATTACCGAATTTATCTTTGCCGGACTTATGAAAGTAGTGAAAATTGTTGCATTTCGGGCATATAACGGATGAAATTTTCTGCATGAGGAATCGTCCTTTCGATTGGTGTGTTTTGCTGCAGAAACATTGTACCATTGAAAGACTCGATGCCTCAATTTTCATTTAACTTAACAATACGATAGCGACTAAATGGAGGTTATTATGAAAAATTCATTATATTGGAAGCTGAGTGCGTTCTTCTTTGCATTTTTCTTTTGTTGGTTAGTATTTTTTGCTTTTATGCCAATATGGTTTAAACAGATACTTCATCTTTCGGGAACGGAAATTGGTACAATTTATTCAGTAAATGCTATTTTTACAATGATGATGCAACCTTGTTATGGATATATTTCTGATCGGATTGGTTTGAAAAAAACATTGCTGTATTTTATTACAGGGATGGTATCACTTACTGGCCCGTTTTTCATTTTTGTTTATGGGCCGTTACTTACATCTTTTTTTTCAGCAGGAGTTGTTGTAGGGGCAATTTTTATGGCATTGGTGTTTTTAGCCGGTTGTGCAGTTGTCGAATCGTTTATTGAAAAAGTTGGACGTAGATATAATTTTGAATTTGGACGTGCTCGTATGTGGGGCTCACTGGGGGCGGCAGTTGGTATTTTTTTTGCAGGTATCGCGTTTAATATAAATCCCAATATTATTTTTTGGTTTGCATCGGTAGGCTCGGCTGTTATGTTTATTGTATTGATGAATGTAAAACTTGATGAAGCAGATGTTGAAGTTGCTAAGCAAAATAACATTTCATTGAAGGACGTACGACAACTTTTTAAGAGCAAAGATGTATGGAGCTTTATGGTATTTATTCTTGGTTCTGCTTGTGTTTATAGTGTATTTGATCAGCAATTCCCAATTTATTATGCATCGTTATTTCCAACTGAAGCCGAAGGCAATTCTGCTTTTGGCTATCTAAATTCGTTTCAGGTATTTTTAGAGGCTGGTGGTATGTGTATAGCACCGTGGATTGTTAATAAAATCGGTGCAAAAAAGGGTTTGGTTCTGGCAGCAACAATTATGACTTTTCGAATGCTTGGATCTGGTATAGTAACAAATACTTATGGTATTTCCGCAATTAAGTTGTTGCATGCAATTGAACTTTCTATCCTGTTAGTTGCTGTATTTAAATATTTAGCCAAAAATTTCGATAATCGTCTTTCATCCGTGATGTATCTTGTTGGCTTTCAACTTTCTAATCAAGTTGGTGCGGCTATACTTTCTCCGATTGTTGGATCTCTTTATGATAGTATTGGCTTTCCCCCCACATATCTTTTTCTTGGTGTGGTCGTTGGGAGTTTTACCTTATTCGGCTTATTCAGCTTGCGTTCAGATAATAAAAACATAGGTAATATTAGTTCTTCTGCAGTCAACAACACTGAGGTGTAAAAAGATATAAAATACTGTGCTCACATTGAGTTTTATTTTAAGTCAGCAGGTTATAACAACAATAAGAAAAGGGTGAAATGAACAATGAAAAAAAGTTTATTTGCTACGTTGTTTCTTCTGGTTTCACTTAGTGCTAGCGGCATTGTACTGGCAGCAGATTCGTCAACTGATGTACCCCAGGAATATAGAGCCTATAATGCATTAGATAAAGCAAATAAAGCCGTTTGGGCTGATTATGAAAAAGTACGGCAGAGTCCCTTTAGGCTTAATTATCACATTATGGCACCTACTGGTTGGATCAATGATCCAAATGGCTTAATCCAATTTAAAGGACAGTATCATGTGTTTTATCAGCACTATCCCTACGCACCGTATTGGGGTCCCATGCACTGGGGGCATGTTGTGAGTAAAGATTTGGTACACTGGCAATATAAACCGATCGCTTTAGCACCTGACCAAGACTACGAGTCGGGTTGCTGGTCTGGTAGCGCTGTGGATGATAATGGTGTAATGACTTTATTTTATACAGCTCATTCTGACAATCGTACAACCAAGGAATTGCAATGTATGGCGACTAGTTCTGACGGTATTACGTTTAAAAAATATGAAGGAAATCCAGTGATTCGGGAATTGCCGCCCGATGCTAGCACTGATTTTCGTGATCCTAGCGTATGGAAGCATGAGAATATGTGGTATATGTTGGTTGGTACTGGCAAAGATGGCAAAGGACGGGCTGTATTATACCGTTCTACCGATTTGCGCCAGTGGGACTATCAAGGTGTTGCTGCTGAAAGTAATGGCACGCAAGGAGATATGTGGGAGTGCCCGAACCTTTTTTCTTTAGGTGAAAAAGATGTATTATTACTTTCACCGATGAATATGAAGGATGCAAAAAATATATTTATTGTTGGAAACATGAATTATCAGACGGAAAAATTTACGCAGCAGAATGTTCAGCAGGTAGACTATGGTCAGGATTTTTATGCTGGTCAAACTTTCCAGGATAATAAAGGCAGACGAATTATGATTGGTTGGATGAATCGATGGGGTAGTAAGTTTCCTACTGCCAACGATGGTTGGGCAGGTGCGTTAACGGTACCTAGGGAGCTAAAACTTAGCAAAGACGGATCTAAAGTACTATCTGTTCCTGTTGAAGAGATGCAGAAACTGCGTGATACGCAAGTTTCCTATAAAAACCTGAATGTAAGCGAAGGTCAGAAAGGATATTTGAAGAAGGTTAACGGGGATTCTTTAGAAATAAAGGCAAGAATTAAACTATTAAAGGGAAATGGACGATTTGGGCTCATCGCACGTGAATCAGACGATGGGAAAGAAAAAACATTACTATACTATGATGTAGGCAAACGAGAATTTGTGGTTGATCGGTCTGAGTCAGGAATAAATGATTGGAACAAAGAGACAGGTGAAGACTACAGTCAAAGCCGAGCAAAAGTAGATCTAAAAGATGATCGCTATCTCGATTTGCAGATTTTTATAGATCGTTCATCTATTGAAGTATTTGTGAATGATGGTGAGGTTGTTATGTCAAACAGAATATATCCTAACAGCACTAGTATTCACTATGATCTTTTTGCAGAAGGAGTATCAGTTCAAGTAGAAAAATTGCAGGCATGGAAACTTCTCAATGGCTGGATTAATTGATCTAGAGAGTATTGGCGGAAGTCACGACAAAATGTTATTTTAATAATATTCACAATATATAGTAAAATCAAAAAATAAGAATGCTAAGCCCATATAAAAAATGAGATTCGTGAACTTCGAAATAAAAATGTAATCCTGAAAAAACAGCGGTCTACTTTACGAAAAATTTCAAATATAGAGATTTGGATTTATCAAGAGTGTTTGAAGAAAACACAAGATTACATAGGAGTGTTTTAAATATGAAAAAAGATTTAGTGATTTTTTTATTGATACCAACTATGGTACTTAGCATAGCTGGTACCTCCCTTGCTGCTACAGTTGATCATCTTTCAGACGTTAAGCCTGATTCTTGGGCTTATAAAGCAGTAAATGATTTAGTTAAAGCTGGCATTATTGATATTAATACCAGTGATGGAATTTTCAATGGTACAAAAGCTATCACTCGTAATAAAATGGCTTCACTTGTACTTAAAGCTATGGCTAGGTTCGACAAAGCTAATGATGCTCAAAAAGATGAGATCGAGAAATTGGCGAAAGAATTCAAGGATGAATTCCAAAGTTTCGATAGGCGTGTAGAGAGGATTGAACATGAAGAAGAATTCAAAGAAGAATTCAAGGATCAATTCCAAAGTTTCGATAGGCGTTTAGAGAAGCTCGAAGATAAGACGGCTAATCCTCGACTTTCTATGTATGGTTATTCTCGTATTAGATACGATAGAGATAACTTCGGTACTAGGCCTTATCAAGATAATTGGACGATGTGGGTTAACATAAATACCAACTTCAAAATAAATGATACTTGGTCTCTTAGAAGTGAGAATGAATTTGAAAACGATATAACTAACAATACCGGAGCATATACTTCAAATGATTATCAACGGCCATTTTTACAGCTGTATGCGGATGGTTCTATTGGAGAAACTAAAGTGAAACTTGGTAGATATTATCATCTTTCTCCATATGGCCTCACTTTTGATGACAAAATTGACGGCTTTCAAATTAGCTATGGCGATAAGATAAAAGCCACTCTGAATTCGGGTAATACTTATAGTCACATAATGTATGGTTATAGTGGTAATCCTGATGGTGTATGGGAAGACGGGAGTACTAACTATCGTGTTACTTCTGTTGAAGTTGAAGCGCCAGTAAATCCAACCACCAACATTAAAGGTAGCTATGGTAAAGTGACTCGGAGACAAACTGGAGAAGGTTTCAAATCCTATGAAATCGGTTTTAATACCAAACTTAGCGAGGACCTCAGTTTCTTCGCTGCATATGCTAAATCCGATTTCAGTTATAAGAATAAGGCTAATATCATGAGTCTTCAATATAAATCATGTGATCCTGGTATACCGGGTTCTTATGATATTTATGTTAAAAAGTATTTTATACAAGGCCATTCTAGCCTCACAAATATTTTCCTAGATGATCTTAAGTCGAATAATGAAGATTGGAGTGCCAGATATAATGAATTCAAAGGCATTCGCATTGGTTTTGAGTATGTACCAGTAAGAAGTACGAAGCTAATTTGTTATTATACAGTTGGAAAAGCTAATAAATTTGATCCTGGAAATATTTATAATAATGTTCAGGAAGACGCTAAATTTTCTCGTGTTCAATGGGAATTCTATTTCTAAAGGGGTTTGGTGACAAGAAGTGTAGTTGTCGCACAAGGGTTTCACTTCTTTCTGTGCCTTGAGTGAAGCGAAAGGAATGGTTACAAAATGAAGAAATTAATTTCTATTTTTATAGCACTTCTGAGTCTGTTTTTTGGAATGAGTGTTACGTCTGCATTTTATCAATTAACAATATTTCCAAGAACAGGATACAGTTGGGTGGGAGATCCTATGCCGTATTACGACGGTAATAAATTTCAAGTATTTTATTTAGAAGATTTACGGATGGCGATGTTGGATTTCATCCATGGAGTTTATTTACAACAAATAATTTCTACGACTATAAAAATGAAGGTGTTGTTATTCGATATTCTCAAAATGAATTTGCTCAAGATTCTGCATTAGGTACTGGGTCCGTAATGCAGGAGAAAGACGGATTATATCATGCTTTCTATACAGGATTTAACTGGAGGAAAGTACCAAAAGAAGCAATTATGCATGCAACCAGCAAGGATTTAATAAATTGGACCAAGATACCTGGGGATAAATTTTTTGCTTCAGCAAAATACTTACACAACGATTTCAGAGATCCACATGTTTTTTATAATGATGATTATAAAGAGTATTGGATGCTTATAACAACTAGAACCAAAAATGATAAGGGCGTAATAGCACTATATACATCAAAGGATTTGAAAAATTGGGCTGATAACGGTGTGTTTTTTGACAATGATATGGGAACTACTGCCAATATGGAATGCCCTACCTTAATTAAATATGGGGAATATTGGTACCTGACTTTTTCTGACCAATGGCCAAATCGTGTTGTTCATTACAGAATAGCAAAGGATTCAAAGGGACCATTTACTAAACCTCAACTAGATTTTTTTGATAGCAATGGTTTTTATGCCGGAAAACTTGTAAAAGATTCTCAGAACCTTTATTTATGTGGATGGACACCGACAAAGGAAGGACATTCCGATAATAATAAAACTGACTGGGCAGGAAATCTGGTAGTACATCAAATTAAACAGAAGGAAAACGGAGAACTTTATCCAACACCAGTTGAACAGGTTGTTGAGAATTTAAATAATAACATTAAGCTAAAGCCAATCACTCAGACAGAAACAGTAACGGCTTCCAATGAAAAGTATACTTTTTCAGCAAAAGGCTATGAAGTGGTAACATTTCCTAAAATACAGGGAGTAAATAAGATAACGGGAAAAATAACTAAAAAATCAAAAGAAGGCATGTTTGGATTTATGTTTAATGTAGAAGAATACAATCTTGCATCTTTGAATATTGCATTTAGCCCTAAATCGAAAGAGGTCAAGTTTTTTAATGTATCCACAGATAAAATTGCAACTGCAAAACCAGAGTTAACAGTTCCACTGGATGTTAATGATAATGAAAGTTTAAATTTTACGTTATTGATTGATGACTCAGTTGCAGTATTGTATATAAATGATAAAGTAGCGTTAAGTACACGCATGTACGCTTTACAAAATAATCAATGGGGGATTTTTTCCATAAATAGTGATGTAACATATGAAGACTTAAATCTAAGTAAGTTTTAACTGGGATTAGTTTCATTAAAAGAAATATATCCAAACAATTACGGTTGAAAATTACTTCGCCCACATGACCCCAAAACGCATCGTCTACGTATCCTGCAATCCAGCTTCCCTAGCTAGAGATATTGCGATATTATCAGAATTTGGCTATGTCGCTAAAGAAATTCAACCAGTTGATATGTTCAGTGAAACAAGTAAGGTGCACAAACTTTGTTTTGTGAGACGTGATTTTGCATTAGGCAATGCTGTGGTGTTAGAAGACTTAGATTATAAAAGAGAAGTGCTAGATCGAGTTGTAAACCATTCCATCCTAACTAGTTGTTAGTATGGGATGGTTTTTTGATGGAATTTTTATTTACATCAATGATACAGAACTAAAATGGCTGGGATATAGGCGAGAGGAAGTAATCGGCGTTTCTGCAGAAATAGGTTAGTAAGCTGATGAAAGAAGAACAAATTGGTGAGATGGATATAGAAAAGCTTATTGTATGTATTGCAGGAAAAAAAGGACATTTAAGTGAAATACATAATTATAGGTCATATCAAGTGATAAGTCATGTTGAAATCGATACCGTAAACGATCGTCAAATGCAATGTGGTAGTAACATTTAGTGAAGGTGCTTAAGACTAAAGGAAGGAGTGAGCAGTGAGTTTAGTGATAGTAGCAGCCTTGTTGTTTTAGATCACCGATTAAACCATTTTGAAAGTAGGGATATGTATGTATATATCAATATACGATATAGCAATCGGAATTGTTTTTTTGATTGTAGTGGCGATTGGCATTTATTTAATTCATGTCATACGAAAAATATTATTCATACTTGATGATATCAAACGAATTCTCAATGCCAATGAGATGGGGTTAAAAGAAACGATATCATTATTACCTACCGTATTAGAAAATGTCAATCAAATAGCAGCAAGTGTAAAGGAAACAGCTAGTCAGGCAAATGATGTGATGTATGATGTGAAAGTTGAGTGGGAAACGTTAATCATCTATGCAAAGGCCGTTGGTCAGATTGTAAGAGCTATTTTCTTTAAAGGTAAATAAAATGGAAGTCTACATTTGGGCAATGCATAATTGTAGCAGCAAAAGAAATATGGACCTTAAAAAGAATTATCAGGATAAGGGAGGAAGAGAGTATGAATAAAGTTATGAGAATTGTTACGATTTTAATGATTATATTAGGTTTGACGGCTTCTGTAGTAAGCGCGGCAAGTAAGGAAGAAAAGCGTGAATCCATACGAAGTTCAGCCCAGGAAACCTTGGATAAGCTTTATACGATTCATCCGGGTGCCAGACAAGCCGTTGAGAATGCTGTAGGATATGCTGTATTTCGTATTACTGACGTTAAAGTTGTCTTCTTAGGAGGCGGGGGTGGCAAAGGGGTGGCTATTCACAATACTACCAAGGAAGAAACCTTTATGAGAACAGGTGATGTACAGGTTGGATTTGGACTTGGCATAAAAAAATTTGATGTGGTTTTAGGATTCCAAACGCAAGAAGCGTATTTGGATTTTATCAATGACAGATGGGCTGTAGGTGGACAGGCTACCGTGGCAGCAACAGATAGTGTAAGCGGAGGATCTTTGGAAGGTGCTGTTTCGGCGGGTAAGGACACTTGGATGTATCAATTGACAGATAAGGGGCTAGAAGCCAGTTTGACCATCCGGGGAATTCGCTACTTTAAAGATAAAGATTTAAATTGAAATCGTTAATCGTACTAGTGGGGTTAGTTTAAGAAGAAAATAGATGATAAGAACAAACCGCTTTTCTAAGATGGAAGTAAGCATCATTAGAGGAGCGGTTTTTATATTAAACTCATTTATGAAAATAAATGTATGTTTCTATACCTTTTGGTAGTCGTATAAATCTTCCAAATCCTTTATCCTATAGATAATAAACAGATTATAGTGCCACTTTATTGCCTGTTCATAAGAAATGCAAATTTATTAGTAAAGATATGGAAACATTGGAGGAATTCATTAATGAAAAAAATAGCTATTGCTGATCTGCAGCCAGGTATGATTGTAGCTGAAGCGATTCACTCTCTGAATGGGAAACAAATTTTGTTTCCAAAGGGAGGAACCTTAACGAATAAAACCATTCAGAATATAAAGAATTGGGATATTGCTTATGTTAGAATTGAAAGCCATACTGATACAGGGGCCGAGATCATAGAAGAAGGACCTGAAGAAGCCTCTTCTCCCTCTGAATTGCCCCCAATATTAATTAAAAAAGCAATGGATTTTGATCATACTTTACAAGATTCTGTAGACCAAGTAGATGCACTATTTAATAGTATCAGAAATAATAAGAAGATTGATATCAAACATTTTCATAAGATAGCGTCGGGAATTTTTGAGCATCTCATTTATCCTTCAGAGGCAGTAAATCGTTTGTTATTTAGCTTAACGCCTCATAACTCATTGGCTTACCATTCGGTTATGGTGGCAGCTTTATCAGGCATGCTTGCGGAGTGGATGAATTTTTCTTCTAAGGATATTAAGGAAATTATCTTTGCAGGATTGTTGCATGATGTGGGAAAAACCCAGCTTCCTCTTGAATTATTTATGGATAAAGATTCTGTTACGGCACATTCGGAAAAGATACAAACTCATGTACTTTTAACTTTCAAATTATTAAAAGATAGCAGAGCCCTTTCCCCTACTATTTTAACAGCAATTGTTCAACATCATGAATATATGGATGGCAGCGGGTATCCCCAGCAATTATCTGGAGAAAATATTCATGTCTTCGCCCGAGTGATCGGAGTGGTGAATCATTTAAGCAATATGATAGCGGAATCGGAAAGCATTAATCCGTTTATGCTTTTGCAAGCAATTAAGCTGGAAATGTTCACAAAGCTAGACCCAACGGTATGTGATGTTTTTTCCCGTCGTATTAATGACTATCTGCTTAGTAGTTCTGTAATCCTCGAAGATGGGCGCAAGGCGAAGGTAGCATTCTTGCCGAATGTAACGCCCACATATCCTATCTTGCAAGTTGATGATGAATTTATAGATATGATAAAAGATAAGGAAGTAAAAATTGTCGGGCTTGTCATGTAATCAATATCGGAAGTGATGAAAAGCCCTCCTAGATGTAGAAATGATTTTACATCTAGGAGGGCTTTTCTTAATAATGGCAAACAGAGTAAATAGAACGATTTAACCGCAGAGACGCAGAGGGGAATTTTTAACCCTTTTTTTCCCCCACGCATTTTTTATGTCTTTTTTTAGGGGGGGGTTCTTGATAATGACAAAAAGATGACTCCGTCTTTTGTTATTGACTGACGCAATTACGGCCATTTTCTTTGGCTCGATACAAGGCTTTATCTGCTAATTTAATAACTTCATCAGGGCTGATTTCTTTATGATTGGAGTCTGCTGCGCCGATGCTGACGGTAATACTTAGCTTTTTATTGGTATTTTTTTTGCGTTTACTATCCTGGCGCAATACAAATTTACTTTTTGCGATTTCCTCTCGCAGCACTTCTAAATAAGGGATTGCTTCACTGAGGCTTTTACCAGGGAATAATACCGTAAATTCCTCACCGCCGTATCGAAAGGTTTTACCACCTTTAAAGTTTTTCATAACCTTACCAATTAAGCGAAGGACATCGTCACCTGCATCATGCCCATAGGTGTCATTAAACTTTTTGAAAAAGTCGACGTCGACCATCGCAATGGTATAGTTGCTGCCAAGTTTCAACATATCTTCGTTTAAGGAACGGCGCGAGGGTAAACCTGTTAGCTCGTCTAAATAGGCTTTAACATAATAGTCTTGAATCACCGACACGATGATCATTAATCCGGCAACAGCATAAAAGAAGGGAATTGCAATCTGGGCGGCATTAAAATGATGGGCAAAAGCGACTGCTGCTAAGACACCAAAAATAGTTATTTTAAAGTGGGTATTATTTCTTCGACGTTTGATCAATAGTAAAACGCCTGACAGAAAAAAGGCAGCTAGAGCAGCATCAGGAATGGGTGTTTCGGGCATAAAAGAGAAAGCAAACAGTTTTTTACTGATTTCGTTGAAAAGCTCTCTATCTCCTGATAATACTAAACCCATAACAAAAACCATTTGAAGAAAAATGAATAAAAAGCATCTTTTTCCCCAGCTTGAAAGAATTCCTCGTTCTGACCAAGATGCAAAAAAGAGCAAATTTAAAGGAAGCAGCAGACTAACTGTTAAATAAATGCCATGCAGGGCAACGGTTTTATCTAAATGTGTAGGAATCGGGATGGACATTCCTAACTGGCTTAAAAATAGAATCAATAAGATGAAAAATGCACGACTTCGGTTAAAACAGGAGGTAATTGCAATTCCGAAAAGAAGTATCATATAAGAAGTGGTCGGTATGGCAGAGATAAAGGAACCTGGCAGATCATCAAGATGAAAGAATGCGATTCCGGCGATCAGTATAATTCCCAATGGAGTGGTGCGAATTGCAGACAGTATTTTGGTAGCAACAGCGCTGCTATTTATTTGAGGCAAAATAGCCTTATTAATCGTAGAGTTCTTGCTGACTCTTTTTTTGTAGGTTCTTGGCATGGGTTTCCTCCTAGGTAAACTGGATTTAGAGAAGAGTTGTCAAAAATAGTATTATAATGACTTAATATAGTTCGATAATAAAAAAGAATCTTCCTTCTACCTTTTGGTATAGAAGGAAACTTCTTGAAGCGTTTTTCTCATAAAAAAATATATATTCCTTTTTCAAAGAATATATATAAAGTACGATGAGTTTATACTATCCGGGGGTGAATCATGTTTTCGATTATTTCATTTACAGGCCCTAGTGGTTCAGGGAAGACAACGATACAAAAATATGTGGGCGCTGCCCCGATTATTACTTTTACCTCAAGAAAACCAAGAAAGAGCGAAGTTGATGGTGTACATTACCACTTTACTACTCGTGAAAACATACTTGGGATGAAAGAGAAGGGGGAGTTGCTGGAAGTTACCGAATATAGCGGAAATCTATATGCATCCAATCTGAAGTCTATCCATGAAGTAATAAAGAATCAGCAAACGAGGTCAATTGTAGTAGATGTTCATGGGGCCAGAGAATTGAAGAAGCACTTTAATGAAAGGGTTTTATTAGTAGGGGTTTTTGCTTCAAAAGATGAATGCAGGCAAAGAATCTATAGTCGGAGTGACAGTAATATTGAGAAAAGACTATATTCTTATGACGAAGATGTCAAGGGGATGTTAGAAATCTGTAATCTAGTAATTATTAATTCAGATGAAAATTGGCTGAAGAATAAAAAAATTCTTGATTTCTGGCGAAAATATTTTATTGAAATCAGCTAGCCTTATAAATACCCATCTAGCTGCATGTGATAAAGGGGAGTGAGAAGCTTGCGTTTGCGCATGCCTTGTAGTGACCGTATTGGGTTAGTTCGCGATATTAGCATCATTCTGGAAGAACGCAAAATTAACATCGTAACTATTGAAGTGGAGCAAGGGGCTGTGTTTTTAGAGTGCCAAGGTGTGCTTCAAAAGGACGCGAAAGAACTGATTGAGGCGCTCGAAAGGGTAGCTGATGTACATAGTGTGGAGATAACCCGCTTTATGCCTTCAAAAGAACGGGTGGAACAGCTTGATGCTGTCTTAACTTCCGTCCGAGATGGAATTTTAGTAGTGAATTGTGATGGCAGTATTATTCAATGTAATGCTGCCGCTGCTCGCATCCTAAAGATTTCTTCAAGAACAATGATCGGACAATCCATCGAGAATTCCTCCTGGAATGCACTGGTGGCAGAG
Organism: Pelosinus fermentans JBW45; assembly: GCF_000271665.2. Classification (GTDB taxonomy): domain Bacteria; phylum Bacillota; class Negativicutes; order DSM-13327; family DSM-13327; genus Pelosinus; species Pelosinus baikalensis. The sequence goes on along the minus strand of NZ_CP010978.1, from coordinate 4,059,293 downwards.
ACGTTAAAAACGGGCTGCTCCTATAAAGATCAAGAAATGTTCGTTGAATGCATCAGCAGCTATTGTGTGATTAGTACCGTTCCTCTTAAGGATACTAATAATGAGGTAATTGGTGTCGTAACAGTACTCCGTGATATTGGGGATGTCAGAGAACTGGTGAAAAAGATGACAGCGTCTCTGCCTGTCGATTTTGGTGATATTACCTGTGACAGTATGGTCATGAAAGAATTGATTCTGCAATCCCGCAGATATGCATTAAGTGATTCTACTGTTTTGATTCGGGGAGAGACGGGAACTGGCAAGGAACTTTTTGCAAGGGCACTGCATAGCGGCTCTGCAAGATCCCAAGGTACTTTCGTGCCGATTAATTGTGCAGCGATTCCAGAAACCTTAATGGAGAGTGAACTATTTGGCTACGAAGAGGGAGCTTTTACGGGAGCAGTCAAGGGGGGGAAGCCAGGACTCTTTGAATTATCCAATGGTGGCACTCTATTCTTAGATGAAATAGGAGAAATGTCAGTGCATTTGCAGGTGAAATTACTGAGGGTACTTCAGGAACGGCGAGTACGACGTTTGGGCAGTTCTCGTGAAGTTGCGGTAGATGTACGTGTCATAACGGCTACCAATCGAAATTTGGAGGATATGGTGGTTCGTGGAGCATTTCGGGAAGATTTGTATTACCGCTTAAATGTGATTCCTCTTACGATTCCTCCTTTGCGGGAGCGCCCAGAAGATATTGGTTTGTTAGCTGAGTACTTTCTACAGCGTTTTGCGGATAAAATGCGTCGTCCAGTGAATGGTTTTAGTAAAGAGGCATTAGAACGGCTAGAGCAGTATAACTGGCCTGGCAATGTACGGGAACTGGAAAATGTTATTGAGCGGGCAGTAAATCTAGTAGAGGGTTCTAAGGTTCGTCCGGAACACATCTGTCTGGGGAGAATCGCAGCGACAGCCAATCCCTTATCAACCATACAATTTGAGACCTATCAGAGCTTAAAAGAACGTTTGGCTGAGGCAGAACGTGCTATTTTAAAAGAAACGCTAAGACGATACCGTTCTTCCCGGCGAGTTGGTTCTGTCTTGGATTTATCTCACACGGCGGTATTAAAGAAGCTGCGGAAATATAATTTAGCCAATGAATAAATCATTTTAACATCCTTTCGCATTTTACACGGCTTAGGATAAGCAAACGGAAACTTTTTGCACTATTGGAAACTTTCTTTCAATAAAAGATTGCCAAATCATAGAATCTTGAGTGTGCCAATCTAAGTACAATCGTACTTGAAGACTTGGCACACTTTTTGCATTTAACTATAGTGGGCTTACCGCTATTTTAGAGTAGGAAAGAGCAAAGATGCAGTCACTAAAAAAATGAAATCATTTCAAGGGGGACGATTGGATTATGGAACGTAAATTTATGGCAGAACCGTACAAGACCAAGATGGTGGAAACCATTCGAATGACGACTCGAAAAGAACGAGAAGCGGCAATTGAACGCGCCGGGTATAATACATTCTTATTAAATTCCAAGGAATGTTATATTGATTTATTGACTGACAGCGGCACCAATGCAATGAGTGACAATCAATGGGCTGGCATGATGCTTGGAGATGAAGCCTATGCTGGCAGTGTTAATTTCTTTGAATTAGAAAAAACAGTTCGGGAAGTGTATGGTTTTAAATATGTGGTACCTACTCACCAAGGGCGGGGTGCAGAAAATATTTTATCGCAAATAGCAATTAAGCCTGGTGACTATGTTCCTGGAAATATGTATTTTACCACTACTCGTGCTCATCAAGAATTAAATGGTGCTACCTTTGTGGATGTGATTGTCGATGCAGCTCATGATTCGCAGAATGAAGATCCTTTCAAGGGCAATGTGGATCTGAAGAAACTGCAAGATTTAATCGATCGGGTAGGCGGTGACAAGATCCCCTATATCTGCGTAGCGGTAACGGTAAATTTAGCAGGCGGTCAGCCAGTCAGTATGGAAAACATTCGTGCAGTACGAGAGCTTACCAAAAAACATGGCATAAAAATCATGTTTGACGCTACTCGCTGTATCGAAAATTCGTACTTTATTAAAGAAAGAGAAGAAGCGTACAAAGATAAATCCATCGGAGAAATTGTAAAAGAAATGTTCAGCTATGGTGATGGCGCTACCATGAGCGGTAAAAAAGACTGCCTAGTAAACATTGGCGGATTCTTGGCGCTAAATGATGAAAACCTATTTCAAAAAGCCACGCAGCTGGTTGTACTATTCGAAGGAATGCCCAGTTATGGCGGTCTGGCTGGTCGGGATATGGAAGCAATGGCTCGTGGCATACGCGAATCCATCGATTATTACTATATTAAACACCGTGTAGAACAAGTTCGCTATTTAGGTGAGAAATTAGATCAGGCTGGCGTACCCATTGTAAAGCCAATTGGCGGTCATGCAGTATTCCTTGACGCGAAGCGATTTTTGCCCCATATTCCTCAGGATCAATTTCCTGCTCAAGCATTGGCTGCTCAACTTTATATTCTTTCGGGAGTACGCTCTATGGAACGAGGGATTATATCAGCAGGGCGGGATGCTAAAACAGGGAATCACTACTATCCGAAATTAGAGCTCGTGCGCTTAACCATTCCTCGTCGTGTGTATAGCTACGCTCATATGGATGTAGTCGCGGATTCCGTAATTGAACTTTATCAAAATCGTAATCAAATTGCTGGATTAGAGATGATTTATGAACCGCCGGTATTACGTTTCTTTACTGCTCGTTTTAAACCCATTGCATAATGAATAGAAATTAATTGAGTCCTTTTCATAGCTCTATTTGAAAAAGTATTACTTTTCCAAATAGAGCTAATTTTAGGATGGAAAAGAAATGCAGGAAAGTATCAATAAACCTGGAAGTAATACCCTTGGAAGAATTTTATTTTAGTAGGAGGATGACCAATGGATATTTTTCGCACGAAAAGCATTACGATAATGGAACACGAAGCCAAGACACATTCTCTTAAAAAGACTATGGAAGCCATAGATATTATATTAATTGGGATCGGCGTAATTATTGGTACAGGGATTTTTGTTTTAACTGGTGTAGCAGCTGCTAAATATGCTGGACCTGGTATTATGCTATCTTTTGTTATATCGGGTATTACTTGTGCCTTTGTATGTCTTGCCTATGCGGAACTTGCTTCCATGGTTCCTATTGCTGGCAGTGCCTATACTTACACCTATACGGCTTTAGGTGAGGGAATTGCCTGGCTGGTTGGCTGGAATCTGGTATTGGAGTATTCTGTAGGAGCCAGTGCCGTTGCGGGTGGGTGGTCCGCTTATACCGTTGGGCTGCTCAAATCAGGGGGAATTGATATACCCTTGGCATTAACAGCGGTTCCGGCAGATGGAGGTATTGTGAATTTGCCCGCCGTTTTAGTCACGTTGTTTATGACGTTTTTATTAGTGCTTGGCGTCAAAGAAAGTGTGACAGTAAATCGGGTATTGGTGGCTATAAAACTGGGTGCGATTTTTATATTTTTGCTAATGGCTGGACCCAAGGTGGATGTTGCGAATTGGACGCCGTTTATGCCTTTTGGTTTTGCTGGTGTTTCTGCTGGAGCGGCAGTTATATTCTTTGCCTATCTTGGTGTTGATTCGATTGCTACTGCTGCCGAAGAAACCCGTAATCCTAAGCGGGATATGCCTATTGGGATTATAGGATCCTTAGCCGTATGTACTGTTTTATACATTGCTGTAGCTGCCGTTATGACAGGAGTCGTGCCCTATTATCAATTAAATAATGCAGAACCGGTAGCTTATGTTCTGCGGGCTCTTGGTTATAATTTTGGTTCGGCATTAGTTGGAACGGGGGCAATCTGCGGACTTTCTACGGTATTATTAGTTATGATGTATGCACAAACCAGGGTATTTTTCACAATGTCTCGGGATGGACTCATCCCATCGGTTCTTGGAAAAATTCATGAGAAATATCGGACTCCTCATGTAATTACCATCATAGTGGGTGTTGGTGTTGCCCTCATCAGCGGTTTCACCCCGATTGGCATTGTTGCTGAGATGTGTAGCATTGGTACTTTGTTTGCCTTTGTCATAGCCACGATTGGAGTCGTTGTTCTTCGTAAAACCAAGCCGGATATGGAACGTCCATTCCGCTGTCCCGCAGTAAATATTGTTGTTACATTAGCAGTACTTTGTTGTTTTTATATCATGTATAATTTGGCCTTTGCAACTTGGATTCGGTTCTTTATCTGGAGTGCGATTGGTTTAGTCATTTATGGGATGTATGGTTATTCTCATAGTAACTTACATGAGAATAACAAACCAAATCAAAAGTAAGTAGAGTGATTTTATAGTTTGCTTGTAAGCTGTTATGTAGTATTTTCAATATTTATAAGCTCAGTTTTGCGATAGGCAGAACTGAGCTTTATGTTTTGTAGCAGTCTTTTAGTAGCTCTTTTCCTATCATTTGCATACACTGTCATAGTACTGAATTTAGAGGGGGAAGTTTAATGTTTGAACTGACTTCTTTACATTGGATTTTCACTAGTTTTATTCTTTTGATAATCCTTACCATGACAATGCGCAGAGATACAAGTCTGATCTGCATTATTGGGATATTCTTAATGGGCTATGTGGCAACAGGAACATTGAATCAAGCAGTTATTGGGATATTTAATAGTTTTGTTTATGCAATCAATGAACTGTCAGGTACGATTTTGATTATTTCTCTCATCGTAGCTATGAGTAAAGCCCTGCTTCATGCAGGGGTCAACGAAATTATGGTAGAGCCTTTTGTAAGGATCATTCGCACTCCTGGTATGGCATATTGGCTCATTGGATTGTTCATGATGATCATTTCCTTCTTTTTTTGGCCTTCACCAGCAGCAGCACTTATGGGTGCTGTATTGCTGCCAGTCAGTCGTCGCGTAGGCTTACCAGCTATGGGGGTTGCAGTTGCTATGAACTTGTTTGGACATGGAATTGCTCTATCCGGGGATTTGGTGATTCAAGGCGCACCGAAATTGACAGCTGCAGCCGCAGGTATTCCAGTCCAGGAGGTAGTAAGTGCAAGTATCCCCTTATTGATTGTAATGGGAGTGGTAACGGTAAGTGCTGCTTATTGGTTATTAAAAAGAGATATGGCTCTTGGGAAGCTAACGGTAGAAAATGAAACGGTTGTAGTAAGTGATCCTAATGAGCAAGAAGATCTGCTTATTCATACTTCCCTTTCTGCTAAAACTAAAGGATGGATTGCAGCTATGGTGCCGATCCTCTTTGGCTTGGATGTGGCCGCACTATATGCTTTTAATTTACGAGGATCAGATGCAACGGCTTTGATTGGCGGAACCTCTATATTCATTATGATTATCATATCTCTTGTAGCTCATCGCAATAATGGCATTGAAAAAACGACTTTCTATTTGCTAGAGGGATTGAAGTTTGGCATTACGGTCTTTGGGCCGATTATTCCCATCGCTGCATTTTTCTACTTGGGTGATAGTGGCTTTACTTCTATATTTGGCAAGATCCTGCCTTTAGGATCACAAGGATTAGTCAATGATTTAGGTTTAGCTATGGCTCAAATGGTTTCTATCAGTCCGACAATTGGGGCATTTACGATCATGATTGTGGGGATTATAACAGGTCTCGATGGCTCTGGATTTTCAGGTATATCCCTCGTTGGGTCCCTAGCGAAGCTTTTTTCCGTTTCGATTGGTTCAGGTATAGGAACTTTGACTGCATTAGGGCAAATTGCTGCAGTTTTTACTGGCGGGGGCACTTTAATTCCTTGGAGTGTAATCGCCGCTGCGGCCATTTGTAATGTGAGTCCTTTCGAATTAGCACGGCGTAATTTGCTGCCAGTAATGATTGGCCTCTTTGTAACAACAATCGTTGCCATCTTCTTAATTTGATGTTAAAGGTTTTTCTCTACGAACCACAAAGGCACAATGCCGCCGCTCGCGGCACACAAAGGAGAGCACAGAGGTTTTTAGCCCTAATTATATCTTTTCTCAGTGTTCTCTGCGCCTCTGTGGTTCCTTTTTAGCTCCCCATTGTTTCATATTCTTCGCGTCTTCGCGGTTCAAACGGTTTTATCCCTCTTCTGCGATTGGAAATGAGTCCAAATATATGATATAGTTTTCTATAGCATTACGTCAGTAGCGTTAGGAGGGATTGTTATCGATAGCCAAGACCAATCCAAAGATATTAGCAGAATGGTGCAAAAAGATAAAGTTGAGCAGGCCTTATTGGTGGGGCTGCATGGAGCACCTGAATTAAAATATGATGAAAAGGTACAGTATTTGGGGGAATTTAGAGAACGAATCATAAAGAAATTAACCACAGAGCAAGTACGAGAAAAAGGGATTTATTCAGAAATCCTTCAGGCTCTTAAGGACCCAAGAGCGGACAAGCTGATCATCAACGGAAACATAGACTATCGGGTTATTGAAAAATATAAATCCTTGGCAGTGCGTTGCAAGAAAATAAGTTCTGTGCGTAGTGATCCTAGTTTCCGGGGCGATACAGGACTCATCGTGATCAGTGATGAGGCTGTAGATATACAGGATATTGAAGTGGAAGACAGGAGCAGCCGATTAAGTCGTTTGGGAATACCGCCAGCAATCATTGCAGCAGCTGGGCAAAAAATATGTAAGGATTGTATGGAGCAGATCGCCGAAGCAGATGAAAATGAAACGATCAATTACCGGCAGTTGACATGGATAGACCGCTTAACTGGTGATACCTGCCCAGGGCATAAATAAGATAAGTAACTATAGAAATATAACTATTCGCGATTTTGGCGGAGAGTTTTATTTCTATTAGTTCTGTTACTTTTTTCACAAAAAAAGGATTGTTTTTGCATTAAGGGTACGATATACTAGCAGTATACATAAACTGAAAAATCAGAAAAGGCGGGGATGTACATGTGGGGGAAAGAAATTGATTTAGCACAAATTGTTGAAATCCGTACTAAAACAACCGTATATTTTGGTATTGGTGCCATTACTAAAATGACCGACATTGCAAAAACTTTATCTGAAAAAGGAATTAGTAAGGTGGTCGTGGTTACTGGCAGGGGATCTCACATCAAATCTGGTGCTTGGGAGCATGTGAAAAAAGCATTGGATGCCGTCAATATCCTGCCAGTGTTGTATAGTAAAGTCACATCCAATCCAACCGTTGATCAAGTTGACGAAGCGGCAAATGCAGCACTGGAATTTGGAGCACAAGCTGTTATCGCCATTGGTGGCGGCAGTCCCATTGACGCAGGAAAGAGTGTGGCTGCTTTAGTAGCCAATCCAGGTAAAACTGCACGAGAGTTATATGAATATACTTTTTTGCCAGAAAAGGCAGTACCGATTATTGCCATTAATTTGACGCATGGAACTGGAACGGAAGCCAATCGCTTTGCTGTTGTCAGTATACCGGAGAAAGAGTATAAGCCAGTCCTTGCCTATGACTGCTTGTATCCTCTATATTCCATTGATGATCCGGCACTTATGACTACTTTGCCGCCAGAACAGACTGCTTATGTATCCATTGATGCTGTCAATCATGCCATTGAAGCAGCTACTACGAAGCTGGGGAATATATATGCTGTAACGTTGGCTCGCGAAGTAATCTCACTTGTTACCCGTTACTTGCCATTGGCGCAAGAAGATCCAAAGAATTTGGAAGCTCGCTATTATTTATTATATGCTTCGATGATTGCAGGGGCTTCTTTTGACAATGGATTGCTGCACTTAACCCATGCCATGGAGCATCCTCTTAGCGGTATCAAAGCTGATTTGCCTCATGGGTCGGGCTTGTCAGTATTATTGCCTGCAGTAGTAAAGCATATCTATCCGGCTAAAGCCGTCATTTTGGCGGATATCTTGGCACCTATTGTGCCTGGTTTAAAAGGGGAAGCAACGGAAGCAGAGGCAGCATATATTGGTTTAAAACAGTGGCTTAAGAAACATGGCATGAAGCAAAGCTTACGAGAAGAAGGCTTTGTTGATAGTGATGTAGCCCGATTGACAGACCTTGCTTTTGAAACTCCTAGTTTGGAACTGCTTTTAAGTATGGCGCCAATTGAAGCGAGTCGGGAAACGGTTGCTGCCATTTACCTGGATTCGTTATAAGCAAATTGAAATAGAAATTTTCATTATGGTAAATTTGCATCCTATCGATTCCCAAATGTAATAAATAAAATTTATAGACTTGTGCATAGTAAAATAAAGTGTTATTATATAAGCAGTTACCAATATGAATGTTATAAAATTCCATATGTTGAGATAGGTGCCCTAAGGGGCTTAATAGGGAAGTCCGGTCTAATGCCGGCGCGGTCCCGCCACTGTAATGAGGAGTGAACCCAAGGTATACCACTGAGACAACTGTCTTGGGAAGGTTTGGGTAAACAATGATCCAGAGCCAGGAGAACTGCCTATTTGACAATCACCGTTTTTACCCACGAGAGATGGGGAGGGGATTAAGTGCACAGCAAATGTTGTATTGTACTTATATCCTAGCGCAATTTTTCGCTAGGATTTTCTATAAGTATAGCTATGATGCTCTTAATTGTTTCTCCCGATCAGTAGTGGTCGGGAGATTTTTTACTTGTTATGTGACTGTTTCGTATCTGGGTACGGAATAGCTAACATATGATCCAAACTTTCATTATCCTTTGCTATGTTGTGAGTTGTCTTGGGAAGGGCAGCTAAGTTCCGTGAAAACGGAACTTTTTTTTCGTATAAGAAAGATCAGGTGAATGATTACATATAAACCTGTGCAGGATTTTTATTCTTATTGGGTAAATGTTAAGAGGAAAGAATATCATCATATTCTGAATGTGTAATTCTCCATGAGGCGGTAGTAAGAAATGATGGACCGGCTATGAAAGAAGTCGATAAATCAAAAATTATGGCATGTATGTCGAATAATAAGTCATGGATTGTTGGATAGTTTAGCTTCATAATTAACATGTAAAGCTAAATTTTAAGGAGGGATTACGTCAAGCGGTATAATAAAGGAGTTTCTTCAAATAATAGCTAAATAGGAGAGTAAGATTTTGTTGCAGCATTATGGTAGTCTTCTATCATTTTAATAAAGAAGAGGGGGAAATATATGCGCTTGGAAAAAGAAAATTCTCAATTTTTGATGGTGGATGTGCAAGAAAAACTGTTTCCTTATATTGTTGGCGGTGAGATTATAGCTAAAAAAATAACGACTCTTATAGAAGGATTAAAAGCATTAGAGATTCCGATTATGGCTGCTCAGCAATATCCAAAAGGATTGGGAAATACCATTGAACAATTGCGTCCATATTTTTCAGAATACCATGACAAAACAACATTTAGTTGTTGTGGCAATGAGGCGTTAGTCAAGGAACTTCATGAGCGGGACAGTAAAAATGTTATCATTGCAGGGATTGAAGCTCATATTTGTGTACTGCAAACGGTAATTGATTTGAAAGAGTTTGGTTTTCAGCCGATTGTGGTGGCAGATGCAATAGGTTCCCGTACCAGAAGTGATTATGAAATCGCATTGGAAAGAATGAAATATGAAGGGGCTATTCTTACCACCGTAGAATCCGTTCTATTTGAGCTTTGTTATCAAGCTGGCTCTGATGCATTTAGGACGATTTCGCGACTAGTAAAGTAGTTAGAAATACAGTTAATTCATAATGCCATTTTTTTGTTGATCATAAAAGGTTGTCTACCCACGGTTTCTTACGTGGTGAGACAGCCTTTCTAGCCTTTCTTTAGTTGTAATAATGAAGGAAAAATATAATGAAGGAAAAAATTCATACAGTCCATTAACCATCACTAGAGGTTAACTGACTGTATGAACAAATTATTTAATGTATTCTATTTAGTAGTGCTATATCCGCTGATCGATGCCAAAGACAACCTGTCTGCCCGCCATCGGATAGAGCCCTGTAAGGTTAGAGGAATCTCCGTAGGAGCCATGCAGTTCATAGGCTTCGTTTGTCAGGTTGTATACCTTCAGATAAACACGAGTAGCCGGATTTACCTTATAGTTTACGCCCAGATCAGCCACCCAGTAGTCCGACGACGTAAACGCCCGCGTATCACGTCCGGTTGCGCCCCGGAGGGTAAAGTTGGCATTCCATTTGTCCTGTTCGTACTGCAGGCCTAGTCGGTAACCATGCGGCTCATTGTTGTTGATCTCTTCCCGCTGGGTAGCCCCCTGCTCCTCCACTTTAACATAGGAATACCCGAGCGATGCCTGCCACTGTGGTGATAACCGGCGTTTTAGGCTCAGATTCAGCCCTTTTCTTTTCAGTTCAGCTACGTTTTGCCACTGATATTGATTATAACCAACCACAATATAATCCAGTGCATCGTTAAGACGGCTGCTAAACACGCTGGCCTGGAGCTCGGTCCCTTCGGCCAGCCGGGTGTTCAGCCCCAGCGTGACCACATCGCCGGTTTCCGGCTTGAGGTTCAGATTGGGGACCATAAAACCGCCTCCATAGACATCGGCGATAAACGGGGTTTTAAAGATCTGTCCCCAGGATGCATACACATTGGTCGTCTGGTTGAGCTCTCGGTTTGCCGTGATGCGGGCCGTGGTTTTATCGCCGAACAGGGTGTAATCGTCATAGCGCGCCCCGGCTGTTACCGACCAGTTTTTTGGCAGCCGCCAGTTATTTTCTAAAAAGAAGGCCCGGTTGGATATCTTTTTGTCGGTGTAGTTGTATCCTGCTTGATAGTAACCATAGGCCGGAATATCAATATCATACTCTGCGGAGTCGGCCGTAACCTGACGCCAGGAAGCGCCGCCCAGCAGTGTATAGTTGTCATTGATTTGCCAGGTTTGCTGCCATTCCGCCCCATCGGCCTGATTGGTATATGAGCGGCCATTATAGTAATAATCAGGGATCTGATAGTCATCAGGATGATTATCATAATTATACGTAAAGTAGTTACGGTACAATCTGACAAAGCTATTGGCTTTGTCTCCTTGGTTCCAGTTGTAGGTTAAACTAACATTATTCTCTACATAGGTTTGCACAGAGTGGGTAAAATAATTAGTTTTGCCGCCGGAGTCGACAAAGGCTTGGTAATCCGGCATGACATTAAAGCCTTTCCGGCCATCGGTATGATCAACGGTTAGGGACAGCGAACGGTTGCTGCCGAGGTCTTTGTCCAGACGGATATTCATTTTATCCTGGTCAAGGGCTGTATTTTTGGCCGTTGCGTCACTGTCACCGCTGTAGCCGCTGTTATAGTGAAAGTCATCCTGGCTTTTCCGTTCAAAGTTGATGCGGTAGCTGAAATCGCCGACCTTGTTCTCGGTAGTTAGGTTGTACCGGTGCAGGCCCCAGCTGCCGGCTTCTGCCGAGTAACGGGTGACTGGTTCGGCACTTTTACGGGTGATGATATTGATGACGCCGCCCACCGCGTCACTGCCATACAGGGCGGAGGCAGGTCCTCTGACAATCTCGATCCGTTCAATACTGTCGACGCTGGGTAAATAGTCAAGATTGGCGCCGGACTGACCCATATGCATCCCGCCGCCTTTCCAGTTGACCTCGCGGCCGTCAACCAAAACCAGCACCCGCACGTCGCCGTTGATGGTCGGCACACTGGCAGTAGTATCATTTTGCATCGTCACGGTGGTTCTGTTGAGGATATCCGGGACACTGACTGCGCCGCTTTTTTCAATCTCTTCACGGGTAATGACAGTCACGCTGGCCGCAGTTTCTGTCTTTTTTACCGGCATCCGGCTGGCCGTCACCACATACTCGTCCATGCTGAATTCCTGTTCGTCGGCAAAGGCCGTTTGTCCGGTCATTAATACGGCCCCGCTCACCAGGAGGCTGATCAAATGCTGTTTTTGCTTTTTTTTCACAATTTCACCTCATTATATTATTGAAAGACTATTGAATGAACTTTTTGCTGATGGCGATTGTAGCGTTATACAATGCCGGCTTTTTCAAAATGCGTGCGCAGCAGCCGTCTGCCCCATAAGCTGCTCACACAGGCCATAATCACCGTAAGCAGGCAGATTACCGCCAGCATTGCCGGGTTCATTAACGCCAGGCATTGTTGCAGGATAGCCAGTTGCTCTGTTCCTTTGGTCGCTTCTTGCGCTATATAGGCTTCCTTCATAAAAGTAAGCGGAAAACTTTCTCCCACGGCAAAGCCCAGCATGTAAAAGGCAAAACCGGTGACCTTCGCAATAAATTTTTCCTGGCCGATAAAGCCAAAGGCAATCTCGCCCAGCACGCCCCCCACAAAGATGCTCAGTCCAAACACACCGGCCGGTGCCATGTTAAAGAGAACCAAACCCAGCAAAGCGCCGCTGATGACAAACACACCACGCAGCGGTGCTTTCGCCAGCATCAGCATAAAAATAATTCCTCCAGGGATCGCTAATATAACCGGCATGAAGATTAAAATCACGGGGATCAGCCCAATGGTAAACCCCAGCAGCATAAAAATACTAATAATCAATGCATTGAAAATGCCAATTGTGATCAAATGCCGGACATTCTGGTTGTTATTTGTTTTTAAAGAAGCCATAACAAAACATCCCTTTTATTCCTTATTTCTGAGTAGAGCATTCTGCTCTATTATTGTCGAAGGAGAGGCGGGTAAGCCTACCGTCTTCCTCCAGAGAGAAAATTTTATCAAATGTATTTATTGCGAATTCATAATCATGGGAGATAACAAAAATGCACCGCCCTTCTTGCGCCAGCTTTCTTATGAGTTCGCTGACTTTTGCCATATTTTCTCCATCCAGGCCGCTGGTCGGTTCATCCAGGAATAAAATTTTGGCGTTTCGCATACCGGCTAACGCAATGGCCAGACGCTGCTTCTGCCCACCGGAAAGAGCAGCGGGATGAGCCTCTTTATAGCTTTCCAGATGAAAGAACCGCAGGTATTCTTCTGCTTTCGCCACGATGCTTGATGACTCTTTACATCCCAGCAGTATCTCTTCCCACACGCTGGGGGCAAAAAGCTGGTAATCGACATCCTGCATAACATAGAAGGAATTCTGCATACGCGCCTTCGTACTAGCTGGTTTGCCTTCAAGGAGGATTTCGCCCCGGTGTTGTTTTTCCAGTCCCATCAGTACTCGCAGCAGGGTACTTTTTCCCACGCCGTTTTTACCCATGATCCCGGTAATTTCACCGCGATAGGCACTTAAAGATATGCCGTTCAGAATTGGTTTTCCTCTTTTATAGCCAAAGGATATAGCCACTGCCTGCAGCAAAGGTGCCTGGGTTTCTAGCGTATTAGCTGCTGGACGCAGGGCCGTTCCGTCAAAATGGCGCAGCCCCTTGTCCCGAAACCACTGGTCGGGTTTGGCAAAAAAATCCCGACCGCTAAATTCCTCCTTTCCCTGTCCATCTTCGATAAAAACCACGCGGTCAAGCAAATCCTTTAAATAGGCAAGCTTGTGTTCAGCGATAATAACGGTATGACCTTTGGCTTTAAGGATGCTCAGTACAGCGAGCAGCTGATCCGTGCCTGTTTCGTCTAAATTGGCGGAGGGTTCATCGAAAACATAAATATCCGGTTCCAGGGCATAGACGGATGCTACAGCGACTTTTTGTTTTTCGCCGCTGGAAAGCGTAAAGATGGAGCGTGTTAGCAGTGTATTAAGGTGTAGATCATGCACGGTTTTTTTGATTTGCTTCTGCATTATGTGCCTTTCAATCCCATAATTTTCACTGGGAAAAGCAAGTTCGCTCCTGACATGCAAGGTAAAGAACTGGGAGCGGGGGTCCTGAAAAACCGATCCCACCCTGCGTGATATGTCCCTCATTGAGGCTGTTTTTATATCCAGGCCGCCAACGAAGACTTCTCCTTGCAGTTCAGCGTCAAAAAAATTTGGGATTAAGCTATTGATGCAGCGGGTTACCGTTGTTTTGCCGCAGCCGCTTTTACCGGTCAGGACCACAAATTCGCCCTGCTTTACATTCAGGCTAAAGCCGGTAAGGCTTTCCCGGTTACGATTGCGGTACGTTACATGCACATCGTGGAACTCAATTATCGTTTTTTTCTGCATCGTGGAATGTTGTTGCAGTAAGTTTTCTGTCATAATGCCATATTCCAACCCTTTCCGGGCATGATTGGCTGTGTTGTACTTTTCAGAATCGTCGTACTCCTTTCTACAGAACCAAATGGCCAAAGCCTGGATAATAGTGCAAAAAAATCAGTGTCCCCGCCGCCACTGCACATATTACGCAACAGACGGCATCCTTTTGCTCAAACCGGACGCCGGTGCAGGAAGTCCTTGGGTGCTCGGCATCAAGCCCTTTGCACAGCGCCGCCGCCGACAGTTCATCGGCCAGCTTGCCGCTGCGAATCAGCAAAGGAATCATGAATTTCTCGACCGTTGTTACCGGTTGTAAAAACATCCCGGTTAACGATGGATTCAGTCCCCTCATTTTTAAACTATCTTTAATATACAAGATTTCGTACTTCACTGTGGGGATATAGCGATAGACTACCGCTAAAGGGATAATCAGCATTTTAGGAATATGCATCTGCTCCAACGCGATAATCAATTCATTGATGGACGTTTTCTCCAACAGGATTATGTAGGCCATATAAACCGGCATCAGCCTGAATAATAGTAAAACCAGCATGCCCACTACCATACTGACCGGTGGTATGGAAATAAGCCAAAGAAATTCATTGAGTACCAGTAATGCCGTATAGAATGCTACAAAATAAATGACCGTTGCGAGCATTTTCTGCCAGGTCATGATCACGGCAAGCGCGGCAAACAAGATGAAAAGTTCAAGGCGGCTTCCGCAGAGGACGGTCAAGAAGGATATGATAACAACCAGAAACATCCATACTCTGGGATCGGGCTTGGACGCCTTAAAGTCAATCGTATCATTCACTATTTCACCTCCAATCCATTAATATTACAAATTGAGAATGATTATCTATTTCACTAATGAAGTATACTAAAAAGATTCAGGGCTTTTCTACCTGTAAAAGGATTTATTGAACAGTAAACGGATTTTTTCCCATTTACGGTGTTAAAAAGTTCTGACAGCTTAATCGGATAATACTGCTTTAGCAAAAATGATCTTAAACATACAAAAACGACTGTATCTAAAATGATACAGTCGCAAGCAGAGCCTTTATTATTTATTCTGCGCCAGATATTCGCTCGGGCTAACGCCAAATTTTTTGCGAAAAGCCAGGGCAAAATAACTGGCATTCGAATAGCCGATATGTGAAGCGGCTTCACCCACATTCAGCTTCTTTTCTTCAAATAGCTGCCTTGCCAGCTCCAGTCTTTTATCGACAACATAAGTATGTACTGTCTGACCGAACAATTGCTTAAAACCATTTTTCAATTTGAATTCGTTCAGGCAAATCAGTTTCGACAACACCGCAAGGGTTGGTGGCGAGACAAAGCTTTGATCTAATGTTTGTTTTGCCTGATAAATACTTTTTACATCCTGCCGGGAGAGGTTTGGGCAATGACCTAGCACCGGTTCATCTTGATAGATGGTCTCATTCAGATAAACCGCCAGGAATTCCAGCAGTTTTCCCTCCATGTAAATCGTTTTTACAGAGTCATGATATGGACAATTGACCAGTTGATGCAGCACGGTTTTCATCGCCGGTGACAGCTTATGTGTGGAAAAAGCTGTGTTGTGAGCGTGAAAACTACGGAGCACAGCTCTTTGCAAGTAATCATTGCCAAAATCTCTGAGCTTATCGGGATAGATTTCCACAGTGATAATCCGATGACGAAGGTTGGGCTGGAACCTTACGCGCCTTAGATTGGCTGCGTTAAAGGCTAAAAAATTAGCCGTATCTACAACAAGCTCGTTTTCCTCCAGAACCAATTCCCCTGTTAGACAAAAATATAGCATAATGCGTGGCATGCTGAAATTGGCGCCTCCGCATATGCTATCACAAAATATTATTTCAGAGTCTTTAATTTGGGCAAAAGGGCAGGAAAACAGCTGCTTCACATGCCCACTGCCAAAATTGTTGGTCACTTGGGCACAATTCATGCTGTTCTGGGAAGGATATAACACATATTTCCTGTTATTATATAACACCCAGTGCTCTTCTGATTCGTTACTTTTTTCCGTTTTCCAATCCATAACATTCTCCCTTTGATAAGTAATATTTATCCCTTATCATATATTTATCTATTTTAACAGGGCTAATTATGGTATTCGTTAGGCAGTAATCCTGTATTTTCCGGAAGGTCTCCGCCAAGCTACCCGTATTTTTGTGACCGGCAATTTGCGAAATCTGACTGATCGGCAGTCCGTATTCGCCGGCAGATGCTCTGCCCGGCTCATACGTTGATTGAATAGGTCTGCGGAATTTGTGGATTTGTTAACCGCTTGGAATGTTAAATAAAAGATACGTCGTGTCCATTGAGTGCGTAAGATATCTGTATATAAGATGTAAATGGGTAAAACGATTATCATTATCAATTGTATCAATTTTGGGGTGATCATGCAAGTTGATAATTGAAAATGGAGAGATTTCTTTCATTTGAGTGAATATGCTCCCGTTGTCTCAGTAGCACAGACAGCGAGGGCATATTTTCCTTTACTGCATAATAGGTCGCTATATCCTTTTTTTTCTAAAATAAGAAAATATAGGAGATTTTGGAAGCTAATTAAAGAAATATCATCCTTATTTGCGAAAATTTAGCAAATATGACCTCTGATTATCTTTGACATTGATTATCGTTATCATTTAATCTTGGAAAGAGCTTTGAATCGTTCGTTTGCGAATCGCTCTGATATTGCTCAATGTAGGCAGGGTGTTTCTATTTACAGATAGGACAAAGGCTCTCCCCAGTTTCCAGGGTGTTTGGCCTGTCGACGCTGCCTCAATAATACTTTTTGCTGTATTCTGTTATTTTTTATAAAAAGAGGTGATTTGCAATGATTGAAATTGGTAAGAAGAATTCTGAAATCTTCCCTCCGCCACCGCAGTTGCCGTTCCACTCCAGTACTGCTACGGTAACCGATAAACGGTATCTCATTCGCAGGGAATACGAAATTGGCAGAGATAAGTGGAATAAGCTGCAGGCTTCCGCACTTGCGCATGGTTTCTCATCTCTGTCGGTGTTACTATCAGCCTTTGGCGAAGTGCTGGGCAGATGGAGTTCGGGTTCGGAAATGACAGTAATTCTACTGAATGATTCCAGCGGACATGCTACTCCGGAGGACTTGTTTAACAGGATGGCTTCACAGCCGGCAATCCCGGTAGTATTCAAACCCGTACGGGATGAGAACCGGATTGAAATATGCCGCAGAACAGAACTTCAGCTCGCGGATTCAATAAACCGATGCCCGGCAACAGTTTCGTCTATTTTTCCGAATATTGCAAAAAATTCTGGTCAGGATGATCGGCAAGTAGTCGTTGTTTTTTCCGGCGTACTGCCAGCGTTTTATGATTCTGCCGGAATAGACGAAAATATGGTTAACAATGCAAGTGGTTCTGTATGTGGTGAACATCACCCACTGGAGATGCGTATGCCGCAGGTTTGCCTGCATTGTCATGTTTCTGAGCGCGATGAAGGAATCAGGATTACCTGGGATGTACTTGCAGAACTTTTTCCGCTGAATTTGCCCGATGCCATGTTTGAAGCGTACATCTGTCTGTTGAACTGGTCATCCGAAAAAGCCTGGGAAAAGCAGGCGCTGGATTTTCTTCCCGGGTCGCAGCGGGCGGTACGTGAGAAAGTAAACGCCACGTTTGTCCCGGTTAAAGAAAAATTAATTCATCAGGAATTTTTTATTCATGCACAGGAGAACCCCGGAAAGGAGGCTTTGCTGTGGGACGAGAACGGAATTGACCGGATGATGACTTACGGTGAACTAGCCGACAAAGCTCTGCGTTTGGCTGCACTTCTCAGCGAAAAAGGTGTTCAACAGGGAGAGGCTGTCGCTGTTACCCTGCCGCGGGGGCCTAATCAGGTTATTGCTGTGTTGGCCGTACTGGCTGCGGGAGCAGTATATGTTCCAATTGGCGTGAACCAGCCCGCAGGGCGTCGGGACAGAATATACCGGATAGGCGGAATCAGCCGCTTGGTAACGGATAAGACAGAATTTGCGGTCTTATCTACTGAGGAGAAACTTACCGTGATCATGACAGATGAAGCGGATAAAGTTTCTCCTCTGCCGCGCCCCGTTTCTGTCAATACCGATGCTCTGGCGTATGTCATCTTCACTTCGGGATCGACAGGAGAGCCGAAAGGCGTGGAGATACCTCACAGAGCTGCTTATAATACGATTCTGGATATAAATACCCGATTTTCGGTCAGTGCATCCGACAGAGTTCTTGCCGTTTCGGCTCTGGACTTCGATCTTTCCGTTTATGATTTGTTTGGTCTTCTTTCAGCCGGAGGCGGGATTGTATTGCTTAATGAAAGCACCGGACGGGAAGCGCTCGTTTGGCTTGAACTCATCCGTAGAATGAATGTGACAGTCTGGAATTCTGTACCGGCGCTCTTAGATATGTTGATGATTGCTGCCGGCGAGTATGGTTTATTGCCTTCGTTGCGTCTTGCTCTTGTTTCCGGCGACTGGGTCGGGCTTGATTTGCATGACCGCTTAATAAAAAAATCCCAGGACTGCCGCTTTATTGCTCTTGGAGGAGCGACCGAAGCTTCCATTTGGTCGAATTACTTCGAAGTTACATCCGTTGATCCTTCATGGAGTTCGATTCCCTACGGAGCGCCTTTGACCAACCAATGTTTTCGTGTTGTGGACCGGTTCGGCTGTGATTGTCCGGATATGGTGACCGGTGAGCTGTGGATTGGCGGTATGGGGGTTGCCCGTGGCTATCTCGGAAATTCCGAATTAACTTCAAAGAGTTTTATTAATACAGGGGAGAATCGCTGGTATCGTACAGGCGATCTGGCACGCTATTGGTCTGACGGCATTCTTGAATTTCTCGGCAGAGCCGATCAGCAGGTGAAATTAAGAGGATACCGCATTGAGCTCGGCGAAATTGAGGCGGTTTTACGGCAATATGCAGGAATAAGTCAGGCTGTCGCGGTCATATCCTCTGGTACCGGGACGCAGCATCTGGTGGCCGCTGTTGTTGCCGGCTGCGCTCCGGTGCAGGTTCATACCGTTTCGTCTGTGCCCTCAAATTCAGACTCAGACTCTTTCAGAAATTCTTCAAGGGAAATACAGTCAAAGATTGCTGAAGCTTTAATTGCTGAAATCCTTAATCTTGCTGAATTACAGAATGATACCGGAAAAAATCTGCATCCCGGGCGGCAGCTGCGGATAACTGATGAGAATCAGTCGTTGCTTCAGATGTGGCTCCGCTGGCTTGGCGGACGCAATGTTATAACAGATTATGACGGTGTTTTACATGGCGGACCGAGAATTGAGGAAGTCCTTCAATATGCCAAAACTCTTCAGCGGAGTGCGGTAAATAGTAACGGAATAATAGCGGATGATCCCCTGATTTCAAGCGTAGCAAGGCGTTTATTTCAGCGCCTGGATGATTACCGTGGAATTCTAAGCGGAGAGATTTCGTCAGTGGTTCTTCTTGATGATGATATTCTTTCTCCTGAAAGCTTATCCTCCAGGGATTCCGGAACCATTGCGGGAATCGAACTGATTGCTGAAAAAATAAAGTGCATGTCGAAAGCTGCCGGCAAACCGGTTGAAACTGCACTTATTGGCGGACGAAGCGGCATCATAGCAGCTAAGCTTCTGGACATGCTTGATCCGGAGGATATTAGTTTCACGCTTCTTGATTCTGCTCCGTCAATGGTTGAGACTGCAAAAATCCATCTTTCTTCGTTGCCGCATTCTGTCAATTGCAAAAGACTGCCGGAATACGGCGTTCCGGATCAGCTCCGTTATTCCTTTGATTTGGTTCTGGCCGTAAACGCACTTCATCGCTATCATGATCCGTATCAGGGTGTGGCCATTGCTTCATTACTGGTACGGTGCGGCGGAAAAATACTTGCATTGGAACATTGTGAGATTACGCCGCTTGCAGCAGTAACATCGGCGGTACTTGACAGAGGCTTCGCGGATTTTGATCATGACCGCCGTCAGGCATATAGCCCAATGCTGCCGGCTCAGCAGTGGGCAAATCTATTCAAGAAAGCCGGTTTTAATAAGACAAGTTTTATGCCCGTAGGAGACTCCTTCACTGAATTTATCGAGGCTGATTGCCCAGCAACAAGGCCGGAGCTGGATCTGGATTGTATATTGAAATTTACCGCAGATCATCTGCCGCCACACATGTTGCCGGAAAAAATTGAAATATTGCCGTGGCTGCCGTTAAGCGCAAATGGTAAGGTGGACCGTGCAGCTGTTACCGCAGTATTTGCATTCCGCGCTGAAGAACGCGGCGGCGAAAAGCCGCATGCCGGAATGGAACAGGAGGTTGCGGAAATGTGGCAAAAGCTTCTATCGAGCGGTGCAATCGGACGTAAGCAAGGATTCTTTGAAATCGGAGGGGATAGTCTGCTGGCAACGCGTTTTCTTGCGGGTGTAAAGGAAAAATTCGGCGTCGAGTTGTCACTAAGACAGATGTTTGAATTGCCCGCATTGTTTCAGGTTGCCTCTGTTCTTGAAAGCAAATTAATGGAAATGAAGCAAACTATGGAATCAATGGAAGAGGGTGAAATATGATCGGTATCATTGGTGGTTACGGGGATGTCGGACTGCAGGCGGCGCGAATGCTTAAAGAATGGGGAAAACATCCGCTGCGGATAGGTGGCAGGAATCCGGAATTGGCACAGACAAAGCTCGCAGACGAATTCCCGCATGCGGAATGGGTTAAGGTTGATATTGAAGACGAAAAGAGTATGAAATCGTTTCTGCACGGATGCGAACTGATCGTCAACTGCGCCGGGCCGTCTCACCGGATAGCAGCACGTGTTGCCGGGATGTGTTTGTCAATGGGTTGTCATCATGTGGATGCCGGTATTGATGAAGCTCTGGAAATGATGCGCGGCACACCGCAAAGCACTGCCGTATTATATGCCGCAGGTGCCACTCCCGGATTATCGGGACTGTTGCCCCGATGGCTGGCTACATCTTTTGATAAAGTGGATTCGATGGTTTATTATACTGGCGCTTTGGACAGATTCACAGCTGCCGCTGCTGAAGACTATCTTACAGGTGTTGCGGGCAAAGATAACGAACCTCTGGCGGCATGGAAAAATGGCGCCCGCCGCTCAGCGGCTCTGAGACGGAGACCCGGAACTGCACTGCCTTTTTTCCCGCGGGAAGTGGCTTTATATCCGTATTTCGACGCCGAAGCGGAATTCGTGGCAACTTCGTTATCGCTCCGCGACGGCGAGTGGTACATCGCGATTGACGGAGAGCATGTACCGCCGGTTCTTGAAGAAATACGTCCACTGTTTTTGACTGACTGGAAGAGTGCGGTAAAGCGCCTTTGCACGGCGACCGAGCTTGACGCGGCAGGGCGTCAAAAGTATATAAATTTTATTATACAACTTACTGGAATAAAAAACGGGGCCGGAATAATACGAACACTAGTTCTTCAGGCCGACAGACCTTCAATTCTGACCGGTTCGACCGCTGCGGCGGCGGGTATCGCCGTGCTGGAGGGAGAAATACCTTTCGGAGTGCGCCCGCTTGCTGAAATCCCTGACCCGGCCAAAGTGATTGCCCGGCTGGGCAGTACAAAATACTTGAGTATTATAGAATGTTCGGTTGACGATCTGTTACAGGTGGTGGAGGGTGAAATATGAAAAGAAAAAAAATACGTACGGTGGTATGCGGTTCTACGTTTGGACAATTTTACCTTGAAGCGTTAAAAACGTTGCCTGAAGAGTTTGAACTTGCCGGTCTGCTCGCGAGGGGGAGCGAGAGGTCGGCAAAATGTGCGGCATACTACGGGATAAATCTATACACGGAAGCTGATCAGCTTCCGGATGACATTGATCTTGCCTGCGTCGTGCTGCGCTCGGGAGTTATGGGCGGTAAAGGAACGGATATGTCCCTGAGGCTTCTTGAACGGGGTATTCATGTTATTCAGGAACAGCCTGTGCATCACAAAGATGTGGCGGCGTGTCTCAGAGCAGCGCGGCAGCAAGACGTGTTTTTTCAGACAGGCGATCTTTATGTTCATTTACCTGCTGTTAGACGGTTTATTGCCTGTGCACAAGCCCTGCTGGAACGGCAAAACGCGCTGTATATCGACGCGGCATTCGCTTCTCAGGTTTCTTATCCGATGATGCACATTTTTTCGGAGGCTTTGCCGTCAATTCGCCCGTGGAAGACCGGTACCGTAAGCCGGGATGGAGGACCGTTTCATGTTATGACCGGAACGTTAGGCAAAATTCCGGCCATATTGAGAGTCCATAATGAAGTAGATCCCGATGATCCGGATAACTATCTGCATTTGCTGCACCGAATTACAATTGGTTCCGAGGGAGGAAGCCTCTCCCTTACCGATACTCATGGCCCCGTTGTCTGGCAGCCCCGTCTGCATATTCCTGAGAATCTGAATACGTTCGGCGATTTTGCGGACGCTGATCCGGAACATCTGCTTGAAAACAGCATAGAGACGCTGGGCCCGTCGGCTCCTGTGAATTACAAGGATATTCTCACGAAGCAGTGGCCCCACGCCATTGCCCGCGATTTGTCGACGATGAGAGAAAGGATTCTGGGAGGTCCCGGCGCAGCTATGAGAGCCCAGCAGGAACTTTTATGTTCCAGTCAGTGGCAGGAAATGACTGCCACTCTAGGATATCCGGTTTTGCGCCCCGGATGCAGTCATCAGCCGCTGTCAGTCAATATTTTAAGGGAAGCCGCTGCCGAAATGCCGGATGACAACGTGAAACATCATGTATTCGAATTTTGCTTTAACAGGGAAACAAATATTTCTTCATGCACGGAATATGCTGACAGTGAGCTTTGCGGCATAGATTCGGATTGTGTGAATTTGTTTGTCGGGAAGCTGGATAAAGCTGTTTTCAGTTCGATGCTATACTCTCTGCAGACACAGGGTGTTCTGACAAACAGGGAACGGGAATACAGCATAAAAGAGATTTTGTCCGTTTCGAATACTGCACTCCAGCATCAATACCTTATTATGCGCTGGCTTGAATTGTTATCTGAACGTGGATATCTAAAACGCCGCGGGGATTATTTTTATGATGCCGGTGTTGTGACCAAAGAAATGTTGCAAGATCACTGGAATGCGGTAAGGAAAATCTGGGACGGCAGACTTGGTTCACCACTCACCATGGATTATCTGATAAGCAATGCTGAACAGCTTCCGCAACTGATGAGCGGAAAACAGCAGGCTGCGCTCCTGTTATTCCCCGAAGGCAGAATGGACTATGCCAATGCCTTGTATCGTGAGACGATAACGGCCCGTTATCTCAACAAAGCGGTGTCGGAAGCGGTTATCCGCATCGGCGCTGCTAAAAAGGTTGCGCCGGATGTGGAGTCCGAAGAACCGCTGAGGGTTCTTGAGATAGGCGCAGGTACGGGAGCTACCACAGACGTAGTAGTTCCAAGGCTAAAAGTATCCGCCGGAGTTCTTAAAACCGATTACTTGTTCACGGATGTTTCAAATTTCTTTCTCTCGGCTGCACGTGAACGATTTAAAGACTGCCCATGGATGAGGTTTCGGATTGCGAATATTGACAAAGACTTTATTCAGCAGGGCCTGCAGACCGAAAGTGCAGATATAATCATTGCGGCGGGAGTCATGAATAATGCTTTCAATATAAACGAAACTGTAGATAGGCTTATGCAGATTCTGGTTCCCGGAGGATGGATACTTATTACCGAACCTACGCGTGAATTTCCGGAAATGCTGATTTCTCAGGCTTTTATGATGACCCGTCCGGAAGATGACAGAAAGAATACAAACACAACATTTATGTCCGTCAAGCAATGGCAGGATGTTTTTCAGAAAACAGGAGCCGTGGAAGTTCTGACACTTCCCAACGAGGACCATCCCCTCGCTCCTCTGGGACAGAAAATTTTTGCAGTGCGGAAGTAGGGCAGGAAAACATTGGATTTTGCCATTGATAAAGCAAAATAAACAAGATTAGTTAAACTGGAGGGATAAAGTTATGATACCGAACTGCAAAATAAATATTAATAGTTTGGTGGCACGTCTCCGCGGCGAAGGCGTGTCTTTATGGGCAGAGAATGGTAAGCTGCGCTACAGAGCGCCGCAGGGAATGCTGGCCGGCAGCGATCTGCAGTCGCTGAAAGACTATAAGACGAATATTCTGAGCCTGCTTCAGTCGGAAGCCAAACCGGTGACAGTGGAATATCATCCCGAATCAAGATATGAGCCTTTCCCGTTAACGGATGTACAGTTTGCTTATTTGCTTGGCCGCAGTGAAGTCTTCGGGTATGGGGGTGTCGCCTGCCACATTTACCTTGAACTTAACTATCCGGAGCTGGAGCGCAGACGTGTCGAGGCAGCATGGAATAAACTGGTTTTGCGTCATGATATGCTGCGGGCCGTCATTAACAAGAACGGCTATCAGCAGGTCATGGAGAAGGTGCCGCGACTGGATGTGGCCTATACTGATGCAGGTGCATGGGAGACAGATAAAGTATCAGCACAGCTTGATGACATCCGGGAGGAAATGGGTCACCGCATTTACAATACGGATTGCTGGCCTTTATTCGGTGTGGCGGTGACGAAAACTCCAGATCGGTCCGTGCTGCATTTTTCCATTGAGTTTCTCATCGCCGACTGGGCAAGCATCTGGCTGTTGCTTTCGGAATTTGAAGCGTTGTACTACGAGTCGGAGCGAAAGCTTCCGGATTTTAAGCTCAGTTTCCGCGATTATCTTATAGCCGAACGCAGTTTGCGGGAAAGTATCGTATATGCAAAGGACAAAGATTACTGGTTCCGCCGGATTGATGATTTGCCACTGGCACCGGATCTGCCGATGGCAAGACTTCAGACTAATTTCGGCAAGGCACGTTTCAGCCGTCGTTTTCTTGAGCTGGATGCCCAAACCTGGAACGGATTGAAGCAAAAAGCACAGCAGCGTGGTCTGACGCCGACGGCTGCTGTGATGACGGCATACGCTGCCGTACTTGAGCGATGGAGCCGCAGCAAAAAGTTTTGTCTGAATCTTACCGTACTGAACAGGCTTCCGCTGCATTCCCAGGTTAATGATATAGTTGGTGATTTTACTTCGGTCAGTCTGCTTGCCGTGGACTGGTATACCGGTAATTCGTTTACTGAACGTGCAAAAACAATGAATAAACAACTGTTTGACGATCTGGATCACCGCCTGTTTTCGGGGGTCGAAGTGTTAAGGGAGATTTTCCGCAGACGCGGCCGGGAAGCCGCGCTGATGCCGATCGTGTTTACCAGCGCTATCGGGCTTGTTGAGCCGACAGAAGGAAACCGCCTGCAAGGAAAAGTCGAAGGTCAGGGAATCAGTCAGACCCCGCAGGTTTTTATTGATTGTCAGGCGATGGACAGTTCGTCCGGTCTTCAGGTTAACTGGGATATCCGGGAAGGCGTTTTCCCTGAAGGAATGACGGATGACATGTTTGATGCATTTGAGTCGCTGCTGCGCTTGCTGGCTGGAATGCAGCAAGTTTGGGATGCAGGCGAAACTGTGGCTTTACCTGCGTGGCAGTTAAGCGAGCGACAGCGGGTTAACGATACAAAAATGCCGTTACCGGATGGTTTGCTGCACAGCGGGATCCTGGCACAGGCCGCGGCCGCCCCGGACCGGCCTGCTGTTTTAGATAGCAAAGGACAGGTGACATACGGCGAACTCATGCTGAGAGCATCGGCAGTGGCCGAAAAACTGCAAGAAACCGGCTGCAAACAACAGGACAGAGTTGCGATAATTATGGACAAGTCTGCGCATCAGGTGGCGGCGGTGTTGGGCACTTTGTCGGCCGGCGCAGTTTATGTTCCAGTTGATATCACGCAGCCGGAATTACGCCGCTCCGCTATGTTGAAAAAAACGAATGTTCATCATGTTTTGACATACTCGACAAGCGGGATAGAATGGCCGGAAAACATTACGGTGATTGAAGTGGATAAGCTGATGCCACATCGGGAAAATGCTCTTGTGGCTGACGGTGATCCTGATATGCCGGCTTACATCATTCATACCTCGGGTTCAACCGGGCAACCAAAGGGCGTTGTAATCACACACCGTGCGGCCGCCAATACAATTACAGATATCAACAGCCGCTTTAACGTCGGCCGGGATGACAAGGTTCTGGGACTGGCTCAATTGAGTTTCGATTTGTCCGTCTATGATATATTCGGCATTTTGTCTGCCGGAGGAACGCTGATCTATCCTTCCGTTGACAGGCAGACAGACCCGTCTCACTGGGCGGAACTGATGGCTGAACATGAGATTACGGTCTGGAATTCCGTGCCGGCATTGGTGCAGATGCTGGTTGCCTACCTGAACTCCGAATCTAAAATAGACCTGTCGAAGTTCCGGCTTGCCATGCTGTCCGGAGACTGGATACCGCTGACTCTGCCTGATACGCTGATAAAACGAGTGCCTTCCGTACAAATAATAAGTCTTGGTGGTGCCACTGAAGCATCAATTTGGTCAAATTACCATGTTTATCAGGGGGTGCAGCCGGACTGGAACAGTATCCCATACGGACGTCCGCTTGCCAATCAGGGTTTCCGTATTTTGGATGAAGGGCTGCGGGACTGCCCCGTATGGGTGATGGGGGGACTGTATATTACTGGCGACGGTCTTGCCAAAGGCTATTTCGGAGATAAAGGAACTACTGAGGCGCGGTTTTTTCCTCATCACGTTGACGGGCAACGGCTTTACCACACGGGGGACATGGGACGCTACATGCCTGGCGGCGAAATTGAATTCCTTGGTCGCGAAGACAATCAGGTCAAAATTAAGGGGCACCGGATCGAACTGGGGGAAATTGAAGCGGCCCTGCAGAAGCACCCTGCTGTTGCCGCAGCCGCGGTTGTGGTAGATAGCTCAGGTGATAATAAGGCGTTGATCGGCATCGTGGAGACGGTCTGCTTTAAACAGAACGGCATACCGGTAAATGCATCAACGTTGGCGGAGTTTCTTTCACAACGCCTACCCGCTTATATGATTCCTGTCGCCATACAAATCGTTGACGCGTTACCATTGACAGGCAACGGAAAAATAGACCGGCGGGAGCTTGCCAAATGGAAAATCCAATCCATAACAGATGATTCTGTTATGGAATCCATAGCCGGAATTTCGGATCCTCTGGAGGAACAACTGTTGCGGATATGGGCGGAAGCACTGGGTATGCCGGTCATCGGCAGACTGCAGAATTTTTACGATCACGGTGCGGATTCGCTCATTATGGCTCAGGTTGCAGGAAAGCTGCGGGAAATTTTCGCCGGTGAGTCATTAATGCTTGATATTCCTTTTGATGCTCTGCTCAGACAGATGCTCAATTATCCGACTGTCGCGGCACTTGCTGAATTTGTGCGTTTGCAAAGCAATAAGACCGGACACGCTTCTGTTGATGATTCGATCAGACAACAAAAAAACAATTCAAGCAATGCGGTGCTTACCTCTTATGGAGGCGGAACGGGAGCCCTCAGAGTTGTTTTTCATGCCGGCCTTGGTACGATGAATTGTTTTCGTCAACTGCTTACTCATCTGGATGAACAGAATAGCGGTCCTGTTATCGGCATAACTGTAGCGGATACCGATTTGTATTGTTCATTAGATCATTCGGGTCTTATTGAGCATCTTGCGGATGATTACGCCGAACGGCTTATTGAAACAGGTCATAAAGAGATGCAGCTGATCGGTTACAGCCTGGGAGGGTTGATTGCTGTTGAAGTGGCAAGACGTCTGTTGGAGAAAGGCATACATTTGCTGGATCTGGTTCTGATTGACAGTCCGCCTGTTCTTTATGATATAGACGATAATTTGGTTATTGAATCATTGTTTATACAAAACCTCCACATTCCACTTGAGAAGGCGGGTTTCAGCAGCGTAACTCAGGATGAATTTGTACGCGGCTTGCGGCACATGTTTGAAGTCAATAATCACAGTATACCTGCAGGAGCGTCGCTGGCTATAGGCGGTGATGAGGGGCTCGATAAGGTGGGTGATTTGTTCAGAAGACTCTCAGTTCTCTCCACGAGAGATCGTTTCACGGTTTATGTTGAGGCGGTAGCTAAAGTTACCGGCGACAACATGCCAGTAGAGATGGCTGAGGGTATGTTTAAGGTTTTTCGCCAAAGTTTGAAGTCCGCCCATTTCACGCCTCAGCCGTATATGGGAGACATCCGGTTTCTTCTGGCGCGTGAGCCGTTTGCCTTAATGCCGTGGACGAATGAAACAACGCTTGGTTTCTGGAAGGAAATTTGTCTTGGTAAATTTTCAGTGCAAAAAATTGCCGGCAATCACTTCACTTGCATTGTAGCCGAACCGAATGCAAGTGATCTTGCCAGGGTGATAGGAGATTTACGATGCAGATAAAGGGTGTTCATACTTTTGAAAAGGAGAACAATATGACAAACGATGGAAATACGAAGATACATAAAAATATCGGATCCGTTGTTCAGATCCTGAATTTCAGAGCGCAGCACACTCCGGATAAAACCGCTTACGGAATGCTCGACGCAGAGTTTAATTTATCGGAAATCACCTATTCGGAATTATTTTTAAGAGTATCGGCTCTCTCCTCTAGTCTCTCTGCTCTTAAAATTGCCGAAGGCAATCGTTGTATACTGATGTTTCATCAGGGAATCGATTTCATCGTATCGTTTCTTGCCTGCAACCGCATTGGCGCAGTTCCTGTTCCCATAAATATGCCGGGCCGGAATAAGTCCCTTGCGAAATGGGAAAATATTTCCATGAATTCTCAGGCCCGCTGCATTATTACCGACAAAACCGGTGTTTTTTCACTTAAAGACATGCTGAAAAATTCCGAAACGCTATCCGCGCTGCCTGTATATTCCGAGCAGGAAGATGTTTCTGCCGAAACTATTTCAGGTTTTAATGAACTGGCTTTTTTGCAGTACACATCCGGTTCCACCGGAGATCCCAAAGGGGTCATGGTCACCCATTCCGCTCTGATGAATAACCTGAAGCAGATTAAAGACAAATTTAGGTTTCACGAAGACAGCGTTATGGTGAGCTGGCTTCCCTTTTACCATGATATGGGCCTGATTCTCGGTATTCTTCAGGGAATTTATTCCGGTTACAAAGTAATTTTAATGAACCCTGCTGATTTCATGCAACAGCCTATGAATTGGATGAAGGCCATTTCAGCCTACGGAGCGACTCATACCACAGCGCCCAATTTCGCCTATGAACTGGCGGCTGACAAACTGGAGAAACTGACTCATGCCGAATTAGTAAGTATTTCACTGAAATCTCTGGAAAGAGCTATTTGCGGCGCCGAGCCGGTTAATATGAATACACTGCTCAAATTCAATAAAACAGCCCAACATTTCGGGCTCAGAGAACATACATTATCGCCGGGATACGGACTGGCCGAAGCTTCTCTGGTTGTGTCGGCATATAAACCAGGACAAAAGGCCGGCTGGCTGAAACTAAACAGAACGGATCTCCAAAGCGGCTCTATTTTCGTAATTGACAAAGGGTATCTTGGGTTTTCTCAGCAAATGACAAATGAAGCAGCGATTGGAGAAACCTATCTGGTTGGCAACGGTTTTGTTGTGGACGAGCATCAATTGTCAATCAGAAATCCGGAAGACGGTACAGAACTTAGCGAGCAGGCAATCGGCGAAATCTGCTTTGCGGGGCCTTCTGTAACAAAAGGTTACTGGAACCGTCCGGAGGAAACAAAGAATACATTTCCCGCCGATGAAGAAACCGGTCAGGTTTATCTGAGAACAGGCGATCTTGGCTTTAAGGATACAAACGGCGAACTTTATATTACTGGCAGAATAAAGGATTTGATCATTATCCGGGGTATGAACTATTATCCGCAGGACATTGAAAGAACAGCATTCAATGCCGGCCCCGATCTTCGTGTGGACGGTGCTGCCGCTTTTTCTGTCCAGCAGGAGGGAGAAGAAAAGCTGATTCTGATCCAGGAAGTTAACCGTTCGGCTGTCAGAAATCCTCAATGCGACAAATGGGCAAAAAAAATCAGGGAAGATGTCCTCAAGGTGCACGACATCCCGGTGGAAATTATCGTCTTTATTCCGCCGATGCATATTCCCCGCACAACAAGCGGCAAGATCCAGCGGAACAAAGCAAAGTTAATGTACTTAAACTGCGAATGGAGCAAGATTGTGGGAATTTCTTCCCTGGAGCAAATCAGAAACAGTTTTAACGTTTCCAGTGAAAAAATCGACAGCCGAGAAGCTCTGGCGGAGTTTATTGCCGGACTTGTTGCCCGGCAGCTTGCCATTCCCACGGCCGAAATTGATCAAAACATACCTTTTGCGGAACTGGGCATCAATTCAATGATGTCACTATCTATTCGCAATTCCCTTGAACAAGCTATGGGTTTCACTGTTCCGGCAGCTTCGTTGTTTAATTATAATACAGTACAGCAAATGAGTGAACATCTCTTTTCTCTCTGCAACATCAGTTTCAACAAGCCGGTCCAAGCTAAAAAAGCTGCAGATCACACCGTATTCGCACAATCGGAATTCGATAACTGTTCGGAAGATGAGCTTTTTGAACTTTTGAAAAAAGAATTAGGAGAAACGGATGATGCATACTGAAACAACAGCTAAAAGCCAGATTATAAAAAAAGCACTTATAGAAATACAAAGATTAAAACAGGAGTTAAATGCGCAACAGAACGTCCATTGCGAGCCGGTTGCCGTCATCGGTATGGCCTGCCGTTTTCCGGGCGGCATTACGGATTCGGAAAAATTTTGGGAAATTATGGTTGAAATGAAAGATATGATCTGCAGCATTCCGGACACGAGATGGAAAAAATACCATGGTAAGAATATTCTGGATAATCCCTATATAAGAAAAGCGGGCTTTTTGTCGGAAGACATTGAAGCATTTGATCACCGACTTTTCAGATTATCACCGAAAGAAGCAGAAAGAATGGATCCGCAGCAGCGCATCTTTCTCAAAGTTTGCTGGGAAGCTCTGGAAAATTCCGGCTATGCCCCGGATAAACTGAAAGGTTCCAAAACGGGGGTCTATGCCGGTGTCACTTTACCGGACTACATCAATGAATTATATCTTGATAAAAAAATCAATGCTTCACTTGAACCTGGTGATGTAACCGGCAGTGGTTTTTCGTTCTTATCCGGAAGGGTTTCCTACTTCTTCGGTTTTCAGGGGCCTGGCATTACGGTGGATACCGCTTGTTCTTCCTCACTTGTTTCCGTGGATCAGGC
The DNA here is from genome assembly GCF_000271665.2 of Pelosinus fermentans JBW45. Taxonomy (GTDB): domain Bacteria; phylum Bacillota; class Negativicutes; order DSM-13327; family DSM-13327; genus Pelosinus; species Pelosinus baikalensis. Next base: position 4,027,997 of record NZ_CP010978.1, on the reverse strand, counting down.
ATGTAAGGGATTAATGACCGGTGATTGCGATATGGCAATTGCCGGCGGTGTAAACCTGCTGTATTCACCGGAAACCACGGAACTACTGTCGACATTGAATATATTATCCCCCGACTGCGTAATCCGTAGTTTTGACGCTAAAGCGAACGGCACTGTCCGGGGTGAGGGCTGCGGCGTTGTTGTGCTGAAAAAGCTTTCAGCCGCTGTAAGAGACGGAGATCATATCCACGCAGTAATCAGAGGAAGCGGTGTAAATCAGGACGGACTGAGTTCCGGACTGACCGCTCCTTACGGGCCTGCTCAGGAGAAACTAATCACGGATGTATGGCAACGCTGCAAGCTTGATCCCCGTGATATAGGCTATCTTGAAGCTCATGGCACAGGCACGGAGCTGGGCGATCCAATCGAAATTTCCGCACTGGGCAATGTTCTTGCCAAGGACAGAATTACTCCGCTTTATGTGGGAACTGTAAAAACCAATATTGGTCATCTCGAAGCGGCTGCAGGCATTGCCGGGCTCATTAAGGCGGTTCTTGCCGTTGAGAACGGCAAGATACCGGGCAATCTGCATTTTGAAACCCCTTCGCCTCATATAAACTGGCAGAATATTCACGTGGAAGTGCCCAGGAAGACGCTTTTATGGGAAAACAGTATGGACAAACCGAGAATTGCCGGAGTCAATTCTTTCGGTCTTAGCGGCACTAATGCTCATGTAGTGGTTGAACAGTATTGCAATAAGTCGCCGCGCGAACGGGGAAATTCCCTTCTCTGCGATAAAGAAAAGGTCCTGCCTTTTAAATTCAGTTCCATCACCGAAAGAGGATTGCGCGATCAGCTCGAAGGGTTTTTAACTTATCTGGAAAAAATCGCAAAGCGAGCAGACATCAGTTTTCCGGATTTATCCTACAGCCAGAATATTGCGAAAGCCGATTTGAAGGAGAGGATAGTCGTCTGGGCCAAATCTGCCGAAGAGCTGAAAACAAACATCAAACAGGCTCTCGCGGGCAGAACAAACCTTGACGTCAGCCGTAAGAATACGGACAAAAAAGTCATCTTTCTGTTCACGGGACAGGGTTCACAGTATCCGGCGATGTTTGCGGATTTTTACCGCGAAAACCGTATTTTCAGATCCTGCCTGGATCAATGCAATACATACTATAAAGAAAATACAGGAAAGGATCTTATTGAGATTATTTTTTCCTCCGGCAGCTTCCTGCACGAAACGCGTTACACGCAGCCGGCGCTTTTTGCCGTTGAATATTCTCTGGCGCAGATGTGGCTGGAATACGGGGTCGAACCTGCCTTTATGATGGGACACAGTGTCGGAGAATATACAGCAGCGTGTCTGGCCGGTGTGTTTGATCTTGCGGATGCAGTAAAACTGATTACTGCCAGGGGCGAGCTTATGTACTCGCTGCCTCAGAACGGCAAGATGGCGGCAGTTCTTACCGGGAAGAAAATTGTCCAAAATATAATGAAAGATAAAAAATCCGTTTCCATTGCCGCTGCCAACACTCCCGAACAAACGGTCATTTCAGGTGATGAAAAGGAAGTGAAAGATGTCTGCGCTGCACTGGAAAATGACGGAATAAAAACAGTGCCTCTGCAGGTATCTCACGCTTTTCATTCGCCGCTGATGGAACCGATAGTCGCCCGCTTTGAAGCCGTTGCCCGGCAAGTGAAATATTTCGTCCCGTCGAAAGTGCTGATTTCCAATGTGACAGGCAGCCAGATCGGTGCCGGGATAGCTTCATGGGAATACTGGAGCCGGCACATTCCGGCGGAAGTCAGATTCTATGAAAGCGTCAAGTCAATAGAAAACCCCGAAGAATACGTGTTTCTGGAAATAGGCCCGTTCCCTGTCCTGACTTCCATGGTGGAATGCATTTGCGGTGATAAGGCGGATTGTATCGCTTCCAACTATCCGGATGTAAAAACGGCGGATCAGATTGAAAAAAGCGTTTTTCATCTTTACAATCGCGGCGTCAACATCGAATGGAAGAAATACTATGCGGAAGCGGGTTGCAAAAAAGTCGCCATACCGAACTATCGGTTTAGCGAAAAACATTTCGGGCTTGCAGGATTAAACGGAGAACATTGGTTCCTTACGCAACACGACCAGGTGGATTCACCGGGCGGTTTAGATCTATCTGTCTTCCCCGGCGATCCTCTGTCCGGGCAAGCATTTTCAAACCCGGATGAAGTGAAGAAATATATCCGTGCAGCGCTGATTCGTGAACTGAAAACGGCAGAAGACGAGCTGCTGGATGATCAAAACCTGCTGTTATACGGCCTGAACTCTATTGTCACCACAAGGCTGGTGGCGTCATGGAAAAGCGATCTGGCGGTTCCCCTGAATCCGGGAATCTTTCTAAGTAACTGCACTATCAACAAATGGACAGAAATAATTTGTGAAAAAATGAGAAATCAGGAAACGGGTTTTGAGGAGAAAATACCATTCCATTCCTATCCGGACAAAAGCTATGAACCATTTCCGCTGAACGAAGTTCAGTATGCCTATTGGGCGGGAAGAAATGCCGAGCTGGAATGGGGTGGGGTTGGGTGCTATGCGAGTTTTGAAATCGACGCGAACGAACTTGATCCTGCCAGGTTTGAGCAGGCTTTGCATGCTCTGCTGCAGCGGCACGAAATGCTGAGAAACATTATCTCTGTGGATGGAACACAACAAATCATGCCGGAGATCAAGCCGCCGCTGACCGTTTATCACCGGGAAGCGGTTCCGGATCTGCAGACGCATCTCGAAGTAGTGAGAGGAGAGATTTCCACACAAGTGATTCCGCTTGGTACACCGATGTTTGATATTCGTCTGACCGAAATGAATGAGGGCCAATGGCGTATTCATTTTGGTATCGATTTCATGATTGCCGATGCCCTGAGTCTCTTTATTTTCTGGAAAGACTTGGCCTGCCTTTACTCAGGCGGACGGTTGCCTGTTCTGGAAGTTTCATACAAAGATTATCTGAGCTATACTTTCGAACGCAAGAAAGGCAGGCAGTACGAATTAGATAAGAAGTACTGGCTGGACAGGGCAGAAGGATTTCCGGCAGCTCCGGAATTTCCCGTAAATTTGTCTGGGGGACAAGCGGTCAAAAGGAAATTTGTCAGACGGAAAAAACTGCTTGACCGCGAAACCTGGCTCAGTTTCGTTCAGGCGGCAGCCGGGCAAAACCTGACACCATCAGCCGCACTACTCAGCCTTTATGTGGAAATTCTTTCGGCATGGGGGGCAGGCAGCCATTTTGCCCTTATGCTGACCGTCTTTGACAGGGAAGATGTCCATCCTCAGATCAATCAGATCATCGGCGACTTTACGCAGTTAATGCTTGTCGAAATTCGCCGGGACAATATCGCCGCAGCCCTGAACGCGGCCGCGATTCAGTCACAAATGCAGGCGGATATTGAACACAGCAATTATTCCGCGATTGATTTCGTGAAAGAACTGAACAAAAGGGATGACGCTCAGGAGCGAATGTATCCCGTGGTTTTTACAAGTGCTCTTGGTATGGAAAATCTGAATGACAACGCGGGATTGGGCGGGTTTTTGGATAATATGGGATGGTCGGTATCATCTACCCCTCAGGTCTGGCTGGATCATCAGGTTTACAATGAAAAAGGCGGCGTGACCCTTTCTTGGGATGCTTTAGATGATGTTTTTCAGCCGGATGTGGTCAATTCCATGTTCGAGAAGTATGTTGAGCTTGTCATGAGAGCGGCCAGGGGGCAAAATTTCTGGTCGGAAACTGTGGTGGATCTGCGCACTGAACGTCAGAGACAAACCCATGAGAACGCGAATAGCACGGTAAGGGAATTTAAAGATACTCTTCTGCATGAAATTATCCGGCACAGAGCCTTTACCGATGCCGATCAAACAGCCGTTGTGTTCGATAATCAGCAATACAGTTACCAACAGCTTATTGCCCGGGCCAATCAGGTTTCCCAATTGCTGCAGGAACAGGGCGTTAAAAAAGGCGACAGGGTCGCGCTGCAAATGGGTAAATCCTTTGAACAAATAGCCGTTGTTCTCGGTATCGTTCAAGCCGGCGCCGCCTATGTGCCCCTTTCCTGCGATCAGCCGGCCAGCCGGACGCTGGACATTCTCAGGAAAGCCGAAATAACCATATTGTTTGTCGATCACGCTCTGAGCTTAGGGGAAGAGGCAGTAAAGCAGCTTATTTCCTTGGAGCTAGAGGGGAAAGATGGCGTATGGCATGAGGTTGAAATCAGTCCCTCGGATCTGGCGTATATCATTTACACATCGGGCTCAACTGGCACACCGAAGGGAGTCTGCATTTCCCACCACGCGGCAATGAATACCATTATTGATGTGAACAGCCGCCTCGGCGTGACAGCGGCGGACCGTATTCTCGGGGTGTCTGCGCTAAGCTTTGATCTCTCGGTCTACGATACTTTCGGAGTATTGACTGCAGGCGGAGCACTGATTCTGCCTACGGAAGCGGAGCGGATGGATCCCAAATGCTGGCGAAGACTTGCGCTTGAACATCATATAACCCTGTGGAATTCGGTCCCGGCATTAATGGATATCTATGCAGATTTCCTCGGTGGAGGAAATTCCGGAAAAGATACCTGCATAAGACAGATCATTCTGTCGGGCGACTGGATACCTTTGGGCTTGTTTGACAAAATCAAACAGGCATTACCCAACGCTCAACTGACTGCCATGGGGGGAGCGACGGAGGCGTCCATCTGGTCAAACTATTATCATGTTACCGGCATTGAGCCGGAATGGAGATCCGTGCCTTACGGCTATCCGCTTGCCAATCAGTCTTTTCATATCCTTGACGAATTCGGCAGACCATGCCCTGACTGGGTAAAGGGGAAACTGCATATCGCGGGGCAAGGACTGGCTAACGGCTATCTGAACGAACCGGGACTTACCAATAAAGCCTTTTTCCAGCATGCAGCTTTAAAGCAAAGACTGTATGATACAGGGGATTACGGGCGCTATATGCAAAACGGCGTGATTGAGTTTCTCGGCAGACAAGACAATCAGTTTAAAATCAACGGTTACCGGATAGAAGCCGGAGAAATTCAGTCGGCTTTCGGAAAATGCGGCATTACTGGAGATCCTGTTATTTTGCCTGTTGGCGACCGGATGGAGAGCAAAAAACTGATCGCCTATGTTAAAGGAGATCCGGCGTCATTTTCTGAGTCGGATCTGAAAAACAGTCTTAAAGCCTATCTGCCCAGTTATTTTATCCCGGAAAGAATCATTGCTGTTAAAGACTTTCCGATGACTTTTAACGGTAAGGTTGACCGGCAAAAGCTTCTTGAAAACTTAGGCGATCTGACCAAACAAGCTACTTCGTCCGCTTATTACGGCATAGCAGAATATCATCCGGTTCTGCAGACGGTTCGTGAAATACTAAATCTGCCGGAATTAAAACCCGCAGATAATTTCGGCGATATGGGCGTTTCATCCGTCGACATTATCAGGCTTGCCAATCACCTGGAAACTGTTTATGCCGACAGACCTTCTGTCGGCGAAATGGTGAGATACCGGTCAGTATCCGATTTGATTGATTTTTACAGGCAGAAAAATATCGGTTTGGCAGATAAAAACGCAAAACAGCTCGTACCGGATGCCAGGTTTTGCATGTTTTCACAGGAGCAGATTAAATACCTCAGCAAGATCGAACCTATTACGAATCCCGACGAACGGGAATATTTCCGGAAAGCGATAAGCGCTCAGCGAAGTGAGCTGCTGGCAAACGAAAGAATTCCGCTGGAATTTGATGAGCTGAGCCTCAAAAAGGATCATTGCTTTTGGCACAAAAGCGATCAGGAGTTTCTGCCGGCTCAGATCGATCAGATTTCCTTTAAACAGTTTCTTGCGCTTTGCCTGCAAGAAACTGCACATAAAGACAAAAAATTTAATTACGGATCAGCCGGAGGGATATATCCCGTCCAGATTTATCTGTCGGTATTCAAAAACGGCATTGAAGGTATAGCAGAAGGCAGCTATTATCTTGATGTCAGAGAACACTCACTGGTTCAACTGCACCGGCATGAAATGCTGTCACCTGGTAGTCCGGCATCAGGCTGCGGCGGGCTAAAAAATGCCGCTTTTCTCATACATTTTGTCGGCGACCTCAATGTTGTTTATCCGATTCATGAAAGAAATTCGCTGAAGCTGTGTTTCATCGAAACCGGCTTAATTTGTCAGCTGCTTGAAACTCATGCTGGACTTTTCGACATAGGCTGCCGGCAAGTCGGTGCCTATGAGTTTGAAAAAAAACATGTTTTGTTCGATTTAACTGCACAGCATTATTATCTGCATTCCATGGCTGCCGGCAAAATCGATTTCAGGCGGGAAAAAGCCAAGATGATAGCAGATCTTTCGGCCTCAGCGACGGACAATTTTCGGGAAATGGAGATGCTCACAGAGAAGTGCCGTGCGCAGGAGATTCATTTGCGGCTGGAAGGCGACCGGCTGAAATTCAAAGCTCCCGCGGGTACCATGACGCAGGAGATACAGGCGGAACTGAAGGCAAATAAAGAAGGTTTGATCCGGTATCTCCGGGAAACTCCGGGACAAACCGGCAGCGACTTTTCTTTGCAGGTCAACCGGGCGTTCCGGCTGACGCCCATTCAGCTGGCATATGTTTTAGGACGTTCGCCGGACTATCAACTGGGCAATACCAGCGCCCATTATTATGCAGAGTTCGAATGCAGCAGCATCAATCCGGTACAGCTTGAGAATGCCGTAAATGAAGTGATCAGAAAACACGAAATGCTGAGAACCGTCATTTATGACAACGGTACGCAGCAGGTATTGCAGGGGAACCCTCGTTTTAAAATTCCGGTGCATCACATTGATGACAAACGAAAACTCGAAGAAATCCGGAGCGAATGGTCACATCACCGCTATGAACTTGGCAAGTGGCCGATGTTTCATGTTCAGATCAGTCAACTGGACGACAACATTTCGAGACTTCACTTCAGTTTCGATTGTCTGATCGTGGACGGCTGGAGCGCCGAGATGATGTTCCGGGAAATATTCAGGGCCTATTACGGAAAAGCTGTTACGCAGCCTGATTTTACTTTCCGAGAATATATTAACCAGGAAGAGAACTGGCTGAAAGCAAAAAGTTACCATAAGGAAGCAGGGCTTTACTGGGAAGAACGACTACACAACATTCCGCCCGCTCCGGAACTTCCCCTAAAGAAAAATTTTGATGAAATAGTCCAACCTCGTTTCCGCAGACTGCAGTTTGTTTTGTCCTCAGAAGATTCGCGTACCCTTGGTGAAAGGATAAAAAAATACCGTTTTACGCCTTCTGCGGTTATCTGCACGGCTTACATGAAAGTGCTCTCCTGCTGGAGCAGCCGGAAAGACATCACCTTGAATCTCACGTTATTCAATCGTCTGCCGCTGAATAAAGACGTGCCGCGAATTCTCGGTGATTTCACGAATATCACCCTGATAGCTTTTTTTTACAACAGCGGGAGTTCATTTGTCCAGGAGACGGGGGACATACAGAATCAGTTATGGAAAGCAGTCGAGTACCGCACGCACAACGGACTCGATCTTTTACGCAGGCTTGCCAAAGATTCGCCGGGTAAGGCAGTGATGCCGGTTGTTTTTACGAGTCTGCTGTTTGGAGAATCCTCTGAAACCGCTGAACAGATCTTTCTGCCGGATATGAAGGAAGTATACGCAATAAGCCAGACGCCACAGGTCGCAATTGATCATCAGGCCTATGAACGGAACGGTTCGCTGTCGCTAATCTGGGATTTTGTAGAAGAGGCTTTTGAGGATTCGGTGATAGAAGGCATGTTCGCCGCATATAGAAGTCTGATTGAGCGTCTGATAGCCGAGGAAGACTGGAACAAAGTATTTACTGTGAGGAGTTCTGATGTATGAAAATTACAAACAACTGGTTTCCCTTTGCTCGTAACCGGGATATCAAAAAAACAAACAGGGTTTTCTGCTTTCACTATGCCGGCGGCAGTTCCTCCATATTCAAACATTGGGCGGTATCCCGCCTGCCGGTTGAATTTATCCCCGTAGAGCTTCCGGGCAGAGGGGCACGAATATCCGAATCATGTCTGGAGAATTTTGACTGCTTAATTGAACAAATGATTTCCAGTTTGATAACTGTAATCGACAACCGTCCCTTTTATTTTTTCGGACACAGTATGGGAGCAATGATCGCCTTTGAAGCAGCCTATCAGCTTCAGGGAAAATACGGGGTTCAGCCTGAAAAGCTTATTGTCGCCGGACGTCATGCGCCCCATCGCCCCGATCTGTCGTTGTTCAAAAGTCATATGAGCGATGAGACTCTTATATGGGAATTGAAGAGACTGAACGGAACTCCCCGGGAAATTCTGGAGAACAGGGAAATTATTCAGTTTTTACTGCCAATGATCAGAAGCGATTACAAGCTTCACGAAAGTTACAATTACCAGGGCCAAAAACTCAGCATTCCGATCATTGCTCATGCGGGAAAGCACGATCACGAAGCCAACGCAGCCGTCATGCAGCATTGGCAGCAAGTAACGGATGGGGCATTTGCAATCAAAGAATTCGACGGCAATCATTTCTTTGTGCAGAATTTGGGCGAAGAGTACCTCTCAGAACTGATCAGGGCAGTTTCGCAGGCTGATTATAACGTGAGGGAAGCCTGAGCGAACGATAACATTCTATGGCATGGCAGATGTTTTTACGTCATTCCACTTACCTTGCAATGGTGTTAATTATTTTAGATTTGATTCATGCTCGACTGTCTCCAGGAGTTGTTATGAAAGGGAGGTGTTAAAAGAGTTTGTTGGTTTTTATCATTACTACAACAATACCCGTTTTAATCGACATTAAGTACCATATTCATGACAGCGAGAGATTACTTGCATAAATAAAGGTGGGAGAGCGAAATGTTTGCTTTGTTTGAGGATATTAAAGCCATTTATCGGAATGATCCGGCTTGCAAAAATGTGGAGTTTTTACTGTATCCATCCTTTCATGCGATGATCGCTCACCGATATTTAATATGGCCGCTTTACCGTATGGGAATACCGTTTCTACCCCGCTTCTTTTCTCAAATACTACGTTTTTTGACCGGGATTGAAATTCATCCGGGGGCTAAAATTAAGCCGGGTTTTTTCTGTGATCATGGTAGTGGCGTGGTGATCGGTGAAACAGTGGAGATTGGCAGGAATTGTACTCTGTTCCACGGCGTTACGCTGGGGGGGACAGGAAAAGAGAAGGGAAAAAGGCATCCGACCATCGGGGATGGTGTTTATATCGGTCACGGAGCCAGCGTCATGGGACCGGTAACCGTAGGCAGCAGAAGTAAAATCGGTGCCAAGACGGTCATTGTAAACCGGGATGTGCCATGTGACTGCACGGTGGTTGGTTCACCGCCGCGCATTGTAAAAGTACACGAGAGAAAGACCGATCTTCCCCTTCCCATGGCGCATTATCGCAGAATCAACATTCAGCAGGAACAGAGTGAGAGGGATTTGATTGGCGTAGAGGAAAGAGTATAAGGGAGAAAGCGGTTACCGGTATTCGGATTTTGCAAAAGCATTTTGTTAACGCTGGTATTGTGTAAAACCATCATTTTTCCCGGCTTTGGTAAGAGAAAACCGGTCGATTTAGCTGTTTTGTGACTGGCAATCTGTCTACGAAAAAATGGAATGTCTAATTTACTCGCGTAGCGCCACTGTCCCCGGATCGGTTAGGCATTAGCAGCAAAATTGACAAACAGTAAGAAATCCGTTTTAGGGTAGCAAAACGCTGCCCGGGGCCGGGCAGGAAAAGACGGGGAACATCTCATAATATGCGTCTGGGCGCAGAAAGAGTGTAATGCTGGACGTGTCGGTTCATCAATCATCATTGGCAACAATATAAAAAAACTATGTGAAGAGTTAGGAGGTTTTCTATTTGAGTCAGACAATCGTAGATGAAAAAGAAAAGCAAAGGTATTTTATTTTAAATGAGAATCTATGGAAGGTTATGGCTGGACTATCATGGCCCGCCATCATTGCCATGGTTCTCTATGGCTTAAACACCGTCATTTCGGCTGTTTTTGTTGGCCGTTTCGTAGGCGAGACCGCTTTAGCAGGAGTTTCCGTGGCCTATCCTTTAACACAAATCAGCATAGGCCTGGGTTCGCTGATCGGCGTTGGCGCCGGTGCCGTATTAAGTATTGCCATTGGCCGTCAGGACAAAAATACCCAGGAACGGTTGCTCGGCAATGTCAATGTTCTTTCGCTGATTGTAACTGCTGTGTATATGGTATTAGGGCTGGCTTTTTCCATGGAATTAGTAAAGATGATGGGCGGAGCAGGGGAAGTGTTACTGCTGGGCGATATCTATTTTAGGATTACAGTCATGGGTGCATTTTTCTGGATCTATGGCCTGGCGGCCAACATGATTGTCAGAGCCGAGGGAAAAATGAAGTCGGCAGCAGTCATGATGGGCATCGGTCTGATTGTGGATGTTTTGGCGAACTATCTGTTTGTTGTGGTTCTTGATTTAGGCGTAGAGGGTTCCGCGTGGGCCACGAACATTGGTATGTTGATTTACACATTGCTTGGCTGGATTTATTTTAGTCAGGGTTTTGCTTCATTTAAAACAAAGACTTTTTCCCTGTGTCGGGACGCATCCTTGATAAAATCCATTCTTAGTCTGGGAGCGTCTACACTTATTATGATTGTGATGACTCTGGTGCAAGGGGTGGTTGTGTTTAATGTACTTGCCAAATATGGTACGGTGTCTGATATTGCCTTTTATGGCGTAGTCTACCGGGTATTCACTTTTTTGCTTATGCCAATCATTGGCTTAATGCGGGCGATGCAGCCGGTCGTCGGCATAAACTATGGTGCTGGGCAATATGAGCGCGTCATCAGTTCCTATAAGATATTTACTGTTGCTTCTGTGTTATTGACGGTGCCTTTCTGGATTATTTCCATGGTTGCTCCTGAATTTGTTTTGGGTCTGATGCTGCCTGGTCAATTATTTACCGGAACTCAGCTGATGTGTTTCTGGATTTATATGGCGGTTATCCCATTATTGTCAGCAGTTTTTATGGCCATGACATTCTTCCCTTCTATTGATAAAGGCAAACCGGCCGCCATGATCGGTATTACCAGACAACTGATTTTCTACATACCGGTCATGCTGATTTTACCGCAAAGGATCGGTGTTTCCGGCATTTATTGGGGATCGCTGGCGATAGATGCAGTTATTGTGTTATGGACCGCGATCATGGTGAAAAGAGAATTCACGAGACTCAGAGCAAAAGATGAACCAACCACTTTAAGTGCTTAGTGACAGTAAAGTAAGGATTTAATCACCGACCGGAAACTTCATAAATAATAACCACCCATTCTTTTCTTTCATTGATAAAGCCAAACCGGCTGCCGTGACTGGCATTGCCATAAATGAAGGGGCCGTACTGAAACTTTACGTTTCAACACGGCCCCTTCATTTTGGGGAGAGAGACACAACCAGCCTGAATATCCTCAAATGCTCCAGCCTTCCGCTGTTTTTCGTATAGCTAAGAATCTCTTATACACGCCCTCCTGTTTTATGAGATTCTCATGGGTTCCTCGCTGTGCGATGCGGCCATCATCGACTACCAGTATCTGATCAGCGTTCTGGATAGTGGCCAACCGGTGGGCAATGATGATCATCGTTTTCCCATGTACCAAAGCACTGATCGCTTTTTGAATGGTATGCTCGTTTTCCGGATCAACGCTGGCGGTGGCCTCATCCAGGATAACAATTGGCGCATTTTTCAGCATGGCCCTGGCGATAGAGATGCGCTGTTTTTCCCCTCCGGAAAGCGTGGAACCACCATCGCCGATTACTGTTTCATAACCATTAGGCAGATTCATAATGAAGTCGTGGCAGCAGGCTTTCTTTGCTGTTGCGACAACTTCTTCAAAGGTAGCCTCGGGTTTTCCGAACCGGATATTATTCAACACTGTATCATGAAACAAATATACCTTTTGAAATACCATACTGATATTTTTAAGCAGGCTGTCACACGTCATCGCTTTTACAGCCACACCGCCTACGGATACACTTCCTTTATCAGCATCATAGAAGCGGGCAATCAAACTGCATATTGTTGACTTGCCGCTTCCCGAGGGGCCAATAATTGCTGTAGTCGTGTTCTCCGGGATGGTGAATGAGACATTCTTTAATACAGTCCGTTTTTCATAGGCAAAGGTGACATCCTGAAACTGAATATCATATGTGGATAATTCCACATCCTTACTGTCTTTATCAATAAATTCCGCGTTTTCTATGCCGGCTAATTTGTCTAATGTGGCATCAATGATTTTCAATACATGAGCTGCGTTATTTAGCTGCTCTACATGCCCAAAAATGATGAAAGAGAAGATTGCCATCATCAGCATGGTCGGGATATCCATAGCTCCATTGGCCGCCAGTAGTGCCGAGGCAAGAACAATTCCGACTGATGCTGCTTTAAGCGCAAATAAATGGAGGCAGTTGTAAGGAACATAATTCTTTTCAGTTTTGACATTAATATCCTTACTCATCCGATAAGCCTTGCTAACGCCTTCTTTGGCAACGCCATCCTGCTTAAACGATTTAACCACAGGCATTCCTCTGACATACTCAATTGTAGCGGCAACCATACTATCTTTTGCCCTTTGCTGCACCGGTGCATTCTCGTTGCTCTTGTTACCCAGCAATTTTAAGAACACGGCAGACAGCAGTATGCCTGCCACTGCGATCAGCGCAACCCACACATTATAAAAAGCCAGACAAAGCACCATTGTTAATGCACTGATATAGCCATTTATGACAACATCTATCATCTTCATTCCGAACATCTCAATAAATGACAAATCTGTTGTTACGGCCGTGGCGATCTCTCCGGCACTTTTTTTACTGAAGAAGCCTAGTGAAACCCGTTTTAAGATGGTGCCAATCACGATTCTTTGTTCCGCTGTTACTTCATAGCCGATACTCTCCTGCGCGGAAGCACGCAGATAAGCAAATAAAAACCTGCCTGCTATCGTAAAGATCATAAAGCCTAACATATAGAATACCCAGTCCATTGTCAGCGTGGTGCGGCCGTTCATGTCTTCGATGATGAGATTCAGTCCGTATGCGGCGCCCATAATCGGCATCGCTGTAAACATCGCATTAAGGAAGGAATATAGAAAACCGAGGTACAGGCGCTTTTTGCGCTGACCGGACCACTTAATGATTCGTGCTATTAATCTAAGCATATCTCTTCACCTCTTCTTTTTCATTGTTAGCTGCCCAGTTTTTTGCACCGATATGAGCCTCCCACATATCTTTATAAAGTTTGCAGCCTTCAAGGAGCGCTTCATGCGAACCTGTCTGGGCAATACACCCTTTTTCCAGAACGACAATTTGGTCTGCTTTTTTAATGGTTGAGAGCCTGTGGGCAATCACCAGTAAAGTCTTTCCTTTGGTAAGGGCGGCAATGGATTGTTGTAGTTTATCTTCATTTTCCGGATCGGTAAACGCTGTTGCCTCATCCAGGATAACAACCGGCGCATTTTTTAAGATGGCTCTGGCAATGGCAATGCGTTGCTTTTCTCCTCCTGATAATTTTCCTCCGGCCTCGCCGGCAGTGGTATCATACCCGTTATCCAGATTATTGATAAAGCCATCGCAATAAGCTGCTTTCGCTGCTGCGATTACTTCTTGATCGGAGGCCTGGGGATTACCAAGGCGGATATTTTCCCGCAGCGAGCAGTTAAACAGGAAATTATCCTGAGTGACAAAGCTCACCGTGTCGGCAAGTTGTGTCAGGGGCAGCTTTTTGATAGTAACACCGCCTATGCTGATTGTTCCGCTCCCGACATCCCAAAAACGTGCAATCAGCCTCGCAACGGTTGACTTTCCCCCTCCGGAAGGGCCGACCAGTGCCGTAAAAGTCCCCTGCGGGAGCTTTAGATTAATGTCATGGAGCACGTTATTTTCTATATTACCCGCATGGGAAGCTTTATCCGCGTCATAGGAAAAGGACACATTATGAAGCTCAATATCATATTGAGTAAGCTCTACCGGCTCATGCGCGTTTTCAAGCTCCTTCAGGTTTAAAAATTCATCGGCATCTTTCACTGCGTATTCTATCGCTTTGGCATCATTAACAAATACCGTGAAGCTGGTTAACGGTGCTACAATGCCTAAAGATAATATCAGACACATTGTAAGCTCTGCCGGACTTAGGGACCCATCAAGATACAGATACATGCCAAGCGGCATCGTGCCCACCAAGGTTGACGGCAGCACTGATCCGCCAAAGTTCATGAGCTTCCAGGTGCTTTTAAACCAATTGAGTGTATACTCTTTAAAAGACTCTACGGATTTTTCGAACTTTTCATAAGATGAGGTAGACTGGTTAAAGGCCTTGATGACTTCAATTCCCTCTACATATTCGACGATCACGCTGTTCACATAGTTGTTGGATTCTATATAATCAGCATACTGCTTGTTAAACGTTTTCATCATAATTGCGTAGGCCACAATTGCTACCGGCACCGTAACGATTGCCGCAAGTGCCATGCGCCAATTAATCATCATGAGATAAATAAATACGCAGATGGGCAAAAGTAGGTTGGAAATCCCTTCTGGAATCAGATGGGCCAGCGGCACCTCGATGGTTTCCACCCGGTCTACAATCACATTTTTCAGCTTTCCCACTGTCTGGTTCAGCACGGTGCCCAGCGGAGCTTTCATTAATCTGTCGGCAATCTTCAGCCGCATATTCTCTAAGATGCTGTATGCGGAAAAATGCGCTAACATTGTGGATATGGCATAAAAAACGAACTTTACGATATAACCGGCCAGACATATTGCCGCCCAGAATAAGATGCCGTTTACTGTCTGTTTTCCGTCAAAAAATAAAACAATGATTTGATATACGCCAATATACGGCACAATACCGCCTGCGACACTGATAATGGCGCATATTACCGAAAAGATCATCTTCAGCCTGCACTCCGTGGCAAAGGACAAAACGGTTCCCAGCCAGTTTTTTTCTTTCATTTTAGCTCACCTCTTCGAGATTTTTTGGTTTTAAAGACCGTTTCCTCTATAGAGAATATTTTATAAGACGTTTGTCTTATAAAAATATAATACGGGTTGGTTAGATATCACTAACCAACCCGTATTATATTTGTTTTTATTGCCGCCATCTACTCCGCAATAACTCTTTTTGCTCCATTTAGACAGAAGATTTTCGATGTTCCAGTGGAGACATGCCCATCACTGTCTTGAAAGCTGCCGCGAATTTGCTGGAATTATCATAACCCACCTTTCCGGCGATAATTGCCACATTTTCATTGCTTTGGCGCAGCATCAATGCTGCCGCATGCATACGATAAGAACGCATATAGGCATTGACGGATGTACCATAGACACCTTTGAAACAAAGCTTCAACGTGGTGAGTGGTATATCAAACTTAGCAGATAGTTCGTTCAGAGTGAAGTGCCTGTCAATATTTCCACTGATGTATTTCATAATTGATTTTACTGTTTTAACCTGCTTTTGGGGAAAATATGGCCGTTCTTTGCTATTTATGGGGACATCAAGCACGCTTAAAAACAACAGTAACTCCAACACCTTAATCTTAAAATAATTTTTCCTAATCTTGTCAGGTACAGTATAGAGCTCAGAAAAAATATGCTGAATAGAGTCCTCGGCGCGCATGATAAATGGTCTTTTGCCTGCACAGAATTTTTCCCGTAAGGCATGCAAATCAACAGAAAACCCGTCAAAGAGAGTAGGCAGCATTTTTAATGCTTCATCGATATATATTGCAACAGTAATACCATGATAATGGCTGAGTGGAAATCCGAAGCCAAGGGCATGGTTATCTTTCGCATTGATCTGTAGGTCTCCTTCTTCCAAGTACATATATGAGCCATCCTGGAATTCCCATTCAATGCGCCCTTCCCGGCAATGGTCGATTCCCAGCATGTCTACTTTTGGACGAAAATCTGAAAAGCAGCTCGGCACGTGAAAATCATTGTACAGCAGATCGATGCCGGGGAACACCTTGTAGCAGGTCATGGTGCCCTCTCCGTTGATATTTTGCATGTTATATATGGTACAATCCTCATTTTTTTTTAACATCGTGATATTATTGCCGTAAAATACTCTGTCTTCCAATGTAATTGCCATGTTACCTCATCTCCCTGTTTTGTCCGCGTTATAAAAGTTTCTAATATTTTCTGATTTGAAGTAAGAACAACTCAGGTTTCTGCTTGTAGATTAGGAGTTGGCACAAGCTAAGTCTTTGCTTGTCGTGCTGCTTGTTTAAGCATAACAATAATAATTATTATTTTCAATAGTTAGAGGTGTTTTTCGCGGGCAATGTTTTTCGAAGCTTTGTTCTCTGCGCCTCTGCGGTTCGGTTTACTTTCTACGTTTAAAAGGACGCGTAGTGTTTTTCTTATCAGTTAAGCACGTGAGACTGTAGATAAGACAAAAAGGTTTCTGTAGCGATGGATAAGGTTCTTTTCTTATCATAAATAATACCGACGGTTCTTGTGGGCATGGGCGGTGATACTGGGATTTCAATAAGGGTTCCTTCTGTGAGATCTTTCTCAACAAAGTTTCGGATGGCAACGGTAATGCCCAGCCCGATTTTGGCAAATTCAATGAGGAAATCCATTGTATTGATTTCGACTTCTGGTTTGATAAAAATATTATTTTCCAATAAAAATTGATCTATATATTGTCTTGTTATATTGTCTGACTCTAGGAGCATAAAGATACCTTTGGAAAAGATATCATTAGGTTCTACGATCTGCAATGAGTCTAAATACTCTTTCTCCGCAACAAAAATATCCTGGATATCTGCTAATTTAACAAAGGTATAAGGACTGATGTTAAAGGGGCGGCTGACAATGCCGAAATCAATCATTCCTTGATCTATATTTTTAAGGGTATCAAAGGTTGTGTTATTAATGATCTTTATTTTTATTTCAGGATATTGTTTCATAAACGGCTTCAGATGTGATAAAAGAAAGTATTTGCATAATACGGTGCTGACACCAATGGTAATCATACCTTGCTTTTTGTTCTTAAGTTCGGTTAATACATTTTCTCCATCAGCAATGATATGAAGTGCTTTTTGAATATATTCATAGAAGATTTTGCCTTCGGCAGTAAGAATAACTCCTTTGGAGCCTCGGGAAAATAATTTGACATCTAAGAGAGTTTCTAGTTTTTTGATGGATTTACTTACGGCTGGCTGACTTATATATAAGGATTCTGCCGCGTGAGAAATATTTTTGTAGAAGGCTACCGTATGAAAAATTTTATAAAGCTCTAAATCTTCACGCATGATATAACTCCTCGTTATAGTAAGTATAATTAATATGTATTATTATTATATCATATTAAATTTTATAATATAATGATAGAGCGTGTTTCAAATAAATACGCAACCATAGTAAAGAGAGATGATAAACGTGATCAAAGGGAAGGTATGGAAGTTTGGGAATGATGTAGATACGGATCAAATCATTCCATCTCAGTATTTGCTGCTGCCTAATGTTGAGGAAATGAAGCAGTATACGTTTGAGCCTTTAGATGAAAACTTTGCTTCTACCGTGTGTCCAGGTGACATTATTGTAGGGGGCGAAAACTTTGGTTCCGGTTCGTCCCGAGAGCAAGCTCCTTTAGTATTAAAAGCTCTGGGCATCAGCGCAGTAGTAGCGAAATCCTTTGCCAGAATCTTCTTTAGAAATGCAATCAATATTGGGTTGCCGGTTGTGATTTGCAAAGAGGTGTATGATGCTGTAGAACAAAAAGATACATTGGAAATTGATGTTCTAAAAGGTACGATTAAGAATGTTACAAAGGATAGGAATTTTACATCTACAAAACTTCCTGCACATGTAATGAATATTTTAGAAGCAGGCGGTTTAATTGGTTTCTTAAATAAAAAGTAAAGGGGGTACAATAATGGGAATGACAATGGGAGAGAAAATCTTGGCCAGAGCCAGCGGGAAGGATCTTGTGAAACCAGGAGAGATCATTACAGCAAAAGTTGACTTATGTATGAGTAATGATGGTACAACCCATTTGAATATTGATATATTTGAAAATCAGCTGAAAGCAGAAAAGGTGTTTGATCCTAAAAAAGTGATTTTTATTGTAGACCATAATGTGCCTTCAGAGAGTGCAAAGACGGCTCAGGTACACAAAAAAATGCGAATATTTGCGCAAAAACATGATATTCCCTTTTATGAAGGCACAGGAGTCTGTCATCAAATTATGATAGAAGATTTCGTTGTACCAGGACAGCTGGTTATTGCTGCTGATTCTCATACCTGTTCTTACGGTGGTCTAGGTGCCTTTGGCACAGGGGTAGGCTGTACGGATTTTACTTCCGTCATGCATACAGGTGAAATTTGGCTGATGGTTCCGGAAACTTTAAAGTTTGAAATTGAGGGCAGTTTCAAAGCAGGAGTATATGCCAGGGATCTGATTTTGAAGATCATTGGTGATATTGGGGCTAATGGAGCAAATTATAGAATTATGGAATTTGGCGGTCCTGCAGTGAAGAAATTTACTGTCGATGATCGGGTTGTGCTGTGTAATATGGCAGTAGAAGCAGGGGCCAAAACAGGTCTTGTTGAACCGGATCAAATTGCGATTGACTATGCTAAAGCCAGAGGACGCCATGACATGAATCTATTTACAAGCGATGAAGATGCAGTGTATGAAAAGACATATCAATATAACCTTGATGAATTGGAGCCGATGATTGCCATTCCTCATTGTGTTGATGATGTAGTCGGTGTAACCCAGATTGGGGAAGTGAAAATCGATCAGGGCTTTATCGGTTCCTGTAATAATGGCAGGATCGAGGAATTACGCGCTGCAGCGCAAATTTTGCAGGGAAAGAAAATTGATCCTTATGTAAAACTGCTGATTTCACCTGCTTCAAAGGCAGTATTTTTAGAGGCGTTAGCAGAGGGATTGATTGATATCTTTGTAGAAAGCGGCGCCATGGTGCTGAATCCCAATTGCAGTGTTTGCTGGGGAAGCTGCCAGGGCGTAATTGGTGAAGGGGAAACCCTGATCTCGACTGGGACAAGAAACTTCAAGGGTAGAGCAGGTCATCCAAACTCGAGTGTGTATCTTGCTTCTGCGGCAACGGTAGCGGCTTCTGCCCTTACAGGAAAAATAACCGATCCTAGGGGGTTTGTGGTATGAAAGAAGCTTTCAAAGGACGAGTGTGGAAACTTGGGGACGATATAGATACGGATATTATTATTCCGACGCAGTTTCTTGCCTTAAAGACCGTAGAAGATATGAAAAAATATGCATTTAACCCGTTAAGACCGGAGCTGGCAGCGCAGATCCAGCCAGGAGATATTATTGTAGCAGGTAAAAATTTTGGCTGCGGCTCGTCTCGGGAGCAGGCTCCTGAGATATTGGCGGCTTTGAAGATAAGCTGCATTATTGCCAAGTCTTATGCCAGAATTTTTTACCGCAATGCATTTAATAATGGTTTATTGCTGCTTGAGAATAGTGAGCTTTATGATTGTTGTAGTGAAGGAGATCATGTCTCTGTTCATTTAGAGAGCAGCCAAGTTCTCCTAGGGGAAAAATCCTTTGAGGTGGCATCCATTCCAACGGATTTGTTGCAGATGGTAGAAGCGGGAGGATTAGTTCCTTTTATGAGAAAGCGCAATGGCAAATAGTTTTGCTGGAAAGGAAGTGCAGTATGGGTTATACGCTAACTGAAAAAATAATCATGAGAAATACGAAAAAAAGTTCTGTTACACCCGGAGAATTGCTCAATGTGAATGTGGATAGGGTTATGGTTCATGATATCTTTGCTCCCTTTGTTGTTGAGAAATTTAGAGAGATGGGTTTTGAAAAAGTTTGGAATCCAGATAAAATTGTATTTGTCTATGATCACTTAGTCCCCACCAGTTTTATTGAAGATTTTCGTCATCATAAAATAGCCGATGCCTTTGCCGCGGAGCAGCACATAAAGGCGGTTCATCGTGCAGATGGAGTCTGTCATCAATTAATGCCTGAGTTACGCTATGTAGTTCCCGGTCAAGTCGTCTTTGGTACGGATTCCCATACTACGACCTATGGTGCTATTGGCTCCTTCTCAACAGGAATTGGCTATACGGAGATGGCGGCGATTTTTGGCACGGGACAATTGTGGATTAAGGTTCCGCCAACTCTTAAGTTTACGATTAATGGCGAGCTGCCTAAGGGCGTTTATTCCAAAGATATAATTCTTAGGATTCTTGGTGATATTGGTGCTGATGGCGGTACTTATAAAGCACTGGAATTTGGTGGTTCTACGATCAAAGGATTGAGTATATCTTCCAGAATGACTCTTTCCAATATGGCGGTAGAAGCGGGAGCTAAGGTTGGGGTTATTGAGCCTGATGAGAAGACTTTTGCTTTTAGCGGCGTCGAGGGCAGTCAATTCCAAGATCTTAAGAGTGATCCAGATGCCAGTTACGAAAAAGTCTTTAACTATGATGCTTCCACTTTTAAGCCTGTGGTTGCATGTCCATCCAATGTGGATAATATCAGTGATGTAGAAGCACTGTTAGGGACAAAAATTGATCAAGGGTTCATCGGTTCCTGTACCAATGGCAGGTTTGAAGATTTAGAAGTAGCTGCCAAGATTCTAAAAGGGCGAAAAATTGCTCCCTTTACCAAATTAATTGTTACGCCTGCAAGCCGGAGTATTTATGCAGAAGCTGCAAAGGCAGGTATTATTGGAATCTTAGTGGAAGCCGGGGCGATTATGAATCCGCCAGCTTGTGGTTTATGCTGTGGCAGGAGCGGTGGGATTGTATCAGATGGGGAGCGGGTAATCGCCACTAACAATCGTAATTTCTTAGGCAGAATGGGCAGTCCGAAGTCGGAAATATTTCTCGCCTCTCCTGCAACCGTTGCTGCAGCGGCTTTAGAAGGTAAGATTGTTGATCCAAGGAAGTATTTATAATTCATAAAAATAATAAAAGCCACCTTCAGTATGAAGGTGGCACGGTGTAGTGAACAAGCCAGATATGAAAATTTCTTATTTTCGATCTGGTAATATATGCTATAATAAACGTACAGATTGTCTAGGAGTGGTTAGCCATTCCCTTGTAGAAAGGGGGTGGTATGATGATATCAATGTTTGAAGCAATGTATCTCACGATAGCATTCGCAACTCTCGTTGTTTTGATCATAAATAGGAAATAACCGCTTCCTAAGCTAAGGTCTGCGGTTATTTCTTAATAACTCCTACTTTAGGCTAACCCTTCGGTTAGACAATCTGCAGGGCTGGCGTGTGTCGAGCACGTCAGTCCTTTTCTTATATTATACCCATAGAAATAAAAATATGCAACTGCTCAGGAAAAAATCCTGCCTGGGTTCATTTTACTTTAAAAGCAATATCCTTTACGACTTCGCCGGCAATGATTAATCCAGCGACAGATGGTACAAAAGAGATGCTGCCGGGAATTTGGCGGCGGATGGTGCATTTACGGGTAGTGCCAGAGGGGCAGATACAACCAGTTGCACAATTAGAGCCTTCTGTTTCGATTGGGGTTACAGGCAATTCTTTAGAGTAGACTACCTTTAAGGAATGAACACCGCGTTTTTTAAGTTCTTTACGCATGACTTTTGCCAAAGGACATACGGATGTTTTATAAATATCGGCTACTTCGAATTTCGTAGGATCAAGCTTATTGCCTGCCCCCATGCAGCTAATAATAGGAATGTTTTTAGCCTTGGCTTTTTCGATTAGATCAATTTTTCCCGTTACCGTGTCAATGGCGTCTACAATATAATCGTAGTCGTCAAAAATTAACTCAGCAGCAGTGTCTGGCATATAAAATTTTTGAAAGATCGTAACTTCTGCATCCGGGTTAATCTCTAAGATTCGTTCTTTCATTACTTCGACTTTCGCTTTACCCACAGTTTTTCTAGTCGCAAGCAATTGGCGGTTAATATTTGTAAGACACACGCAATCATCATCAATCAATACCAGCTTACCTACACCAGCACGGACTAGACCTTCCACAGTATAGGAGCCTACACCGCCAATACCGAAGACAGCTACTTTACTTTGTTTCAATTTTTCTAAGGCTTCTACCCCGATTAATAATTCGGTTCTAGAGAACTGATGTAACATATTGTCACCCTTTTTCCATATCAATATTTAACCAACTTGGCTGATTCCTTGATTTAGCCACTATTTAACTCAAACCAAATCTTATCAAAAATACTTATAAAATTCAACTAAATATAATCTGTTTTATTTGAATGCAAAAATCTCTTAAGAAAGGGCTTCTTTATTGTTATGCTGACAAGGAAATGTTAGTGTTTGTGTGGAATATACACAATGATTTAAATGTCTCTTTATCCTTATATTGGATGGAGGAAGTTACTAAATAGATATGACATTCAGTTGTCGCTTCAAATTCAGGAGGTAGAAAGTAATGTTGATTGATTTGACACTTAAGATGAGTAAATCTGATTTTATCACAGATGATCCATCAAGAAAATTAGGACATTTTGGTACTCATTGTGATGTTATGAATAAGGAATTTCTGTTAGAAAATATTAAAAGAGTGGGTAAAATTATTGATATTAGTAATATAAAAGACAGAGAAGTCAATATTACGGATATCAATATTGAAATTGAAAAAAATGATTTTGTAATATTTAAAACAGATCATTTGAAGATAAATGGATACGGAGCAAAAGAGTATCAAATAAAAAGTGCAGAACTATCCGATTCAGTCATTGATTTTCTAATTAAGAAAAAAGTAAGCTTGATTGGGGTAGATGCCCCAGGATTGCAGAAAGCCTCCAAACATGGGGAAGTAGATCAGCTTTGTGCAGATCATAATATTTTCGTAATCGAGAATTTGTGCAACATCGATACCCTTTATGAAAAGGTAAAAAACAACAGCTTTACGGTCTATTGCTTTCCTTTAAATCTTTTGGATTCAACAGGTTTATCCTGCAGAGTCATAGCAGAGTTTTAATTGGACAGCAAGTAATGGATAAATAGAAGATGTGAATTTCAAACTCCTACAAGGCTTGCAGGAGTTTGTGTTTTTATAGTAAATACTATCGCTGTTGCATTGATAAAGAGAAAGGTAGATGGTTTTGAAGGGAAGGAAAGGACAGGATGATGAAGGGAGTACAATTTTACCGTGATGAACAATTGCCGTATTTCGAATTAAAGCTATGTGATACCAGCCAGCTTTCCTATAGAAAGCATGCTCACGAGGAATATTCATTAGGTATTGTAGATAAAGGAACAAGCTCATTTTGGTATGAAGGTAAGTGGGAAGACGTAAATCCGAAAACAATTGTTTTTATTCCTCCCAATTTAGTGCATTCTTGTAATCCACAGCAGGAGGATCAATGGAAATATAAAATGCTGTTTATCAATACAACATGGATACATCGTTTCATGGATAGTAAAGAAGGATTTCTTTTCCATCCAATTGTTGAGGCGATCTCTGATCCGGAAATATTTAAAATGACCAACAAACTGATGGAAAATCTAACGGAACATGCAAGTCCTTTAGAAAAAGAAGGCAGCATCATTGCTCTTTTTGACAGGATGGCCGTCCATGCAGACCAGATAAAAAATATAAAGATCAAACAGGAACTTCCTAAATTGAAAGTCATTAAAGAATATTTACACAGTAATTTTTGTGAAAGAATTACTTTGGATGACTTAGAGCGAGTTTCAGGGATCAATAAATTTCATCTGATTCGTCTCTTTAAAGATGAATTTGGCATACCTCCCCATATGTATCAAACCTTATTACGAATCAATTATGCAAAAAGACAGCTTCGCAAGCAAAAGCAAATCACTGAGGTAGCATTAGAAGCAGGGTTTTATGACCAAAGTCATTTCCATAAAGTTTTTAAAAGCCATACTGGGATTACTCCAGAAAAGTATGAAAAAATATAATCTAAAATCATTACACGAGGTGAAGTACGTGTTTGAAAAAATAGTTGTATTTTTTATGACTGGTACAGGAAATTCATATCAGGTAGCTGCATGGTTTGTAGAGGAAGCAGCTGCACTCGGTGTAGAAACGCAAGTGCAGCAAATTAAAGTGACAAAACTTTCTATTGAACCAAATCGTAGAACGCTGTGCGTATTTACATTTCCTACTCATGGATTTACAGCTCCTTGGTTATTGTTAAAACAGATTTTATATCTTCCTAGGGGCAAGGGGACGGTTGCTGTGGTTCTTCCTTCGCGAGCTGGCACTAGGATCAAAGGAATTTCACTTCCGGGAATGGAAGGAACAGCTGGTTATCTAACGGCTTGTCTATTATTTTTGAAAGGGTATAGGGTAAAAGGTGTTATAGGTGTAGATATGCCTAGCAACTGGACTGCAGTCCATTGGGGATTAAGCAAAGAAAATAAAGAGTTTATCATTTCAGCAGCAGAGCCAAAAGTGAGGCATTTTGCTAAAGTGATTTTAAATGGACAAGTATATTTTCATGGTATTGCCCCTTTAATGTTAGGGTTATGGCTAGCTCCTATTTCTGTAATGTATCTGATTCTGGCACAGTTAATACTTAGTAAATTGTTCTTTGCCTCAGACAAGTGTATAGGCTGCCAGCAATGTGCTAACCTCTGTCCTAAACAGGCAATTGTAATGGTCGGATCCAAAAGAAAGCGTCCTTACTGGACTTACTCCTGCGACAGTTGCATGGCTTGCATGAATTACTGCCCTTATGAAGCAGTAGAGGTAAGTCCAATTATCGGAATTATGTTCTATTTTATAGGCACAATACCGATTTCAACCTATATATTGAGTCATTTTGTTACCCTGCCTCTTTCTTGGCTGCCGATCAATTGGGATGGAATCATACAATATATCTATATTTTAATTTCTGTTTTTCTAGCATATCTGCTGCTGCATACTGCTCTAGGCTGGCGCTTTTTCTGCATAATCTTTAGCAAGCTTACTCATACTCGCTATTTTCGCAGGTATCATGCTCCCAATGTAAGCGTAAAGAACCTCAATCAACCTTCGGAGTATCATCGATGACTAATCGGTCTACAACAAGTCTTTCTATTATGAATGATATCTGGTGCATAGTGAAGTTGGCAGTTGACACAAAATATGAATTGATGTAGGATAACAGCAATAATAAATGAAGTAAGCTGATTGGAAAACCAAAGGCTTCGTCACTTTTTGAAAAGAATTGGCGAGGTCTTTTTTGCGTCAGCCAGGAAGTATGAGAATCTGAAAAATATAAAATCCTCCTTTGTGTCTTTGATTCATTTTGAGGTATCCTTTTGGGTAGTATCTGACTAAAAAGTGCATACTATCTTTTTGAAGAAAATAATATACAATGGAATGGAGAAGTATAGGTAAAGAAAATACAAAATGGAGGTAGTTTTATGAAGGTGTTAGCATTGAACGGTAGTCCAAGAAAAGGGTGGAATACACAAATCCTACTAAAGCATGCTCTAGAGGGGGCAGCATCTCAAGGTGCAGACACAGAGCTTATCCATCTGTACGACCTAAACTTTAAAGGCTGTATAAGCTGTTTCGCATGTAAATTAAAAGACGGTAAAAGTTATGGGAAGTGTGCTTATCAAGATGAGTTGACGCCTGTTTTAGAAAAAGCAGCCGAAGCGGATGCCATTATTCTAGGTTCGCCTGTCTATTTAGGAGCAGCTACTGGTGAGATGAGATCCTTCCTAGAGAGATTCGTCTTTCCTTTTCTAGTCTATGATCAGAATTACTCCAGCCTTTTCCCCAAGAAGATACCAACAGGTTTCATTTACACAATGAATGTGGATGGAAAGCGGCTGAAAGATATGGGATATGAGCATAATTTTCGGAATACGGAAATGGCATTAGCCAGAACATTTGGAAGCTCAGAATCATTGTTAGTTACGGATACCTATCAATTTAGTGATTATTCCAAGTATGTGGTAACTTCATTTAATTCAGTGGAAAAAGCGAAACGAAGGGAAGAAGTATTTCCCATAGATTGCAGTAAGGCATTTGATATGGGGGTCCGTTTTGCAGGAGGCAAGTCCGATGGGATTAATTGAAGTTAACCAAGAGCGCTGCACCCGATGTGGAATTTGTACTGAAGTATGTCCTACTCGGGTTTTAGCTATGAGTAAAAATGGTCCGGAAGCAATTGCTCCTGAGGTCTGTATTGCCTGCGGACATTGTGTAGCTGTATGTCCACATGAAGCGCTAGATAATAAAAAAGCACCTCTCAATAAACAAATTGCGTTAGCAGAATTTCCAGTGTTACCTGCACAAGAGGCTCAATTATTTCTTAGATCCCGCCGATCCATTCGTAAATACAAAGAAAGATCTGTGCCCCACGAGCAATTATTGCAGTTAGTTGAAATCGCTCGTTTTGCACCGACTGCCAGTAATGGGCAGGGTGTATCTTATATAATTATAGAGAATAAAGAGTTTATTGAGAAGTTGATAGAAGTAGTAATTGAATGGATGGAGAGCCAAATTTCCGTACATTGGAGTTTTCTTCTTCATGTGAAAGCATATAGAGAGGATAAGAAAGATACAATCTTTCGAGGGGCTCCCCACATCATTTTGGCAACTGCCAATAAAGATTTTTTCCGCGGGCGTGAGAATACAGTTTTCGCTTTAACATACCTGGAATTGTATGCAACGACCTTGGGGCTCGGATCTTGCTGGGCTGGACTGTTTGAAATGTGCGCATTTTCAGGCTATAAACCTTTACTGGATTTGCTAAACATACCAGAAGGAAAAGAAATAACCGGCACCGTGATGGTTGGCTATCCACAATATAAGTACCAAAGACTGGTAGATCGCAACCCCTTAGATGTCATTTGGCTATGACATAGGGATGGAATAAGGCGATTAGTATTATAATTAGGAAAAGTACGAACCACGAAGGTCGTTTTTAAGTATATGTTTTAGTGGAAAAGAGAGGAAAGAATGGTGTAACCGCAGAGGCGCAGAGCGCGCTGAGGAAATTTATTTTATAACCCTATCTATCTTTTCTCTGTGTTCTCTGCGCCTCTGCGGTTAAAAAGATGCGCTATCGTTATTCTTACAATTTTGTGAGTAAGATGTAGCAAGTTGTAGGTATGATTAGCGGATTAGCCATTTACAATGGTACCGCCATTGACGTGAAGGATTTGTCCTGACATATAGCTTGAGTCAACGGAAGCGAGAAATACATAGCAGGGGGCTACTTCCGCGGGCTGACCTGCACGTTTCATTGGAGTATTTTGCCCGAACTGTGCTACATGCTGGTCGTTAAAGGAAGCAGGAATCAGAGGTGTCCAAATGGGACCGGGGGCTACACCATTGACACGGATGCCTTGCCCTATTAAAGATTGAGATAAGGAACGAGTAAAAGAAACGATAGCACCTTTGGTTGCAGAGTAGTCAATTAATTGTTCATTTCCCTCATAGGCAGTGACCGAAGCAGTATTAATAATTGAACTACCATATTTTAAATGTGGCAGTGCTGCTTTGCTAAGGTAGAAATAAGAAAAAATATTGGTGCGAAAGGTCCTTTCCAACTGTAAGGCAGAAATATTTTGAAGGCTTGTCTGTACATGCTGTTCAGCTGCATTATTGACGAGTATGTCTAATTGACCGAATTCTTTTATTGTTTCTGCGACGACTTGTTGGCAGAAGGTTTCATTGCCAATGTCGCCGGCAATTATTAAACAGCGTTTTCCTGTTTCCTCCACCAATTTTTTTGTCTCACCTGCGTCAGCATGCTCATTAAGATAGGCGATAGCCACATTGGCGCCCTCTCTGGCAAAGGCTAATGCTACAGCGCGACCTATGCCGCTGTCCCCGCCGCTGATTAAAGCTACCTTATTTTCCAGCTTACTACTGGAGCGATAGTTATCACTGATGGAAATGGGGCGGGGATTCATTTGTGATTCAACTCCCGGCTGCTGGTTCTGATGTTGTGGTGGGAAGCTTTGTTGGTTCATGTTTACACCTCTTCAAAGATAATGATGCTATAGTTTCCCCAAATCGATACTTTGTAATACTGCATAATTATCATTGTGGGTTTTTAACTACAAAGAGTCTACAACTAAGTTCCAGTTGTAGACTCTTAAAATTCTTATAATAATTCTTTTAGTTTTTCTAAATCATTGTTACATAGAACGGAGAGATTTTCGGCATTGATTATGACCTTCTATAGGAGGAAGATTTCGATTAGGTCCATGTAATTGTGATTTCATAGTATGCTCCTTTAAAGGGCAAATTTGTCATTGCAGAAACCAAAAACTTCCAGGTATTAGTTCTTTTTTTATAGACATAATATGTAGTGTAAAGGGTTCGTAATGGTTGAGCCAAGACTGGTGTCGGATCTTAATCGGTTCGGCATTGGTCGGCCAAAGAGTATTGTCGGGTCGAGAGGTTCGGCAGTAGTCGGCGGGCAGATCGTTATATGTCTTGTAAGGCTGTACGGCAGCCCAACTGTTGTCGTATGGTCAAAAGGGATGTGTAACGGTCGAGCTAAGACTGCCATGGGTTCTGAAGTGATAGGGGTCGGCCGTTGTCGGGAGATTGCGACCGGTTCGGTAGGGATCTGTGGCAGTCGAGCAAAGGTCAGTATCGGTTGTGTAATGCTTGTGGGTAGTCGAAAGATTGCGTATAGGTATGTAATGATCGGTATTGGCTGTAGCGTAGATCATTGCGGGCTCTTTTTAAGGCTAGCGGATTTATTCCGTTAGCTTTTGCTTTTTTTATGTTTTTTAAGTTGGGAATATAAGCTTTACGAACCGCAAAGGCACAGAGTGCGCAGAGGAGGATTTTTTTACACTATCTATTTTTGCTCAGCGTCTCTACGCCTCTGCGGTGTACTTTTTAATGTTGCTATGGTGCAGCTTGCTTGGCGCTAGTATGTATGTATTTCCAGTGTTCTTCGCTTACAGGCATAACGGAAAGACGTGATTGACGTACGAGTTCCCATTCTTGAAAGAGAGCATTACTTTTGATTTCTTTTAATGTTACAGGTCTGTCTAAGGGATAACGTGGCTTAACATCGACTACGATGAAACGCTCATCAGTCTCATTTGGGTCAGGATAAAAAGTTGAAATGACTTCAGCCACTCCGATAATCGCCTTTTCTTTTCCAGTATGATAAATAAAGACAAGGTCACCTAATTCCATTTGCTTCATATGTTTTAATGCTGCAAAGTTTTTTACACCATTCCAGCGGTCCTGCCCCAACTTCTCAAGATCACTATAACTGAAACTTTCAGGTTCTGTTTTTGCAAGCCAATAAGCCATAGTATCACTCCTTATTGATTGATCTAGTGCGTGTCTTTTATTATATAGTATTTACCATTTTAGCAGAAATATAAATTACGAGAGTAGAAAGAAAGTATTGTGTTTTGTTCTTCGTGATCTTCCCAGCTTCGCGGTTCAAGAATTTTAAATTGGATATCCTAACAATAATCAGGTGGGGAAATACTCTAGCTCCAATCAAGTCTTTTTTATTTTTAGTTTATTGTATCCTTTTTCACCATAGGGTTGTAGATTGGTTAGCCATTTGTCTTCTAGGGTTAAAATCGTCTTTTGATAATCTTCTTTTATAACTTCTTCTGGTTTTAGGACCTCAAGGACCTCACAAGTAAAAGCAGCAGAACCATATTGGTGCCAGTCCTCTTGCATGTCCTTAATAGGATGGGAAGCTGCATTTAATTGAAAACGGTGTCTATTGAAGATTCCAGGTAAATTCATACTGCTGCCGACAAAGATTTTACCATTAATAGTATTTTTGATTTGGTACACTCCCATAGGAAGGGACGTTTGCTTGTATGTCAGTTTAAGTTCTTTTTTTCTGTCCAAGAGAATCAACTCCTTTTTTTATTTCAAAATAATGCTTTAATTACAATGTAAGCCAGTAGGAACTGCCATCCTGAGTTCGTGTCATAAATCCATAATCGATAAGAAGACGGCGCAAAAGTACATAATCTTCATACAAAGGTTTTAGTATGGCGTTTACTTCTTTTTCAGTATAGCGTTGATTGGCAGTAAATTTCTTAAGAATATGCTGTAAGATAGCTACTCGTTTCTTCTCTTTGAGAGGAAACGAATCTAACGGACCGTTAAGCCCTTGTTTAAAATAACTGTTTAAAATACTTTCGTTCTCCTGCTTTGTAATCGCAAAGCGTTCATCTACTTGCTTTGCATTACGTGGAATATCAATAAAACTTTGTTTCTTTGGTATTTGTTCTCCTAGTAGCTCCATTATGGCTAAAAATACTTTGGCTTGTTTTTGCTTTTCTCGTAAGGAAAAGCGATGATTGCGGATGGTTGATGTGCTGCCTGTACCCAGTACTTTTGCGACATCATTATCACTATTGCCTTCATAGAAAAGCTCAAGAATTAGTTTTTGATGATCAGTCAGTCCGGTTAA
Source organism: Pelosinus fermentans JBW45 (assembly GCF_000271665.2). Classification (GTDB taxonomy): domain Bacteria; phylum Bacillota; class Negativicutes; order DSM-13327; family DSM-13327; genus Pelosinus; species Pelosinus baikalensis. The sequence continues at coordinate 3,997,557 of NZ_CP010978.1, read as the reverse complement.
TTTTTTATCTAAATTAAGCAAAAAATGAAAAGATGAATGATGGCATTTTGCAATATGAATTTCAATATATTTTTTTGCTTCATATAAGATATTATTTTCAGGATAGATGATGCCATTTCGAATACTTTCGCCGCAGATGAGGCATGTAAATTCATCGGTATCTTCATTGTAAAAATACCCTTGTTTGATTTCATTTTGCGTTGCATGCCAAAATAATTCTGGAATGTTGTTCATTTTATAGACACCTCTTAATATTATCTAGTGAATTTATAGACATTATAATTCTTTATCTAAACAATAGTCAAGACATAATTGCGATTTGTTTGGATTTTCCATAGACCTAGTAAAATAATGTCTATAAAAGTAGCGTGTCCTTACAGTGAGAAAAACAATCATTAGGGATAGACCTCCAGCAGGATTTGCATTATAATGTAAAATACAAATAAGTAGAGTCTTTATATTTAATGACTTAGATGAGAATATATAGAAAAAGGGGATAGTGGATATGAAAAAACTTTTGATTTGGCTTAATCAATGGAGCGTTTCTTATATTGATCTTGGATTGTTAGTATTTCGTTTGGTGCTAGGTGGTATGTTTATGTGGCATGGATATCCTAAGATTGCTGGCGGAGTTGAAAAATGGGCTGCTCTGGGGAAATCGATGGAGGTATTTGGTATTGCATTTGCTCCAGCTTTTTGGGGCTTTATGTCCGCTTTTGCAGAATTTTTTGGAGGATTATTTTTTGCCATCGGATTCTTATATCGTCCCATGTCTTTATTGTTAGCTATCAATATGCTTGTTGCTTTTTCTACTCAGATGTTAAGTGACAAAGGGTTAATGAAGGCTTCCCAATCCTTCGAAAATGGAGGAAGTTTCTTTGCAGCATTCTTTGTTGGACCAGGCAAATATAGTGTGGATAAGTTAATGGGATTGAATGAAGTAAAGAAATCTCGATTTGCTAAATTTGAATAAAAAATCCAAAAGGTTGTTATTCTAAGAATTCTAATCCTAGTCATACTGATTTTGAAGTTGGTCACTTGCGAGTTTCCATTTGTAAACTTATTTTCCATGGATAGAAAGGAATAGGAGTCGTAGATGAATTCTTATATTCTGATATTGAGTGTTTTGCTTTTGATTTACGCTGCAGGTAATTATTATATTGGTTTACGCTTTTTTCAATCTTTCCGCAGCATAGTAGAACCTTATACGGTGTTATATTGGAGTGGATATACCTTTTTAGCAATTTCTAAATTGGTGGGGCGAATCGGGAGAATAAAATTTCCGGGATTTGCGAATGATATCGTTATTATTATTGGGGATTACTGGCTTGCGGCAGCGTATTATTTTTTCCTATTCTGGATCATTATCGATGTTGGGAGTTTTCTAAGCGATGTATTGTTTCATAGACAGATCATCCAAGGACTAGCTTTGGGCTTGACTGTCATTACTTTAGTCGGATTTCTTTTGGCTTATGGGAGATGGAATGCTTGTAATCCTCGTGTTCGACAGTATGATGTGGTGATTCCTAAAGGCGTGAGTAATTTATCAAGTATCCATGCAGTTATGGTATCGGATGTACATCTTGGTACCATTGTTGATAATACCCGTCTTGAAGAAATGGTCAATAAAATCAACGAACTGAATCCTGATATTGTATTTCTGGTAGGAGATACCATTGATGAAGATGTGCAGCGTTTCATCAAGAAAAAAATGTCGGAAGGCTTAAAAAAATTAAATTCCCAATATGGTGTATTTGCAGTGCTTGGAAATCATGAATATCTCGGAAGTGATAGCCAAAGTGCAATAGAGCAATTAAGACAGTCTGGTATTAGCGTGCTACGTGATGAATACCAGTTGGTGAATAATCAGTTTTATATCGTTGGACGGGATGATCCTACATCAGTTAAAGCAACGGGGCAGCAGCGGCTGGATCTGTCTGCAGTAATGCAAGGTATTGATACAAAGCTGCCCATTATTCTGCTCGATCATCAGCCATTCAAGTTGACTGAAGGACAGCTTAATGGTGTCGATCTGCAGTTATCTGGGCATACTCATCATGGACAGTTTTTTCCTAATCAGTATATAACCAAGCGCATTTTTGAAATTGACTGGGGTTATCTGAAAAAAGATCGTTATCAGGTAATTGTCTCTTGCGGTTTTGGTACATGGGGACCACCGATACGAATTGGTAATTGTCCAGAAATTATTGATTTGATGATTCATTTTGAGAAAGAAGCATAAAGAGCAACAATCATAGACTGCTGTGGAGCAGTCTATGATTGTTGCTCTTTATACTTTTATTTATATAAGCGGGAGTTATATAAGTTCTTTACTACAGTTACACTAGCTTTAGCGTATGAAATTTGTGAATACCTTTTCTTCTTGAGGAAGAGGTGGTACTTGCGCTTTTCCAGCAGCTAATGTTTTCATAAGCCAAGCCATGTTCTTGCCTAGAACTCGAAGAATTTGCTGACCTTCATGATCATCTTTGACTTCTGCGGGTGCTGTACCGTGGATTACATTCCAGTAGTTAGAGGTTGGCATAATCATTTCGGCATAGTTGATATAATGATTTAGAGCATCGAAAGTTGCTACACCGCCGGAACGGCGGACTGCCACGAGGGTTGCTCCGACTTTATGGCGGAGTAATCCTCCATTTACGCTTGTTACGTAAAAAACACGATCTAAAAAGGATTTCATAGTGCCGGCAATACCTGAAAAATGTACAGGAGATCCCAGCAAAATACCGTCTGCTTCTTTGATTTTTTGGATAGAATCATTGACTTCATCATTTGGAATGACACAGCGTTCATTCAGGTTGTTAGCACAGCCTCCACAGGCTAAGCATCCTCTGATGATTTTATTGCCAATATGGATGATTTCAAACTCAATTCCCTCGGTTAGTAATGCTTCTCCTACTTGTTCTAGTGAATGATACGTATTACCCTTACTGTTTGGACTTCCATTAATAGCGATGACTTTCATTATTTCCTCCTCTTGTATCGCCTTTGGACTTACTTGAAGCTAGGCGACAGCATTTATTTGGTTCAGTCTATAGTAAATCAACGGAAATGACAAGAACGCACTTTTTGGTAGGGTGCTTACTAAAAAGTAAGCTCACCATAAAATAGATGATTATAAATTGAAATCGTCTTCTATTGTTTAAGTATCGCAATTCTCCTAAAATAGCTGATGTAAAGCAGTTAAGGCAGAGTATGCAGTATTTGTGAAAAATAATAACTATAATTTAACTTAAGAAGTCGACGAATATAGGAAAAAAGTAATTAAGGAATTTCAATAGCATTGAATCATTAAAAAACTTTATCACAAAATGATATAAAACACCCCTATTCTTCAAATATCGGAAGATAGGGGTGTTAGAATTCTATTTGTCACCTTTCTCAACGACAAATACTTTTACGTCTTTCATGCCAAAATCCTGGGCTTTGTCTACGGATGTTTTGGCAATATCAATACGATTACCCTTAATCGCTCCACCCGTATCCTCTGCTACGGCGTATTCACCATGTCCGTTGGGATACTGAATGTAGAGGCGCGATCCTAAAGGAATAACATTTGGGTCAACGGCAACTACACCAGGACGTATTTGTGTGCCCAAATAGGTTTTATCACCCCATTGATCATTGTCATGAGCTCCTGGCGCATAAGCAGTGGCCGTGATATCCAAGACGTCTTCATACTTACTGGGTGCTTTGGCAGAGGAGGAAGTGTCCTTGGATTTATTGTCTTTAGATTTTTGCTGATCACCTTGATTTGATGGATTTGCTTTTTCCGTTGACTTGGAAGTGTTAGTATCTTTGACTTGTTGGGTAACAGCTGGCGGATCTGCATTGGATGGATCGGCTGAAGCATGCGCGACAGGTGCTGCAAGTCCGGGCAGCATGGCTCCAGACAATATAGCGGCGCCAGCCACGGCGGCTGCAGCTATATTCTTGAATTTTTTCTGAAACCGCGAAATTGTGCGATGACGTTTGTTTTTATGATTCATCATAGCATCCTCCTTTAATGAGGTTATTATGATTTAGTGTTTGCGAAAAAAAATGTAATACACCTGTGATTTTTTGTATTTTTCATCGCCTAAAGGGTATACTTGCTACCAGATGAATGTCGAAATTTAGAGAAGTAAAGCACCTCTTTCTTTATAACGAGTGATTAAAAATTCAGAATCTACGCTTTGAATGCCATCAATGGATTGCAGCTTGCGCATATAGTGATTCCCTTGTTCTTGGTTATCAAAGAGGGCATGTACATGTAAGTGGGGGTGACCACTCATCTGATATACATTTGTTATTTCCTGGTCAGCAAAGAGTTTTTCGGCAATGGAGTCAATCTTAGACCATTCTACGTTGATGTTAAAATACATGGAGACCATTTTCCCAGCTTTAAGAGGGTTGACTACAATGGTAAAACGATCAATAATTCCATGATCTATTAATTGGTTAATACGTTCTCTGACAGCCGCACGCGTTAAATTCAAAAGACGACCGAGCTCTGCGTTGCTCAGACGTCCATTTTCTGATAAAAATTTAAGGATTTTTCTATCCACTTCATCTAAATTCTTGAATTGCATAGTGTATGTATCTTCCTTTCAAACACTAATTTTATTACAACGTAAAAAAAAACATATAAATATTGATCGAATGTATATATTATATTATACTTGTGTTAAAGGTTAAAAGAAACTATATTTTATTTCTACTTATAGTCTAGGTATTATTTTAATTATTGGGGTGAGAAATGTGACGATTGTAGCTATTAAGATACTGCTTGTTTCTATTTCGGCAGGTGTACTTGGCTCTATCTTAGGTCTTGGCGGTGGGATTATTGTGACACCTGCTTTGACCTTATTATTTGGAGTGGATATTCAACATGCCATTGGAGCAAGTCTGATCTCTGTTATTGCCACTTCCAGCGGTGCAGCAGTTGCATACATCAAGGATGGAATAACAAACATTCGAGTGGGCATGTTTTTGGAAATAGCGACAACAGTAGGTGCTATTACAGGAGCCTTAATTGCAGGTTTAATTTCGCCAAATCTTTTGTATATCATTTTTGGTCTGTTATTGTTGTATTCTGCTCTAGCCATGCTTAAGAAAACCAAAGAAGAATTGCCTGAAGAAGTACCTCTACATAATGTAGCAAAGACATTAAAGCTGCAAGGTGAGTATTATGATAAAGCGCTAAAGAAAAATGTTTCCTATAAAGTGGATAATGTTTATAGCGGTTTCGGCGTGATGTATGGAGCTGGCATTATATCTGGATTACTGGGTATCGGAAGCGGTAGCTTTAAAGTAATGGCAATGGATGTTTTTATGAAGCTTCCTTTAAAAGTATCCAGTGCAACGAGTAATTTTATGATGGGTGTTACTGGTGCTGCCAGTGCGGGAATCTATTTGTATAGAGGCGATATAAGTCCCATTATATCGGCACCAGTGGCGATTGGCGTATTGATAGGAGCTACCATTGGAGCAAAGATTATGCAGCGTATGAAAAGTAAAACCATTCGTAAACTATTTATTCCGGTTCTCATGTATGTAGCCATACAAATGATGGCACAGGGATTGGGGGTTAAATTGTGAGTGAAATGATGAATAAAGATACAGAGAAATCTTCGAAAGAGATTAATGAAGTTGAAATTTTTGTTAGCAAGTCTTTGCGTTTTGGTGTGCTAGTAAGTGGTGCGGTTATTTTGTTAGGCTTAGTCCTCTTTTTAAGCAGTGGGGAAGGTGGCTATCCGGGAGACTCTTATCCGACACGGCTTAGAGATATTTTTGCAGGGGCTTTTGATATGAAACCTTTCGGAATTATCTTAGCAGGTTTAGTTTTATTGATTTGCACGCCCATTATGCGTGTGGGAATTTCCGCATTAGTATTTATAAAGGAAAAAGATTGGCTGTATGTTGGTATATCAACGGTAGTTTTTTTTATCCTAGTTAGTGGATTTTTCTTTGGCAAATAGAAAAGTGAAGTAGATTTGGAGGTCTTTTTATGAATCGAGTATTTGAGATTCAAGAAAAAATTCTGGATAAAATTGCGGAATTTGAAAGTGCAGATGTGGAAAGAGATATAACGTTAAGTTGGGAAAGAATACATTTGGCAAGCTGCGCAGCAGTGGGACGAATTCTTGCGTTGAAGCGCGGCGCTGATCCTGAATTGAGCGCCATAGCTTGTTCAATACACGATTATGGTCGTATTATTACAGGGAAGCAGCGTGATCATGCTATGGCAGGGTATGAACCTCTCAAGCTATTTCTTAAAGAGAGCGGCTGCTTTACTGTGGAAGAGGTTGAATTACTAGCAACAGCTGCAAAAAATCATAGCAGCAAAAAAGAAGTAGGAAGCCCCATTGAGGAAATCGTTAAAGACGCAGATGTATTTGACTGCTATCAATATGGTATGCCCCTGGATCGAGAAGAACAAAGAGCTCGATTAAAGACTATCTTAGAGGAAATAGGTCATTGAGAAAATAGCCAGTGTGAAACCTTGTAAACTAGGTTTCACACTGGCTATTTTATAAGTAAAGAAATGCCGCCATTCCTTTGTGTCCTTTGCGTTTTTGTGGTTCGATCTGTTTTATATGTTTTAAGGCCGCCCAGGCTTTTATAAAAGCAGCATAGTACATTACATCAGTGACACTGCTTTTTAGTAGATTTGTATCACAAGGTATGAGGTGAATAGGATCATCGAAAGCAGCATTGCGTAGTCTTGCAAGGCGAGGGTGACATTATTCTTAAAACTTCGTGTTTTTCGGCTGCCAAAACCTCGCAATTCTAAGCTGAGTGCCATTGTTTCTGATTTTGTAACCGCTTTAAGAACAAGAGGTTTGATAACCGCCATGTAGGAGAAGAAACGCTGCAGTACATTGCCTTGGGGGGAATAACCCCGGCAAGCTTGTGCTTCTTGGATGGCTTTGCTCTCTGCTAAAAAATCCGGGATGAACCGCAGCGCTGCTGTTAGCATAAATGCATATTCATAAGGAATGTGGCATTGCAGAACTAAAGCTGCCGACAAGTCCTGCATTCTTGTGGTCGCCAATAAAATGAAGAAGACGAGAGTCATGGCAATCATCTTGCTGGCAGTAATGGCGGCAAGCATTATATCATTATTTATGGCGTACTGCATGCCAGCTAAGATGGCAGCAAAGACAAATAAGCTGGCAATCCCCTTATAAATACTTGATCCAACTTTCGCGATAACCAGAAGAATTAATTGGCAAACAATAAGTGCTGTTAAGGCAGGAAGGGATTGTAATACAATTGACCATATAGTAACAAAGATTGTCAACGCTAATTTAGTGATGGGGGCTATTTTCTGCATGGTCATTATTCCTCCTTAGAAGATTTGCAATTTGATTGCCTAGTTGTGTGATGGAAGTCGTCTGCGATATTTGGAAAGAAGCAAGCTGGCGGGAGATCTTTAGGGCAGCTGGCTCGATTAGGCCCCAGTCTGTTAGTTGGTTCGTATCATGGAACAATTCAGCTACAGTACCATCGAATACTTTTTGCCCTTTTTTCATGACGATAGCCCTTTGGGCACAGGAAGACAAGAATTCCATATCATGAGTGACTAACAATATAGTAGTACCTTGTTGATGCAGTTTTAATAACAATTGCAACAATTGGTCACGTTCCCTAGCATCCTGGCCGCTAGTAGGTTCATCCAGAATCAGTATTTTAGGCTGCATAGCCAAAGCCGAGGCAATGGTAAGGCGTTGCTTTTGTCCTTTGGATAGGGAAAGAGGATAAGTAGCAGCTAAATGAGAGAGTCCGGTGACTTCTAGTGCTTGGGTAACGAAAGTCTGGATTTGTTCTGGAGTACAGCCTATTTGCTTGGGGCCGTAGGCTACTTCTTCCGCTACTGTATCATGAAAGATTTGACGGTCGGGATTTTGAAAAACATAACCAATGTGATGTGCCATTTTGGCGGGAGTCGCGTTTGCTAAACTATTTCCTTGAAAAAAGAGCTCACCTTTCGTTGGTTTTTTTAATGTCATCATCAGACGAGTCAGAGTGGTTTTACCGCTACCGTTGCGTCCAACGATGGCCAAGAATTCTCCTGGATTTACCCTTAAAGAAACATCATGGATATCGTGAGATTGTGCTTTATAGGAGAAGTAAACATTTTTTAGTTCAAGCATTTTTGCGGGCCTCCTCGTCCAGGGCTTTGCCCAACTGTATGATGGCTTCTTCCTCTGTATGCCAAGAGGCAAATTGCCTTGTTGCAAGCTCTTCTATCATGAGCTTTAACTGCCATAGGGGCGGTATCGCTTCTGCAAAAATTTGTTTTTTTGCCATGAAGCTGAGCACACTTTCAGGAGTGCCATTCAAAATCAATTGACCGTTTTCTAATAGAATAAATTGATCTGCATAGGGAAGAACGGTGGCAATATCATGCTCGACTACCAGTATTGTGATACCATGCTCTTGATTTAAGTCACTGAGGAGTTTATATAATGAGTAAGTTCCTTCAGGGTCTAGGGCGGAAGTTGGTTCGTCCAGAACAAGTATTTTTGGATTGGTTGCCAGAACGCTGGCAAGGACCAAGCGTTGTTTCTGCCCTCCGGATAAATCCGTAACGGCTTGTTTTTCATAACCTGTCAAACCAACTTTGGCGAGTACCTCTTCGACTCTTTGTGTAATTTCTTCGGGAACAATCCCCATGTTTTCAAGACTGAAAGCAACTTCTTCTTCTACAGTCATGGTCACTAATTGAGTTTCATAATCTTGTAAAACAGTACCAACTGTGAGTGCCAATTGCTGCATAGAAGATTCTTGTGTATGAATTCCAGCTACATAGACCTTCCCAGCAGAGCTGCCGCCAAAGTAGTGGGGAACGGCTCCTGCTACTGCTAGACAAAGTGTTGTTTTTCCTGCCCCGCTTGGACCTAATATAACAGAAAAGGATCCTTTCTCAATGGATATCGTTATGTTGTCAAGAACCTTTTTGGGATGATTGTAGGCGTAACTGAAGTTTTGCAGGGCTATGGCTGGCATTATTGATCACCTTTCAAGTCAAATAATTTTTTGGCTGGGAAATAGAGGATTTGTGTGATGGCCGCATTAGCAGCAGCTACTGTAAATACGACAGGTATCATAGCGTATAGATACACAGATAAAGGTAGGGAAAGTACGACCTTAAGTATGGTTATGAATGTCATACCGCTAGCCACGGTGCTGATAAATCCTGTTACGGCAGGCTTAATGTTGAGCTTACCTAATGTCATATTAAAAGTGTGGCAGACAAGCAATGTACATATAATAGCACCAATGGGCTCACTTAATAGGTTGCCATAAGGAAAAGCGGACTTAGAAGTTGGTATATTAATGGCCGCAGCAACTAGACCGATACCAAAAGATTGTTTAAAGGTAGGTTTAGTTAAATTAATAGCAATACAATACATGGCAATGGTCCAGTTGGGAGTTACGCCGCCAATATTTGGACTGACTAAATGCAAAATAGCACCAATAGCCAAAAGTAAGGTTGTAATCGTAACCCAGCGATAGCGACCGCCTTTATTTTTATCATGGATGGTTAATTCTGATTCATTTTTTTCTAATTCCATCGTAATCGCACTCCTTCATTTTTAAAATAAAAAACCTCGTCTCTATACATGCATGTGCATATATAGGGACGAGGAGTTAACTCGCGGTGCCACCCTGATTAGCTTTTGAAAAAAGCTCAGCTTTACAAGATACAGGATAAAATACAGTCCGATATCTGCTTCCTGATAACGGCGGAAGAATCCCGACAGCACCTACCCCGTACATTACGGATCAGACTGTATCTCCCAGGCCCATTCCACATACCGAGTAGTGCCAAACTTCCACTGCCATTGGCTCGCTGTAACCCTTAGTGTATTGTGTACTCTTCCTGTTCATCGATAATAAATATGTATTTTAACGTATTGTAACAGATAGTACAGGCATCTGTCAATGAAAAAATCCTGTTAAAAACGGAATTTATTTACGACTTCCTGCAGATTCTGCGCCATTTCGCCTAAAATCTGGCTGGAGGAAGCGATTTCTTCCATTGATGCCGATTGCTCCTGGGTGGCTGCTGATACCGTTTGTGTTTCTTCGGAAGTCTTTTTACTTAAAGCATCAATTTCTTTTACCGATAATACGATCACTTGGCTGCCATCGGCAATCTGCTGTATGGATGATGAAATATCTTTGATTTGCGTTGATACTTCGAGTATGAGCTGGGCAATTTCCTGGAATGAATTTCCTGCCACATCTACAACTTCGGCTCCTATTTTTACCTCGTTAGTACCCTTAGTCATAGCAATCACAGCTTCAGTAGTATCACCTTGAATTTCTCCAATTAGCTGCGCTATTTTTTTAGCGGCTTCTTGAGACTGTTCAGCTAGTTTTCTTACTTCTTCTGCAACTACAGCAAAACCTCTGCCTTGTTCACCGGCTCTGGCCGCCTCTATGGCAGCATTTAATGCCAGTAGGTTTGTCTGTCCTGCAATACCAGATATAGTACTAACGATTTGTCCAATTTCTTTAGATTGTTCTCCCAATTTTGTGATGACTTGGGCTGAGGTATTTACGGTTTTTTCGATTTGTGCCATTTGGTTAATGGCCTTTTCTATCGATTCGCCACCTTTGATCGCCGTTTCGGAGGCTTGAGAGGATTTTCCGGCTACAATCGTAGCGTTGTTGGCGATTTGTTGAATGCCAACAGACATTTGTTGTACCGCAACCGTTGTTTCAGTAAAAGTCGTTAGCTGCATCTGGGCACCCTGGGCCATATCGGATATGGAAGCCGCTATTTGACCAGCAGCTTGCGTGGAATGAGAGGCACTTGCTGTGAGCTGCTGGGAAGAGGTCATGACTTGATCGGCTGCATGGGCAACCCTTTCAATTACAAGACGCAGATTACTTTTCATTTGATTAAAGGAATCCGCTAACTGACCCAGTTCGTCGGAAGATTGTATTCTAATATCATCTACTGCGAGGTTGCCGAGAGTAATTTCTGAGGCAGCCTGTGCAACCAGTTTTGCAGGCATGGAGATTCCCCGGCTGATATAGATGCTAATACCAATGGCAATCGCTGCAACGAAAAGGCTAACGAGAACTAGCAGCAGTTGTACTTCACTAGCTTTTTGCGTACTATGTTCTTCTTGCTCTCTTACATATCCTTTTACTAATAATATAAGCTCTTTGGTTGCCGATATGGAATTCTCAGAAGGTTTGCCTGCCTGCTGCATGTAAATACCAACCTGTTCAATATTGTTGGCACGTTTTGCTTCAATGGATTTTGCTGCAATGGTATCAAAGGCCAACTTTTCTTTCTTTAATGTTTCTAAGACAGCCTGTGAGTTTTGAAAGGATAATGCATCTTGGAGTTTGTTGATTTTATCGTCGCCATATTTGCGATAGTTATCAAAGGTGGCTGCGTCAGCCAAATCACCTGTGAAATTAAAACGACGCATAGCCACAGCCTCATTTGATACATCTATGGCAAGTTCCTCAACCAGCTCAAGCTGATAGAGACTATCTCTCATAATTTCTTTTGAAGCTGAATTTAATTCACCCACTTGAAAATAAGTAAATGCACTCATAATAAAGACTAAAGCGATGACCACCATAAATCCACTTAAAATTTTTCTTCTGATTGTCATAATGAGAGCGCCTCCTTTTAAAAAGATAAAAAGTTACATATTCAGTTTAGAAAAAGATATTTATATATAAAAAAAAGCTGGCAGTTGAGCCAGCTTTAATAAGCGTGTACTTTGCTGTCGCAGCATTGCGACAAAATGCTTTGTATTAAATTGTATTATAACTATTATAATAACATAAATAGGAAATAGTCAATCTTATTCGTAGTAAATCTTGTTAAATTATGCTAAAAATATAATATTGTTGCAGAAATATCTTAAAATTTTAGGATTGAGGCATAATATTAGGAATAGGAACTGTAAAGTTAGGTACTTTTGGACAGACTAAATTCGATGATTTTTGGTGTGAAAGGGGTTAGTTTATGCGCATCCGCTTGGGGTATGTAGCCATAGCTTTAGGTATTTCTCAGGGGTCTCCCAATAAAACAACCACTGTACTTAACTTAAACAAAATTAAGGATAAAGAAGATCAGATTAGTAAGCTCAGGCGTTTGGCAGAAGAAAATTTAGCTACGCAGCTGCGTGTGATGCGTTATAATGTAGCCCATCATATTCAAGTGTTTCGGATTACTTCCCAACTAATTCCTCTAGCGACCCATCCCATTGCTTTTGGGTGGGATTATTGTGAGGATTTTCGCTCAGAATTGCTTGCCATTGGTGATATTGTAAAAAAACATGGATTACGGGTTAGTGCTCATCCCGATCATTTTACGATTTTGAATAGTCCACTTGAACATGTAGTAGAAGCGGCCCTTGCAGATTTGCGGTATCATGTGAATCTTTTTGAGGCTATGGAATTGGGAGCCGAAGCTAAATTAGTGCTGCATGTGGGGGGATTATATAAAGACAAAGCGCAGTCAATCGAACGTTTTAAGCTGATATTTCAGCAGCTTCCTGCTAACCTTCGAGAACGGATCATTATTGAAAATGATGATAAATCCTACACTGCCAAGGATGTACTCACCCTTTGCCAGGAGATAAAAGCACCTATGGTATTAGATGTACATCATGATGATTGCTGCAATGAGGGAATACATCTTGATGATATTCTGCCAGAAATATTTGCAACTTGGGGAAGCAGGATACCTAAAATCCATTTTTCGAGTGCAAGAGAAAGCTCAAATAGAAGAGCACATGCGGATCATATTGATGTGGATGAATTTTTGAGATTTTTAAATATCGCGAAGAAATGTAATCGTGATTTTGATGTCATGATAGAAGCAAAAGAAAAGGACTTGGCACTGTTTTCCTTAATGGAAAAGTTAAAGGAAACTTCCGGAGTAAAGGTTATCAATGAAGCTGAGATAGAGTATTAACATCATTAAATTAAATTATATTTGAAGATCCCTTGGTATTTTGTCGAAGAAGATGATATCGTGATTAAGAACTATAGAATAATAGTAAAGGTCTGGACTTCCCTAAGGAAATCCAGACCTTTACTATTATTCCATAGCCGTAAACAGGCAAAGAATGAGATTTTTCGAGAGACTACTATTGTGATAGGGAAGAAGATTCAGACTGGTGGCAGAGCAAGTCTTTTGTAGATGTTTCAACATCGTTTGCATAGTTAAGTCCCCATTGGCATAAGGTAGCTAATATGGGTAAAAGACTTTTTCCGGCTTCTGTAAGGGAGTATTCTACTTTAGGGGGGATCTGTGTATAAATGTAACGATGTACAAGTCCATCCGCTTCTAAGTCTCTTAATTGCTGGGTCAACATTTTTTGGGTGATTTGCGGTAAAGTTCTTTTCAGTTCACTAAAACGCAGTGTATTTTCACCTAAATGCCAAAGAATCAAGGATTTCCATTTTCCACCAATGAGATCTAAGGTTAATTCCATAGAACATTGGTATTGAATATTTTTGTATTGAATCATATTATTTCACTCCTAATGACATAACAGTATAAAAAAGGATACTACCTTACGAATAAGTGCGTACTTGTTTTAGCCACTTTTATTGTCTAATATTATATCATGAAAAATATTTTCGGTATAGGAAAAATAATATTGCTATTTTGGGTCTAAAAAGAAGGAGGTAACAATATGAAAAAATCATTAGGTGCAAATACGTTTGCTATGCCATCTCCCGTGTGGGTAGTGGGTTCTTATGGCGAAGGTGGTGAGCCTAATATCATGACAGCTGCCTGGGGCGGTATTTGTTGCTCCGCTCCGCCGTGTGTGGCAGTATCCTTGCAGAAACCTCGGGCTACATATCAAAATATCCTAAATCACCAAGCATTTACCATTAGTATACCCTCCAGCATTCATTTAGTTGAAACGGATTATGTAGGGATAGCCAGCGGAAAAAATTCAGAAAAGTTTTCAATTGCCAAGTTAACAGCTGTTAAAAGTGATCTTGTAGATGCCCCTTATGTGCAGGAATTTCCTTTAATATTAGAATGTAAGTTATTACAAGCAATCGAACTTGGCATGCACACACAGTTTATCGGAGAAATTGTAGATGCAAAGGCAGAAGAACATGTGCTTGATGAAAAGGGAATGCCAACGTTAGAGAAAGTAAATCCTGTTGTCTTTAGCGCGCCGGAAAGAATGTACTATCGCATTGGTCATCCTTTAGAAAAATCACATTCGGTTGGTTTGAAACTGAGGAAAATTCCAGAAAAATAAGCGAATAGAGTTATAAAGGAAGGTGATGGCAAAAGAACCATCACCTTTTTAAAGTAAATCGTGAGTTGTTAATAAATTGATACTATTTCTTTTGTTCTTTGATCTTTTCGGCAATGCCAGTTTCTTGCACCGTTTTAGTTAATTTTTGACTATCTGTCAGCCATTTTTCTTCAGATTCCTCTGGTCCTAGATAAGTAATTTGTAATCCTAAATTTTCCATATTCTTTTGAAATTCTGGATCGTCAATTACTTTTTTAATTCCTTGACTCAATTTCTTTTTTACGTCATCAGGTAGTCCCTTAGGTGCAGCTATTCCATTCCAGCTATTACAAACTACATCTAAGCCTTGTTCTCTAAAGGTAGGTATATTTGCAAAGACTGGGTCGGTTAGTCGCTTTTCGCCTCCTAATGCTAGTGCTTTTACCTTTCCGCTTTTTAACTGTTCTTTCACTGCTGCTGGATTAAGGAAAACAACTTGGATGTGACCGCCTAATAAGTTTGACATTGCCTCTGCGCCACTTTGGAAAGGAACTTGCTCTAATTGAATATTGGCCGCTTTGGCAAATGTTTCTCCCAGTACATGGTTTATACCACCTATACCTGGGTGACCAAATTTTACTTCTCCTGGGTGTTTTTTTGCATAATTAATCAAATCTTCAAGACTATTCCAAGGTTGATCGGATTGGACTGCCATTATTAAGGATAATTCAGTAATCTGTGCAATTGGATCCAACGCACTTGGATAATGATACTTGGTTGGACCATACAATGGCTGCAATATGATTTCAATTCCTGTCATTGCAAGAGTATAACCATCTGGAGGAGCACCAGCTACCTCATTCCATCCAATTGTGCCAGTTCCTCCTGGCTTGTTAACTACTACCAATGGCTGTCCTAAATGTGTAGAGGCTGATTTTTCCACCGTACGAGCGACGAGATCTATTCCACCGCCGACTCCAAAGGGAACAATGAGAGTAATCGGCTTATCTGGGTATTTGGTAGTTGCAGGAACCACTTTGTTTTCCATACTCGTACAACCTCCCAATAGTAAAATACTTAATAGACAAGATACAAATAATATGAAAGATCTTATGGGCACTTTATGACCTCCTATTGTTGCTATGTATTATACAAACCTTAAACTTTTATTTTTACAGCTATTATGAGAATACATAGTTGCAAGAGACTGTTTCATCATATTTAGAAAAATATCTAAGTAAAGCTATATTATGTGGTCGTTGTTATTTCTTTTGTTCTTTAATTTTTTCTACAATGCCAGTTTCCTGTACCGTTTTAGTCAATCTTTGACTATCTTTCAACCATTTCTCTGCTGATTCTTTAGGGTCTAGATAGGTAACTTGAAGTCCTAGCTGTTCTATATTTTTTTGAAATTCGGGGTCATTAATCATAGCTTTAAATCCATCGGCTAATTTATTCTTTACTTCAATAGGTAGACCTTTAGGCGCAGCAATTCCAAACCAACTGCTACCAACAACATCTAAACCTTGTTCTTTGAAAGTGGGCGTATTTGCAAAATCTGGATTCGATAGCCGATGTTCTCCTGCTACGCCTAATATCCTTACCATTCCACTTTTTACAAATTCGTTGGCTAATGCCGGAGTCAGGAATGCAACCTGAACATGACCACCTAACAAGTTTGTCATTGCTTCTGCTGCACTTTGGAAAGGCACTTGTTCAAGATTGAGTTTTGCAGCTTTAGAGAAAGATTCTCCAGCAACATGACCTATACCACCTATGCCTGAATGACCAAATTTAATTTTTCCTTGATGCTGTTTTGCATAAGCAATAAAATCATCAAGATTTTCCCACGGCTGTTCAGCTAGAATGGCCATTACCATGGGTGATTCAGAAATCTGCACAAGGGGCTCCAAGGCAGTTGGATAATGAAATTTAGTTGGACCGTACAAAGGTTGCAATAATACTTCAATTCCTGTTATACCAAGAGTATAGCCATCTGGGGTGGCTCCAACTACTTCATTCCAGCCAATCGCTCCAGTTCCTCCAGGTTTATTTAGAATTACCAAGGGTTGTCCTAATTGTGCGGGCGCTGTTTTTTCTAGTAAACGAGCCACTAAATCCATACCACCGCCAACACCGAAAGGAACAATCAGAGTAATAGGCTTATCGGGATATTTTTTTGTCTCAGTAACCGTTTTATTTTCCATACTCGTACAACCTCCCAATAGTAAAATACTTAATAGGCAAGATACAAATAATATGAAAGATCTTTTTGGCACTTCATGACCTCCTTGTTGTTATGGTATACAAAGTCTGAAGGTAGGAATTTTTAATGGAAAACCGTTAATCCTTGTGTGGAACTGGATTATTTTTTTTGTGCTTTGATTTTATCCAGAATCCCAGTTTCTTGTACCGTTTTAGATAATTTTTGGTTTTCTGTCAGCCACTTTTCTTGTGATTCTTTTGGACCTAAATAGGAAAATTCAAATCCTAACTTTTCTATATTTTTTTGGAATTCAGGATCATTAATGATTGCCTCAAATCCTTTAACCAATTTATTTTTTACTTCCACTGGTAAGTCTTTGGGAGCAGCAATAACATGCCAATTACTGCAAACAACATCTAATCCTTGCTCTCTAAATGTAGGTGCATTTGCAAATACAGGATCTTTGAGTCGATGTTCACTTGCTACTGCTAGTATTCTTACTGTCCCATTTTTGACATGCTCTTTAACAGAAGCTGGGTTTGTAAAGAGAACTTGGATATGTCCTCCTAACAAACTTGCTGTTGCTTCTGCTGATCCTTGGAATGGAACTTGTTCGAGACGTATATCTGCTGATTTAGCAAGCATTTCTCCTGCAACATGACCTGTAGTGCCCATACCTCCGTGCCCAAACTTAATTTCTCCTGGATGCTTTTTAGCGTAACGAATTAGCTCATCAAGGTCTTTCCATGGTTGAGTATCTTGCACTACCATTACTATTGATAATTCAGCAATTTGGGCAAGAGGATCTAAAGCAGTAAGATAATGGTATTTGGTTTGACCATATAGAGGTTGCAATATGATTTCCACTCCGGTCATACCTAAGGTATAACCATCTGAACTGCCAGCTACTTCATTCCACCCAATAGTTCCAGCTCCTCCTGGTTTATTAACAATCACTAAGGGTTGTCCCAAATACTCAAGAGCCCTTTTTTCTAGTAAACGAGCTACCAGATCTGTGCCGCCTCCTACACCATAGGGAACAATAAGAGTAATCGGCTTATCTGGATACTTACTGGTTGCAGGAATCGCTTTATTTTCCATGCTCGTACAACCTCCTACTATAATTGATAAAACCAATAGACACAGAACCAAAGAAATCAATATTTTCCTTTTCACGACATCCTCTCCTTTTTTTATAAATTAAGAACGGTTAGCATCTAACTCCTTTCTTTTGTTATTGAATTTGGTAAACCATGTGACGAAGTTATACAAAATAACAATAAACCCTAGGGATAGGATGGTGGCTGCAAGTGGGCGGGTAATAAATGTCCATATATTGCCGTTGCAAATGATTAATCCTTGTGTCAATCCTCGTTCTAATTCTGGTCCTAAGACTAAGCCAATGATCAAAGGACTTGGTTCAAAGCCTGCCCGTTGCAGTAAGAATCCTAAAATGCCGAAAAAAATGACCCATATCAAATCAAACATGCTGTTATTAATGGAGTAGGCACCGGTGAGGGTGACTACTGCCACTAAAGGCATGAGGAAATTGAGCGGGGTTTTAAGCAGTTGAACGAAAACTCCGATAAGAGGTAAATTGATGATCAATAAAAGGACGTTGCCTATATACATACTGGCAATAAGACCCCAAAAAAGCTCAGGCCGTTCGGTTATTAATGATGGACCGGGAGTAATACCATGAATCATAAAGCCACTGAGTAAAATTGCTGTTGCTCCGCAAAAGGGCAGCCCCAAAGATAGCAAAGGTATCATTGTAGCTGAAATGGCTGAATTATTGGCCGCTTCTGGACCTGCGACTCCTTCAATTGCACCATGACCAAACTCCTCAGGATGTTTACTATAGCGCTTTTCCAGCCCATAGGATATAAAACTCGATATGGTTGCTGCAGGGCCCGGTAATAAACCTACCAAAAAACCGACAATCCCTCCGCGAAACATAGGAGTTATAGAGCGCTGCCATTCTTCTTTCGTAGGGTATAAATCACGAAATTTTACGGAGGGTATATCTGGTTTCGCATCAGCGTGAGTCATAGCCGTTAGAATTTCGCCAATGCCGAAGAGCCCCATGGCTATAATGGATAAGTCGAAACCTCTGTCTAATTCATCAATGCCAAAGGTAAAACGGCTGATGCCAGACAAGCTGTCTAGTCCGATGGTACTTAGCATGATACCGATGACAGCCATGAGGGCAGACTTAAGTGTGGAAGTGCCAGTTAGTTTGGATAATAGGATTAAACCGACTAGGGAAAGAGAAAAATATTCAGGCGGCCCAAAAGCCAGTGCAGCCTGAGCTAACGGCGGGGCTAGCAAGGTCAGCCCGATCAGGCCAATGGTGCCAGCAATAAAAGACCCAATGGCAGAAATGGCTAACGCTGCCCCGGCTCGTCCCTTTTGTCCCATGGGATATCCATCTAAACAGGTAACCACAGAGGCTGCTTCTCCAGGAACGTTGAGTAAGATAGAGGTAGTAGAACCTCCGTACTTAGACCCATAATAAATCCCTGCGAACATAATGAGTGCGGCAGTACTGTCCATGCCATAGCTAAAAGGGAGTAGTAAGGCAATGGCACTAACGGTATCAATTCCTGGCAATACACCTACCAATGTGCCAATTAAGACTCCAATAATACAAGATAATAAATTTGCTGGAAGAATACTTACGGAAACTCCTTGGAGCAGCAGGTTCAAAATATCCAAATCCTTACCTCCAATTCTATGGTAATGCGACTTTTAAATAATAGGTGAATAATAGATGAAATGCAGCAGAACCACAAAAGGAAATCGCTAAGGGAACTCTCCAGCCTGATGTGTCAGCTACCTTAAATAAGTAAAATAGGAATATAAAAGTTGCAGCGAAATAGCCAACAATAGTTAAAATCATCAGATAAAATGCAAAGCCAATAAGAATAAATAAAAATTTTGTCCAGTCGACGGCATCTTTATTTTTAGTCTTTTTTAATCGAAATTGGCGAAAAATGAGAAGCAAAGATAATAACAAAGCAGTGACTCCCGCTAGATTTGGCAAGAATCCAGATTTAGGCGAGCCAAGAGTCCCGAAAGTGAATTCTTGTGCCCAATACAAATACGTTAAACTGCCAATCAAAAATAGCAGAGAAATTATTTTCTCAATCATTTTTACCACCTCTATTTTGGAATGCTTAGACTGGTATCTTTAACAGAAGATAAAGTATCCGATGAAATCGGTTCAAATTCTATTGTGAAAACAGTACCTTCTCCTAGTTCGCTGTTAATGGAAAGGGTTGCTGCATGGCGGTGTACAATTCGATAGCAAACGGCTAGTCCTAAGCCAGTACCATTATCTTTTGTAGTAAAAAAGGGCGTTCCCAGTTTGTCTAGATCTTCTTTTGGTATACCAAGACCATGATCTTTTATGGATAATACTACTTTTTGCTCATTCTGAGCTGTAATGATGTGGATTAAACCACCCGTAGGCATGGCATCTAATCCATTTCGAACCATGTTAAGAATCAACTGGTGAATGCTATCTTGATCTAAAAATAGAGGCGGAATTTCGCCTAGAGAAATTTTAATATTACTATTGTTGCGTAAAGCATCAGCCTGTATTAAAGGATAAATATTGCGAATGATATCGTTTAAGTTATTTTCGGAGAAATTCATGGCCCTATTTTTTGCAAGGGATAGAAATTCTGTAATAATCTTATTTGCGCGGTCAATTTCATCAATCATTAGACTAAACTTTTCCTTTTGGTTAGCGAACTCTTGCTTGTTTCCCATAAACTGTAGTAAACCTCTTACTGTCGTCATAGGATTTCGTACTTCATGAGCAATGCCTGCCGCCATTTCGCCAATAATATTCAAGCGATCGAGACGAGTCATTTTTTCCGTTTGTTCACTGATATATTGCAAAATAGGAGTAAATTCAGCTACTTCACTATTAAAATTACCAGTGCAACCATTCAGAATTCTTTCAGCGAATAGTTGCATATCTTTTTTTAACTTATTGAAGAGTTCACGAAAGATTACAATGCATACTAATAACATAAAAATGGCTGCCATCAGGGTGTTTATCGTTCGTTTCCACATGGCTGCATTTACAGCATCTTGATTGATTGCAGCAAAAGCATGACCGATAATGACACCATTACGATCTGTGACTGGCCTAATATGAATGATCGCATTGGCACCATACCATACTAGTGAATTTTTTCGTTCTATGAACTTTTCGGTATCAGAGTAAAAAAACTTTTTAAACGGTTTCGTATCGATTCCTAATAATATGGAAGCATCAGAATGGGGACCAATGGCTACAATACTTTCGTGTTCCAGAGAATAAAAACCAAATTTTATGATGTTGGATGGTACGAGTACAGCTTGTAAGACAGGTTGAAGTTCATGATTAATGGTCATAATTTCTTGCTGAGTTGATTGAAAGGGTCCATGGTTAGCGGCAATATCACTAAAAGAACCTTCAGGTTTTTTTTTAATAAGAAAATCAGTAATAGACACAAGCCATAGGGCATTTTTCTCATTTTCTTCTTGCAAAGACAGCCAAAGATTATGAACAGTAACAGTGATCATGAGCAACAAAACAACACCAATTATCTTTAAATTAAGCTTTGTTGTTAGGTTTATTTTTTTCACTGTTTTGGCACCTCTAATGCACATTTTAAGTATATGAATATAATTCTACAATTTTCTACAATTATTTCCACGTTTTTCTAGAAATGTACAAATTTTCTTTAATAGTAATTTTACTTCGCCAATAAATGGGAAAATCCTTTTTAGTTATGTGTAATCGTGTAAAGCAAAATAAAGGGACAGTTTCGCTAGGGTTCCAAAAGAATCCTAGCGAAACTGTCCCTTTATTTTGGCATCATCCTTATTGCGAGCGTAGTGAAGAGATTTGTCTTTTCAAGTTCTTCGACTACTTCGATAATATTAGTTGTTGTCGATCTTTGTAGACACCAAGGTACTCTTTTTATTATAGAGAATATGCAATAATTAACTATCTTTTTTATTGATCCATAGATTGCGGATCAAATAGGCAATACTAATGAGTAACATGAGCAGTAAACCTGAGTATAGACCTGGCAGCTGATCTGGATACAAAGGAGTGGAAAGGATCGAAACGAAGATAATAAAAAAACAAATCCAAGAGAGATAGGGATAGAAAGGAGCTTTATATTTTAATTTCTCTGGACTTTTAGTAAGGATTTTTTTACGATAATAAAAATGGGTAGCGGATACGCTCATCCAATTGATAAGTGCCAAGAATCCGCTGGCACTGACGGTATAAATAAATATTTTATCAGGCAAATAATAAGAAAGTATGGCTCCGCATAACAGTACAACGCCACTAATCGTAACCGCTGCTATGGGAACACCCTTACTATTTTGATACTTGGCAATTTGGGGTGCTTGGTTATTTTTGGCTAAAGAGAATAGCATGCGGGATGAGGAATATACTTGAGAATTAAGAGCAGAAACCCCAGCGGTTAAAAGAATGAAGTTTACAAGATCCCTGGCATAGGGAATTTTAAAAATCGTAAATAGCTGTACAAAGGGACTGATGGTTTCATCCAGTAAATCTAAGGGCAGCAAAGTAATAATAAGAAAAGCTGATAGAGCGTATAGCATTGTTACTGAAATCGTGATAAATTTAGCCGCTGGAGGCACTGTTTTTTCCGGCTTTTCCGTTTCTACCGCAGCGATTCCAATAATACCTGTTCCTGTATAAGCAAATAAAATAAGGAGCATGGCGCCCAGCATACCTGAGAATCCTTCTAAGGGAGCTTGAAGGAGAGATTGGAATGGTATAAATCCTGTTGTGGCATCTCCTATGGAAACACCTGCTATAACTGTAAAGCCCATAATAACAAATATCACGAGGGTAGCTACTTTTGTAATAGCAAGCCCTAATTCAATTTTACTTAAGCCTTTCACGTCATTGAAATTTAACAGCGTAATTCCTAAGGCAAACAGTAGGCTGCAGACCCATAACGGAACCGTAGGCAGCCATAAGCGAAGAAAGATAGCGCAAGCAGTAACCTCACCAGCCATTCCTAATACTCCGCTGACCCAAAACATCCAGCCAATCATAAAACCCCACCACTCGCCAAAAACTTCTTGGGCATGTGCCTTAAAAGAACCTGAAACAGGGTTCGCGATTGTCATCTCAATAATAAAAGATACTTCCATCATCATAACGAGTCCGCCAAAGAGGTATGCAAAAGGTGCCCAGATACCAGCAACGCTGATTACAAGGCTGCTGGCCAAAAAGATGCCTGACCCGATAATATTGCCTAAAGCCATAACGATAAAGTCTTTTTTATTAAATGCTGTCAAAGGATCAACCTCCTGGGATATAAATCGTTACCTTGTATTTTTACTGATTGTTAGTCTTGTTATACTTAAAATTAGTAAAAAAATAAAACAATCGAACCACAAAGGCGCAAAGGGCACAAAGGGGTATAATTTATTTCTGCGGTCCACTTTGTGTGTCGTGTTAGCGGCATTGTGCCTTTGTGGTTCCTTAATAGTAAAAAAGACACGTTGCCAGTGTCATATCAAAAGAGTAAGAGTATTCGCTTCAAATACAATGAAGGTATTTTTCCAAATAACCAGAAGGATGATACTTAAAATCTATTCCTTACAAGAAGGTGATATTTTGAAGAAGTTAGAGAGAAGTTTCTATGAGCGGGCCACTTTAGAAGTTGCAAGAGATTTATTAGGAAAATACATGGTTCACGAGACCAATGATGGCAGGACAGTTGGCAAGATTGTAGAGGTTGAGGCGTATGTGGGTTCCATTGACGCTGCATGTCATGCTTATAATAATAAATACACGAATCGAACCAAAGTTATGTTTGGCAAAGGTGGATATGCGTATGTGTACTTAATTTATGGTATGCACTACTGTATGAATATCGTAACCAATCAAGAAACGTATCCAGAAGCTGTATTAATTAGAGCATTAGAACCTATTGAAGGATTGGAGATCATGGAAAAGCGCCGGAGAACCGAATCCATTTTTAATTTATGCAGCGGCCCAGGAAAGTTGTGTCAGGCAATGGGAATTACAAAACTGCAAAATGAGATGGATTTATGTGGGGAAAGCATGTTTTTATTACATGGTGAAACGATTATGCCCGAGGATATAGCAACTACTCCTCGTATTAATATTGATTATGCTAGAGAGGCAAGAGAGTACCCTTGGAGATTTATTATAAAAGACAATCCCTTTGTGTCAAAAGGAAAATAGGCATATTAGTACCTCCTGTGATGAGGTACTAATATGCCTAATAAAAGGAAAGGGAATTGACAAGTTAATTATAAGGATATACGTAAGGGTCTTTTGGTGCTTCAATTTTTTGCAGAGAGGTAATTTTAATTGATGCAGCATCTTTGCCGTCGTATGTAACCATTTGAATGATACCTTCAATAGACAGCCAGGTTCCATCAGGATACTTTTGGATTTCGATCCCTTCACACATGACTCCATAAGGTAAAGAATCGGCAGTACAGCACATAACGACATAGCGTACCAGGGAAATTTGGTTATTGGTCAGCCCTGGAATTTGGAATACAAATCCCGTCATGGTAATCTTTTTTCCTGCATATTCATTAGGAAAATTATTTATTTCGCACATCGCTTCCGTATAATTGAGATTTGTAACCTTAATGGTATCCATTTGGCCGAATACTGGTGCTAAAGGACGTGGCAAATCTTTTATAGAATGAGTAATAGCGCTGGATTGGCTATTGAGTCCCTTACTGCTGACAAGATTTGCATTTAGTGTATTTTCGGGCACTGCAAAGGCTAAGAGGAGGATCATAAAGAAGGGGGTATATTTTCCGATGCTGGAATGTTTATGGCAATGCTGCTCATAAACACTAGAAGTGGGCAGCAACGTATCTATGATTTGTATGACAAGCATAGGTACTAATAAAAGATAGGATATCTGAGTGAGTACTATAAATTTTGGATTGATATATAGGGGTAATTGTTTAGTAATATCAAGCCATAGGAGTAAAATGATAAAACCAAGAAGAATGATGGATTGTATACAAGCTCCGTTGTTGAAAGACCGCAGATTTCTTTTTCTAGGTTGCAATAAACCCTACCTCCTTTTACAAGTGATTGATCAGATAGGCTGCACTGGAGCACAGCATGATAATGATCAATGTGAGGCAACATACAAATTTGGTGCGGAACGTATGTAACAGCATGAGAATATTTTTAAGATCAATCATAGGACCAAAAACCATAAAGGCTACAAGGGAGCCTAATGTAAAACTACTAGAAAAGGAGGCAGCGATAAATGCATCAGCAGCTGAGCATACCGAAATGAAAAAGGCGAATACCATCATAACTCCAATGGATAAGGATGAATCTTGCCCCAGAGTTAACAGCATTTCCCGAGGAATCGCGATCTGTGATAATGATCCCAGCATAGCGCCTATTACTAAATATTTCCCCATTTCAAAAAACTCATGGCAGGCATCTCGAAGAGTATTGATCCATCTATGAAGGGGAGAATACCCAGGATGGTGGCTATTTAGTGTATGTTGACAGCATCCATGGGAATGACCGTGGATTTGACTTGGTGATTTTAGCTGCCTGCCCTTAGTAAATCCATTGAGTAATAATCCAGTACATAGGGCTACCCCAAATGCTGTTCCGAGACGCAATAAAACTACATGTATATTGTTTTGAAAGGCAAATGCTGTTGCTGCGCTTACAACAGGATTTACAATTGGAGCAGCCAGCATGAAAGCAATAGCCGCAGGCAAGGGGACTCCTTTCAAAATCAAACGTCGCACAATCGGTACCATACCGCAGTCGCATACGGGAAATAGAATACCCAGAAAGCAGGCCATGAAGATGCTGCGGATATTACTTTGGGGTATCATATTGCGTATGGTATTTTCCGAAACAAAATTATTGAGTAATGCTGATACAATAACACTCATCAGTAAAAAAGGAAAGGATTCAATAACAATACTGAGTAAGATAACTTTAAAATTAATCACATGATTCCAATTATCAGTCCATACAGCAGCAGCGATCGTTGCTAATGCATCTTCCACAAAGACTCCTCCCTAAATTAGCAAGATGAAGAATAAACAAGTTCAATTATAAATATGAGAAGCTTGTTCATATTATGTTAGTATTTTTTAGAATCGTTTTTTGCTTATTATTCTCATTCATGTATTGACAAATGGAAAGGAGAATACTATAATTTTTCTTACAGAGAATTGTATTATTTTTTTAACATACTACATAGGATTGTCTCTTGTGAAAATATGAATATCGGCTGATTAGAAAACTAAAGGCCAAAAGAATGTGGTTTATAAACTACTTTCTTTTGGTTTTTTTATTTTTCTTATTTTTCCCGAAAAGAATTTAGATGGTGGTGAATGTATGGATATTAATTGGCAGTTTATAATAAGCACGCTGCCTTTATATCAAAAGGCAGCGTGGATTACGATAAAGCTTGGTTTCTGGGGTACGTTGCTGTCCGTAATCATTGGTTTGGTGTGCAGTATTATATTATATTTTAGGATAAAGGTTTTAAAAGAGCTTGTTGAAATATATGTTGAACTTTCTCGTAATACTCCTTTATTAATACAGCTATTCTTCTTATATTTTGGGCTGACAAAACTAGGCATAACCATGAGTGAGACCACTTGTGCCATTACCGGTTTGGCGTTTTTGGGCGGAAGTTACATGTCAGAGGCCTTTCGCAGCGGAATTGAAGCCGTGAGTAAGACACAAATTGAATCCGGTCTGAGTATTGGTCTTTCTCAAACGCAGTTGATTCGCTACGTAATTCTTCCTCAGGCATTTGCGGTAACCATGCCATCTTTAGCAGCCAATTGCATCTTTTTATTTAAGGAGACTTCGATAGTAGGAGCCATTGCCATTGCAGAACTTATGCACGTAACACAAGATGTCATTGGTATGTATTATCAAACATTTGAATCACTGTTCATGCTGGTGGTTGCCTATCTGATTATTATTCTGCCCTTATCATTCCTGCTATCCTGGTTAGAAAGGAAGGTGCGTTATGCAGAATTTGGGAATTAATGTTCTATTTGAAGGAACGACACTGCAGCGTTTATTCGAAGGATTGATGATGACAGCGGGAATTGCGTTTCTCTCCATTATCATCGGATCTTTCTTAGGTGTAGGAATGGGACTGCTGAGAACATCCAAGTCAAAAGTAGTACAGTTTATCTGTCGTTTTTATCTTGAAGTCTTTAGAATCATACCGATTCTTGTGTGGTTGTTTATTGTTTATTTCGGTGTGACAAATGCGTTGGATATTCATCTAGATGGTGAAATTGTTGCCGTGATTGTATTTAGCCTGTGGGGCGCGGCGGAAATGGGGGACATTGTCAGAGGGGCATTAGAATCTTTGCCCAAACATCAAATTGAATCTGGAAAGGCTATTGGGCTTAGCTTTTGGGGACTCTACAGATACGTACTGATACCCCAGGCTGTAAGACGTATGCTGCCTGGAGCGATTAATCTATCAACAAGAATGGTGAAAACAACATCTCTGGTTGTTATGATTGGTGTTATTGATGTGGTAAAGGTAGGCCAGCAGATTATAGAAAGATCCGTCATAAAAGTGCCGACTGCATCTTTTTGGGTTTATGGACTGATTTTTATCCTGTACTTCATTATCTGTTATCCTTTATCCACGCTATCAAAGAAACTAGAAGCAAAATGGGAAAATTAAAGAAGGAGTTGCAATGAATAAAGAAAATCATCAAGTCTTGCTTGAAATTAAAGATTTGCATAAAGAATATGACACAAGGACCGTATTAGACGGCATTCATCTGCGTGTACATAAGGGTGAAGTGATCGTGGTACTAGGTCCGTCAGGCTGTGGGAAAAGTACATTATTGCGATGCTTGAATGGGCTGGAAAGCATTCAAGGCGGCGATATCCAGTTTAATGGTGAAAGTCTTGTCGGTTCCAATGTGAATTGGCAAAAAACTCGTCAAAAAATTGGTATGGTTTTTCAAAATTATGATCTTTTTCCGCATATGACAGTCATTGAAAATATTCTTTTAGGTCCAATCAAGGTACAAAAGAGAGAGAAGAAAGAGGTGATGGAGCAGGCAACCCAGCTGCTGGAAAGAGTAGGATTATCTGATCGCAAAGATTCCTATCCCCGTCAGTTGTCAGGGGGACAAAAACAAAGAATTGCCATCGTAAGAGCCTTGTGTATGAATCCGGAAATTATGCTTTTTGATGAGGTTACAGCAGCACTTGATCCTGAAATGGTAAGAGAAGTGTTAGATGTTATACTGGGGCTGGCAAAGCAGGGCATGACCATGATGATTGTAACTCATGAAATGGGATTTGCTCAGGCCGTAGCCGACCGAATTCTGTTTATTGATGAAGGAAAAGTATGTGAAATGTCCGAACCTAAAGAATTCTTTACGAACCCCAAAACAGAGCGTGCTCAGCAATTTTTAAATATATTTCAATTTTAAAACAAAAAAGAAGGGAAGTTGTATCATGAAGAATATCAAAAAAATCCTAGCCGTTTTCTTTAGTGCCGTTATATTAGTAGGAATCTTAGCAGGCTGCGGCTCAAAAGCAACAACAGAAATTAAAAAAGATCAAGCAGCAGCAAAAAGCAGCATCGAGGAAATCAAACAGCGTGGAAAAATCAAAATTGGTGTATTTAGTGACAAACCTCCATTTGGCTTTGTAGATGCCAATGGCAAAAATCAAGGTTTTGATGTGTTCATAGCCAAACGATTTGCTAAGGATCTGTTGGGTGATGAATCAAAAGTAGAGTTTGTCTTAGTGGAAGCAGCAAGCAGAGTTGAATTCCTGCAAGCAAATAAAGTGGACCTGATTTTGGCTAACTTTACTGTTACCGATGAACGCAAGCAAAAAGTTGATTTTGCGAATCCATACATGAAGGTTGCTCTTGGCGTAGTGTCTCCAAGTGGCGCACCGATTACTTCTGTGGACCAATTGAAAGGTAAAAAATTGATTGTCAACAAAGGCACAACAGCTGAAACCTTTTTCACCAAAAACTATCCAGATATCGAATTGTTAAAATATGATCAAAATACAGAAGCTTTTGAAGCATTAAAAGATAAACGCGGTGTTGCTTTGGCTCATGATAATACATTGTTATTTGCCTGGGCAAGAGAAAACACAGGTTATACCGTTGGTGTTGCTTCATTGGGCAGTCTTGATACCATTGCTCCTGCAGTTAAAAAAGGTGATACAGAACTTCTTAACTGGGTGAATACAGAATTAGAAACGTTGGGTAAAGAGAACTTCATTCACAAAGCATATGATGCAAGTCTAAAACCTGCTTATGGTGAATCCATTGATCCAGAAACCGTTGTAGTAGAAGGCGGAAAAGTGAAGTAAGACTTGCTCATCCTTACAATATAAAGATCAAGCGGCTGATTTTCGAAAGAAAAAAGCCGCTTGATCTTTATTTCTAGCTAGAGAAATGCATAACGTTATGTAAAAAACGTTGAAACGCGAAGACGCGAAGAAATATTTTTAAAAGAACGAGCGCGAAATGTTTTTCTAAATTTTGTATATAAAAAATTAAATAAGAAAAAGGTAAATTTATAGGAATGAAAGAATAAAAATTAATGAATGTTTTACGTTGGGTTGTTGAAGAAATGATTTATAGTATAGGCCCCATAAAGAAAGGAGGGGCAGTTTGGTGCTAACAGATGCAAAAATTCAAGAAAAAGCTGCAACTAGCAGTTCCTATGTAAAAGGCTGTCAATATTATCGAAACGGGAATGTGAAGGATATAAAATATTCGCAGCATGAACAGGCGTATAGAGCCCAGGTAGTAGGAAGCGAAGTATATACAGTAAGGGTTAATTTCAATAATTATCACGAAGTGGACGGATATGAATGTGATTGCCCGGCATTTTCTAGTTATTATCATGGAATGTGTAAACATATTGTCGCTGTCTTAAAGGTAATGCAAGCTCATTGGGAAATCTATTTTGGTGAAGGAAAAACAACCATTCTGACTCATGCAACCCAGGAACTATTAGATTTTTTTAATCATGACATGCTAGAACCTAGCTCGTATCAGTCAATACCCATTAGAATGATACCTACCTATGGTTTTTCTTTAGAATCAAGAGGGAAACGGAGTTGGCTGGAGTTTTCCCTTGGAAACGAGAAACTGTATGTTATGAAGAATATTCCTCAACTTCTGGATGCTCTAGATACCCAGGAGGAGATTGTTTATGGTAAAAACTTTATATTAAAACCACGGGAAGTCATGTTTGATGAGCAAGCCAAGTCGTTACTCCATTTATTACAGTCTGCTTATGCTGATGACAAACAACTTGCAGACTGGAATCCCTATGCTTCTTCTGTATCCGCTTTTGGCGATGCGCGGCGCTTGAAACTGACTAATTCGAATATGCTGAAGTTTTTTACGATAATGGAAGAGGTTCCATTTTCCGTGGAGATCAATCATGAGAAAGTTTCTGGTGTCCGGGTTGTTAAGGAACGGCCAGCTGTCAATTTATCGGTGAAGGCGGTTGTAGGGGGCCTGAAGCTTAGGATGGAGACCGGGAATGATGTATTCTATGGATTGGATACAGATTTTCAATATATTTATCATCAGAAGACAATCTATAAAGTTGATTCCTTATTTGCCAGTTGTATCAAGCCGTTGATGAAGTGTTTTTATGAAAATAAGAAATCGGAAGTATACATTCCAGAGGCGGAAGCAGCCAATTTCTTTTCCTCTGTAGTACCTGCTTTAGAGAATATTGGAACCGTTCATATTAGCACCACGCTTCTTAAGAAATTTCATAAGGAGCCACTAGAAATAGAAATATATTTTGATCGATTTATAGATGGCATTCGTGCAAGAGTTGGCTTTAAGTATGGTGATCTAACCATTGATCCCTTAGCTCCATCTGAAGGAATGTTGCATACCATATCTGGGAAAATGCTGTTGCGTTCGAAGAAAGAAGAAAACCGAATACTTACCCTTTTTCAACGCTATGGCTTTGCGATAATGGAAGGACAACTTGTGCAGGCAGATGAAGAGAAAACCTACGATTTCTTACAAGAGGGACTGCATCAGCTGCAAAATGTTGCAGAGGTTTTTTATTCTGATGATTTTAAAAATAGTAGAATTACCTATACAGGTAGAGTTTCCGCGGGAGTGAAGCTGAATACTAAAACGGATATGCTGGAGTTTTCACTGGATTATGAAGATATGCAGCCCAGTGAATTATTTGCCTTATTGGCTTCCTATAAATTGAAGAAACGCTATCATCGATTGGAAAATGGCGCATTTATTCCTCTTGATTCGACTGACTTACAGATCGTGAATAGGTTGATGGAACAGCTTGAACTAAACCCTGCTGATATAGAAAATAAAGTTATTGAATTGCCTAAATATCGCGCCATGTACATTGACAGCCTGGCTAGAGAATCTAGTGATTTTCACATGGGGCGGGATTACTCTTTTCGGAAAATGGTGCAGGACATTTTGGAGCCCCAGGATGTAGAATACGCGATTCCAGAGGGGATTCAAGGAAAACTCAGAGAGTATCAAAAAGTTGGTTTCAAATGGCTGAAGTCCCTTGCCAGTTATGGCTTTGGGGGTATATTGGCTGACGATATGGGCCTGGGGAAAACCCTGCAAGTCATTACCTTTCTTATGTCTGAGAAAGAAAGTGAAGATATTCCTTCTTTAGTCATTGCTCCTACTTCCCTTGTTTATAATTGGCAGCAGGAAGTAGAGCGGTTCGCGCCTGCCTTAAAGGTGATGATCATTTCCGGGAATCAAGAGGAACGACAGGTACAATTGAATCATATTGACGAAGTCGACTTGGCTGTGACCTCCTATGCGCTGATGAAGCGTGATATTGAGTTCTATGAGAGCCGAACTTTCAAGTATTGCTTTATTGATGAAGCCCAGCATATTAAAAATCCAAATACACTAAATGCAAAGTCGGTAAAAAAAATTAGAGCAAAAGGATATTTTGCTCTGACTGGAACACCAATTGAAAATACATTAACAGAATTATGGTCAATTTTTGATTTTATAATGCCTGGCTATCTAAAAACCCATAAATCCTTTTCGAATCAATTTGAAATACCCATTAGCAAGAATCGAGAAGAAGAGGCTCTCACGGAGCTCGGACGCTACATTAAACCTTTTATTCTTAGAAGAATGAAAAAAGCAGTTTTAAAAGAACTTCCCGAAAAGATTGAAAGTAGAATGGTCAATGAAATGACTGAGGAGCAGGCCAAATTATATGCTGCCTGGATCTTGCAAGTGAAAACAGAATTTGAAAATGAGGTGCAGAATCATGGTTTTGCCAAAAGCCAGATCAAGATACTGTCCTTATTGACCAGGCTGCGGCAATTATGCTGTCACCCGTCTCTATTTATCGAGGACTATCATGGCGGCAGTGGTAAATTGGAGATGCTGACAGAGTTACTGGAGGATGCAGTAAGTGGTGGACATCGGATTTTGTTGTTCTCCCAATTTACGGGAATGTTAGCTATTATAAAAAATGAGCTGGAATCCAGAAATATCGGATATTATTATCTGGATGGGTCTACGAAAGCGGAGGAACGTATCAAACTTGTCAACTCTTTCAATGGGGGTGAGAAGGATGTCTTTCTCATATCACTAAAAGCTGGCGGTACAGGATTGAATCTGACTGGTGCGGATATGGTCATCCATTATGATCCCTGGTGGAACCCTGCAGTGGAAGAGCAAGCTACTGACCGAGCGTATCGCATTGGGCAGAAAAATTCAGTACAGGTATGTAAATTAATCACTAAGAATACGATTGAAGAAAAAATTTATGCATTGCAGCAGAAGAAACGTGAGATGATTGATGCGTTAATTCAGCCAGGAGAGAACTTCTTGGCTAAAATGAGTGAAGAGGAGATTCGTAAATTATTTGAGGCGTAAAGACCCTTAAGATAAAAGGACTGTTTAGCATTTGGCTTCTTGCAAGCGCTAAACAGTCCTTTTCATACGATACATCCTATTTTATTGTTCAAGATTTTTACAAAGGTTTTTTGAATAAACATATCTGTATAAAAAATCGCACACATATTATAAAGCTGCTGAATCGTCAAGCCGATATCTTCCTCTAACACTTCGGTAAATTCTCTTGTACTTACTAAGTACTCTGCAATTTCAAATGTGCTTTCAAAGACTCCGATATGTAAAATATAGCTGTCTTTATTCCAGAAAGCATTAAATTTAGCACAAAATTCTTTGATCTTTTTCATACATAATGAATTTTCTAAATCCCAGTACGTATTTAGTTCTTCAATGGCATTTTTCATGATATCCACATAAGGGGAATCCGATTCTGTAATGGACTCAATCAATGCGTGGCTAGAACATAT
Organism: Pelosinus fermentans JBW45; assembly: GCF_000271665.2. GTDB lineage: Bacteria > Bacillota > Negativicutes > DSM-13327 > DSM-13327 > Pelosinus > Pelosinus baikalensis. The sequence goes on along the minus strand of NZ_CP010978.1, from coordinate 3,964,679 downwards.
GGGGATGAATAAATCTTGATTATCCTTATGGATCGTATAAAAAAAAGCTACTGGAAGATAGATATATTGGATAAATCCTAATAATGACTTTGCATCGGGGTAACATGCCCAATTATTATCTACAGTATCTCTAGCATAATCAATCACCGCTGTATTGATAAAAATAGCATCTTGTGCACAATCCAAATCAGTAAAGTAGTTCGTCCAAAGATCTTTCTTCTTTAATAAAGCACCTTCCCAATAATTATGATTATTGTATTTGCACATTTATTTTGACCCCTTATAATAAGAAATAATCACTGTCAAGCACACAATTTAGTGTTGATCTTTTCTTATTTGGAATAGAATTCAATTGCGTAAATTTCATTTACTTCGATAGGAATTTCTTCTCTATTAGGCAGCCGTATCAATTTTCCGCTGAAATCTTCCAGGTTCTTCTCAATATAAGGTGATGCAAAACTTTGAAGTTCCAAGAAGTTAGAAACGATCATTTCATTTGTCCGCTGTTTTTCGCTTAAAGAGATAACACTGTCAACTGGTACTCCATAGGATGGGATATTCACCCTCTGTCCATTAACGAGGATATGGCCATGACTGACTAGCTGCCGGGCCTGACGAATGGAACTGGCAAAACCAATTCGATATACGAGATTATCTAATCTGCATTCCAATGCTTTTAATAAGGCAGTACCTGTGATTTCCTTGCTTTTCATCGCTTTATCAACATAACGTACAAACTGTTTTTCAAAAAGCCCATAATAGGCTTTAATTTTTTGTTTTTCCAAAAGTTGAATCCCGTAATTTGATAATTTTCTGCCGGATCGGCTATTGTCTCTTGTTGCTTTATTCATTGCTTTAGGGTGACCAAAAATATTAACACCTAATCTTCTGCATAATTTAAACCTTGGTTCTCTTCTTGTTGCCATTTACCATGCTCCTATTCTATCGAAATTTAGTCTCTTTTCCAATACGTTCTTAAAACTTGACCTTTATAGTATAACATCGATGATAATGATATTCAATATCATTATCATCTGAAATTTATTTTTCTTTTGGGTTTTCGCTTCTTCGCGGTTCAAAAGGTTTTATTTTTTTTATTTAAAGGCACACTAGTAAAATAGTTGTTACTGTAATGAGTCCATATATTGACGAGGCTAAGCATACCGTTCTATAATTAAGTGCGGTAGGGGGGTATAGTAGTAGAGGGAGTGAATTTTGTGTTAACGGATAAAGAAAAAAGTGAATTAAAATTACGGTTAAAAAAAATTGCAGGGCAGATCAATGGTATCGATAAAATGTTGGATGATGGACGGTACTGTGTAGATGTGGTTCAGCAAATATTGGCGGCTCGAGCTGCTTTAAATAAGGTATCACTTATTATTATGGAAAGTCATGCAAAAAGCTGTATGGTTACAGCAATCAAAGAAGATCGTGCAGAACAAAGTATTGAAGAATTAATGCAGCTGTTGAAACAATTTACTAAATAACGAGAATGGAATAAGAATATCGAAAAAAGAAATGTTTTCAAGGGATCTTCATAAGTTATTCACAAAGATATGATAAAATTAATATAAATTACGGAATTTATGAACGGGTTGGAGGGAAAATATATGCAAGAGAAACGATCTCCAGAAGATATAGAAAATGAATCATCTGAATATACGCCTTGGCAAAAAAGTATATTAACCTTTCTAAGGTGGGGAGCATGGGCAACCTCCTTTATGGCTATTGCTCATATGATGGAATTTTGATAGGAATGAATAATGGACACAGTCTTCTGCAATGGGAGGTCTGTGTCCATTATTCGCAAAAACCATTTCGTACAGAGGCAAGATACCAAGAGTGTATGAAAGGAGAGATATTGTGATCCAATATGCAGTATTAATTGTAGATGATGACGTAAAGCTAGTAAAGCTACTGCAAACCTATTTTGAAAAAGAGGGCTGTCTTGTTTACTCTACAACGAACGGGTTGGATGCTTTGCAGGTAGTACGAGAGCAAAAGCCGGACATTATGATATTAGATTTGATGTTGCCCGGTCTTGATGGTTTGGACGTTTGTCGGAGAATTCGTAAGGATAATGATATTCCGATTCTCATGCTTACTGCTCGTGATGAAGAACGGGATCGCTTAGTGGGACTTGAAATTGGTGCTGATGATTATGTGACGAAGCCATTTAGTCCCAAAGAGGTGGTAGCGCGAGCAAAAGCCATTTTACGCCGTACCAATAAAGAAGTTGTGCGCAGCGGGCTCATTATAGCGGGAAAACTGATGATTGATTTGGAGCGCCATCAGGTTACGAAGGCTGGTTTAGTCTTGGAACTGACGCCAACAGAGTTTAAAATTTTAGAATTACTAGCTGCTAATGCTGGCAGAGTTTATAGTCGATTGCAAATTGTTGAACAAACCCAGGGGCATACTTTTGAGGGATATGAGCGTACGATTGATGCCCATATTAAGAATTTGCGGAGGAAAGTTGAAATCAATCCGAAGGAACCTCAGTATATACAGACAATATACGGGATTGGCTATAAATTTGCCAGTGAAACCAATGAATAGCATTACCTATCGCATTACAGGACTCATGTTTCTGGCAGTGGCGCTAACCGTATTTTTGCTGATCTATCTGATGAATTTGCAAATGACTGAGCAATTTACAGAATATCTAATTGTTCAACAGATGGAAGCCGGTCAGCATGGTATGATGAGGCATACTACAAATCCAATGGTGATGGTCATGGGATCCTTGGAAGAGACGTTTTTGGCCTCTGTTCACCAGTCTCTGATTTGGGTTGGGATGGCCGTTTTAGTGGCGGGACTGGCGGCAAGCTATGCTTTGGCTCGCAGTATTACTATACCCTTGCGCAATTTGAGCACTGCTGCTGAGCAAATTGAACAAGGAAATTTTGACCAGAAAGTACCGATTGAAACTAAAGACGAAGTCGGACATTTGGCTGCTATTTTTAACCGGATGGCTGAGACTCTGACAATCAATACGAATCTCCGGAGGCAGTTTTTGGCTAATATTGCTCATGAACTTCGCACTCCACTGGCCATTATTCAGGGGCATTTGGAGGGAATGGTGGATGGCGTGATCGATCCCAGCAAAGAACAGCTTGCTTCTTTGCATGAAGAAGCGATTCGCTTAAATCGCCTGATTACAGATCTGCGGGATTTGTCCCTGGCAGAAGTTCGTCAATTAGCGATGGAAAAAAGCAGAATTGATATTAATCAAATTATTAGTCGCTCAGTGTATATGCTAAAACCTTTATCTGACGAAAAGGATATCTCTGTTTCCTGTTCACTTGCACAAGACCTTCCCGAAATCGAAGCAGATGCAGATCGGATTAGTCAAGTTTTTTATAATATTTTTGTGAATGCCATTCGCTATTCTCCCATTAAAGGCTCTGTAAAAATCATTACCGAGAAGAGTGAAGAAGCGGGGCGATCATGGATTAAAATATCTGTAGCAGACAAAGGTCCGGGGATTGATCAGGAAGATATACCATACCTGTTTGACCATTTTTATCGGGGGGACAAATCCCGGGATCGAAAAAGTGGTGGATCAGGTCTAGGGTTGGCCGTTGTTAAGCAGCTGGTAGAGATTCATGGTGGCAAGGTAACAGTAAGCAGTGAATTAGGAGAAGGAAGTGTATTTGAAATACTACTGCCGGTAGAGCTAGAAGAGGCGAGTAAGCAGGTATAAATCCTAAAACAGGCATCTACCTAGGATGTCTGTTCTTTGCTATATCGAAAGCATAACACATGAAAAAAATGAAATTGGCTAATAATATTGACCAGAACAAAATATAGTTTTATAATGTACATATACCCTAGAGGGGTATAGTATACGATAGGTGGATATATGAGATAAAAGCGAGTTGCTTTAGAAGGATGTGGAAAAATCATGACGGTTTTGAGAGAAAATCAGGCAAGTGCTGATTTACAATCAGGTACCTTTAAGATTGGCGGTATGACTTGTGCTGTCTGCGCAAGCCGGATCGAGAAAGGGTTAACAAAGCTAGCTGGTGTAAATAAAGCGGTGGTGAATTTCGCTGCTGAGAAAGCTACTGTGTCTTATGATCCGGCACAGGTGAGTGTGAAAGAGATTGGAGAAAAGATCGAAAAACTTGGTTACCAAGTGATTAAAGATAAAGCGAATTTTAAAATTACCGGGATGAGTTGTGCTACTTGCGCCAATCGTATTGAAAAAGGGCTGAATAAATTGCCAGGCATCTACGGTGCTGTTGTTAACCTGGCTGCTGAAAAAGCGACGGTAGAGTATGATCCCAGGGAAATAACCATCGAACAAATGAAAGCCAAAGTAGATGCATTAGGTTTTAAAGCTCATGATGTAACGGATCATAATCCAAATCAGGAGGATACAGCAAAAGAGACCGAATTTAATCATCAAAAAAAACGACTGATACTATCCGCAGTGCTTTCGTTTCCTTTATTACTAGGCATGACGCTGCATGTTCTAGGCATTATGGGGGGGCTTACCGATTTCTTGCACAATCCATATTTGCAATTGGCTTTAGCTACACCCGTACAGTTTGTGGCTGGGCTTCAGTTCTATCGCGGTGCTTATTCTGCTTTGCGCAATGGCAGTTCGAATATGGATGTATTGGTGGCTCTAGGAACGTCCGCTGCATATTTTTATAGTATCGCTAATATAGTGCGCGGTATACCCGAATTGTATTTTGAAACCTCTGCTATCTTGATTACCCTCATCATCTTAGGAAAGCTGCTGGAAGCAAGAGCTAAGGGACACACCTCGGAAGCCATAAAAGCACTTATGGGCCTGCAAGCAAAAACGGCTCGTGTCATCCGAAATGGCGAAGAAATGGATGTTATGATCGAAGCCGTAGTAGTCGGAGACCTTATCGTCGTGCGACCTGGAGAAAAAATTCCTGTAGATGGCACTATTATGGAGGGGAATTCCGCAGTTGATGAATCCATGCTGACTGGTGAAAGCCTTCCTGTTGATAAAAAAGTCGATGATACAGTCGTTGGTGCAACCATTAATAAATTTGGCACCTTTACCTTTAAGGCCACTAAGGTGGGGAAAGATACAGCCCTTGCCCAAATTGTACGTATTGTGGAAGAGGCACAAGGATCGAAAGCGCCGATTCAACGTTTTGCCGATGTGGTTTCAGGGTTTTTTGTACCTACGATCATCGGTATTGCCATACTGACCTTCTTAGGATGGTATTTTGTCATGGACCCTGGTAATTTTTCTCGTGCTTTGATTAATTGTACTGCTGTATTGGTCATTGCTTGCCCATGTGCATTGGGATTGGCTACGCCTACCTCGATCATGGTAGGAACGGGTAAAGGCGCTGAGAATGGCATTCTGATTAAAGGCGCTGAGCACTTGGAAAATGCCCATAAGCTGACGTCCATTGTGTTAGATAAAACCGGTACGATTACAAAGGGAGAGCCCGATGTAACGGATATTATTCCCTTGACAGATCTAGGAAAAAAAGAACTATTAGCCTTGGCGGTGCGAGCAGAAAAAAAATCAGAACATCCCTTGGCCCAAGCCATTGTTAAATTTGGTCAGGCTCAGGGAAGCGCTGCTACTGATCCGGATTCTTTCACTGCCATTCCTGGATATGGGGTAGAAGCAGTGATTGAGGGAAACAGAATCTTAGTGGGTACGCGAAAATTAATGCGGGAAAATGGTATTGCTATCGATGCTCTTATCCCCCAGATTGAGGGACTGGAAGAGCAGGGAAAAACAGTTATGCTGATGTCTTCAGACAAAGAAATGCTAGGACTGCTAGCTGTAGCGGATACTGTAAAGGAACATTCTGCAAAAGCAGTGTCTGAGCTTAAGGCATTAGGGCTGGAAGTGTGGATGATCACTGGTGATAATGAACGTACGGCTCGCACCATTGCTGCGCAAGTCGGCATTGAACATGTGATGTTTGAAGTTCTGCCGGAACATAAAGCGCAAAAAGTAGAATCCTTAAGAAAAGAAGGCAAGGTAGTAGCCATGGTAGGTGACGGCATTAATGATGCTCCGGCTTTAGTGATTGCTGATGTTGGATTTGCCATTGGAACAGGTACTGACGTAGCAATCGAGGCAGCGGACATTACACTGATGCGGGGAGATTTGAGTGGAATTGTTGCTGCTATTAAGCTGAGTAAGGCAACAATGACCAATATTAAACAAAATCTCTTCTGGGCACTCATCTATAACTCATTAGGCATTCCAGTGGCGGTTGCAGGCTATTTATCACCTGTAGTAGCTGGCGCAGCTATGGCATTTAGCTCTGTATCCGTAGTCATGAATGCACTCAGGCTAAAACGGTTTAAACCATATCATTAAGGAAAAAACAATAGCGAATATTGAATTCTTCTTTCATCACGGTGCAATAAGGTTGCAAATTTTAATTTGTAACCTTATTGCTATTTCTATATAATCAAGATATTCTAAGATTAAAGCATACTCGTTATACGTTGAAACAGATCCACATGAGAGGCGGTTGAAGAACTATTTTTGACATAGTGATTAGAAATGGGATTTTAATTGACCCCGAAACCCTTACTCGGTCTCGGGGGAATATCGGAATCGTAAATGGAAAAATAGAGATGATTACAAAAGATAACATCCAAGGACTTCAAGAGTTTGATGTGGAGGGCAAAATGGTATGCCCTGGTTTCATTGACATACATGGACATGTAGATTGGGATGATTATTGCGGAGAGCTTTCCTTAAGACAGGGAATCACCACCACTGTCGGCGGGAATTGCGGTTTAAGCCCATTAGACATAAACGCTTTTTTTGCCGCTCAAGAAAAGCAAGGTTTTATCGTCAATCAAGCAGAATTAATTGGTCATTCAATTAGCCTGCGGGAAGAAGTTGGGGCCACAGATCCGTTAAAACCTGCTACACCTGAACAATTAAGGCAAATGGAATATTTGGTAGAGAAGGCTTTGGAAGAAGGGGCATGTGGTCTATCTTTGGGACTGGCTTATGCACCCGGCAGCTCGAATGATGAGATTATGAATCTGAGCAAGATTGCTGCCAGATACGGCAGAATTGTAGCCGTAGATACGCGGATGATTACCGGCATTGATATGTATTCCTTAGTGGAAGTCATCGCCATTGCCCGCCAAACGGGTGCTCGTATCCAAGTATCTCATTTTGTATACCAATATGGAACGGGAGTTATGGAAGAGGCCCTTTCCGTAATTAACAGAGCGAGATTCGAAGGATTGGATATACGATTTGACAGCGGCATGTATACTCAGTGGGCAACCCATATTGGCGCAGTTCTCTTTAATGAAGAATATATGGAAACCAATGGATGGAAGCTCGATGATATTCTAGTCATAACAGGTAAATATAATGGTCAGCGTTTAACTATGGATATATATCATGAGCTTCGGACTCAGCATCCCCATACGGCAGTCGTTGTTTTTACCGGAATTGAAGAAGAAATCTATATGGCGCTAAACCATCCTTATGCAATGCCTTCTACCGATACGGGTACCTATCTGCCAGGAGAAGGGCATCCCCAAATTGCTGGCAGCTTTCCTCGCTATTTTAAAAAGATGGTTACAGAGCGGTATGAATTAAACATTATGGAAGCAGTTCGTAAAGCTACCCTGCTGCCAGCAGAAACCCTCGGCTTTACGTCAAAAGGCCGTTTAAGAAAAGGCATGGACGCAGACATCGTAGTATTTGATATCAAGAACATTACCGATAAAGCGGTCTTTGGACAGCCAAATGCCCATCCTGAAGGAATTGATTACGTCTTTCTCAATGGCAAATTAGCCCTGGCTAAAGGGGAACTGATGGATACAAAAGCAGGAAAAGCGGTAAGATGCAATAAGCCTGTATATGATTATCAAATATAATGAAAATGAAATGCCTGAGCTTGAAAGTATTTTTTTGATTCTGGCTAAATTTGTTCAAGATTTGTCATAAATCTAAAATCCAATAGAAATCCCATGACTAGGTAAAAAGTCATGGGATTTTTTATTTTGCGACAAACTTCGGTACTCAAAGGGACGGTTCCATTGAGTTTAAAAGAAATAAGTGATAGAATATCAATGAGGTGATAAGAAATGTCCAGACAAGCGCGTCAAAGGAGCGAAAGTGGAATCTATCACATAATTATACGGGGAATCAATAAGCAAGTCATATTTGAGGATGATGAAGATCGAGAAAAGTTTATAGGATATTTACAATATTATAAAGAAATTGCTAGGTATATTCTATATGGATATTGTTTAATGGATAATCATATCCACTTGCTGATTAAGGAAGGTAAAGAGCCAATCGGACACTCTATGAAGAGAATTGGAGTAAGCTATGTGGCGTGGTACAATCGTAAATATGATCGAGTTGGTCACTTATTTCAAGATCGATTTAAAAGTGAAGTTGTGGAAACGGATGCATATTTACTGACAGTATTACGATATATTCATCAAAATCCAATAAAAGCTGGAAAAGAGAAAAGTGTAGTTAATTATAAGTGGAGCAGTTATGTTGAATACATAGGTCAGAATAAAATCGTCGAGACTGGTTTCATATTAGCTATTTTTGCTGAAGAACACGAAAGATCTATCGCCAGTTTTAAAAAATATATGAATGAACAATCTGATGATAATTGTATTGAAATTAAGGACGCAAAAAGAATAACAGATGAAGATACCAAGAAAATGATACAAAAGTATGCAAATGTTAAGATGGCTACCGAGTTGCAAAGTATGGAGAGAATAAAACGAGATGAGATAATAAGGAGAATAAAGGGAGTAGAGGGTATATCAACGCGACAGATAGCAAGAGTGACAGGTATCTGTCAAACTGTAATTTCTAAAGCGTAACTCGATAGAACCGTCCCTTTGAGTTTTCCTAAAGCGTAACTCGATAGAACCGTCCCTTTGAGTTTTGCCTTTGAGTTTTGTTTTTTACACCTCACTAACTAACACGATTAAATTGAATGTTATATTAGTTGCTATTATCGAGAAAATATCCTGCCGCTTGGTTGAGATCACGCAAAAGATCCTGGTAGTCTTCGAGCCCGGCATGGAAGCGTAAAATATAACCATCTGGCATGGGTGTAACTTCGCGCTTGGCATGAACCGGCAATACAAGCGACAAATGCCCTCCCCAGCTTTCAGCAACCCAGAACAGGTTTAGTGCATCAACAAAAGCCTCGACATGCTCTGCCGGCAGGTCCGGATGGAAAACGACGCTAAAAAGACCATTTCCTTTGCCGAAATAGTGCTGGAAACGTTCATGATAAGGTGAGGTTTCCAAAGTCGGCGAAAGGACGTTAGTGACGAAAGGCTGTTTCAAAAACCATTCGATCAGCCGTTGAGCGGTGTCGGCGTGTTGATTGAGACGTTCTTCAGTCGAATCAATTCTGTGATAAAGTCGCGAGCAAGTCGTTGGTGCGACTGCGCCGTTACCGGTTGCGCGCAATTCATCGGTGATGATCTGCAGATCTTGTGGATGCTTGGCGATAACAATCCCAGATGGCGTATCACCATATCCACCTTCGTATTTTGTCGTCGCTTGCACAGCAATATCAATACCGTGTTCAAGAGGTTGAAAACGGACGTGGCTTGCCCATGTGTTGTCCATAACAGTACGTAACTTGGCATTTTGTGCTATAGCTATTATGCCATTGATATCGGGTATTTCGAAAGTACCGCTGCCCGGAGCCTCGATATAGACAATCAAGTCTTCACGTTGAGAATATTCGCTACGCGCTTTTAATAGGACCGAGCGAAATTCATCTGCTGAAGCACCTGCTGGATAACGGATTTGTTTTATGTGTCGCCGGTTCAGAAACCGAAGCATTGGTCCATATACATTATCAGGGATAAGAACCGCTTTCGGTGAAAACGCGTCTAAAGTTGTTGCAATCGCGGATAATCCCGATGGACAGATGACGGCACCATACCCTTTATGCAATGCCGCAATTTTTCTACATACAGCGTCGGCTTCAGGTGTCTGCGGAATGCCATATTCCGCCCCGCCATAAGGTGCTCTGCCGCATTTGTCTGCAGTACGATAGGTCTCAAGCTTAGGAAATAAAACTGAACTTTGCCCCAAGAACCTGTTTGCGAAAAGCAGTCTGCATCTCCAAGGTCAGATGGATTTGGATGTCCACAAACCACATAGGGATCGGAAATAGGATCATGTAAAAGTCGTGTTTTAGGCGAACAGAGCGCGAGAAACGCACGTCTTGCTTCGCATTTGATTGAAGCTTCTGGTATTTTGCTCTCCACAGGAATTCTCCTCCAAATTTTATCGTATATATCCATAGTTCTTTAATGAACAAAGAAGTCCTTTTTTACAGAAGGCCAACTTTCTGTTTCAACGGGCTATGCTGTCCGAAAGACTATTCAAATCTCTTTGACAATGGGCTTAGCGGTTGAAGGCAATCTAATCCAAGCGGCAAAAGATACGGAAAAGAAATACTCAAAGCCAGTTAAGGGATTGGCAATTGAGGTTTATGCTTTCTCTAAAGCAGATATTGAGTTAATGAATAAAGGGGAATATATCACTACCTTTGCAGAATGTACATACGCTCATAATGGTGAGTGGGGAAACTCTAATAGCAAGTATTCTTCAGCGAATATGAAGACAATTGTAAATAAATCGGAATATTTCTGAAGCCACGAATTTCGTGGTTTTTTTGTTTTTAAGTATCTATTGAGTTGCTGAATGCTTGAGAAGATGAAACATCATAAATAAGATGTTTTTTTACGGTACACTCATTTATCTGATAATCCTAAAAAAAACAAAAAATTCTAATGATTTTGCATTTGCATATTGATTGTATAATGTATACATGATACAATGTACACGAAATATATCATTGATAAAAAATAATGAAGGTTAAAACGGAAGCCCAATATAATGCGGCGAAAGGCTTTTGCTGGAAAGGAGAAGAGAGATAGTAGGAGCGATAAAGGGCTTTACATGTACACAGGATATTAACTAAATATTCTGTTATATATGGTTACTTATTTTCACATTGCGATTAAGGTCGTTAGAATGAAGTTGTTTAGCAACTATATGTTTTGTTTTATGAAAATCTGATAAAGAGAGGTGTATATGGGTGAATAAAATCGTTAGAGGAATAATTTGTATTCTAATTGGTTTAGTAATTTGGTTTGCGCCAATTCCGGAAGGAGTAAAGCCGGATGCGTGGCATTTGTTGGCAGTATTTACAGCTACTATTGCAGCGTTCATTTTGCAGCCGGTAGCTATTGGTACAGCCTCCATAATTGGATTGACTACTGTGGTAATTACTGGTGTCCTTAAACCGGGGCAAGCATTAGAAGGATTTAGCAACACCGTAATCTGGCTTATCGTAGCAGCATTTATGTTTGCCAAAGGATTTATTAAAACTGGTCTTGGGCGTCGGATTGCTTATATCCTTATGAGCAAGTTTGGTGATAGTACTCTTAAGCTGGCTTATACTATGTCTGCCACCGACTTCATCGTGGCCCCCTTTACTCCGTCTAATACTGCACGCGGGGGCGGAATTATTTATCCTATTGTCCGTAGTTTATGTACGGCTTTTGGGTCAGAGCCAGGTCCTACAGCTGGAAAAGTTGGGAAGTTTTTAATTTTTAGTTCTTACAATAGCGTTATTATTTCGGCCTCTGTATTTTTAACCGGAGCATCAAATAATGTAGTCGTTATGAAGTTAACCCAAGAACTTTTTGGGCAAACCATAACTTGGACCCAGTGGTTTATGGCTTGTATCGTGCCGGGGATCGTTTGTTCTATTTTGATACCCTATATCTTATATAAGATATACCCGCCGGAACTTAAAAATACACCGGAAGCCAAGGAAATGGCGTACAAGGAATTAATCTCTATGGGCTCTATGAGCCGTAATGAAAAAATATTATTACTGATTTTTACCGGGGCTCTGATTCTTTGGGCTACCAGTAGTATCACCGGTGTTGATTCGGCCTTTGTTGCCCTGTTAGGGTTGTCTTTCATGCTAGTTACAGGAGTTCTTACTTGGGATGATGTGTTAGGGGAAAAAGGGGCTTGGGATGTACTCATCTGGATGGGTGTTTTAGTGAATATGGCAGCATACTTAGCAAAACTTGGATTGATCACTTGGTTTGCCAAACTTGTAGCGGCGCAATTAGTCGGAATTTCCTGGGTTATGGTACTTGTGCTAGTATGCATTGTTTATACTTTTGTCCACTACGGATTTGCCAGTAATACGGCACATGTTATGGCTCTATTTAGTGCCTTTGCCATTGTTGCTGTGGCGGCTGGTGCGCCAGTACTGTTAACAGCAATTTTATTAGGCGTATTTGCTAATACTTGTTCAACCCTCACCCATTACGCTTGTGGAGTGTCGCCGATTTTCTTTGGGTCAGGGTACATTACGCAAAGTGAATGGTGGCGGCATGGCTTTGTTCTTTCCATAGTGCACTTAGTGATATGGCTGGGAATAGGTATCCCGTGGATGAAGGTTATTGGCATCTGGTAATTATTAAGTAGGCAGTAATAAAAATTTAAATACATTTCAGGGGGAGAAAATTATGCGTTTAGAACATGACTTTTTAGGAGAAATAGAAGTTCCGGATAATGTCTATTATGGAGTGCAAACTCTGAGGGCGATGGAAAATTTTCAAATTACAGGTCAGAAACTGGATTCAGATTTTATAGATTCAATGGCCATGGTAAAGAAAGCGGCGGCAAAAGCCAATATGGCTACAGGTCGTTTAGATAAAATTATTGGAGACGCTATAGTAACGGCGGCTGATGAAATTATCAGCGGTAAGTTACATGACCAATTCTGTGTTGATCCTATTCAGGGCGGCGCTGGTACTTCAGTAAATATGAATATGAATGAAGTGCTTTCTAATCGGGCATTGGAGATAATTGGTGATAAAAAAGGGAATTATGATCGTATTTCACCAAACAATCATGCCAATATGGCACAATCCACAAATGATGCATTTCCAACAGCTATTAAGGTTTGTACTATTCGTAAAGGGCGTACTCTTGTAGAGGCTCTTAATAATTTAGCTGCTGCTCTGGAAAAAAAGGGGATAGAATTTAAGGATGTTCTAAAAATGGGTCGAACTCATTTGCAGGATGCAGTGCCTATTACTGTAGGACAAGAATTTTCCGCTTATGCCGCATCGGTTCGCAGGGGCTCACAGCGTGTGGAAGAGGTTTTACGCCGTTTGTTAACGGTGAATATGGGTGCTACAGCGGTCGGTACAGGGCTTAATGCTGAGCCTGAATATATTAGTGAAGTAGCCAGACAGTTGGCTGAAATTACGCATGAGTCTTTTATTACCGCTGAAAATTTAGTTGATGCTACGAATAATACGGATGTGTTCTCTGACGTTTCAGGAGCTTTAAGAACTACCGCCCTTGCCTTGATTAAAATTGCCAATGATTTCCGCCTGATGGCTTCAGGACCACGCTGCGGCCTTAACGAGCTTGATTTACCTGCGCGTCAGCCAGGGTCGTCCATTATGCCTGGGAAAGTAAATCCCGTAATTCCTGAGGTGCTTAACCAAGCTTGCTATCAAGTTATTGGTAATGACCTAGCTGTAACCATGGGTGTTGAGAACGGTCAGTTTGAATTAAATGTCATGGAACCAGTTATGGCCTTTAACATTTTTAATTCTATTACTTATTTAACCAATGCAGTTAATACCTTCAATAGGCTGTGTGTACAAGGTGTTAATGTTAAGAAAGAACAATGTGAGAAATGGTTGGAGGGCAGTGTGGGTATTATTACCGCTCTATTGCCACACATTGGTTATGAAAATTCATCCATGCTGGCTAAAGAAGCCTATAAAACAGGACGGCCAGTAAGGGAACTTATTTTAGCGAAAAAATTGCTAAGCAAATATGCTATGGATATAATTTTATCTCCGGAGGAAATGACGCAGCCTGGTATTGCTGGCAAAAAGCTGGTAAATATGTAGTTACTAAAGATAATTTCGACAAAGGTTACTTAGCTGCCCACCAAATCTAATATCAGCATAAAAGCACAGTGCTGGAAGCAAACAAACTGTTTGTTGTTCAGACCGCAATCAAAAAGGTACTTTACGACAAGAGTAAAGTACCTTTTTTGTCTACGGTCTGAAATCACAACCCATCGTTGTGATTTATTTTCCTTACATTGTTGGATTCGTCAATTCAGCTTTTACTTGCTGTATTTCGTTTTGCGGAGCAGGGGCAGCTGGTTTGTAATATCCTTTTTGCGTAGCAGTCTGCGCAATTTGATATTGCCTCTGCTCATCTTGGTTTCTCATTTGCTGAAAAGTTGAGCGTAATTGAGAGTCACTTGTTTCAGCGATGACATTGGCGTATGTAGCTAAACTGCCTTTTATCATTGCTAGATAATCATTTAACATATCTTTATCATTCATATTCGCTTCCCCCTATTGTAAAAATGTTATGAGTTTCTGTTTGGAGCTTCTAGCAGCCGATGCATCTTGTATAAACATTTGCTTTAGCTGTGCATCATTGCACTGCTGACCATACGCTTCAAGTTTGTTGGCCACAGTTTCATGACCACCAATCATGTGACGTAAATGTTGTAGTTCCATTTGATTTAATTGTGTCAAAGATAACACTCCCTTCTATGATATTACAATATTTAGTATTGAGCAAAAGATACTACGTTATTCAGGTAAAAATAGGTAATTTTAAGAGTCGGGACGGGTTCATTGATTCATTTAGATTTGCATGCCACGACAAGGTAGGCAATTAAGTGAAAGTAAAATCTATCATGTGATGATCCGGGGAAATGCAAGAAAAAATATAAATCAAAACCCTGCAAGATGAATCAACTAGCAGGGTTTTGATTTACTGGTCTTATATGCTTACTTACCTCAAGCTTTACATTAATTACTTATTCTTAGCTGACCTAGTTTTTCAGCAAGACCCTTATACCAGGATAAAGTTAATGCATTTGTTCCAATACCACACGCATCCATATGATCAATCGTATCTAATAAGGGCATGGAATTCCACTTGCCTATTTGTGGCACTCCGTTATAGTTGACGATTCTATCAGAAGACCAGATTTTTGGACCATTTTGCGAAATGGTATTGACTACGCCATCATTGGGCTTCCAGCTATCATCAATAATAACCCGCTCTTGATCATTACGCCTATAACTTCCTATGAATCTTCCAAATGGATATAGTAGCGGGGTCATATAAATTACATGGGGAAGTTCATTGTTCGTTAGAATACTAGGGACAGTCGCGCAGGTAGAATAAGAAAAATAGTATACATCAGATTGTGCCTTAACCCATTGATTAAGCACGCGAGCCCCATCAGTACTTAAATCCCAATTTGCAAGGTCATCCGTACTATTCCAGATAGTGCTGTTAAACACCCTGTTTGTATAGTCTATAAGGCTTTCCCCTGACTTTTTATTCAAACCCCACTGATCGAGTTTGAAATCATAGATAAGCTTTTCACCTGCACCGGTAAAAGATGCTAGAGAAGCTACTAAATTCTTAGCAAAATCTCCAAAAATATTGATTCCGTCTGCAAGTACGGTACCATCATGAGTAGAAGCAATCGTAGTAACACTGTGAACCCACGATTTACCGCCTGCGAAGAGAGAACTTAATTGGGATGACGTTGCATTTCTTTCCTCGTCACTGCCTTCCTTTAGTAGTTGAACAAGGGTACGTACTGTCTGACCACCCATGCTGTGAGCCACAAGATGAATTTTATTTACTTTACCTTCCGTCGTGAGATTGCCCCATTCAGGATAAAGACCGGGATATGTCCTTCCATACCTGCTATGCCCCTTTTGTGTAGAATGTGCGTGACCGTAGTCTACCGTTCCTCCCTTGATATAGGCATACAACTCACAAGCTCTGTCCCAATTGCTGGATACAGGACCTACCGTTGCAGTATAAGCCGTGTAACCATATGTGGAAAGCTCTTGTTCATAGTCAGTTATCCCTCCCCAATATTTTAGTCCCAGTACCTCGTTTCTACCCCAACCCATAAATCCATGTACTAGCACTATAGGGTAAGAGTTGACGTTTGATTTCATTACCATTTCATTCCTTTGCATTACAGTATCCATTTTAAATTCCTCCTTTAATGATGATATACTTATACATTCTTACGTAGGTTTAGAATTCAACTGCCAATGTAAAATTTTTCTCTCATTCTTTATCTGAAAAAAGCTAAGAAACAGTTCTTTTGAGTCAAATAAACTCAATTAAGCAGTTCCTTTGATTATTTCTACTTGTCATGACCAGATATGGTGTGATATAATTTCTATAAAGAGTGGCGTGTTACGGTAACGGCATTAGCCAGTAAGAATAATGAAATTGGGATGCCAATATCATTTTCTTGCTGGCTATTCCCTTTTAAAAAGACAGGGGGAGTTGCAATTGGCAACGATAGAGGGCCCATTTACTGTTCAACGAATTTTAAGCAATAATGCAGTGATAGCAAATACCGTAATTGGGCAAGATGTTATTTTACTCGGTAAGGGAATGGGGTTTGGACGTAAAGCAGGCGATCTGTTAAAAAGTCCGAAATATGAAAAAATTTATGTCGTTCCCGAAGGTGTGGCAGAGCATCAGGCCTTAAGTTTGATTGAGCAGGTCGAACCAGCAGTGATACAAGTTGCAGAAGATATTATTGAGTTAGCCAAGACACAGCTTGGCCAGGCACTGCATCCTCGCGTCTATGTGGCACTGACAGATCATATTAATTTTACATTAATTCGCCTGTCGCAAGGCATGGAGATCAAAAATCCCTTTATCTCTGAAATTGAAGTAATGTATCCAGACGAGTTTTATGTGGCGACACAAGGCGCTAAGTTGATTGCTGAAAAATTAAGTATAACGATTCCCCGGGAGGAAATTGGTTTTATTGCCTTGCATCTGCATGCGGCTAGGCACAATAGGTCAGTTGGTGAGAGTTTAAAGCACTCCCAAGTTATTAGTAAGGTCATTCAGCATATTGAAATTCAAATAGGGCCTTTGCAGGAAAACAGCGGTCTTAATTATACAAGGTTACTTACACATTTACAGAGTAGTATTCACCGCGTGATAACTAATACTGCCATTGAGAACCCATTTATGGAGCACTTAAAAAAAGATTTTACCAGATCCTATGAGCTTGCTAGGCAAGTAGGTGATATTATAGAAATGGAATTGCAAGTAAAAGTTCCAGATGCTGAAATCGGATATTTAACAATTCATCTGGAGCGTATTCGCGGTAAGCATCATTGATAATATAAATAAGTATATACGTGTTACTGGTAAAGCAGGCATG
This sequence comes from Pelosinus fermentans JBW45, assembly GCF_000271665.2. GTDB lineage: Bacteria > Bacillota > Negativicutes > DSM-13327 > DSM-13327 > Pelosinus > Pelosinus baikalensis. The sequence goes on along the minus strand of NZ_CP010978.1, from coordinate 3,947,388 downwards.
AGTTGTTAATGAGGAGATCTATCCTCATAATGACTCATGCTTTTTTATTATCCATTTGAGGAGGTGATCCGAAAGGAAATCGGGGCAGACTAGATTTTATAATAGATTGATAAAATGAGAGGGGAATTATAATGTTAAAAAAATCCTTTGGTATATTACAACAGGTAGGGAAAGCCTTAATGCTGCCAGTAGCCTTATTACCAGCAGCAGGCCTCTTATTAGCTTTTGGTAATGCTTTTCAAAATCCAGCGGCGATTAGTATTATGCCTTTTCTTGATAATCACGTCATTCATGCTATGGCGCAAATTATGGAACAGGCCGGTGGTATTATTTTCAGTAATCTTTCATTGCTGTTTGCAGTAGGTGTGGCAGTTGGATTATCTGGTGGTGAAGGAGTTGCCGGGCTTGCGGCAATTGTTGGTTTTTTAATCATGAATGTTACTATGGGGGTAGTAACAGGGATTACTCCGGACATGATTGCTGGCAATCCTGCCTATAGCAGTGTACTCGGAATTCCTACGTTGCAAACCGGTGTATTTGGCGGTATCATTGTGGGTATATTAGCAGCACAAGTCTACAAACGGTTTTATAATATGGAATTGCCGTCTTATCTTGGTTTCTTTGCAGGTAAACGTTTTGTACCGATTGTAACAGCGGTTGCGGCCCTTGTTTTAGGTGTTATTATGACTTTTGTCTGGCCGCCGATTCAGTTGGGATTGACCCTGTTTTCACGTAATATGATTGATTCTAATAAAGTACTCGCTGCCTTTGTTTTCGGTATTATTGAACGTGCCTTGATTCCTTTTGGTCTTCATCATATTTTCTATAATCCTTTTTGGTATCAGTTTGGTGAGTATGTAAGTAAAAGCGGACAAATTGTTAACGGTGATCAAAGTATATTCTTTGCTCAGCTCAAAGACGGTGTCGCTTTTACCGCTGGTACATTTATGACTGGGAAGTTCCCATTTATGATGTTTGGCCTGCCAGCTGCAGCCCTTGCTATTTATCATGAGGCAAAACCAGAAAAGAAAGCGGCAATTGGCGGTATTATGCTTTCGGCGGCCCTCACATCCTTTTTAACAGGTATCACTGAACCCATTGAATTTTCCTTCTTGTTCGTTGCGCCAGTACTATTTGGTATTCATACGATTTTTGCTGGTTTGTCCTTTATGCTGATGCAGATTCTGAATGTGAAAATTGGTATGACCTTTTCTGGCGGTGTAATTGATTATTTATTGTTTGGCGTTATTCCCAATCGTACGGATTGGTGGTTAGTAATTCCTGTAGGTTTGGCATTTTCAGTCATCTATTATTTTGGATTCCGCTTTGCTATTCGCACTTGGAATTTAAAAACTCCAGGGCGGGAAGACGATACAGGAACAGAAGAAGTATACAATGCTCCAGCTTCTAGTTTAGCAGCAGATGTTTTACAGGCGTTAGGTGGTAAAAATAATCTTACTCATCTCGATGCTTGCATTACTCGCTTACGTGTCAGTGTGAAAAATAGTAGTGAGGTCAATAAAGATAGACTCAAAACACTTGGTGCGTCAGGTGTTATGGTAATCGGTGATAATTTGCAAATTATTTTTGGACCTAAATCGGATATACTAAAAACACAAATGCAGGATATTATAGCAGGAAAAGGAGTAATTAATGCTACGATTATTCCTGAGGAAATAAAACAACAGGCAGCAACTACTACAATAAGCGATTCCATCAATGCTTTTCTTGCTCCTTTAGATGGAAAGATTATTGCTATTACACAAGTGCCAGATCAAGTGTTTTCACAGAAAATAGTAGGTGACGGCTTTGCTATTGAGCCTAGTAATGGTGAGATTGTATCACCTGTTGACGGGGTCGTAACGAGTGTGCTGGAAAGTAAACATGCTGTTGGGATTACCGCAGACAGCGGCTTAGAAATGATTGTACATTTTGGCATTGATACGGTACATCTAAAAGGAGAAGGATTTACTTTCTTTGTCAACCAAGGAGATCGTATCAAAGCAGGCCAAAGCCTCTTTAAAGCAGATCTGAAAGCAATAAAAGATAAGGTACCTTCTATGATTACCCCTATTGTTTTTACTAATTTAGCAGGTAAGTTGATTGTGGTAGAGGAAGGGAAAACAGTAAAACGTGGAGAACGTATGAATATTAAGGTACAATAAAGTAACGTAGGTATTTGTTTAACGAAAAGGCACCAGAAGTTTCTGGTGCCTTTATGTTAGATAGTCATGAATGAATTTTGTAAAGCAGTGCTAGCTTTTTTCATGCTATGGTACTGTTGTAAAAAGGGGTGGATCAGGTGAAAGATATATTCCGATACCTTCAGCAAATCGGACAATCTTTAATGCTGCCTGTATCTGTTTTGCCGGCAGCCGGACTTTTATTCCGGTTTGGAGAAAAGGATTTACTTAATATGCCTGCAGTACGGGATGCTGGTATGGCAGTATTCGCTAATTTACCATTATTATTTGCAGTAGGAGTGGCGATTGGTTTCTCCCAAGGGCAAGCGGTTGCCGCTTTGGCGGCTGTGATTGGTCATTTGATTTTTCTGGCAGTATTAAAGTCTGTAAATCCGAGTATTGATATGGGCGTTTTTTCTGGTATTGCTATGGGGCTGATTGCAGCTGTCTTATATAGGCAGTTTCATCAGATGAGGTTGCCCCATGTGTTAGGATTTTTTGCGGGAAAGCGTTTTGTGCCGATTATTACTGCTGTAGCAGGAGTGGTGATGGCTTTAATAATACAGGTTGTCTGGCCTGTAATCCAATTGGGAATTGATGGAATTGGTCATTTTGCAGTAAACTCTAGTATAGGTCCAGCATTGTTTGCTGCGGGAAAACGTTTGTTAATACCGATCGGCCTGCATCATGTATACTATCCTGCTTTTTTGTATGAATTTGGGCACTTTATTACCCCTGATGGTACTTTGATTCGCGGAGATTTTAATCGTTATTTTGCAGGTGACCCATCGGCAGGTATATTTATGGCCAGTGAGTTTCCGATTATGATGTTTGGTCTGCCAGCAGCAGCTTTTGCGATATACTATAATGCTAAACCAGAACGACGAAAAGCTATTGCTGGATTGATGATTAGTGGCGCTTTAACTTCTTTTTTGACAGGGATTACAGAACCCATAGAATTTGCATTTATTTTTGTCGCGCCATCTTTATTTGTGTTTCATGTGCTAATGGCTGGTGTTTCCGGGCTTATGACCAGTTGGCTGGATATTCATTTGGGATTTACCTTTTCAGCATCTTTTATTGATTATTTATTATCTTATAAATATGGGCACAATCAGCTATGGATATGGCCGGTTGGAATCAGTATTGGCGCGCTTTATTTTATTGTATTTCATCTGGCCATAAATCGTTTTCAATTAAAAACACCGGGACGGGAAGATGTACCTCTTGCTGATCATGAGTTGAATACTTCCCATAGGGCATATAACATAGTGAAAGCATTGGGTGGAGCAGATAATATTAAGGCCTTGGATGCATGTATTTCTAGGCTGCGAGTTTCTGTAATACAACGAGAGTCGGTGAGAAAACAGGATTTTCCAGCTTTGGGTGCAGTCGGAATTATGGAAATGGGTACTAATTTTCAATTTATCTTTGGGACTCAGTCCGACGGTTTAAAAGAAGAAATTTCCACGATGATTGGGGAAAAATCAGTTGATGAGCAACTGGCAGAGCCATATGTTCCGACTTTTAAGCAGGATGTACGAATTAATGCGCCAGTAAGCGGCAGACTGATCCAAGAGGAAGCGAAATCCCAGAATCGTTATACTGTAGCAATTGCTACAAGGGATGATATTTGTCTTGCCCCTGCTGCCGGCAGAGTGACACAAGTATGTTCAAATCCAGCATCACTACTGATGATGATTGAGCCACATTATCAATTGATGATTCAGGTGGAATTAGAAACCCCGGCTTTAAACGCTGCATTGCAGCTTCTGGTCAGTGAGGGACAAGAGATTACTGTTGGACAGAAGATTCTATCCCTAGGTTATCCTAACGATCATGCAGAGAGTATTGTAAGGATTAACATTACTGGAGGAAAAGAGATCCACATAACTCCTGCAGAGGAAGTAACTGCAGGGGAAGATATTATTATGCAATGTGTGGATTGATCGGTAAAAATGCATTATTAATAATAAAACAAGATTAGGATTTTATGGCTGGGAGATGAAAAGATGAGAATTGGAGCACGCGTAATTAAAACGGGTATAGCCGTTGCCATAACAATGTATATCTGTAAGTTGCTTGGTTTGGAACCCGCCTTCTTTGGCGCTGTTTCTGCCGTGATAAATATACAGCCATCCATTTTCCTAACATTAAGGGCAGCGCGGGATCAAATCTTTGTCCATATTATTGGTGTTGTAGCGGGCTTTTTCTTTGGCTATTTTCTTGGTGTTAATCCGTTTTCAGCAGGTTTTATCGTTATTTTGCTGATACCAATATACATAAAATTAAAATTGCATAGCGGCATAACCATGGGGATTGTTGCTGCACTCTTTGTCTTAAGTTCCAGTACGGAAGAGTTTATGATACATGCTCTTGCTAGATCAGGAGTTATATTCGTTGGTTTGGGCTCGGCCATGCTTGTAAACGTATTGTTATGGCCGCCGAGGTACACCAAACTACTGAAAGAGAAGCTTAGCCAGAGCAATGAAGCTGCAGTTCTCTATTTCTGCCGTGCAGTGCAGGATTATGTCGGTCTCGATGACAGCAGAGAGCTTCATGTCCATACGGAACAAAAAAAGAGAGTTTACAAACTGAATAAGGAAGCAAGACAGCTGTTGGACTTGCTAAGAAGTGAGCGAAAAGTGGTCATGGAATCATCAGAACCAAGAGAGTGGATTTCTTTGGCAGAGAAACTAATCGATTACAATGAGTCTATTATAAAAAAGGGGAATCGCATTTTTGATCTTTTGCCTATCCGATTGGAACGAAGGATGAAGTCAGAGGCTCCGCCTGTTAGCGATGAATTCAAAGCTATTTTAGATATATTAGAAAGTGGCTGTACAATAGTTGTTCGAGTGAATGGAAAGGTTCGGTCTGTCATTGTTGATGGAGGCATAACCAGTCCAGAAGAAATCAGTGAAGAGTACTGGGAAAGCCTTACTAAGGCAATTGAGCAATGGCAGCCAAGGCTTACAGGCAGTTATTATCTGCATGGGTTGCTTGAAGTCGCAGTAACGGCTAATGAAATCAAGTGGGCCACGCGGCAGGCTAAGATCTTGCTGTCTGAGAGTGTAGAAAATAGGTAAAAGACTTCCTTCGTAGAAAACATCTGCTCTCGTTCTTCTTTTTTCATGACAAGAATTCACTGCTTGCAGTGGGAAGTGCAAAGTGCTATACTTTAGACTAGTTATCAACAGATAAATTGTATATTGAAAATAAAAATCCAATATTGATGAAACAGGTGCCGCAAGGCCTAAGAGAGAATTTGGTGCGATGCCAAAGCTGTCCCGCAACTGTATCGGCGAGTGAATCTGTATGTAGTGCCATTAGGCGTAAGCCTGAGAAGGAACAGATGAGTAATGACCCGGAGCCAGGAGAACTGCCTGTTTTACAATCACCACGTTGTGCGAGTGCGCAACAACCCACGAGTGATGGGGAGGGCGATTTCGTTATGGCATATAGTCATATTATGCGTGCTTCCAGCTTGTATTATTTTTACCAAGCTGGTTTTTTTATGCGTAAATATTATGCTTTTTTTGAATCTGCTTCGTTCTCGCGAGGCAGATTTTTTTCTGTCGGCAAACAATGGACAGCCTGCAAGAAAATGGAATAATTATATCTTTTGAGGTGAGCATCTATGAAGAGAAAATCGATCATGAAAGGCAAAAAGCATTTGCTGGCAGCGGCAGTCTTATGCACTGTCGCAAGCATTACGCCCGCATATATTGTTTATGCGGAGGAAGAGCAGGCCGCAGCAGAAACCGCCGCACCTGCCGGCGAAAAAAGCGCTCCCGAATACGAAATGGAAACAGTCGTCGTCGAGGGAGAAAAGGACAAGAAGGATAGCTCGGATACTTTGCCCGGGGGTTTTGTATTCAAAAGCGGCAGCGTAGGATTTTTAGGCGAAAAAAGTGTCATGGATACGCCTTTTACGCAAACTACTTTAACGAATAAAACGATAGAACTCTTTGGCGGTTCCAGCCAGCCCCTCGACAGTATTTTGTCAAACAGTCCTTCTATACAGGCATCGGGCAGCGTACTACATAACGATTTTACTTTGCGAGGGTTTCGTGCAAACGGTACAAGCACTTATGTAAATGGTATACCCGGCATGTTTACACAATTTAATGCACCAACATTTTTCATCGACCATGTTGACATTATTTCAGGTCCGAACAGTGGTATCAGCGGCACCGGTGCCCAATATGAATCTGATTCCGCCGGAGGGTTGATTAATTTTGTATCCAAAAAGGCACCAGAAGAACCGATGACCCGCTATACGCAAACCTTCTCTGGCATAGGCTCCTTTGGCGGATATATGGATATTGCCAGGCGCTTTGGTAAAGACAAGGCCTGGGGTGTTCGCATTAATACGGAACTTTTGAATGGTGAAACTTCGATACATGGTGAAAACATGAAAGCCAAAGGTATTTTTGTCAACGTCGATCATCGGGATGATAAAAGCACGACCAATGTCCTGACCGGCTATCGCCAGCTTGAAATCGAAGGCGGGATGAGATGGTTTAAATTAGGCTCTGGTGTTACCCAATTGCCCAGTGCGCCAAAATCAAGCTCCGATTATAGTTTCGATGGCATGGTAAAAGCGTCGAGAGGCTGGATATTGGCTGTCAACCACGAGCAAAAAGTAAGTGATAATTGGAGTATATTCTTTAACGGCGGTTTAAACCGCAATAACCTGACCAAAAATGTGAGTCCCTATAGCAGCTCCTTCACGATCGACAATGACGCTGGCGATTACGACTTGCTCGTAACCAACGGCGGTACGCCAATGAATACCTATTATGCGCAAGTGGGTACACAGGGCAAAATAACCGATGGTGAAGTGACCCACAATTTAACCTTTGCCGTGGATCAATCCTGGCGCAATCGAAAATCGGCAACAAGCAATGAGAAGAATAGCATTGGTCAAGGTAATATTTATCATGGGATTGTGCAGAACAGCATGCCAAACACGAATTACACCACCGGGTTAGCTGAAAAACAAAAACTCTGGGGCTGGTCAGTAGTAGATACGATTGAATATGAGAAATGGCAATTATTAGTAGGTGTTCATAAGCATTTCGCCAGCGTAGATTCCTATACTCCCGCTACCGGCAAAAAATCGGGCAGTGTTGACAGCGATGCCTTTTGTCCAACGTATGCTATAACTTATAAACCCGAGGACAAGCTTTCTTTATATGCCAGCCACTCGGAAAGCTTTAACAAAGGTACCGTAGTAAGCAGTGCCTATAATAATGCCGGAGATATTTTAGACCCTGCCAAAACCAAGCAAAATGAAATCGGTATGAAATATGAAAATGCCGGTATTCTTACTACACTGAGTTTCTTTGATATCACCCAGGCTAATAATATAGACGTTCTCGCTGCTGGCAGTACAACACAGTATGATCAGATACAAGACGGACGGGATAGACATAAAGGCGTAGAAGTATCTGCTAACGGCCGTCTGGCTGACAAATGGAATGTAATGGGCGGTTTTATGATTCTTGATGCCACCCGGGAAAAAACCAAGAATGGTCAATATGATGGTTATGATGTAAGCGGCAGGGCAAAATGGAACAGCGTGGTCGGCTTGGAATATCAGGCTGATGAGAAATTCAGCGTTACCGGACGCGCCAGATATACTGGCAGTTCTACTATCAATAATGAAACAATCACAGTTCCAGGTTATACGACATTCGACCTTGGTGTGAAATATAGAACTAAAATAAAGAGTACACCAGCTACCTTTAACCTCATGTGCTATAATCTGACCAATAAGGATTATTGGATGGCTTCCCGCGGAGATCAAATCTATGTATCAATGCCACGCACCATCATGTTATCCGCGCAATTTGACATATAGAATAATCATATATAAAAGTCAGGAGAACCCATTATTGTGAGAAATTATTATCTTTATAAGACCGCATTAAGGTTATTTATAACCCTTAGCATCATGGTCAGCCTAGCTGGATGCTCTGGCAATACGGAACAACTAAATGATCCTGATAGGGAAATCGTCCTTGCTGCTGCAAGGGATCTCACCCCCGGCGATAAAGATCCTTACTATACCAGCTCTATCCTGCAGGTATGGGAGCCATTGGTAGGAATAGGCGAAGACGGCAGGCCCGCGCCTAAATTGGCAAAAAGATGGGAACACTCCTCTGACTATACAGAATGGATCTTTGAGTTGGCAGAAGGCATAAAATTTCATGATGGAACGCCATTTAACGCTGCTGCAGTAGTAAAAAATTTTGAACGGTATCGGAATATAACGCCCAGGGTATCAACCTTTTATCTTTTTGATATCAATAAAGTATATCCTAACCTAAAAGAAGTCGAAGCAATGGAGGGCAACAAAGTCAAATTGACATTCAGCCAACCATTTTCAACACTTATTTACAGCATGACCAATTTTGGCAGTGCGATGTTCAGTCCGTACTGTTTTGACAGCAGTACCGGTAATTTTAGCACCGCCGCATCCGGTACCGGTCCATTTAAGATTGCTAATCATGTTGCGAAGCAGTATACCGTACTGGAACGTAACGATGATTATTACGGCGGCAAAGCAAAAGCCAAAACGATCCGGATCAAGAATATTCCTAATGCCGAAACACGGTATTCAGCGTTAAAAGCAGAGGAAATAATGGGAGTTTTAGATATAGGTTCATTAACTCCTGCATTAACCAGTGAATTGATCAAAGACAATCGTTTTGCTGTAGCAATAGGCAAATCTACCATTACCCATTATCTGTTCTGCAATGGCGAAAAAGCGCCTTTTAACGATCCTCGCATGATAAGAGCCGTAAGCCTCATGATTAACAGGGATGTACTTGTGAAGAACTTTTTTCATGGTTATGCCATACCAACGGGTAATTTCCTCAATGGAGCATCCCCTTTTAGCAAAGAAATTAAACCCCGGCGGAATGTGGAGGAAGCAAAAGAACTGGCTAATGCCGTTTTAAAGGGCCAAAAGGCCAATATCACTTTTTTGCTTCCTCAATACGGAATTGACAGATACCCCTATAAAGAAATAACGGAGTTCATTCAAGCAGAGCTGAAAGAACTCGGCCTGAATGCCAGTATCGTCATTATGGACTGGGCCGCTATCCAGGATGCTAGAGCAACTGGTAATTACGACATCATCATCGGCACCCAGGGGCTGCCTAATCTTGAGCCGGCGATATTATTCAAAAATTATATGAAACGTACCGGCAGTGCGAATATGCAGTATCGGTTAGGCTATAACAACGACGAAGCCGAGCAATTGCTCGATCAGTTAGATGCCACGTTAGAAATAGCTGACAGAGCTAAAATATATGACTGGCTGCAGGATATATCTGTCGAGTCTCCGCCTTGTATACCCTTATTTGCTGATATGAATCTGGCTGTTCACAGCAAAAAAATACAAAATTATGAACCGCTGCTTTATGGTATAACATTAGATAAAATAGAGTGGGTAAAGTGATGAACGATATTTTATTCTATCTTGTCAAGAAATTATTGCTGATTATTCCTGTCTTATTAGGCATCACCATAGCAGCGTTTATACTCGGTGTTATATCACCAAGTGATCCTGCTGCGGTATTATTGAACATGGACGGAGTTTCTACTCCCAGTGCCCAGGAAATCGCCAATAAGCGCCATGAGCTGGGATTAGACCGTCCTTTTATCGTCCAGTATCTGTCATGGCTTCTGCAGATCCTCCATGGTGATCTAGGCGTATCTTACATAACCCAGCGTCCCATTTGGGACGAACTGATGCTGCGTCTGCCGGTAACCATCAGTCTGGCATCCTTCACATTGCTGCTGGTCATATTTACAGCTATCCCAATGGGCGTTTTTATGGCTTATAAAAACAATTCAAAAAGTGATTTTGTGCTCAGAACAGCAGCGTTGATCATTACATCCATACCGGCGTTTTGGCTGGCAATCCTATTCATGTGGATTTTTTCTGAAGAGCTGCATCTATTGCCAACCAGCGGATATGGTACAGTTGTTCATCTCATTATGCCTTCTTTTGCCTTGGCGGCGGGAACGATCGGCACCTTGATGCGTCTTCAGCGTGCTGCACTATTGGAAGTGCTGGAGCAGCATTTCATACTCACCGCAAAAGCAAAAGGGCTGCCATTTCCAATGATTATCTGGAAGCACGGTCTGTTGAACTCCCTTATTCCGGTAATCACCTTATTAGGGAATTACTTTGGCGCTATCATTAGTGGTTCCGCTGTGATTGAGTCTATCTTTTCTTTACCGGGTTTGGGCAGTTATGTATTAGAAGCGATAAGAGGACGGGATTATCCGGCGATCCAGGGATACGTCATCTTCACAGGTTTAGTCTTTGTTCTGTTTAATTTTCTGGTGGATATAAGCTATTTTTTATTAAACCCTAAAATACGCTTGGGAGGGAAGTAAGTGGTTAACATAAAACAACTTTCTATCATCTATAAAATTGCCGCTTTCATTTTGCTGCTGATGCTAAGCGGTGCTATTTTTGCTCCCGTTATCGCTCCTTATGATCCCAACCAAGTATTGCCGGATGAAACATTGCAATCTTGCTCTGGGGCTCATTTACTGGGAACCGATGCATTAGGGCGAGACGTATTCAGCCGTATCCTATATGGTGCAAGAGTTTCCATCCGTTTTGCCGTGGCAGCAGCTTTATGTACCATGCTTTTTGGGGTTACTTTAGGAATGATCAGCGGATATTTCGGCGGAATCATTGATACGATCATACAACTGTTGGTAAATATATTTCAGGGGTTGCCGGGAATGAGCATGATGATCGCGATTGCCGGTGTCATGGGGCCAAGTACAGCCAGTTTGCTGTTAGCTGTTACTTTGACCTCATGGGCAGGTTTTTCCCGAATTGTGCGCGGCGAGGTATTAAAAATACGGGAAGAAAATTATATTGAAGGCGTACGCAGCCTGGGTGCCAGTGCTTTTTACATCCTAGTGCATTATATATTGCCGAACATATTCAATTCCCTTATCATACTTTTCACGGTACGAATCGGCACGGTAGTACTGTCCATTGCTGCGCTGAGTTTTTTGGGTCTTGGCATGCAGCCGCCAGAGGCCGATTGGGGTGTTATGATCAATGACGCTAAAATATATTTCCGCAGCTATCCCAATCTGCTGTTAGCCCCTGGTTTATGCATATTAGCTCTATGCGCCAGTATCAATTTAATTGGCGATGCCCTGCGTGATCTCTTTAGTATCCAGCAGGATATAAACAAACAATATTTGTAGGAAGGGCTATATAAATTGGATAATAATGTTTATTTAAAAGATGTTACTATCTCCTTCAAGACTAAAGCAGGAACCGTGCATGCTGTAAACCACGTGGATATGACTTTCAATAGCGGGGAAATCACTGGCATGATTGGCGAAACGGGAAGCGGCAAATCCGTATTGGGCATGTCTGTTTTGCGCTTGCTGGCAGCGAATAGTCTGATAACCGGCAGTATTATTTACAAAAATATTGATTTATTGCAATTGACGGAAAAAGAGCTGAACCAGATCCGTGGCAAAATTATATCCTTTATACCGCAAAATCCGGATGCAGCCTTTGATCCTACCATGACTATCGGCAAACAAATCATCGAAGGCTATCGCTATCATGATAAAAAAACTAAAACAGCAGGCATTTCCCATGGCATCGGACAATTGCAAAACTATTCTTTTCATGAACCGCAGAAAACTTTTAACAGCTACCCATTTCAGCTAAGCGGCGGCATGCGCCAGCGAGCCTTATGCGCCATGAGTACCACACTTTCACCGGAATGGATCCTTGCCGATGAACCGACCAAGGGCTTAGATGCCATTATACGACAGGAAGTGTCTCAAGTATTTCAGGACTTGAAAAAAATAACAAATAGCAGCATTATCCTGATTACCCATGACTTAAGGCTTGCTCAGAGGATATGCGATACAGTCCTTGTCCTATATGCCGGTACGGTCCTTGAACAGGGGCCGGCTGGCAAAATATTTGATGAGCCGCTGCATCCATATACCTGCGGTTTGATCGATGCCCAGCCCCACAAGAAATTATTGCCTTTATCCGGTATGCCCCCCAGCCTCATTGACCTGCCGACAGGCTGCAAATTCCATCCCCGATGTTCCTGCCGAAAAGATATATGCTGCTTAACAGAGCCGGCTTTGCAAGAAGTAAATGGTCGATGGGTGAGGTGCTGGAAATATGCTTAATGTCAGCAATATAAGCAAAGAATTCAAAAGCGGCTTATTTGGACGAACCCATACCCTTGCCGTCAATAACGTTTCTTTTTCAATTAAAGCAGGACAAACATTGGGTTTGGTTGGCATGAGCGGGTCCGGCAAATCAACTCTTGGACGTCTTGCTCTAAAACTCATACCATGCGACACTGGCAGAATCATTTTCAATGGCATAGAGATCAGCCATTATACAATGAAGCAGATGAAAAAACTGCGTAAAGAAATGCAGATCTTGTTCCAAAATCCCGAGTCTTCGTTAAATCCCCGCATGACGATCGGCAAAAGTCTGGAAGAACCTTATCGATTCCATGACATCGGTGACAAAGAATATCTAGATGAGCAAATCGAGGAACAGCTGCAATTTGTCGGTCTCGGTACGGAACTACTAAACAGGCGGCCCTATCAATTAAGCGGCGGCCAGTTGCAGCGCGTTTGTATCGCCAGATTACTATTGCTTAGGCCCAAATTATTAGTACTAGATGAGCCTACCTCCATGCTGGATGTATCTGTTCAAGCCCAGGTAATCGAAGTGCTTAAAAATGCGCAAAAAAAACAAGGAATATCCTATCTGTTCATATCCCATGATCTTGATGTAATAAAAGCCTGTAGTGATGAAATTGCCGTAATGTATAAAGGTAGAATCATTGAGCAGCAAACCGCTGAAGATTTATACAAACAGCCAAAAGAAGAATACACGAAACAACTGCTGGATACCTTTTTAAATTTTTAGAGGCAATCTATGGGGAAACGATTCAATAAAGAAGGTGGAATAATACATTAAATAAAAGAGGTAATCATGTACTTAGATGCCCAAAGAGAAAAAACTGCAAAAGGTCTGCTGGATGGTTATCATGTTAACGGTGTTGCCGAATGGAGTGGTGTTCTGGCGCTGGAATACGAAGCTGATAAAAAGACTTCTATTATTAGTCGTGCTGTTTATAGCGGTTCTGCCTATGTTACCGATAATAAGGCACAAGTACCTTCTGTCGTGACTTTTGATTTAGGCATAAAACACAGAACTGCATTTTCCGGTACCCCTATAACCTTAAGTGCCATGTGCTACAACGTAGCTGACAAAGATTACTGGATCGCCAGAGGCGGATCGAGCACGATTGGATTATCCATGCCAAGAACCTTGATGCTTTCCGCAACGTTTGACATGTAATTATACATTGGAAACTGATTAATGATTTCTGACTGGAGGGAGATTCTTAAATAAAATTGAGAATCTCCCTCCAGTTTTATATGAGTGTAGAAAAATAGATGAAAACATTCTGGGCAAAAAAGGTCTGATTGAGTTTTTTATTTCATAGAGATAATAGTTGTATATTTATTTCCACAGGATTATAATGGAATAAATAGAATTCTTTGAATTTCATTTGAAAAAAGCAATTACAAAACTAAATATAGGTACAGGTGCCCGTAAGGGCTTCATAGAAAAGCCGGTTAAAGACCGGCGCGGTCCCGCCACTGTAATGGGGAGCAAATCCAAGATATGCCACTGGAACGAATCGTTCTGGGAAGGTTTGGAGGCGCAATGATCCTAAGCCAGGAGAACTGCCTGTACAACGATCACCGTTTTACCTGCGAGAGATGGGGAGGGGATTTGGATGCATTTTTGCATTTTTTTGTGCAGATAAATTGTCTGCATGGAATAAGAAGCCTCTTGGGACGGTGTCACAGGTGGCTTCTTTTATTTTCGTTGACGAAATACTACATGGCTGTGGTGATATTGGTAGGTTGTGGCTTTTATGCAATAAGTGGGTACATAAAAGAAGCAATAGTCTCTGTGAATTATCTTCACCAGAGATAAATGGTAGCAAATGAAAGGAGAATGATCAGGAAAAAATATGGGTGTTTTGATGGACAAGCTAAAAGTAAAGTTGGAATTCAAAATTTAGCGATGAGAGGATAAGAGAAAAGTCATACTATTGTGATAATGTAATACTGTTATGAAGCGATGCATAGGATTAGATACAACAGAATATCGGGATAGGTGCCCTTCGGGGCTTAATAGGGAAGACCGGTGTAATGCCGGCACGGTCCCGCCACTGTAACGGGGAGCAATCTCGCATCAATGCCACTGGAGCTTAGGCTTTGGGAAGGCGCGAGAAAGCAATGATCCGAAGTCAGGAGAACTGCCTATCTAACAATCACCATTTAACCTGCGAGTGACAGGGAGGAGATTACGTAAAGCTGCCGTAAATTTTTCTGGTGGTCCAACGTAAGCACTCCCAATATGGGAGTTTTTTTATTGCTATTATTTTATATGAGCAGCTGGATTATTGAATGCAGTAAGAACATCCAGCAACTATGCAAGAAGTAAAGAAAGTAACAAAGGAATGATATTTTTTGAACCATGTATATAGAATCATCTGGAATCGCGCCCGCTCCTGTTGGCAAGTCGTATCTGAATTGGCAAAGAGTACGGGAAAAACCCAAAAAACGCGCAAATGTCGCATTCTGCAACGGCTGACTCTGGGGCTGGGCTGTGCGCTGGTGGTCGGTGTCATGCCATTGGGCAGCCTGGCCTATGCCGCCGAATCTGAAGGCGAGGAGCAGCAGACAGACTATGATTTACCGGCGCTCACGGTAGAAGCCAAGCGCCCGGACTGGGAGTCCAAGCTCTCGCCCGGCACTGTAACTATCATCCGCCCGGAGGACTATAAGGGCGAGCAGAAAAGCCTGCCTGATTTGTTAAAAGACGTGCCCGGCGTCCATGTGCGAGAAGTGAATGGTAAAGGCCAATATACCACTGTCAGTGTGCGTGGATCGACGGCGGCACAGGTAGGGTTGTTTGTGGATGGAGTGCTGTTTAATCTTGGCGGCGACGCGGCGGCGGATATCTCCACTATTCCGATTAAAAACGTTGAGCGTATTGAGGTATACCGGGGATATATCCCGGCGCGCTTTGGCGGCACCTTTATGGGCGGTGTAATCAATATTGTGACCAAGCGTCCAACCAAGGAAAATATCACTGCCAGCATCGGGCAGCGCTCGTATGGCGGCTATATCGGCAGCTTACAGGTGGATGCGCCTCTGGGCAGCGGCAGTCTAATGGTGGGCATCAACCGGGAGCAGAGCGAAGGCGATTTCAAGTACAAGAATTATGCCAGCGATGAGCAGGTAGCGGCCTATGCTAGTCAGATTGACCAACGGAAGAATTCTCTGACAACAGTTGCCGAGCAAGGGATAGCCGATTTCAACACAGTAAAATCCCGGTCAGGTTATGAGACTGTAGCCACGCAACAGACCTTATCCGATACTCAGGCTGAATATTACCGAAATAACCCGGAAGAATGGGTGAAGTTTGCAACTGAAGTACTGCCCGGCGGCCAGACCGCCCTTTATGAAGCAGAGTATCAGGCTCTGTATGATTACGGGTATCAAAGACTAATAACGTCCAAAGCCTACACCGGTGACTCCAGTGCTAACCCAAATGGGATCATAAGCGACGTAAAGGGCTATGCCCAAACCTATTATAGGGAATTATACAATGATATGAGTATTAACATCAGTTATGCTGAGATAGCTGCCGATCCCGCCAAATATCTTGATATTTACGCGAACTATGTTGCAAAATCACGTACTGAATCTTGGAAGCCCGACGGAACGCAGATGCAGTCGCTTATGGCCGACATCGAGAAATATGAAAAACTCAAAGCCGAGCTGGGGGACGGAACCCGCTGGCGCCGGTATAACGACTATAAAAATACTGATGCTATTGTCAAATGGCAGGACGACCATTGGACAGTCAAAGGCGCCTGGAAGGAGATCGACCGGCATTTGCCTCAGCAGTTGTGGGATACTCCCGGAATAGCATTTGCTGCTATTGATTCGGGCAGGGATGCTGACGCTCACGGTGAAACAGGTCTGCCACTGAACATGGATAAAAAGCAAAAGCTGACCACCAAGGAGCTGCAGGCTGGTCGGCGCGACAATGCGGGCAATCTGGAGTGGGGCTGGTCGGTCAATTACCTGGATCAGGACAAAAGCTACCGCAATAATAGTACCTGGTTCAAGGATCTTTCTTACTACTGGAAGATTCCATTCCGCGAATGGAGCCGGTACGACTCTGAGCGCTGGGGCGGCATGCTTGACGGCACTTACAAGGCGGGGGACAATCATCTGATTGAGTTCATGGTCAACTACTCGGACGAAAAAATGCATATCGCCGGTTCCATGGTCACTGACGCCACCAACCCCGACACTGTCCGTTACCGCACTTTTTATAAGCAGAAAATGTTTAATGCCCAGGTGCAGGATACCATTGCGCTGGGGAAAGCGGGCGATTTATGGCTGACTCCCAGTATTCGCTATAATTCGTCTACCACCTTCGGCTCCAGTCCGCTGGAAGGTGACTACCAGCACAAATGGAACCAACAAGCCGAAGAAACCCAGAGCAAGACAACCTGGCAGCTGGCCCTGAAAAAACAAGTGAACGACAACTTCGCCCTGCGGGCCACGGGCGGGACCTATTTCCGGCTGCTCAACCTGTATGAGATTGCCGGCGACGGTGCCGGTATACTGCCGGCGCCGCGCAGTGACCTCAATGGCAACCTGATTTCCCTGTTCCCGCTGCCGGAAGAAGGCAAACAGTGGGATGTCAGCGCCCTCTGGGACGGCCGTACGCTGGGCGCCGACAGCAAGCTGCAGGTAACCTATTTCGGCCGCAATGCGAAAAACCTTTTGCAGTTGTGGCGCTATGGCTACGACTACTGGTGCTATAGCAACAGCGCGGAAGGACGGGCACGGGGCGTGGAAATGCAGGCCAATCTCAAATGGGACAAATGGGATCTGGATATTGCTGCCACCTATACTGACACCAAAGCCAGAATCAAAAATGACTCCCCTACCGGTACCAATGCCTACTGGAACGCCAAGCAGGCGTATGCTCCCGAATGGGAAGGATCGCTGCGGCTGGGCTACCGCCCTGACAATCGGACGCTGCTGTTTAGTGAGGTTAAATATTTGGGAGAAATGTTCACCGAGAGCACCAAGGTCAATAGTTTTAACCAGTGGTACGGTCAGGATGCACTGACCACCATTGGCTTGGGTGCCAAATATAAATTCTACCAAGGCTTGGAAGTGATGGTGGGCGTCAATGATGTCTTTAATAAGGGACCCAAGCTAAAAGCCTATAATAACCTCCAGAGTGAAGGGTACAATGTTGCATTCCCCATCCAGGGGCGCTCCTACTATGCAACCATGAGCTATACGTTCTGACTTATTTATGGTGTTGAGTTAAGGAGGTGATTCCAATGTAGAGCGATCAATAATAGTATAGACAGCTTTTAGAAAAAAGAAAAAACGAAAATAAAAGGAGTGTGTGTTCAATGTCTGAAAATTTGTTTGCGTATGCCATCAGCAATTATGTGAATAGTCAAGCCGGGGCCATTACTGGTTCCCGCAGTACGTCAAGTGTTGACACCGCCGCCGCTAAGGCCAAAATAACCGGTTTGAACGGTGATGCCGCCTTTTTTAATTTCTTTGAGCATAGCAATAGTCGTCTGGTGCTGCGTCAGTATAATGTTGCCAATCCCGGGAGTTTGATTAACAATCAGATCATCCAACCTCAGGGAAATTGGGCAGTGCCCCTTGCAAGCCATACTTGGGCTGCTGTCCGCAACCTGCACGCAGTTGCCAGTAAGGGCAACTGGTTGTACGCTACTGGCTATGACCTGGGAAAAATTGCGGCCGTGAATATGACTAGTGATGCTTTTACCCAGACGATGAGTTATGAATTCCCATTGACGGTGACCGGCGATGTGCATGGCGAAGGTCTGGCTGTTATTGGTGATTATCTCTATGTTCTGTTCAGCAGCAACCCAGAAGGCGGTTATGAGGTCTACGCCGACAGTTATGTGCTGCAATATGAAATTAATACTAATGGTACGCTAAACTTTATAACTAGTGTAAGAGTGGGTAGAAACGGCTTTACCCTAGAGCCTTGGGGCAATCAATTATACATATGTGCACTGGGCGGCGTGCAAAATGCCGGTTCCGGAAATGCTTTGACCCGCCTAAGCATCGTCACAATCGACGAAGATAATGAAATGAGTGTTAACAATGTTGCTTTGCCGTCCGGCTGGGCAGGTGACTTCCGCGATATCAGCATCGCCAACGCCAACAATGCCTATGTGTTTGTTGGGCATTATAATTCCAGCTTTTCCGCCATGGAAGGGAAAATTTACCGCTCGACCGTTGCCAATCTGGCAAACCCCAGCACAACCAACTGGACGGTCGTGGACAATGTTAATTCCGGTGGTTATTTCTGGGGCATACAGGCAGAAAGCACTCCTAGCCGTTTCTGGTTTGTCAGAGGCAACCAAATCGATGCCTATTCTTCCCTGCCTACGACAACTGGCGGCACACCCACTTCCTTTAATGCAGCTGCACTGAATGATGCCGGTTACACCGAAATCAATTCAGCTTGCTTTATCGCCCCTGATGCACCAGCAGCCAAAATGGCAGCAGGCACAGCTGCTGCTTCTGCTAAAGGCTTTGTCGGCCAAGCCAGACTGGCTCGTCAGGCAAAAGCGCTTGCCGACGAACTCAAAAAGAAAAATCCATAAGATATGCAGCCTACTCTGTAATTTATATTCTAAGCAAACTCTTTGGCGCAGTCTTTCACTTGCTGGAAGGCTGCGCTTAGGGGTTTAGTTACATTCCATCCATCGTAAAAGTTGAAAGGGAGCTTTGTTAACAATGAAAAAGATAATGCTGCTATTGGTGCTGTGCTGGCTGCTGCTTCCCGGTATTATCGTACAGGCGGAAGAATCAGATAGAATATCGCCGCCGGACTGGGAGATTAGTGTTCGACCCAAACCGAGCATGGCAGAAATTGAGCAGGAGCGCTGGTCGTATGTATTTACCAATGACATTGGTATTTACGTGTTTGACCATCAGTCATTGAGCATTGATGAAACAGATAAAACACAGGTGAATGTTCTAACGAAAACCATCTTTACCGATCCAAAAGTCATTGACAAGCTGAATGAGGTCTACAAAGAAAAACTGAACGAGGGGGATGAGGTTGCCTGCAGTGAAATTCAAATGGTCTTTCAACTCAAAAGGAAAATATATGCGGTGACTGAGACTCGGGTATTCAGCGCACGAGGAGTGGTTTTGGAAGATCGTAAGCAGCTTGTCAGATTTACATCTGTCCAACCAAAGACTTTTGCCGATTCTATGTACAATATCGCTCAAGACTATAAGCGAAGCAATTAAAGAGCTAGCTTTGGAATCAATAGCAGTAGAGTGCGAAAAATTCCCTATTATTACCAGAAGTGATCGAGTATAATGAAACTATATAGGATTCTTTTCCAGCTTATCAGGATGCTTTATTATGCCAAGAGGATCCTTATTGATCATGAATCTAAAGTAAGGCGAACTTAAGGAGGAATCAACATGCATGAAATGAAGCTTCTACCTTTTGAGGTGAAAGAAATCTTGGACAATGCGGAAAAAATACCCGATGGTATTCAATTAATGAAAGCACCGGAGGTTTGGGAGCCAAGCAAGCGGGGCAAAGGGGTGGTAGTTGCCATCCTGGATACGGGCTGCCAAGTGGATCATCCCGATTTGAAAGACCGTATTATTGGCGGGCGCAACTTTACAACTGACGATAATGGGGACCCGGATCAGTTTGGCGACAGTAATGGGCATGGTACCCATGTGGCGGGAACCATTGCTGCAGCCGAGAACAGCCAGGGTGTCGTCGGTATGGCTCCTCAGGTAGATTTGCTGATTCTTAAGGTACTTGACAGCAGCGGAAACGGAGGTTATGAAAATCTGATCAGTGCTATCGACTATGCCCTTCAGTGGCAGGGAGCAGAAGGGGAGAAAGTGCGTATCCTCTCTATGTCATTGGGGGGAGAAACCGATGATTCGGCTTTACATGACGCCATTGTCCGGGCGACGGATAGCGGGGTGCTGGTGGTCTGCGCCGCTGGTAATACGGGACAGGTTGAAAGACAGTTCCCCGGCGGGTATAACGAGGTAGTCGGTGTGGGAGCTGTGGATCTGAGCAAAAAGCTGGCAACCTTTAGTACAATGAATAAAGAGATTGATGTGGTTGCTCCGGGAGTGGAGATTGTTTCAACCTATCCTGGCAGCCGTTATGCCGTTCTTTCCGGAACCTCTATGGCCACACCCCATGTTGCTGGGGCCGCGGCCCTGATCATCAATCAATGCGAAAAGGACTTTGAACGCACCCTTACGGAAGCGGAGATTTATGCCCAGCTTTGCAAACGGACCAGTACGTTAGGCTATAAAAAAATAAAAGAAGGCAACGGTTTCCTGGATCTGACTGTCGGTTACCAGAATGTCTTGCATCCCATGGAGGTGGAAACGGCAGTTAAGCAAGGCGAAGTTGCTGGATAGCCTTTCACATTGCTAAAGGATGTGCTCATTATGATAAAAAAGTTGCTTTTATGGCCGCTGGCATTTTTATTTGCCCTACCAGGGTGGGCTTGTGCGACAGGAACGTCGTCAAAAACGGCTGAACTTCCCGCATCTTTTTACTCGGCAGCAGCCAAGCAAATTGCGGAAAGTTATGTGTTAGTGATTAAAGAGAAATATGCTGATCGGCAAAAGGATCGAGATTATCTCGAGGCTCAACTAAAATATCAAATCGCAGCGGCAAAATTTTCTGGATTGCGATCAACCATCGAATTAGAGGCGATTGGGGGAAATCGAATTCCCAATGTGAATGACTCCAAGTATCAGCCCATGGTAATGGAAGCATTAAAATCCTTTGATGAGTTTAGCGCGGTTTCTCAAAGAATTTTATTATCCTCTCATGATGGTAATTTCAGCGAGCAAGGGGTAAGTCCGCTTAATTTTTCTACTGTTATTACCGATATTTTTTCTTTTGTTTCCAGATTCCAGGAGCTATGGGTCAAACAACATGAAATCAGAGAGTTAAGGTTAAAAAAGTTAAGTGTATGGATTGATCAATATTACAATTGGTCAAATTGGGATGATATTGGCATAATCGCCAAGACAAATACACCATAGAGATACGAAAAACGACTAGTTATTTTTTGGCTAGTCGTTTTTCTCTGCCTGAAGACGATGTATTTGCATTGGATATAAGTAATACTCGAATTTTGTAAAAAAATAGGTGATAAAAAGTTATTACCATAAAAGGAAATTATTACAAAACAGCGAACTTTAAAAATATAGAGTAGATAATTCAGAAAAGAAGGAGATTATATGAAATACAAAAAACTGCTGGAATTATATATACCTTTAGTTGATTTTATTGCGGATATTATCGGACCGAATTGTGAAGTACTTTTACATGATATCGTTGATGTTGAAAACTCTGTGATTGCAATTCGAAATGGATATATAAGCGGTCGTTCTTTAGGATGTCCTTTAACGGATTTAGGTTTCAAGCTGCTAGAGAATAAAACGTATTTACAGCATAATGCTTTTGTCAATTATCGAAGTCGTAATGACAGGGGAGACAATTTAATCTCATCCACTTATTATATTAAAGATGAAGCAG
Organism: Pelosinus fermentans JBW45; assembly: GCF_000271665.2. GTDB lineage: Bacteria > Bacillota > Negativicutes > DSM-13327 > DSM-13327 > Pelosinus > Pelosinus baikalensis. Next base: position 3,925,446 of record NZ_CP010978.1, on the reverse strand, counting down.
GAAGTTTGATAGGCATGCTTTGTGTTAATATCTTAAATGCCTCTGATAACCAGGGGCATAAAATTCTAGGTGAATATCCTTTAAAGACATTGCTTAGCAATGCAGTTCAAATAAATAACAATGCAGAAATAACGGAATCATTAAGTACTTCTTTAGATCATGTAGTAGATAATGGGATTCATAAGTTAATTGCCAAATACAATATTGCAGTGGATAGAATGTCGCCTGAGGAAAAGAGTGCTATTGTACAGGAACTGCGTGAAAATGGAATCTTTAAGATCAAAGGTGCCATAACAAAGGCTGCTGCCATTTTAAAAACATCCGAAAGTACAATTTATCGATATATGGCAATGAAATAGATAGTGCTGTAGGATGAGTATTTTGATACCTGTCAGGATTTCTTTAAGAGAGACCTGTTGAATAAAGGTACAAGGAAAAAGATGGGAGGAAATACATATGAAAGAAATAATCAGAACGTCGAAGGCTCCAGAAGCAATTGGTGCGTATTCACAAGCCGTAAAGGTGGGGGAATAAGGATGTGATACAATGCATGTTTCCTTAGAGGATGTAGAAAAGGCCAGAAAAACCCTTGCGGGTGTGATTTGCAGGACAGGATTGGCGTATACCAATACGGTGAGTGAGATGAGCGGCAATCATGTGTATCTCAAAATGGAAAACCTGCAGCGAACAGGTTCTTTTAAACTGCGGGGGGCTTATAACAAAATAGCGAATCTAAGTGAAAAAGAAAAGAGTAAAGGAGTGATTGCATCATCCGCAGGTAACCATGCTCAGGGAGTAGCTCTTGCAGCGACCACCTTTGGCATTTCTTCCACCATTGTGATGCCTAAACATGCGCCGTTATCGAAGGTCAATGCCACTCGGGGATATGGAGCAAAAGTCGTTCTTCATGGAGATGTTTATGACGAAGCCTATGCAAAGGCTCGATGTATTCAGGCAGAAGAGAATTCTACCTTTGTTCATCCTTTTGATGATCCCATGGTGATTGCAGGTCAGGGAACGATCGCTTTGGAGCTTTTAGAAGACTTGCCTGAGGTAGAAGTGGTGGTGGTGCCAATTGGCGGCGGTGGTTTAATCTCTGGTATGGCAGTTGCTTTAAAGAATCTAAAGCCTTCAATCAAAATCATCGGGGTGCAGACTAAGAATATGCCCTGCATGGCCGAAGCAATCTCCAGGAAGTGTATTGTCACCATTGATAAAATTCCAACGATCGCAGATGGAATTGCAGTTAAGACTCCAGGGAATTTGAATTTTGACATTGTTAAACATTTCGTTGATGATATCGTTACGGTAGACGAGGAAGAAATAGCAGGAGCCATTCTGCTGCTGCTGGAAAGGATCAAAACCATAGCAGAAGGGGCGGGCGCTGCAGCCATTGCCGCTGTCTTACATCGCCTTTCTCAATATAAAGGGCGTAAGATTGCAGCCGTAATCAGTGGTGGCAATATTGATGTCAATACTATGACACGCATTATCAATAAAGGTATGGTGAAGTCTGGTCGTAAAGTCTTTTTTGATACGATGATTTCCGATAAACCGGGGACATTGTGGACATTGCTGCAATTGATTGCTGATGCAGGTGCAAATGTACTTGCCGTAACCCATAGCCGTGATAACCAAGGTGTGGCTTTAGGATATGCCAAAGTCGAGTTGGAGCTGGAAACTGCTGACAAGGAACAAATCTATGCCATCAAAAGGTTAATGGAAGAAAAACAGTACTGTGTAAATATTCGATAAGAGTGAAAGGAGAAAGAACATTATTATGGAAGAAAAAGAACTAACCAGAGGGCTAAAGTCACGGCATATTGAATTGATTGCTTTGGGGGGAACCATTGGTGTTGGTCTTTTTATGGGGTCAGCGAGTACGATAAAGTGGGCAGGTCCTTCTGTATTGCTTGCTTATGCATTAGCAGGTATTATCATGTTTTTTGTTATGCGCATTATGGGGGAAATGCTTTACCTAGAGCCAATGACAGGTTCTTTTGCAACCTATGCCCATAAATATGTCAGCCCGTTAGCTGGTTATCTGACTGCCTGGTGTTATTGGTTTTTATGGGTTACAGTTGGAATGGCGGAAGTAACGGCCATTGGAATTTATGTTAAGTACTGGTTTCCCATCATTCCCCAATGGCTGCCAGCTTTGGCAGGGGTGGCGATTGTGGCAACGGCAAATTTAGTTGCGGTTAAGTACTATGGTGAATTTGAATTTTGGTTTGCACTCATTAAAGTAGCGGCGATCGTTGCTATGATTGTGATTGGACTTGGCATGATTCTTTTTGGCTTCGGCAATGGCGGTCAGCCTGTTGGTATCGAAAATCTATATATTCATGGTGGATTTTTTGCTGGTGGTTTAGAAGGTTTTTTATTTGCTCTTTGTCTGGTAACGGCGTCTTATCAAGGAGTTGAAATGGTTGGCATTACCGCTGGTGAAGCACAAGATCCTAAAAACACCTTACGTCGTGCTACTAAAAATATTATTTGGCGTATTTTAATTTTCTATATTGGAGCCATATTTGTTATACTAGCCATTTATCCATGGAACCAAGTCGGTACAATCGGCAGTCCCTTTGTTATGACGTTTGCCAAAATTGGAATTGTTGCTGCTGCTGGTATTATCAATTTTGTTGTTTTGACTGCCGCTATGTCAGGGTGCAACAGTGGGATTTATAGTGCAGGCAGAATGCTTTATACCTTATCCAAGAACGGTCAAGCTCCTAAATTCTTTGGCAAGGTATCAAAAAACGGGATGCCTGGCAATAGTATTATGGTTACAATTTCTTGCTTATTATTAGGTGTATTTTTAAACTACATCGCTCCGGAATCCAAATTATTTCTATACATTTACAGTGCTAGTATTCTTCCAGGCATGATCCCCTGGTTTGTTCTGGCATTTAGTCAGATTGCATTCAGAAAAAAATGGAAAGAGGAAATGAAAACTCATCCTTTCAAGTCCCCGTTTTTTCCCATTAGCAATTATGTAACGGTTATTTTCCTGCTATTGGTGTTGATTGGAATGTGGTTCAATGATGATACTCGCGTTTCATTAATCGTAGGAGGTATATTCTGCACGATTGTCATAGTAAGTTATTATGTTTTCGGTTTGGGGAAAAATCAATCTGCAAAAGAATTAGATGATACTCATAATAAAGTTAGTTAATAGGAATGAATACAGAAAGAAGGGAGTTATTTATGGCAAGAAAAATGAAAACAATGGATGGAAATACAGCAGCAGCCCATGTTTCTTACGCTTTTACTGATGTAGCTGCGATCTTTCCTATTACGCCATCATCCAACATGGCAGAGCTTGCAGATGAGTGGGCAGCTCAAGGACGAAAAAATATTTTTGGGCAAAGAGTAGAGATTGTTGAAATGCAGTCAGAAGGAGGCGCAGCAGGAGCTGTGCATGGCTCCTTGCAGGCAGGGGCTTTAACGACCACCTATACCGCATCGCAAGGTTTGCTTTTAATGATTCCCAACATGTATAAAATTGCCGGAGAACTGCTGCCGGGAGTATTTCATGTAAGTGCCAGGGTAGTTGGTGCTAACGCCATCAGTATTTTTGGTGATCATTCAGACGTTATGGCGACTCGGCAAACCGGCTTTGCCTTATTGGCAGAAAGCAGCGTTCAACAAGTCATGGATTTGGCAGCAGTTGCTCATTTATCAGCCATTAAAGGAAAAGTTCCCTTTTTAAACTTTTTCGACGGATTTAGAACTTCCCATGAAATTCAAAAAATTGAGGTTCTCGAATATGAGGAATTGGCTGACCTTTTGGATTGGCAGGCTCTAGATGAGTTCCGGCGAACTTCTCTTAATCCTGATCACCCAACCTTGAGAGGAACCGTACAAAATTCTGATGTTCACTTTCAACAGCGGGAAGTATCCAATCGCTATTATCAGAAGTTACCGGAAATTGTCGAAGGGTATATGGCGCAAATCACTAAACTTACTGGCCGGGAATATCATCTGTTCAATTATTATGGGGCGCCGGATGCGGACAGGATGATCATTGCCATGGGTTCAATGTGTGAGGCGGTTGAAGAAGTAGTTGATTATCTGAATGGGAAAGGGGAAAAGGTTGGATTGTTGACAGTCCACTTATATCGTCCTTTTTCCATCGAACATTTTATGAAATACATTCCAAGAACTGTAGAAAAAATTGCTGTCTTAGATCGGACAAAAGAAATGGGGGCTTTTGCTGAACCTCTTTATCTTGATGTTAAGGCAGCCTTTTATGGGAAGGAATGGATACCTCAGATTGTGGGAGGACGCTGCGGTGTTGGCGGCAAAGATGTTATCCCCAGTCATATCCAAGAGGTTTTTGAAAATCTAAAAGCCGTCAGTCCGAAAGATCATTTCACTGTGGGGATTATTGATGATGTAAACCATACTTCACTGCCTCTTGGTCAAGACATTGATACGACTGTACCCGGTACCACAGCATGCAAATTTTGGGGGCTTGGTTCAGATGGAACGGTTGGTGCCAATAAAAGTGCGATAAAAATTATCGGTGATCACACGGATATGTATGCCCAAGCCTATTTTGCCTATGATTCTAAGAAATCCGGCGGCGTTACGATTTCACACTTGCGCTTTGGCAAACAACCGATAAAGTCCCCCTATCTTATCAATAAGGCGGATTTTATTGCCTGTCATAATCAATCTTATATTTATAATTATCCTGTATTAGATGGACTTAAAAAAGGCGGCAGTTTTCTTCTGAACTGTAGATGGAGTCAGGCGGAAATCGAAAGTAAGCTGCCTGCAGTTATGAAGCGCTATATCAAGGAAAATGATATTGAATTTTATACCATTGATGGGGTTGGCATTGCTGAGGAGATCGGACTTGGCGGACGGATAAACATGATCATGCAGTCTGCTTTCTTTAAAATTGCTGATATTATACCTTTGCATGACGCGATGAGATTTCTAAAAGAGGCAGTGTGGAAATCTTACGGGAATAAAGGGGAAAAAGTGGTGGCTATGAATCATGCTGCCATTGACAAAGGAATATATTCCATTGTTAAAATTCATGTTCCCGATGACTGGAAAGACGCTCTTGATGGAGCAGTCCATAGAAAAGAAATTCCCGATTTTATCGAACATGTACTGGTGCCGATGAACCGCCAGGAGGGGGATCATCTGCCGGTAAGTGCCTTTCTTGACATGGAAAATGGAACTTTTCCTTTAGGTACTTCGGCTTATGAAAAACGTGGTATTGCCATTCATGTTCCTGAATGGCTGCCAGATAATTGTATTCAATGTAACCATTGCTCCTACGTATGCCCTCATGCAGTCATTCGACCAATATTACTAAATGGAGAAGAACTAACCGCTGCACCTGAAGGATTTTGTACTAAGGCGGCTGTCGGCGTGAAAGACCTGAATTTTCGGCTAGCGGTTTCTCCTTATGATTGTACAGGCTGCGGCAATTGTGCCCAAATTTGTCCCGCGAAGGAAAAAGCTTTGCAAATGAAGCCACTGGCTTCTCAGCTTGGGCAGGCTCCGTTGTGGGATTATGTTATGAAGATTTCGCCTAAAGCTAATCCGGTCAATATCTTTACCGTTAAAGGCAGTCAGTTTGAACAGCCGCTTTTAGAGTTTTCCGGAGCTTGTGCCGGCTGCGGGGAGACTCCTTATGCCAAACTGGTCACTCAGCTTTATGGTGAGAGAATGATGGTAGCCAATGCCACGGGCTGTTCTTCCGTCTGGGCTGGCAGTGCACCTTCCATACCCTATACGAAGAATCATCGCGGGCATGGTCCTGCGTGGGCGAATTCACTGTTTGAGGACAATGCTGAATTTGGATTAGGTATGCACTTGGCAGTAAAGCAATTGAGAAATCAATTAGCACTTCATATTGAAAAAGCTGTTAAACTGCCTTTCGGTGAAGAATTTAGGCAGGCTTGTGAAGATTGGCTAATCCATAAAGAGAATAAAGAGGGCACAAGGGCTAGAGCCGATAAACTGATTGCCGCCTTGGAAAAGGTAAAAGGTCAGGATGCTTTGTTAGATACCATCTATACAAATCGAGATTTTCTCGTAAAGAGATCCCAATGGATTTTTGGCGGCGATGGCTGGGCCTATGATATTGGTTTTGGCGGACTTGATCATGTACTGGCTAGCGGTGAAGATGTCAATATTTTGGTTTTTGATACAGAGGTATATTCAAATACTGGCGGACAGTCTTCGAAAGCTACCCCTGCTGCGGCAATTGCTAAATTTGCAGCAAGTGGCAAGAAAACCAAGAAAAAAGACTTAGGGATGATTGCCATGAGCTATGGGTATGTGTATGTAGCGCAAATTGCTATGGGAGCTGATAAGAATCAAACCCTTAAGGCGATTAGCGAGGCAGAGGCTTATCCGGGACCATCGCTGATTATTGCTTATGCACCTTGTATTAATCATGGCTTACAGCTTGGTATGGGCTTTAGTCAACTGGAGACTCAGCGTGCAGTAGACAGCGGCTACTGGGCTATGTATCGATATAATCCACAATTAAAGGAAAATGGAAAAACACCATTTATTTTAGATTCCAAAGAACCAAGCATGAACTTTCAAGAATTTCTGATGGGCGAAGTGCGTTATGCATCCTTGATGAAACAGTTCCCAGAGGCGGCAGCGGCCTTATTTGAAAAGACAGAACTAGATGCAAAAGAGCGACTTCGAAACTATAAGACATTGGCGGCTATAAAAGAATAGAAAGGACAAAAACTGGCACTGTTTATTACGGTGTCAGTTTTTATTTAAAAAAATGAACTCATCGGATAAAGGTAGAACACCAATTATAAAATGGTATATAATAGAATAGGTGATGTGAAGATAAATCATTGTAATGATAGAATTAATTTAGGAGAATATACTAGTTAGCCAACATAGAAAGTCTGTTTCCAATATCGTATTAAGGGGGTAGAAGAATGTATCCGTTAAAATTTGCACCTGTTTACCAGGAACGTCTTTGGGGTGGTACAAATATAAAAAAAGTATTTGGCAGAAAAATTACTAGTGATCATATCGGAGAGAGCTGGGATTTATCAGGTCATAGCAATGGCATGAGTATCGTGGAAAACGGTTATTTAGCTGGTAAAAGCTTACATCAATTGATGATAGAGTACCGAGAAAAATTAATGGGAAAGAAATTTGCAGAGGGGAAATCCTTTCCTTTACTAATTAAAATTCTTGATGCCAATGATAATTTATCCATTCAAGTACATCCTGATGATGAGTATGCTCATAGGGTGGAGGGAGAAGCCGGTAAAACAGAAGCCTGGTATGTGGTACATGCAAAAGATGATGCACATATCATATATGGTCTTAAAAATCATATTACTAAGGAAGCATTTATTAAGGCAGTAGAAACACATCATATTAGTGATGTTCTAAAAAGAGTGCCTGTGAAAGCAGGAGACATGATCTATGTTCCCTCAGGTACCGTTCATGCTTTGCTGGAAGGCGTGATGGTATATGAAATACAACAAAATTCAGATACAACCTATCGAATCTACGATTATGATCGAGTAACAAAGGATGGAAAACTGCGAGAGCTGCATATCGATAAGGCTCTTGATGTCATAAATTTCGCAGAGCAGCCAAGTTGTGTATTTACGGATCGTAGTATTACATGTCAGTACTTTTCCGTGGAAAAATTATCTGTTACTGGGGAGTTACATGAAAAAACAAAAGAGATGTTTCTCATATATTGTGTAATCGAAGGATCAGGTGAGGTTATTTATCAGGATAAGAGGGAAAGCCTAAAACCTGGAGATACGGTACTCATTCCAGCATGTTTAGAAAATTTCACATTACGAGGTAATCTTCGACTTTTACAAATAACATGAATAGGATTTGATGCTGGTGAAGAATTCAATCTTCAAAGAAACTGTAATTTTCAATAGGATGATCGTTACAGGATTTTTTTTACTAAATGAGGTACAATACCTATAAACGTTATAGGTAAAATGAGCAGCGGTTCAAATCTACAAAGGCAGGTATTTTCGTGTCTAAGGAAATATTGATTATCAGACTCAGTTCAATTGGTGATGTGATTCATTGTACGCCCGTAGCTAGTTCTTTGAAGGCTGCCTGGCCCGATTGTAAAATAACATGGATGGTTGGTGGGGTCTCAGCAGACCTCTTACAAGGCAATCCTTATATAGATGAAATTATTATATGGTCAAGGGAAAAATTTGAAGACTATCTTAGAAATTTTAAATTTAGAGAAGCTTTGAGAATGTGGCGTGACCTAAAAAAACAACTAAAGGACCGGCAGTTTGATGCGGTCCTTGATATTCATGGTCTTTTTCTTACAGGAATGATTGCCAAGCAGGCAAATACCAAAAAACGTATTGGTATGAAAGGAACAAAAGAACTCAACTCTCATTTTATGACCCAGACTGGGGAAGCCCTTAGTAAGCATATTACCGATAAATATCTCGCAGTTTTGCCTTGTTTAGGAATTGAAGCTGTAAATCATAAAATGAGCCTTGTTGTGCCTGAGGAAGCTAGGAAATTTGCCAGAGATTTATTGCAGCAATATGCTGTTTTACCAGACGAGAAGATTGTAGTGCTCATTTTGGGGACGACTTGGATCACCAAAAATTGGCCTATTGCTTTTTTTATAGAGACAGCCAAGCTTCTTGGCAAGGATTTCCGGATCATTCTATGCGGCGGAAAAGCAGAAGTTCAATTAGGTAAGGAAGTCGAGACAAAGGCAGGGGTTCCTGTCATCAACACCATTGGACAAACCAGTCTGCTGGAAATGGCAGGTATCATAGAGCAGGCTTCTGTAGTAGTCTCTGGAGACACAGGGCCTCTGCACATGGCTGGGGCCCTGGAAGTTCCAACAGTTGGCATGTTTGGACCGACAGACCCTGCTACTTATGCTCCCCAAGGAGAGCAGCATGAGGTTCTTTCTTCCACACTTTCCTGTTCCTACTGCCATAAAAGGCGATGTCCTAAGGAGGGAGAGGGAACATGCATGGAAAGTATAACCCCTGAAGCGGTGGTTCAGAAGGTGTATGAGATTCTGAAAAGAGGAAGAGCATAAACAACGGTTTGTGAATGGAAAACATGTAGAAATGTCAACAAGTCCTATGACGAAATTCAATTTTCATTTTATTGAAAAGGTCAAATATGTGATATATGATAGGAACATAGAAACAATAGTCACGCTAGTTGTACAGCTAGCGTGAACTCTTTCTTAAAGAGGGGTTATGGTTATGAATATTACCTCAAGACAGCGTATGATATTAACTATTTTATTAACCGAGGCCCAAGGAATAACTGTTAATGAAATTGCAGAGCGAATTGAGGTAAGCACACGTACCATTCATCGAGAGCTAAATGATCTTGAAGATCTTTTAGCGACCCATCAATTGCAGCTAGTTAAAAAAGCAGGTATTGGTATTTTTATTGAAGGTGATATAAAACAAAAAGAAGTAGTCAGGTCGTTGTTATATAGCCAAAGAGTGGCAGAATATTCAGCGAAGGAACGAAAATTGTTGATTTTATGTCAGCTGCTGGAAGCCAAAGAACCGATCAAATTGGTATCAATGGCTCATGATTTTAAAGCTACAATATCAACGATAAGCAATGATTTAGATGAGTTAGAGGCTTGGATTCGAACCTATGATTTAACATTGATTCGCAAAAGAGGTTATGGTGTTGAATTATATGGTACAGAAAATGCAATTCGAAAAGCGATGAGTACGCTGATTTCGGAAAACTTGGATGAATTTGATTTGTTAGGAATATTGAGAGACAACATTTATGAAAAACCTTCCAAGCATATTAGTACCGTATCGGAGCGCTTGTTGGGACTCATTGAGAAAGAAAAACTGATTATCATTGAAAATTCTCTGCGGGATTTAAAAAATGATCTTCCTTACCCTTTAGCGGATAGTTCATTTATTGGCTTAGCAATACATTTAGCTCTGGCTATTGAACGTATTGAAAAAGGTGAAAAGATCGGCTTTGATGAAGCATATTTAAAGGACTTAGAACGTACTCCAGAATTTCAAATTTCGGAAAAAATTGTGCAGACCCTTCGAAATCGCTTTCAATTAGACATACCTGTTGCCGAAATTGGTTATATTACGATGCATTTGCGAGGCGCAAAATTGCGAAGTGCCCACGACGACTATTTTGAATTTAAAAACGTGGAACTTGCCTTACAGGTGAATAAACTCATTAGTTTTTGTGAAGACAAACTTGATGTTGTACTAAATCAAGATCCAACATTAATTCAAGGTTTATTGGCCCATATTGAGCCAGCAATTTTCCGCATTCAAAAGAATATGAAGATTCGCAACCCCTTACTGGATGAAATTAAAAGTCGGTACAATCATTTGTTTCAGATTGTGAAAGCAGCAGTCGATGCTATTTTTACAGAGTTGTCTGTTCCAGATGAAGAAATTGGCTATTTAGTGATGCATATCGGTGCTTCTCTTGAGAGAAGCCGGAGTGATTGCCGTAAACAGTATCATGCACTGGTTGTATGTGCAAGTGGGATCGGATCATCAAAAATATTGGCAAGCAGAATCAAAAAAGAATTACCCGATATTGGCTACACAAAAAATATCTCCATGTTTGATGTGGAGAAAACCCCTAAAAGCGAGTATGACATTATCATTTCAACCGTTCATTTATCCATTCCCTCTCAAGAATATATTTTGGTTAGCCCCTTGTTAACACGAGATGATGTTAAGCATATCACTCTCTATCTAGAAAGTTTAGGCGATTGCAAGCAAAATGCCAAATCGACTTCCCCTTTACAAGAGGATGATTTTTTAGGAACATTAAGAATGTATCAGTCTTATATTAGCCATAGTATTGAAATTATCGAGAATTTTGCTTGTCATAGCATAAATAATCATAATATGAATACCGAAGGCATATTGGGTTTGATTTGTGAAAAATTTGAGAAAAATCATATCATCAGTAATAAACAGGAACTGATAAAGAATTTATTAGAAAGAGAAAAATTAGGCGGCTTAGGGATTTCCAATATACAGCTAGCATTATTTCACAGCAGAAATAAAGACGTTTTAAAACCGGCTTTAATGTTATATTTTCTGGAAAAACCAATTATTATTAAATCTATGGATAATAAATTTACCAATGTTGATAAGCTATTATTGCTTCTGGCACCTGCCAATATTTCCAGAGAGGGCCTGGAAATCTTAAGTGAAATCAGTTCCCTATTAGTAGAAGAAGAGATTATAGCAGTATTAGCCGCAAAAGAGGCGGAAGGCATACGTTCATTCTTTTTAAAAAGTTTATACGCATATATTATTAAAAAAATAAAAGGGAGAGATATGTAATATGGAAAACGTAATTTTTTCTGCCGATAAAATTGTAATGGATGCTAAGATTTCAAATAAGCAAGAAGCAATCACTTTAGCTGGGCAGCTCCTGGTTCAAGGGGAGCATGTGACTGACGATTACATCAAGAAGATGTTTGAGCGTGAAGAATTGATGACGACTTATATTGGTAATGGTGTAGCAATTCCTCATGGCACAAATGAGTCAAAAGAATTTATAAAATCTTCTGGGATATCCATTATACAAGTACCTAATGGTGTAGATTTTGGCAATGGTAATATTGCTTATTTGATTATCGGTATTGCGGGAATTGGTGATGAGCACTTGGAAATACTCTCCAATATCGCAATTGTTTGTTCAGAAGAAGAAAATGTTAAAACTCTTGTTAATGCTACGACCAAAGAAGCAATTATTGAAATATTCGAAAGGGGTTGAGCATATGCTTGCAGTACATTTTGGTGCGGGTAATATTGGCAGAGGTTTCATTGGACAATTATTGCATCAAGCCGGCTATAAAATATGCTTTGTTGATGTAAGTGATGAATTGGTTGCAGAAATCAATCGACGCCAGGAATATACGGTGTCCCTTGCCAGTGAGGAAAAAACTACATTTGCAATTCATAATGTAGTTGCCTTACTTAGCAAAAATGAAGAAGCTGTCGCAGAAGCCATTGCTTCTGCTGATCTGGTAACAACAGCTGTTGGACCGAATATTTTAAAGTTTATCGCTCCTGTCATTGCAAAAGGGATTCAAAAACGAATCAAGGCAGAAGGCAAAGCTCTAAATGTGATTGCTTGTGAAAACATGATTGGCGGAAGTTCAGCCTTAAAATCGTTTGTTTATGAATCTCTTAGTGAGCAAGAACAAAAACAGGCGACGTTGGTCATTGGCTTTCCTGATGCTGCTGTAGATCGCATTGTTCCCTTGCAGAAGCATGACGATAAGCTATGGGTTACCGTAGAGCCTTTTTATGAGTGGGTTGTCAATCAGTCACAGGTGCTAGGTGCTGTACCCCAGGTAGAAGGGATTACCTATGTAAGTGATTTAGGACCATTTATTGAAAGAAAGCTGTTTACCGTCAATACCGGTCATGCAGCTGTGGCCTATCTTGGCTATTTGCTTAAATTAGGCAGCATTGATCAAGCAATTCAAAATTCTTATGTACTGGATATCACAGAAAAGGTGCTGCATGAAACGGGTGCGCTGTTAATCGCAAAACATCATTTTGATAGTAAGCAGCATGAAGAGTATATTCATAAAATCATCAAACGCTTTAAAAATCCCTATATATCGGATGAAGTTACCCGAGTGGGGCGTTCTCCTATTCGAAAATTATCAGCAAAGGATCGTTTGGTAGGACCTGCACTGCAAGCATTAGAGTATGGTATTACACCTTCTGGTTTATCATTAGTAATTGCTGCTGCCCTACTTTTTGATTCTAAGGATGATCCCGAAGCTGCGGAAATACAAAACCACATAAAAGAAAATGGTATTGAAGCGACAATTCAAAAATATACTGGAATTTCGAAGGTGAGCCCTCTATTTGCCTTGATTCTAGAAACCTATAAGAAAGCAAAAGCTCAAATCAACTCTACAAGTATTTAAAAGTTTTTTACCAACCAAAAAGGCGCAATGCCGCTGATGCGGCACACAAAGGAGTGGAGATAATTTTGGATGTGGTATGTTGATATTTATTTTTGCAATATAGAGTTTAAACTTTAAAAGTATAATGATATAATTGTAGAAAAATTAATAGGAGGACTATTCATGTATTTTAAACCTTTATTTGAAAATGATGTTCCCAGTGCACTCCTTTCTTAAACGGATGGATTGCGCAGCGTATTCTTTCCGTTTAGCATACCTTTTTTAATCGTAAAAGACGGAGGGAATATAAATGATAAATCAATATCTTGGTCCGATATACTTGACATTGGCTGCCAGTATTTGGGGTGGTATGTATGTAGTAAGTAAGATGGTACTTACTATTATTGCTCCTTTAGAATTAGTATGGTTTCGCTATATTGTGGCTTTACTTACTCTAGTTGCTTTTGGTATAGCAACAGGCCAATCTTGGAAAATTGATAAAAAAGATATACCCCTTATCCTTTTGATTGGTCTAGTTGGTTACTTTCTTTCCATTTGGGCGCAATTTGCAGGGACTCAGCTGTCTTCCGCCCAAATGGGGGCAATTATTACTTCTGCGACTCCAGCTTTCATGGTCATCTTTGCAAAAATCCTGCTAAAAGAGACAATTACCTTGAGAAAGGGAATATCAGTTTGTTTAGCGACGATTGGTGTGTTATGTATTATTGGAGTTGGTGATGTTGGCAATTCTTCAAAACTTGGCGGCATAATTCTAGGGGGAGCGGCCTTAACCTGGGCCTTTATGTCTGTTTTGATAAAAAAGGTACCTGGTGGTTATTCACAGCTTGTAGTCACAACTTATGCAATATTGGCAGCAACTCTGGCAATGACGCCGTTTGTAATTACGAATATCAACCTGATCCAAATTCAGCATGTACTGCTAGAACCTTTGGTGTGGAGCGGCATATTATACTTAGGCATCGTATCAACTGCAGGTGCATTCTTTTTTTGGAATAAAGGGTTGCAGCTTGTTGATGCTACCCGTGCAGGAGTGTACTTCTTTTTCCAGCCGTTGGTAGGGACGCTGCTTGGTTATTTTTTTCTTGGCGAGCAAGTGGGAATCGGCTTTTGGATAGGAACAGCACTCATTATTGGTGGGGTTTTGTTAGTGGTAAAAGATCCCTCTTAGGCATGGAAAAACTATTTATGGAAGTTATTGCGATAAGCAACTGTTAAACGCGAAGATGCGAAGGACACGAAGAAATAACATTTTTTCGTGTCCTTCGCATCTTCGCGTTTAAAAATATTTTTATGTACGAGGCAATTTAGGATTCTTCTTATAATATATTTGCATTTTCTCTTCATAGGTATATAATATAAATGAGCATATGCCCATTTGAAGGAGTGATATTTTGGCAAGAAGACGTTGTTGTGGTTTGGTAGAGCAAGAACCGATCTTTCGAAAATTCGTACCTGATGGTCAAATGAATACAGGAACCATTCTAGTTCTAGTTGAAGAACTAGAAGCTTTACGCTTGAAAGATCTTGATGGTATGGATCAAGTGACTTGTGCCATAAAGATGGGAGTCTCACGGGCTACTTTCCAGCGAATACTACAATCAGCTAGAAAGAAAATGGTTACTTCTCTAGTAAATGGGCAGACCATCATAATACAAGGGGGAAATTATATGATAAAGAATAGAAAATTTGAGTGCAAGGATTGTGGACATATTTGGGAGGTAGAGCCATGCTCAGAGGGGGGCAAACATGGATATGAAATTCCTTGCCCTCAATGTGAAAGTATGAAGAAAATAAAATTGGCAGAAGACGGTACTCGTCATGCTTGTGGTGGGGGACATGGGCACGGGCATGATCATGAGAGTGGATGCTGTAGTGGACACGAATCATAAAAAGATGCTGATGGGATTAATCCCATCAGCATCTTTTTATGATTCTTATTCTGTATAGTCGTTATTAGCATCTGCTTTGGCAGTAAGGGTACCATATTGATTTTTGCTTTGTTTTGTTTTATTTGCTGCTTGATTTTGAGTTGAGCTTGCATAGCTGTTGCCAGTATAGGCAGAAGATGCTCCAGCTTGACTGCCATATTGCTGACTTTGTGCAGAACTTGAATATTCATTATTAGCATCTGCAGTAGCAGTTAACGTTCCATACTGGTTTTTGCTTTGTTGTGTTTTTTGATTTTGAGATGAGCTTGCATAGCTGTTGCCAGTATAGGCAGAAGATGCTCCAGATTGGCTGCCATATTGCTGACTTTGTGCAGAACTTGAATAATCATTATTGGCATCAGCAGTAGCAGTTAATGTTCCATATTGGTTTTTGCTTTGAGCCTGCTTATTCTGTGCATTTTGACTTTGGTTTGCATTGGAAGTTATTGCAGAAGAGTTCATGGATTGTTTGCTGTTTTTATCATTTGTAGCCATGTTGTATGCCCCCTTTAAATTTTATTATTGATTTTGAATCCAAATTTATTTTCCCCCACTTATAACATGATTATGTGATTGAAATTTAACATAAAATGGAAATATAAACCAATTATCCAATCCAATACCAATTCATAAATAAAGAAGTACATACTAATAAAATAGAAGCATTGATGGCAAGACAACAATAATAGGATTTGCGGGAAAGCTGTCCAAAGAAGAGATAGAGAGGAAATATCGGAAGTATAAAACGGGAGACACTGTACAGAGGAAGGCTGGGAGCAGTAGAGCAGAGAGGGATGAGAAACCATAGCCAGCCGATTAAGAGGTAGGAGGTAGGAATTTTAAACTGTGGCCGAATTGTGAGCAAAAATAGACCAATGAGGCTGCTAACCGTGAGGAATGTATCTAAAGCAACTCCAGGCTGACTATAAGGATCATTGGAAAAAGTCAAAGGGATATTAGCTGCAATATTGTGCCAGGGCAGTTCAAAATGTCTTCCCCAGTCTTGTTGGGTGGTTATAAAAGCAATCGGATTATCCAATAGATAGAAGTTGTACAGCATAAAACATGATAGAGCAATTGGCAGTAGGAAAAGTGGAATCATGGCAGGTATGGAGTTAGTATGAAGAGACTTCTTTTTAAAGAATTCGTAAAGTAAAAAAATAAAAAGAAAGATTCCCAAATTTCTGGTCAAAGTGGCTAGTGCACCCGCTACTCCTCCATACCACCACTGACCTTTTCTAGAAAAATAGATGCAGAAAAGAGAAAAGGTGATAAATAGAGGTTCTGTATAGATACTATTTAGAAAAAGAGAAGTTGGCATAAGAGCATAAGATAAGAGAGAATAGTGAACTTGTTCTGGTGGAAAATCTAAACGGAAGGTTATATCCATAATCCAGAAACTGATGAACGCAAATACATTGCAAAGTAATAAACCAGCAAAAGGGATGGGTAAACCTACGTAAGATAAACATTTTATTAATATAATGAGCAAAGGGAAAAAGACTATCGACTTTGCATCATATCCATGTCCAGCAACATAGGTATACCAATGGGCATCCCAACGGATAAATTTTTCGATAAAGGGGGGCATAGGATATAAGGATTGATCTACAAATCCTATTGGAGGGTGAGAAGGTAAGTAATCAGCTAATTGATAGGAGGTAAAAATGATGAGTGTGTGGATCAAAAAAGCAAACCATACGGTTTTTGATGGAAACTTCATGTAATGGAACCCTTTCTGTTTTAAAATTCTACTTGCATACAATTTTCTTTACTAGGTAATTCTTGGGTTACAATTAATTTTTCTTTATCAGCATTGATTTGTGAATAAGTAGCAGACCATGTCCATTTGCTATTAGCAGAAAAATTCCAGAGGATAGATACGGTAATACCTGTTAGCTGACCGGCATAGATATTCCACCCTAGAAAGAGAAATGCTTGGGTAAATAAGGTGGTAATGGCGATACCCACACTGCAGATTAATACAAACTGAGGAAATTGCATCATTTGCTTCCATAAAGTTTGTTGTTTACATTCTTTCCAGGTTACTTTGTGATTCCACATAAAGTTATGAAGCATGGCAATGGAGGAGGCATAAACCGAAGCTGTTAATTCTTCCATTCCAAGGAAATGCAGAAAAAAATGTAAACATGATAAGTTGATAAAGACTCCTAAGGTTCCAATCATACAAAAATAATAAAATTTACGATGTTCAGGGTGATACATCATAAGTTGCCCGATGTGTTTTAGATAATTGAATTGCTCATTCAAATTCATTTTTGATGTTCCTGCTGCCCGCGCCACAAAAGAATAAGGAATTTCATGTACGGTTTGGTATCTTCCTTTTACCAGAATTTCAATAAGTATCTTCCAACCGATGGGATTTAACTGCACTTGTTCAATGACACTTCGTTTAAAACCAAAGTAACCGCTAGTAGAATCGGAAATACAGCGCAGCTTTTTTATAAAAACATAACCAATTCCCCTGGCAACCCCTGAGATTAATTTGCGTACTATATTTAAGCCGCCATCTGAGCCGCCAGCAACAAAGCGGCTAGGGATGACAACATCATAACGTCCTAGTCGTTTGATCATCAAAGGGAGTAATTCAGGAGGATGCTGGAGATCAGCGTCCATAACAATGATCTGATTGCCTTGAGAATGTAAAAAACCCTTAACAACTGCAGATGCTAAGCCTTTTTCATTGTGGCGGTGAATATATTTTACTTCCTTATATTTCTGACAGAGTTCTTCTAAAATGACAGGTGTGTCATCAAGGCTATCATCGACAAAAATGATTTCAAAGGAACAATTACTTCCTTGTAATAGATTAGTAATTTTCTCAGCAATGA
The DNA here is from genome assembly GCF_000271665.2 of Pelosinus fermentans JBW45. Taxonomy (GTDB): domain Bacteria; phylum Bacillota; class Negativicutes; order DSM-13327; family DSM-13327; genus Pelosinus; species Pelosinus baikalensis. The sequence goes on along the minus strand of NZ_CP010978.1, from coordinate 3,907,720 downwards.
TCCTAACGTTATTTCTTTCATTAAAAGTAGGAATTATGATACTAAGATCCATCTTAACGGTTGTCATCCTTCCATATCGCTACCTATTCTTTTCGGTTGTAGTTTTTGCGATACGGATATTGTTATTCTAGGTAAAAAATGGTGCTTTAGTTGTCGCCGAGTCCTATTTCCATAAAAAATAAAAAAACAGTGCCGCTAAGGTACTGTTTTTTCTCTGTGATCTGGTGGCTAAAAGGGTAAAAGTAAATTATTGCTTTATTCGGTATTGAGAAGGTGTAGCGCCGATGTTTCTTTTAAATAATTGGCAAAAATACGAAATATTGCCAATGCCAATTTTACTGCATATTTCCTGTAAAGGTAAAGACGTTGTCCGCAATAAAAAAGAAGCTTCTCGTAAACGACGATAGGTTAGATACTCTGTGATGCTACTTCCCGTAGCTTTACGAAATAAGTGGGATATATGAAAACGTGAAAGATGAAGTTCCTTTACTAAAGATTCTAATGTAAATTCTTCATGATAATTTGCATCAATCCATCTCATAACATATTCGGCATAGTGGATATGACGAAGCTGCGTCTCTCTCTCCATTTGATTTTGGACATTCCATTGATCTTTTACCGTCGTTATAAAAAGCAGGAAGAATAAAGCAAAGTCTTCTGTAATTTCCAATTGCTTATAACGAGATCCATAGAGTGTAAATAGAGTTTCAAATTGGGAAGAATTTGTCACTTGGATAACTTGGCAGTTTAGATTACTATGCCATAGGTGTTGAAAAAAACGATATAAAGCAGTAAATTTTTGTAAATAAGAATCAATAATAGATGGTTCTAATAGTAATTTTGATCGGATGTAAAATGTTTTTTCTGGTATATCTGCCTTTACCCTATGTAACTGAAAGGGCTGAAAATACATAAGTGATCCTGGTTTAAATGGATAGATATTCTGATCGATAATCGCGGACCCTTCTCCCTGCAGAACATAAATAAACTCCATACCGGGATGGGAATGGAATTTATCCCAAGTATTTTGAGATGAGGTAGTATGCTGGTGGATAAATTGGTGAGGATTTGCATTGAGCTCAAAATCAAAATCAAAATCACTCATTGTCGGCAAGTTTACCACTCCCAGGTTAAGAATAACAATACAACAACATTTTACCACAATATTCAGTCAATACAATGGAAAAAATTTCAGATATACTTTAAAGGGAAAGACGCATTATGGCAATTCATCATGGATGTTATCTGCGCTAAAGGAGGATTTTAATGATTATTACAAACCAAGAGCTACAAGGAAAAGATATTGGTGATAAAACGTCACGCAAAGTACTAGTTGCAGAGGACAAACTTATGCTAGTAGAATTTCAGTTTGCAAAAGGAAGCATAGGGGTCCCTCACAGCCATTCGGAACATGAGCAAATAGGCTATGTCGTTAAGGGAAGTTTTGAAATTACGGTTGGCAGCGAAACTAAAATTGCTAAGCAGGGGGATAGCTATTATGCTGCTAAGAATGTCTTGCATGGAGTTGTTTCTTTGGAGGATGACTCAGTATTGATCGATGTATTCACACCAATACGGCAAGATTTCCTCACACCGGATGAAATAAGGACTGTTTAGTAAGAATTGGTATTAAATTATATATGAGGAGTTGATATTTTGGCAGATTCAAAAGAACCCACGCAAATTCCAAAAAATGGAGTAAAGTGGATATCAAGTTTACTGCTATCTATCGATAAGGCTTTTGAAGAATTATCAAAAATAATGTTGCTAATAATGATCGTGATTGTATGTTTTCAAGTGTTTGTCAGAAAATTGTTCAGCTATACACCGACTTGGTCTTTAGATATCACAATATTCTTACTGATATGGTTTTCATTTTTGGGCATTGCGATGGGCTTTCGGGAAAGAATACACCTTGCTTTTACTTCTATCCAATTTAGCGAAAAATCAAATTTTTATATTGAAAAGCTCATTTCGATTTTTGAAATTGTCTTTTCATTAATATTGATTGTTTATGGAACAAAGCTTATGATAAACGACTTTGGTCAAACTATTCCTACCATGGGTAATTTGCCTATAGCCTATAGAACTCTCGCAATACCCGTATCAGGTGTCCTTATTCTGTTCTATGGCATATTTCAATTTTTTGGTGTTGATTTAAAAAGACATAAAGGATTGGGTGGGCATTGATGGATCATATTACTATTGAAATAATTGTTCTTACAATAACATTTATTGGGTTAATGCTGATACGAGTGCCAATTTCGTTGTGTATTGTCGCCTCTACACTAGTTGTTTTTTTAATGGAGGATTTTGGCCTTGAGTTAATTTCTCACAAAATGATAGATGGCCTTAATAACTATGCGTTACTTACCATTCCGTTCTTTATTTTGGCTGGTCAAATTATGGGTGAAGGCGGGCTAGCGAAACGATTAATACGGTTCGCATTGCTAGGTTTTGGCCGATTTAAGGGTGGTCTTGCTATGGTAAACTGCCTTGCTTGCCTATTGTTTGGCAACATTTCCGGCTCAGCTGCTGCTGATATGGCTTCTGTGGGTACTGTTATGATCCCACAGATGGTAAAAAAAGGTTATAGCAAAGAATTTGCTACAAGCCTTACTATTTCTGCTTCTATACAAGGTGTTGTTGTTCCACCAAGTCATAATTTGATTTTGTATGCTCTTGCTTATGGCGCAGCTGCTCCGTCTATCAATGCTCTTTTTCTAGCGGGTGTTTTTCCTGGTTTTGTTATATGTGCAATCTTAATGATTGCTGGTCGATTTCTAGCTATTAGAAATGGTTACACAGTGAATGAAATAATACCGAAGGAAGAACACGGGAAAGTTATTTTTGACGGAATATTTTCTATTATGACTTGCGTTATCATTCTAGGGGGCATTTTTACAGGTTGGTTTACAGCTACTGAAGCGGGGGCTATTGCTTGCTTGTACGCTTTCATTATTACTTTCTTCTTTTATAGAGATATTTCCATTAAAGATTTTTGGCCAATTATATTAAAAACATTAAGAATCTGCTCTCTTGTGTTTTTCTTAATGGCAGCTTCTGCAGCATTTAGCTACGTTTTAACAATCTTGCGTATACCAGATATGGTTACTCACCTTCTATTAGGAATATCCAGTAACCCGTTCATCCTATTGTTTATCATAGCTTGCTTGCTGATTTTGCTGAGCGCACCGATGGATATGGCACCATTGATTATGATTATGACACCAATCTTAAAGCCAGTTATACTTAACATGCATATAGACCCTCTCCATTTCGGAATTATTATGATGCTCAGCCTAGGAATTGGCTTGACGATTCCACCCCATGGAGCTGTTTTGTTTATAGGGTGTGCCTTGACAGATACACCGATAGGGAGAGCCGTAAGGCACATGCTCCCATTCTATGTTATCTTGTTTATTTGTTTGATGGTAATTATCTACGTTCCTCAATTATCTCTCTATTTACCACATTTCATGCGTTAAATACATTTAGTATTTAAAAATTATAAATTAGAAAAGGAGCTAAAATAATGAAAAGAAGTTTGTCAGTTCTAATCTTATCGCTGTTATGTGCTGTTTTGTTGACAGGTTGTAGCTCAGGTGCTTCAAAAGAAAAAGCGAGGGAAGGAGCAAAAGTCACTATAAGGTTGGCTGAAGCTCACCCAGCGGACTATCCTACAACTGACGGTGACAGGAAATTTGCAGAACTTGTTAAACAAGCCTCAAACGGAAGAATTAATGTTGAAGTTTATCCTGGCGGAACATTAGGTGATGAAAACTCAGTTGTAAGTCAGGTTCAATCAGGTGGTACAGTTGATATGACAAGAGTTAGCAGTGCTACACTTACCTCCTTCAACCCCCAAATGGGATTGTTTGCTCTTCCATATTTATTTAGAGACTCAAGTCAAGAATGGGCATTTTTGAATAGCGATAAAGGGCAGCAACTGCTAAAAGACCTTCAAACATCTAATATGATGGGATTGGCTTACTACGAGTCTGGCGCTAGAAGCTTCTATTCCAGCAAGCCTCTTACGAAGCTTGCCGACTTGAAAGGTCAAAAAATACGCGTACAACAAAGTGCAATTACCCTTGAGATGGTTACTGCTCTAGGTGCAAATCCTATTGTAATGCCATATGGTGATGTATTTGGAGCATTACAAACTGGTACAATTGATGCTGCAGAAAATAATGCGCCTTCATTTGAATCTGCAAACCACTATACAGTTGCGAAGAATTATATTTTAGATGGACATCAGCGTGTTCCTGAAGTACTTCTGATGAACTTAGCTATGTGGAATAAATTTTCACCCGCTGATCAAAAGATTATTCAAGATGCTGCCACTGCTTCTGTTGCCACAGAAAAGGAATCCTGGGCTAAATATGAGGAAAAATCCAACGCAAAGATTAAAGCTGCTGGCGTTACAATTACTTCTGTTGACAACGTAGCGGAGTGGCAAGAAGCCGTTAAACCAGTAATTGAGAAGAATGGTGCGCAATTTAAAGATCTTATTGATTATATACACACTTTAAAGTAATAAAAAATAAAATGAAGGAACCACAAAGACGCAAAGGACACAAAGGGTGCCGCAGCAGCGGCATTGTGCCTTTGTGGTTCAATTGTTCGTTCCTGTTATAAAACCCATATCCTAAATCAGGATATGGGTAATTTTATGCAGAATTTTGTTCCTAACGTAAGCTGGCTGGAGACTTTAATAGAGCCTCCATGAGTTTCCACAATTAGCTTGGCGATGGAAAGTCCCAACCCTGTACCGCCTTTAAAACGGGATTTGTCTACCTGATAAAATCGATCAAATATTTTCTCTAAATGCATATTTTCAATTCCTTCTCCCGTATCAGTGAAAGTGAAGGTGATTTCTTTTTTGGATTGAGATAGGAATATGGAGATCTTGCCACCAGAAGGGGTGTGGCGAATAGAATTGTCAAAGAAGATACTGACAAGCTGTTTCATAGAGCCTTCATCACCATAAATTTGGATTTCGGGAGCAATGGAAAGCTCAAGGGTAATCCCTTTGGCAGCAGCTAAAGGAGCGAGTGCTTCCGTTGAACGAAGAAGCGATTGACTTAGGGAAAAAAACTTTTTTTCTAGTAATGGCTGTTGCGAATCCGCACGTGCTAAAAAGAGTAAGGAGGTTATTAATTTAGCCATAGCGTCGGTTTCTTCTTTAATATTATGCAACCATTTACTTTGGTTGGCGATGGTTCCTTCCGGATTGTCAAGGACGATTTCTAAATTCGTCTGCATGACAGTTAATGGGGTACGTAATTCATGAGAGACATCCGCTAGAAAATTTTTTTGCTGCTCCCAGGCACTGGAAATGGGAATCATAGCACGATTTGCCATGTAAAGGCTTGCGACAAGAGATAAGAGTAAGCAAAGGATGCCAACGATGATTAAAGCCGTGATGAGACTGTGAAGCAAGTTCTTTTCATGATCAAAGTTCTGAAAGAGGACAATCATTCCCGACTGGTCTTGCAGGGGAGTTTTTACATAATAATAATAGCTTTCTTGCAAAGAAATCGTTCCAGTTGTTTCTTTTTGGCGTAGGCTTCCTTGTACAAGAGTGGATAAAGAAGCGGAATCTAGAGGTTGGGTAGAGGAGGTAAAAAAAATCTGATTGTCAGCATCTGTTTTAACAAAAAAAACAAGGGGATGTTCTGGTGGTTGCTCTAATGGCTGCCTTGGTGATTGAGGAGGTTCGTCATGAGGAGGATGTCTACCTTGATCCCGAGGACCGCGATCCGGCATATCGTTAATTAGGCCTGCTTGTATGTCAGATATAAAATTGATTCCCATGCCAAAGGCGCGATTTCTCATTTGGTTTTCAGCAAAAAGATAGGTACCTACTGTTAAAATTAAAAAAAGTGCAGCAATGATAATTAAGTTAATAATCGCAAGCTGTAGACGTAGTTTGTGAAACATGCTAGTTCTCCTCGAATAAATAACCAACACCACGTACTGTTTTAATGGCGGTTGTGTTTAGCTTTTTTCTCAAATAGTGAATATAAAGGTCTACATTCGCGATATCAGTTTCTGAATAATAACCCCAAATCTTTTCGAAAATACGTTCTTTCGTAATGACCTGCCCTTGATTGTACATGAGTAGTTCTAATAGCAGGGACTCCTTCACACTAAGTTGAATAATTTCCGAACCTTTGGTAACCTCACCCCGCAAAGGATCAAAGATCATTCCTGATACTGTGATGGTTTTATTGATAAGCTCTTTCGTCTTTCTTCTAGCTAAGGCTCTTAGCCTTGCTAATAATTCTTCAGATGAGAAAGGCTTAACCAGATAATCATCAGCACCTGCGTCTAGTCCCTCGATTCGGTCTTTAAGGGCATCTTTGGCAGTCAAGAATAAGACTGGAGCATCAAAGCCCCGGTGACGAAATTCTTGTACAACGGAAATGCCGTCAAGTTTGGGAAGCATTCGATCTAAGATAATTACATCATAAATGCCAGTTAAAGCCATTTCTATGCCGCTTTCCCCGTCCATAGCGATATCTGTGGCATAGCCATTTTTCTTCAATAAATAAGAGAGGGCTTCAACAAGCCGTTGTTCGTCTTCAATCAGCAATAGTTTCATAAAAGCTCCTTATTTTTACAGATAAAAAATTTATCGAGAAATATATATATATGTATTATATTAGCGGATAATCCTTTGAAATGCATTTACTTTTACAAACAGGGACTAAAGGCTGATTTTAAAATAATCTGGGTAAAATACTGGAGAACAAGGAGTTTAATAATAATATAAAGAATTATTATAATATTGGAAGAGTATTCGAAAGTAGAAAAAATTGCTGTTATGAATAGGTTAGAGTAGATGAAGGATAATTTCTTAACCTGTATAAAAGGAATGGAGGAATGGCATAGATGATGCTTGATGTGAAAATTGAGCCAACTGTAATTGTTATTTTTGGTGCATCTGGGGATTTAACGCAGCGTAAGATTATACCTGCTATCTACAACTTATTTATTGATGGCTTATTGCCTGATCCTTTCTGCATTATTGGCATTGCACGTACTGCGTCCGACGATGAAATGTTTCGACAGCAATTGCGCAAAGGTGTGGATGCATTTTCTCGCAGGGGTAGAAGCAAGGAAGATGATTGGTCAAAATTTGCAGCTAATATATCCTATATGGCAGCTGATTATCATGATGAAAAAACCTATAGGTTTCTTTTGGAAGAGTTAAAAAAAGGCTGGTATAAGTCTGCTAATAAGGTATTGTACCTTGCGACTCCTCCTACTTTATTTACAGAAATTGTGGAACAGTTAGGACAGCAGGAGGTTTTTCGCGGAAAAACAAGCTATCGCATTGTCATAGAAAAGCCTTTTGGTAGAGACTTGGAATCTGCCCGAATGGTTAACCAGGTGTTAACAGGTGTCTTTGATGAAGGACAGATCTATCGCATAGACCATTATTTAGGAAAAGAAACGGTACAAAATATTTTGGCGTTTCGTTTTGCCAATGCTATGTGGGAACCTATTTGGAACCGCAGCTTTATTGACCATGTTCAGATTACAGTGGCAGAAAAAGTCGGTGTCGGCAAGCGAGGGGGCTATTATGAGGGGGCTGGAGCCCTGCGTGATATGGTCCAGAATCATCTATTACAGGTAATGTGCCTGGTGGCGATGGAGCCTCCTACTTCCTTTCAGGCTGATGAAGTTCGTAACAAGAGAGTGGATGTACTCAATGCGATTCGTCCTATAGGCAAAGATGAGGTAGAAAAATTTGCTGTTCGGGGTCAATATAGCAAGGGAGTGGTAGACGGTCTTCCAGTACCTGCTTATCGAGAAGAAGAAAATGTAGCGGCAGGTTCAGGTAGAGAAACCTTTGTAGCAATGAAGTTATTTATTGATAATTGGCGTTGGCAGGGAGTGCCTTTTTATTTGCGTACAGGTAAGCATTTACCAGGTCGTGTTTCTGAAATCTCCCTGCAGTTTAGGCCGGTACCACATCATCCTTTTTCTGATAAGGTCATGCAGTCCAATCGCCTGGCGATTCAAATTGAGCCTAAGGAAGGTATTATGCTGCGGACACAGGCAAAAGAGCCGGGACCGGGGATGAAGATTAAACCTGTGGAAATGCATTATACCTATCAGGAAGTATTTCAGTCTTCTTCTCCCGAAGCCTATGAAACATTGCTGTTAGACGTTGTGCGTGGCGATCCTGGGCTGTTTATGAGAAATGATCAGGTAGAAACAGCTTGGTCTGTATTAGAGTCCGTATTAGAACATTGGGAAGAGACTTCTCCTGCAGATTTTCCTAATTATGCACCGGGTGAGTGGGGACCTAAATCTGCTGAAGAGTTGATTACCCAAGATGGAAGAACATGGTTGGTTCCTGCCTGCTTAGAATTCGATAGAAAAGAAGGAAGAAAAACATGATTACAATATATGAGAATGTAGATGCTCTGGGGAGCGCAGTTGCTGAATTATTCTTAGAAAAGGCATGTTTGGCAGTAGCAGAAAGAGGTCGGTTTACCGTATCTTTAGCTGGCGGGCAAACACCACAGAGAATATATGAAATGCTAGCAAAGCCTCCTTACTCCGATCAGATACCTTGGGAAGGGATACATATCTATTGGGGGGATGAACGATATGTGCCTGCGGATGATATTCGCAGCAATCAGCTTATGGCCCGAAAGGCATTTTTAGATCATGTGCCAATCCCTCAACAACAAATTCATCCCATTGTGTGCAACTCAACTCCTGAGCAAGCAGCCAAGGAATATGAAGAAGTAATTGCATCGACCTTTTCAGAAGAGGAGCCTCAATTGGATTTTATTTTTCTTGGTTTAGGATCTGATGGGCATACAGCTTCTTTATTTCCTAACACTTCTGTATTACAAGAAAAAAAACATTGGACTGGTCATGTGTATTTACCAGAACTTGATAGTCATCGTGTAACCTTGACAGCACCCCTTATTAATCAGGCTAGGACGGTTGCATTTTTAGTGACGGGGGATAGTAAAGCGCAAATTGTGTGTGAGGTGCTAGAGGGACCTCAGGATCATTTGAGATTGCCATCTCAAATGATTACACCCAAAAATGGTGAACTATTTTGGTTCTTAGATCAGGGTGCAAGTAAGCTGCTCAACGCTAATAAGAAGTAAACAATAACTCCCCTTTACCATTATGGTAGAGGGGAGTTTTGTATTTAGAGTATTCGTACGACTTCATTCATCCACATGGTCGCCAAATTCATTGCACCGCGAAATCCCATATACGGTGGAGAATAGGGGTACATTTGCCATCCACGACTAGGATTGGCAATTTGCATCGCCAAATTGTTGCGACCGGCCCACGTCAGCACTTCGCCACTGGCCATGAGCAGCCCCTGATGTCTGTTAGTTATAGTTTGTGACCACTGTGCTTCCTGCCAATAGGGCAGATCTTCTGTCGCCATGGCAGGACTATCGCACCAGCACAGATCAGGGGTAAGTCCTAGTTCGCTGCAGGCATAAGTAAGGATTCCTGCAACTACATCGGCATGACCGCCGATGGACAATTTCACGGTTTTTTTTTGATGAGAGAAAAAGCCAGGGGCGATTTCCATAATAGGTCGTGCTTCAGCTTGTTCTTGCAAAATAAAACTTTGATTGATGGGCTTATCCAGTATTTGAGCGATTTGCTCTAACCAAGAGTATGTACCCTGCATGCCGTAGGGGCGACCCTCGACTAAAGGGGTACCAAATTGCTGTTGTAAATGGCAGGCAGCGGACAAGCCTTCCCGGCGAATTACCAGATTGATATGAGCGCCGCCCATGTGCTCGATATCTTCGACGGATGTGTCCGAAGTCATTATACATAAAGGCTTTAGTCCGAAAGCTCCCTCCATCATTCTTACAATTTCCTGGGTGTCTGCGTTAAACTGGAATAGGTCAGTGCAGGACCCGATAAGGTTAAAAGTGGGATTTGGCGTGGGCGGCACATCCAGGGGCAGTGTTGTTGCCAGCAAAAGTAAAGTCTCCTGCACACCACGATGCAGTTCGATATTGAAACCACCGGCCTCAAAGGGCAGCAACCGTACATGGGGATAACTGGTTTGCAGTTCCTTGCACAGAGCAGATAAATCCGTACCAATCATTTCTGGTATAGTGGAGGGAAGCACAAAAATTACCCGAGGCTGATCCCTAAGAGCAATATCAGCAATCGCTCTCGTCAGCCGATTGGTTTCTCCCATGGCAATATCGCTTTCATTAATATGGGTAGAATACAGTTTACAATCTGGATCTTTCCCCATTCTTTTTAATGTTGCCCGCCCATAGAGCATATGTCCCATGGAACCAAACTCCACTAGTGCTGCATTACGTATACTAGAAAGTGCCCACAAAGTACCCATGCGTCCAGATGGCGTAGGATGAAAACGGTGCAATCCCATTACATCACCTCTTTCGACAAATCTGCTGCAGGCGTGCCTAACGCTTGCATTATTTTATCCAGCAGCCAGGTGGTTCGCTCATGACCAAAGGTGCCGTTCATTTTATGCAGCTGGTCAACATGAGATATTTTCTGTTTCAGTGAGGGCGGTACAGATCCTAAGTTAAAAGCAGGTTTTAGCATTTCAAACACGGATACTTCCGCCAAATTGTTGACCCGATGGCACACTAAGGGATCGTGTCCCTGGGTATGTAAGGCTTGTGCCCACTGCCTGTCTTCCTGATAAAATTCTTCAATATGCAGCAGCAATGGTTTCATGCCTTGGGTGGACAGGTAAGCAGATAATGGAATGGGATCAAGGGATGTATCGGTTGCAAAAAAGCTTAACTCGCTGAGGTTAACATCAGCTCTTTCCTGCGCTTTCTTCAAAGCGTTTCGCCCTTTGGTGAAAGCATCACCGAAGTCCAAATCTAAAATTTCCCCAATGCGTGCGTATGCCGTATCAATATCATCTATGCTGTACTTATCGTGCAAATAAACAAAAGGGGTACTAAAGTCATTGGCCATACGTTTTGCTAAGGGAGCCATATAAGGGGACAGAACAATATTAATAGCTGCATCTGGTGCGCTGAGAAACTCATCCAGTGTGCTGTCTGGTCCTAAGCCTCGCAGCTTCACGCCGGCAGCAGACAAGGAAGTTAAAAGAGGTATTTCTGACGCAGATGCGGCGTGTAGACCTAGGAGGTTCGCACTATGGGGAATAATAGTACATTGCTGCATAATGCCAGCCATAGCTTCTAAGGTGCGCCAAATACCAGAAGGGTGACCGTTGCAGGCAAAATGAGGCGCAGAGATAGAAATAAGGCGCGCTGCTAGTTTTGGCTGCAGCTCATGGATAATAGCTTCCATGTCCTCGCCGATCAAGTCTGGCAAACAAGTAACGATCAGCAATATGGCCTTTGTGCCTGCTTGATCCATTTCAATAAGCGCCTGATTCAAACCCTCTCGGCAGCCGAATACTACTTCATTGGCATCGAGCACATACATCCAATGGAGTTCTCCAGCTTTTCCATAAGGCTCTCGAAGAACCAATCGACTGTAATAGGCACACTCTTGTGTGCCTATTATTAGTGAGGACAGCCCTTGTATCGATCCAGCTAAACGGGCTGCAGCGTTCATTGGACAATGACTGCCTGGAATAGCAGCGGGAGTTAGAAAATGAACTCCCTTATTTGACTGGAGGGTGGATAATTTCTTTAGATGAGTCAACATGTTGTCATGTAAAACGGGCACAATCCTTGCTCCTTTCAAATTGGACTGAAATTAGTTAGCGTGAATCTTCCAATAAAAGAGCCGCTAGAGTTTGATAATGCACGGCCATAGGGCTAGCTGAAAAAGCCTCTGTCACAGTTTTACCTTGTGCTTCTGCCTGCTGGACCAGTGGGTCGCGTGGGAGATGATAAAGAATCTGCGTATCCATTTCACTGGCAGCCTGTGCAACCAAGGATTCTTCGTTATCAATGTTTTTAGCATTGAGGATTAGCCCGCGGAGTGTGGCATATCCCCGTTTTCCAAAGCTTTTGACCGCGTGAGTGATATTGGCAGCGGCATACAGCGACATCATTTCTCCGGAGGTGACGATGCAGACTTCATCGGCATAGCCCCCGCGGATCGGCATGGCGAAACCACCGCAAACAACATCTCCTAGTACATCATAAAGTACAATATCTGGCTTATAGTGTTCAAATGCGTTTAATTCCGCTAGTTTTTCAAAGGCAGTGATAATACCGCGCCCCGCGCAGCCTACCCCCGGAACTGGTCCACCGGCTTCCACACAAAAAACGCCGCAAGCTCCTTCTACTAAGAAATCGCTCAACATGGCGTCACCTTTTTGCCGCAAAACATCCAGCACTGTTGGAATGGACTGTCCACCTGTTAAGTTGCGGGTAGAGTCAGCCTTAGGGTCGCAGCCGATTTGCATCACACGGAGCCCCATACAGGCCATAGCCGCTGCTACATTGGACACTGTCGTGGATTTCCCAATACCGCCTTTCCCATAGATAGCAATTTTTTTCAATAACAAACCTTCTTTCTGCGATATGCTTTCATAATATCGAAAATTAATCAATGTATTTACCATCATACCAAGTAAAAAAGTTGAAGTAAATGGAGATATTTCAAAGTTAGCATGTGTTTTTTTCAGTGGTTTTTAATTGAGAATACTATTTTATATTAAAAAATGAACATTGAACCCAGTATTCTTAAGGGAGATTGATTGACAAATTGGGGCTTATTCAATTATGATAATGATATTCATTGTCATAATTGTATTTCGAACATTGTAAGCATAGAGTTAATTCGTTTCTTATAGATAACAATAAAAAATAATTCTGTAATTATTTTATTTCTAATGAAGAGGAGCATGTACAATGAAGGTTAACATTGATGATATGGCAGACGGTTTTTCCCGGATATCATTTAATATTGTCGACGCGGGTAGATTTGTGATAGAACCAGGCAGAAAAAGTTTTGCAACCTATACTGCAGCAGCCTCAGGAATTATTTTTCCCTTGCGAGGAAAGGCAAGAATGACTTTCGAGGGTGTGACTTATGAAATGGAACCCGGCAGATTTTTTCATGCAGGACCTAGAATGACGTTGGACAAAGAGGTTCTTGGGGAGTCAACGTGGGAATTTGTGCTGATACACTATAAAATTCCTGACAGTGAAAAGTACACATTTCCTTACGCATTATCCCATTATGAACTAGACTCGGGCTACAGTCCGCGGATTAATGATATGCTGCAAAGACTTTGCCACACCTGCAGAATGCCGAGTAACCTGCAGGCTCTGCGGGCGAAATCATTATTCTTAAGTGTCATGGATGAAGTTTTGACATGTTCGACAAATCGGGGAAAGGAAAGTGGACGGTCGCTAGTCGAGCAGTCAATTGAATATATGGACAATCACTACATGGAACAGCTGACCATTCCAAAATTAGCTGGGCAGTATGGTTTGAGCAGTAAGCAATTTGCTTATTTGTTCCAAAAACACGTGAAGATGAGTCCAAATGAATATTTAATATCACAGCGGATGAAACGCGCCAAAGAATTACTATGCACTACAACTTGCTCCGTATCAGAAATCTCTGATTATGTCGGTTATTCTGATTCTTATTATTTTAGCAAGCTTTTTAAAAAGCGTACAGGTACCTCACCTAGTACGTTGCGAAACTTTTTAGAAAAAAATACGGGGTAATTTAGGAATATGTCTATTCCTACTTTTTTTTTAACTTGGTATAGTACTGTAGTGATGTCGAATTTCATTATCAATGCTAGAAATGTGACGGCAAATAAACGGAGGAGGCATATGAAAAGAATAGTTGTAATACTTCTGTCATTAGGGATAGTTACGGGAGGATTAGTAGGATGCAGCTACCAGCCGAAAACAAATATTGCCTCCAAACCATCATCTGACAGTAGTGAAATGCCGGGAAAAGAAGCAGATTTCCCTCGGACTTACATAGATTCAAAAGGTAATAAAATTAGTATTGAAAAGCAGCCCCAGCGAATTGCCATGGTGGCTTTCCCGCTTGTAGAAACGATGTTTGCACTGAATGCACCACCTGTTGCAGCACCTCAAGTTACTGTTATGTCACAATGGGATTCACTAAAACCGTATCTGGCAGCGAATTCTCTAATTGACTTGGGAAGCCAAACCAGTATTAATCTTGAAAAATTGCTTGATGTTGAACCTGAGTTAATCATTGGTACAAGATATAACGAAGAGATATATGATGAATTATCCAAGATTGCTCCTGTTGTCTTGTTAGATACACAGCCGCTTTCCCTTGATTGGAGAAGTGTGCCGCGGGAGATTGCAAAAGTGATTGGCAAAGAACAGGATGCAGAGGCGCGTATCGCGCAGCTTGAGTGGCTGATTGTTCAATCACGAGATAAACTTTTACCCTATCAAGAGGAAACATTTGCATTCTTAGCATTGGCAGATAAAGGTTCGTTTGGTATCTTTGGTAAGCAGAATTATCCCGCGTATTTTGATGATCAAAGTGGTTTGGGATTGCATGCCCCTAATGGCTATCCGGAAAGAACAGGGAGGATTTCCCTGGAAAGACTGGCAGAACTGAATCCTGATCATATCTTTTTAATGAAAGTTCCGGGTATTGAAAAAAAACTTGAAGATTTGAAGGGCAACTCCATATGGAGTGCCTTACAGGCAGTGAAAGGAGGGCATGTCTATTTCGTAGATCGATCGGGCTTTACAGTGGGAATCGTTGCGACAGAGTATGGAGTTAAAAGCGTTGTCAAAACTCTGGCAAAGTGAGTCATTAGCAACCTTATAGATCTGTACGACAAATTATATTATAATGGTTGCGCTATTTTTGAAAAAGGAGCGAGAATATTTTAATGGTTCGTCGTTTTTTTAGTTATTATCGTCCTTACAAGGGGCTATTCTTATTAGATTTTTCCTGTGCGGTAATAATGTCCGCTTTGGAATTGGTTTTTCCCTTGGCGGTCGCGCAAGTAGTGGACAAATTGTTGCCTAGTGGCAACTGGCACTGGGTACTTTTAGCATGTACAGGTCTGTTAAGCGTCTATATCATTAATACGGGGCTTAATGTTGTGATCAATTATTGGGGTAATATGCTAGGACTCAATATAGAGACCGACATGCGTAATGAGCTGTTTAGTCATATGCAGAAATTATCTTTCCGTTTTTTC
Source organism: Pelosinus fermentans JBW45 (assembly GCF_000271665.2). Taxonomy (GTDB): domain Bacteria; phylum Bacillota; class Negativicutes; order DSM-13327; family DSM-13327; genus Pelosinus; species Pelosinus baikalensis. The sequence goes on along the minus strand of NZ_CP010978.1, from coordinate 3,892,569 downwards.
GACACCCATAGGACTGGTCAGTTGATGTCACGTATCTCCAATGACCTAATGGATGTGGGGAGCATGGCTCATAATGGACCAGAACATGTGTTTATCATCATCATCACACTGATTGGTGCATTAGGAGTGATGTTTACCATCAGCTGGAAGCTGTCACTGATGACGCTTTTGTTATTGCTGCTTTTAATGGTGGTCATCTTTGTTTTCGCTAAAAAGATGACCCGTGCTTTTAGGCAGATGTTTGCAAGCGTAGGCTGTTTTTATGCCCGGCTGCAGGATGCTCTGGGAGGCATCCGTGTGGTGCAGGCTTTCACGAATGAGGAGCATCAAAAAAAGCTGTTCATTTCCGATAATCAATGGTTCCACAAGGTCAAGATGGAAGGATTTAAGATCTTCACCACCAGCACAGCGATTACTTACCTGCTTATGCGATTTCTATCTTTATTTGCGTTAGCAGGAGGAAGCTGGTTTTTTTTGCAAGGAGAGTTGACTAGTGGGCAAATGTTCAGTTTTATTCTACTCATCAATGTCATCATCCGTCCTATTCAAATGATTAGCACTCTGGTTGAGAGAATCCCCAAAGGCATTGCCGGATTTAAAAATTTTGTGGAAATTATGGATATCCACCCAGATATTGTTGATGCACCCGACGCAATTGATGCACCGCAGCTGCAAGGAAATATTCGCTACAACAACGTGAGCTTTGCCTATGAGGAAGAATGTCCTGTGCTGGAGAATGTAGATCTTTTCATTCCCACAGGCGAAACGGTAGCCTTTGTAGGACCCTCCGGCGGAGGAAAGACTACCCTGTGCAGCCTGTTACCTCGCTTTTATGAGGTATTATCAGGAAGTATCACCATTGATGGAGTTGATATTAATAAAATTAAACTCCAATCTCTCCGGCAGCAAATTGGCATTGTGCAGCAGGATGTATTTCTATTTGCTGGAACCATTCGGGAAAATATCCTGTACGGTAAAATGGATGCAACAGAGGAAGAGATCTGGGATGCGGTAGTACGGTCTCAAATGGATGAATTTATCCGTGCCCAAACGGACGGTCTGGATGCCGTTATCGGCGAGCGTGGCGTGAAACTTTCTGGTGGACAGAAGCAGAGGCTTTCTATTGCCCGCATGTTTCTTAAGAATCCTGCGATTCTAATACTGGATGAGGCCACCTCTGCTTTGGATACGGAAACGGAAATGGCAATTCAAAAAGCACTGGCAGAGCTGTCCAAGGGACGGACAACTCTCGTCATTGCTCATCGGCTGGCGACAATTAAAAATGCGGATCGTATCATCGTAGTTACACCAGAAGGTATTGCAGAGCAAGGGAGTCATCAAAAACTGTTAGCTGCAAAGGGAATATACAGTCGTCTTCATCACGCTCAATTCAGTACTTAATAAGAATTACTAAGCGCTGAATAAACGGTATGGAGGTGATGTTATAGATGAAAGTTTCAACAAATGACGCTGTTCGTTCAGATCCCTTTGTAAAAAAAACAGGTCGCTCTTGGAGAGCACTCTTAGTAATTGCAATTGGACTTTGTGTGCTGGTGATATCCATGGCATTCTCCCTTACACAGGGCGTGGTGCAGATGCCTCTGTCTGCTGCATGGGACGCGCTGATACACTTTACTCCCGGTTCAATGCAGCATTTAATTATACAGGATTTACGTCTGCCTCGTGTGTTGGCAAGTGCGTTAGTAGGGGCTGCTTTAGCTGTGGCAGGTGCAGTGATGCAGGGCATCACGCAGAACCCCATGGCGGATTCCGGTCTAATGGGTCTTAATGCAGGAGCAAGTTTTATGTTGTCTCTCTGTTTTGCCTTTGTGCCCGGTCTATCTTACAGCTACCTCGTTTTATATTCTTTTTTCGGTGCCTCGATTAGTGCCGGATTGGTGTATGGGATTAGTTCCCTGCAGCGGGGAGGAGCCACTCCTATGAGGCTGGTGTTGGCAGGAATTGCTGTTAGTGCGCTGCTGGCAGCAATCGGCCATGGCATTGCTATTTATTTTGGTGTCGCACAGGATATAGCCTTTTGGACTGCAGGTGGTGTTGCGGGTACGACGTGGCAGCAGCTTCGCATCCTGTTTCCGTGTATAGCAGTAACATTATTTGCAGCGATCCTGCTTTCCCGCTCCATTTCACTGCTCAGCTTAGGGGAGGAAATTGCTCAGGGGCTGGGACTGAGGGTGAACATTGTAAAGCTCGCCGCCGCTCTTGTTGTCTTAGTACTGGCAGGAGCCTCTGTATCAGTGGTAGGACCTGTGGGCTTGGTTGGTCTTATCATTCCCCATATTGCTCGTTATTTGGTAGGGGTAGACTATAGCTGGATCATTCCTTCCTCGGCAGTGCTGGGGAGCTTGCTGCTGGTGTTGGCAGATCTGGGTGCGCGAACGCTTAATCCTCTGCATGAAACACCAATCGGTGCCATCATCGCCCTCATCGGTGTCCCCTTTTTCCTGTACTTAGCACGTAAACAAAGGAGGGAGGCGTAGATGGGTTCTACGGGCCAGCAACAGAAGAAAAAAAGCTCAAAAATTATTGCTGTGCTGCTTCTACTAGGGATTTTACTGATTCTTTCAATCATCTTCAGCATGAAATCGGGCTATACCCACTTAACGTTCCATGATCTTCTACGCATCCTACTTGGAGGTGGCAGTGACAAAGAAAATCTGGTCTTGTTTACTTTCAGGCTGCCTCGTATCATCATTGCTATGCTGGTCGGTGCGGGACTTGCCCTTTCAGGATGCATCATTCAGGGAATAGCCAGAAATGCGTTGGCTGACCCTGGACTATTAGGAATTAACGCCGGTGCTGGATTGATGGTTGTACTATTTGTTTTGCTTTTTCCAACAAAAACGGCCCTTTCTGTATTCACACTGCCCTTTCTGGCACTGATTGGCGCCGGCCTTGCGGCAGTGTTGATTTACCTATTAGCTTATAAAAATCTAGAGGGATTATCCCCTCTGCGCCTGATTTTAACGGGAGTAGGTATGCAGGTGGGAATCAGTGCTGCCATGATTGTCTTGGTTATTCTTCTGGACGAGAGTCAGTTTAATTTTGTCACGGTATGGCAGGCGGGGCGCATTTGGGGCGCTAGTTGGAGGTTTGTCATAGCACTGCTTCCATGGCTGCTAGTACTGGTTCCTTATGTATTTTTCAAGGCACGGGTTCTTGATGTGCTAAGTGTTGGTGAGGAAATTGCTTGGGGTCTGGGTGTATCTGTAGAACGGGAGCGAAGGATACTATTGGCGGTTGCAGTGGCATTGGCGGCATCTTGCGTCGCCGTTAGCGGTAATATAAGTTTTGTTGGACTGATAGCCCCCCATTTAGCACGTCGCCTCGTGGGACCAGGGCATCAGATTTTATTGCCGTGTTGTGCATTAACAGGTGCTTTACTGGTGTCCATATCTGATATACTGGCCCGGACTCTTGTGCAGCCCTCGGAGATACCGACAGGTATCGTTGTTGCAGTTGTGGGCGCACCTTATTTTCTATATCTGCTAGCAAAAAGCGGAAGATAGAGTGTCGCCATTCATTTAAAAAAGCAGGTGTAATCAATGAATAGTATCACAACAAAGAATTTAGCAATTGCCTACGATGAAAGTATCGTTGTAGAAGCTTTAGATATGAAAATCCCCTATGGGAAAATTACCACCATCATCGGTCCTAATGGTTGTGGAAAATCTAGTGTTCTTAAGGCAGTGGGGCGCATTCTGCGCTTTAAAACGGGGGCGGTCTATTTAAATGAAGAGGATATTACAACCCTCGCGACTAAGGAAATTGCTAAAAAAATGGCGATTCTGCCACAAAGTCCTACCGCTCCTCATGGGGTGACCGTGGGTGAGTTGGTATCATATGGACGTTTCCCTTATCAACGGGGCTTTGGCAAGCTCGCCTTGAACGACAGAAAGATTATCGACTGGTCCCTGGAAGTGACGAAGCTTTCAGAACTGGAACATCGTTCTGTGGATACCCTTTCCGGCGGGCAGCGTCAGCGTGTGTGGATTGCTATGGCACTGGCGCAGCAGACTGATCTTATTCTGCTTGATGAGCCTACTACTTACCTTGATCTATCTCATCAGTTGGAGGTACTCGAGCTTTTACGTGATCTTAATAAAAAGCAGGGCTACACCATTGTGATGGTCTTACATGATTTAAATTTAGCGGCTCGTTTTGCCGATTATATGATTGCAATTAAGGGTGGGAGTATCATCTGTCATGGGACGCCTGACGAGGTCATGGTACCTCATGCATTAAAAGAAGTCTTTCAAATTGATGCACAGATCGTTAAGGAACCGAGGACAGGCCGTCCTGTTTGCGTCACTTATGATTTAGTAAGATAATGGGATAACGTATAAGAATAAAGGGAAAAGCACGCCTTAAGGGCGTGCTTTTGTCGTTAAAGAAATATGTTTTGCCAATGCAATGTGCTAAGTGTGCTCGTTTGGGTTATTAATAGAGCTCCTTCATGAGTCCTGTTATATCTACATTGTCAATCTTCTGTTGCATCAGGGATTGCTCAGACAATTGGGGCAGAGATTCATGATAGGTAGGACGTATTGTACGATAATATAAGCCTATAGGGATTTGTTCGCCCCATAAGCCAGCAAAAAACAGAGCTTTGTCTAGGCTGGTGGGGTCATAGCCTTCCATATTATCAATGACTTTAACACGCTGTTGATACCATGGGTACGTATTTACATGGTTAAAAGTAACACAAGGCTGGAGAATATCAACTACGGCAAATCCTGGATGTTTAATAGCCTCAGCCATGAGAGAAATCAACTGAGCGCTATTGCCGACAAAGCCTCGTGCCACAAAGGTAGCTCCTGCATTTAATGCCATTTTTACTATATTAATAGGCTGTTCCACATTGCCAAGGGGGGCAGGGGTAAACTTCGTGACGGCTCCTAAATCACTAGTAGGTGAGGTTTGTCCTTTGGTTAAACCGTAAATCTGGTTATTATGAATAAAGTAGGTAATATCCAAATTGCGTCTTGCCGTATGGATAAAATGCCCCATTCCGAGCCCCATTCCATCTCCATCGCCGCCTTCGGCAATTACAGTCAGATTGTGGTTAGCTAATTTGACTCCTGTGGCTACAGGCAGAGAACGACCGTGTAAGGTTTCAATGCGATAGGTATTCACATATTGACTGATTTTACTGGCGCAGCCAATTCCTGTGGCTAGTACCGTTTGTTCTAAATCCAAGTTAAGGGAAGTCAGGGCTTTTTTTAGTGCATTGATGATGCCATAATTGCCACAGCCAGCACACCAAGTGGGAACATAGGATAGATTAATATCATGAGCACTCATTAGAGAAGCACCTCCTTGATCTTTGCAAGAATTTCTGAAGGCACAAAAGCACGAGAGTTATATTTGAAGAAGGAATGGTTCGCTTTGTACCCCGTATGAGCGGCAAGAATGCCGCCAAGCTGCCCTGTCTTATTGCCTTCAATGAGGAGGGTCTTCTTGGCTTTTTGCAGAATTGGTTCAACAGCGGTAGCTGGAAATGGAGAAATATAGAGAACCTGCAAAAAGTTTACGCAAATTCCTTCGATTGCTGCTTGCTCCATGGCTTCTAAGATGGCTCCTTTCGTTGAGCCCCAGGCAATAATCGTTACATCAGCTTCAGATGGGCCATAAAATTTAATAGCAGGTATGTCTTTCTCCATAGAGGGTAATTTATTATATAATTTATCCATACTCTCTTTTGTTACAGTTGGTTCGTTAAGGGCGTATTCCTTATTTCCCGAACTATAAAAACCGTCCTCACCATGAGTATAACTAGTAGCAATATGGCGGCCGCCGACTTGCCCCGGAAAGGCCCTTGTTGAAATGCCATCAGGGGTATTTTGATAACGCAAATAAGGTTCTTGGCGATCTACGTTTTCTTCAAACCGTTTGCCGCGGTCAATTGTTAAATGACCAGTAGCAAAGAGGGGATGAGAAACAGAGGAATCAGCCAAATATTTATCAGTTAAAATAATGCATGGTACTTGGTATTTATCTGCGAGATTAAAAACCCGAAATGTTTCATAAAAACATTCTTCGATATCTCCGGGAGCTAAGACAATCCGTGGGAATTCTCCTTGAGAGGCATAGACGACAAAATTTAAGTCAGCCTGTGCGGTTCGCGTTGGCAGCCCAGTACTAGGACCACCTCTTTGGGCATTGACCATAACCACGGGCACTTCGGCCATCGCAGCAAAACCTAAGGCTTCTACCATTAAGGCAAAGCCGCCGCCGCTAGTAGAACCAATGGAACGTACCCCCGTGAAGGAAGCGCCAATGAGCATATTAATAGCGGCAATTTCATCTTCGGCCTGCTTAAAAACTAGACCATAGTCTCTGCCATGATCAGCTAAATAGCTTAAAACGCTTGAGCCTGGTGTCATGGGATAACCAGCGGAAAATTTGCAGCCTGCTTGAATCGCTGCAATGGAAATAGCCTCATTGCCGTTAATTAGAATCTTGGGTTCCGCGTGTTTATGAAAAGTGAAGGGAAAGACGTTCTGGGAAGGTAAGGATGATACGATATGTTCATATACTTCTTCTAAAATTTTAATGTTTTCCTGTTGTATTTTAGCATTGTGGAATTCATTTTTTATTACATCAATGACCACATTCTTAGGATAGCCTGTAAGAGCACAAAAACTTCCTAACATGGCACTGTTGATCATGATCTTAGCTCCGCCTTTAGGAACGAAACTTGTTAAAGAAACAGGATACAGTAAAGTACCCTCAGGGACTTTGCTTTCATCCACTTGGGTAGTCGCAGGATCATATAGTACAATAGCCCCCGGATTCAGCTTATCCGCATAATAATCAAAGCCTTGTTGGGAAAAGAGCCCTAAAAAATCAAGGGTTTCTTCATAAGATGAAAGGGATTGATCAGCCAGACGTACCAGACAAGAATTGAGCCCACCCTGAATCAGGGAAGGGTATTCATTTACTAAGAAAGACCACAAACCATTACGATTTGCTCCTTTGGCAATGATAGAACCAGCACTCATGACTCCGTAGCCAGCCTCACCAGCAAAGAGGCAAGTATAATATCGTTTCTTCATCATATTATCCCCCTGGGTATTATTTGCCTTTATATGACAATTACTTCGTGAAAGTTAGACGAAACCCTTTATAAAAGCGACAAAATAATAAGAAAAACGCTGCGCGTCCTTTAAAACATAATAAAGTAAACCGAACCACAGAGGCGCAGAGCACACAGAGAAAAGATAATTAGAGTTAAAAACCTCTGTGCTCTTAAGCGAACTCTGTGTCCTCTGTGTTCAACATTCCCTTAAACTTATAAATTCTAGTTCTATAAAAAAGAGAAATAGAGTCAGTGTTTCCTTTTTGTTTCAAGGAAACACTGACTCTATTTCTCCTATATGAAGGACTATATTCGATTTTAGTATAGCTCACCCTTGAGTCGTGCAGTTTCTGCTTGTTGCTCTAAGTAATACCATCGTATAGATTTCCCGATAATGCAGCGCATAGCATCAATTTTTCCTTCTTTGGCCAATTTTCTCATTTTATCGAGATCAAAGCCATTGTAGGAAAAATAGCTCGCCGAGATAAAACCGCGATTTTTCAACTTCTTGCGATATTGACTCACATCTCTACTGTCTAATTCAACTTGCCAAATCGCCATACTGTATCCCAGCCTTTCGGTTTCATTATTTTTTAAGTCCATTATACACCTTTTTCAAAAAAAATGTGTTATTTATATGTAAATTTAATGAAAATTTTATTGGTAATTTTTATTAATAGTACAGATTGTTTTTCTTGATGAGACGATGATAATAAAAAAAAGGTATACAGCCTTGTCCATTTAGACAAAAACTGCACACCATAAATTGCTGTAAAGATCACTTGGTACCAAAGATTCGATCGCCGGCATCTCCTAAACCTGGGACAATGTAGCCGTGATCATTTAATTTTTCATCAATCGCAGCTACGAAAATATCTACGTCAGGATGGGAGTTATTAATTAATTGTATGCCTTCTGGTGAGGCAACTAGACACATGCACTTAATGTTTTTAGCACCTTTTCTTTTGAGGATGTCAATTGAAGCAGCTAAAGAGTTGCCTGTTGCAAGCATGGGATCAATTAGAATAAAGTCTCTTTCTGCTACATCGCTTGGTAATTTACAGTAGTACTCTACTGGCATTAGGGTTTGGGGATCACGGTATAAGCCGATATGGCCCACTTTAACAGCAGGAATAAGTCTGACAACACCATTGGTCATACCTAAGCCAGCCCGCAAAATGGGAACAATACCTAATTTTTTACCTGATAGCATTTTGCAAGTACATTTTGCAACAGGAGTCTCGATTTCTACATCTTCTAAGGGGAGATCACGAGTGATTTCAAAAGCCATTAACATTGAGATCTCTTCTAATAATTCACGAAATTCTTTGGTTCCTGTATGTATATTGCGTATTAGGGATAATTTGTGCTGAATTAGCGGATGATCAATCACTTTAGCATTCATATTCTTATCAACTACCTTTCTCAATCTATTGAATAATTTACAACAAAATACTTAAAAAAGCAACCTAACAGAGGCTTTTATTTTATTTTTCGAGAGATTTGCATAGAATTTGTCCGATTATGTTCACACTAAGAGAAGATAATTAGGAAATTGATAGGGGGAGTATGATGAGTCATCAATTTATTCCCAAAAGAGCGTTTTTCGAGCCCAAAGCACTCGAATATCCCATTGGACAACAGGTGTTTGAACAGTTACAAGAAATGAAGGTACCTATAACGCTAACTGGATCTCATAATCGAATTACGGGTATACCGGGAGATACTCCGCAGCAAGCCTATCAAGAAGCTAAGAACACCTTAGTCGTAGGTATTAGAAAGAGTCTAGATTTTGCAGGATGTAAGCCATCGGCTCACTACCAGCTGCCGTTGACCACTAGCTGTTCGAGTATGTGTGAATATTGTTATCTTGCTACTACTTTAGGGAAGAAGCCTTATTTAAGGGTGTATGTGAATGTGAATGAAATATTGGAACAGGCTAGTCGTTACATCAGGGCGAGAGCACCGGAAATCACCTGGTTTGAAGGTGCAGCTACTTCAGATCCAATTCCTACAGAATATTTGACAGGGCTTTTATATAACACTATTGAATTTTTTGGCAGACAGCCATTCGGCAGATTTCGCTTTGTTACCAAGCATGATCGGGTGGATTCTTTATTAACGGCTAAACATAATGGACATACCCGCTTTCGCTTTAGCATCAATGCAGCATCAATTATTGACCAGTATGAGCATAAAACGCCGACTTTAATCCAAAGAGTAGAGGCCGCTGCTAAAGTAGCAGAGAAGGGATATCCTGTTGGTTTTATTATTGCCCCTATTTTTTATTATCCTGGCTGGAAAGAAGAGTATTTACAATTACTACAGGAATTAGATAAACAGCTTCCGAAAAAGGATCGTAGTGATATAACTTTTGAGTTAATCGCTCATCGCTTCACTAAAAGAGCTAAAAATAACATTCTTGATATATTTCCGGAAACGAAATTACCTATGAAAGAAGAGGAACGTAAATTTAAGTACGGGCAGTTTGGTTATGGAAAATATATATATCAAAAAGAAACGATGGATGAAATGAAAAAGGATATGCATAAAGGAATACATACGTATTTTCCTCATGCCGCCATCGAGTACTTTGTATGAAGCAAAAAATAGGCTTGTACAAAAAATGTACGAGCCTATTTTATATAATGCAATAAAAGATTACAGTCTCATAGCCGCTTCTGCTGCCAAGGGAGATCTCTCGCATTCTTCAGGCAGCATGGTTACCTGAAAGCATAGTTTAGATCCAATCATTTTTTCGCTGGCATAGCTTAAGCCGTTGGACTGGCTGTCTAACAGTGGATTATCAATTTGGGCTGGATCACCAATGAGTATGATTTTAGTACCCAGGCCAGGACGGGTTAATACAGCCTTTGCTTGGCGTGGGGTAGCATTTTGCATTTCGTCAAAAATAACCCAATACTTTTGCAGTGAGCGACCTCTTTGATAGGCCAATGCTTCGGTTTGAATAACACGCTTTTCAAATAGCATATTAACCGTATCTTCCGTTTGCAGTACATCTTTATCTTCCATGGGTGTGTTACCTGACATTAATGTAAATAAATTATCCTTTATCGCACGCATGTAAGGTTCGATTTTTTCGGCTTCTGTGCCAGGTAGGAAACCAATTCCTTCATCTAACATTGAATTTGGACGACAGATTAGAATGTGGTGATACTCTCTTGGACGACATTCCATATAGTTGTAAAGTCCGACTGCTAAGGCATAAAAGGTTTTAGCAGTTCCAGAAATACCTTTTAAAATGACTAAAGGTGCTTCTTCAGCACTCATCATAAGGCATTCTTGCATGAAAATTTGCCCCACATTGCGGGGCGTAACTCCAAAAGGATTACGATTTTGGTATTGTAAGTGAACGACCTTTTTTCCATCAAAACGGCCTAATGCGGTATGACGATCATTATCCGTTGACCTTATTAGCAAGAATTGGTTGGTAACTAAGACTGCAGGAATTAATATACCTGCCAGATCGTCAAAAACATAAAGAGTATCAGGATCAATATAATGATTTGTACTTTCGTGGAAGCGATTGATTACTTCACTAGAAGTATAGGCAATTATACGTCCCGTGTATTGCTGGTCTATATCTGAAACTTTATCATTACGAAAGTCTTCGGCTTGAATGTTTAAAATGGAAGATTTAACACGCATATTCGTATCGCGGCTCACTAAAATAGTTTGGTGACCGCTTTCTGCCAGTCCCTTGCAAACTTGCAATATACGATTATCGGCTTTATCGCCTTCCCAGTGAAGCGGCATGGCAGTGGCAGTATGATTAGATTCTAAGATGAGAATTCCACCACTGTTATTGATGGGGACTCCTTTTAGTAAATTGCCTTGTGTACGCAGACTATCGATAATGCGACTGACACTACGACTGTTGGTGCCACGTTCTGTTGATTCCTTTTTAAACTTATCCAGTTCTTCAATCACGACTTCAGGAATTACAATAGTATGCTCATTAAAAGCGTATAGGGCATTTGGAGAGTGTAATAGAACATTAGTGTCTAAGACATAATATTTCTTCAACGTAATCCCCCTTTATTGAGAAAAGTATTCTCGTTCTCATTATAAGGTTTACAATTTAACATTGCGTTAGGAATTCATTAATAATAGATTAAATTTTTGCTAAGCAAAACGTTACGTGCTAAAAGATAAACGAACCGCAGAGGCGCAGAGAACACAGAGAAGAAATACATAGAGGGCTTAGAAAATACCCCTCCGTGCTCTCTGTGGCTCTCTGTGTCCTCTGTGTTTAACGTTCTATATTTTGTGCAATTGTTTCAGGCGAGTGGTAAGCGAATGGTAAAGGTTGTGCCGATGTTGACGGAGCTTTTTACCTCAATCTTGCCGCCATGCATTTCAACAATAAATTTTACAATCGCTAGTCCTAAGCCTGTGCCGCCAGCATTACGAGATCGCGCCCGGTCAACTCGATAAAAACGATCAAAGATCAATGGTACATCAGTAGCTGGAATACCGATACCCGTATCTTCAACGATGAGTATCGCTTCATGGCCTTCCTGAAGACAAGTTAACAGTACTTTGCCTAGAGGCGGTGTATATTTGATGCTATTATCCAAGAGATTAATCAAAATCTGCTTTAACCAGTCAGGGTTAGCCATAACAATAGGATCAGCATTTGCCTGAATGTCTACAGTAATATTTTTTTCTTCTGCATTGGTTCTAAGATCATCTTTTACAGCGTAGAGAAGGGGCGTTACATGAGTTGCTTTTAGCTTGACTTGCTGCCGATATTCATGAGAATTTAATTTTGCCAATTGTAAGAGCTCGTTCACCAAGCGCTGCATTCTTTCCGCTTCCGTATGGATAATTGTAAGAAATTTAGAGCTCAGCTTGCTATCTTCTAAGGCGCCATCTAATAATGTTTCTGCAAATCCTTTGATTGTCGTAAGTGGTGTTGCCAGCTCATGAGAAGCATTAGCGACAAAATCAGATTGACGATCATGCATATCCTGCAGAGCGGTAATATCGTGAAATACACTTAATATACTAGTAATCTCATTCTCGGTAGCGGTAATCGGGGCAATAAATATTTGAAATACTCTTATGCTGCTATGAATATTGGTTTTGAGATAGATCAGCATACTTTTTCCTTGCTTCGCAGCTTGCTGTACCCCGCGATCAAGTTGGCTATAACCAAGAACTTGCATATTATGTTGATTGAGCATAGCATCTTTAATGTCAAAAATATCTCTGGCCATTTTATTGGCTGTGGTTATTTTTCCATATCGGTCAAGGAGGATGACAGCATTGTCCATATGCTGTAAGATGAGATCTAATTTTTGTGTTTCAGCAATGGTTTCGTTGATTTTATCATCTAAATTTGAGGTTAGGTTATTAAGAGTGTGAGCTAGTAGCTCTAGTTCATCGCCAGTTCGTACATGGAGGCGGCGGTCTAAATTACCATTTGCAATATCACAGGCAGCAGCGGTGATTTCTTCCAAAGGAGCAGTATATTTTCTGGCTAACCAAATACTGAGCAGAATGGCTAAGAAAGAGGTTAATAAGATGGCAATAAGAAGTGTGGACTTAATTTGATTAAATCCAGCGTCAATGGCCGCCAAAGTACTGGAGATGCGAACGGAACCTACAATCTCGTTGTCATTTCGTATGGGAATGGCTACGTATAACATGTTTTGCCCTAAGGTACTACTATAGCGAATGGATGATCCTTCATGCCCGGTAAGTGAAGAAGCTATTTCTGGCCGTTGCAGATGATTTTCCATAGTGGCTGGATTTTCCCAAGAATCAGCAAGTACATCGCCAGTATGATTAATGACGGTAACACGCAAATCTGTTTTAGTGGCCAATTCTTTGATGCGTTGGTCAATTCGGGATTTTTCATTGGGACCTGCCATATAGGTTTCTAAAAAATGTTCGGTAACATGAGCATGGGTTAATAAGCTGGAGGTTAAAATTTCCAAATTATGCTGATAGAAATACCAAAGAAGATAGCCGCTTAACACTGGCATGGTAAATAAGATTAATAAGAGGTAGCTAATGGTCAATCTTAGTTTTATACCCCATTTAAACATAATTGCCTCCTGACGAATGTATTCTAGAAAAATCATACAATAAAAGAGATAGGTTGACTATGAAAAAAAAATAATAAAACCCCAAATTTAACATAAAAATAACCATCGCATAACATAAACGAAGCTCCAGTTCTTTACTATTAAGTATAGAAATAAGATCATTTGAATATGGAGGAACACTGTTATGCCAGCTGTGCTAAGCAATCAGCTAGTCCGACAACGCCAATACACACAATGGGGAGAGAGTGGTTACAGTGAATTGGAGAAAATTCTAAATAACAAAGACATTAAGGCTGTTTTTCAACCAATTGTTTCTCTTTTGGATGGAAATGTTGTTGGCTATGAGGCTTTGAGTCGTGGACCACAAGGTTCAGCTTTGGAGCGGCCAGATGATTTGTTTGCAGCTGCAGAGAAGTTTAATAAATTGTGGGAGTTAGAGTTTCTTTGCAGAAGTAAAGCTTTGGCCAGGGTTAAGGAATTACCCAAAGATATGATGTTGTTTATTAATGTTGATCCTAACATTATAAACGATGAGCGTTTTCAAAAGGGTGCCACACTGGAAATGGTAGCAGCTCAGGATTTTGATCTGAGTAATATTATTTTTGAAATTACGGAAAAAAATTCTATCGCTGATTACAAAAACTTTCGCAAGGTTCTAGATCATTATACCAGCCAAGGGTATAAAATTGCCATTGATGATACTGGAGCAGGGTATTCAGGCTTACGGCTGTTAGCAGAGACAAGACCGCAGTTTATAAAGATTGATATGGATTTGGTACGGAATATTGATAAAGATGCTTTAAAACAGGCATTAATAAAGGCATTTTATGAATTTTCCGTTGTAATGAATATGAAAATTATTGCAGAAGGTATTGAAACGATTGACGAATTGAATACTTTAATTCAAATTGGTATACCCTATGGTCAAGGGTATCTGCTGCAAAGACCGGCTGCGGAGTTCTTAACGATTCATTCTTTGGTGAAAGAAAATATCATATTAAAAAACAAGCAGAAGAAACAAGAGGCCTTTCATTCTCCTTTGACTATGCCTATTGGAGAAATTAGCAGGCGCGATCCAGGCTTTCCAGAAGGAATTACTGGCAGTCAGGTCCTGGAATATTTTAATGAAAATCCTCATCTTATGGGCATTACCTTGCTTCAAGGAGAGGTGCCAGTGGGATTGTTAATGAAGAATAAATTTCTAGTGCATTTGGCGACTCAATATGGAGTCGCTGTCTATATGAAGCGATCCGTGGGGTCGCTGATGGACAATCATGCATTAATAGTGGATTATGATATGCCCTTAGAGCAAGTATCAAAATTGGCAGTTGCCAGATATGAAGATAGTCTGTATGACTATATCGTGGTGACTCAATATGGAAAATATTATGGGATCACTACAGTACGGCAGTTATTGGAGAAAACGACTCAGTTAGAAATCAATCGGGCTAAACATAGCAATCCCTTAAGTGGTTTGCCAGGGAATATTTTGATTGAAGAAAAACTGCAGCAGATTATTGAATCAAAAGAGCCTTATTCTGTATTATACTTTGATTTGGATAATTTTAAAGCATACAATGATACTTATGGTTTTGACAACGGTGATAAAATCCTATGTATGACGGCCCAGCTAATTCAGTTGCAATTAAAAAGTGCTAACATTGCAGAATTCTTTGTAGGACATATCGGTGGTGATGATTTCATTGCCATTGTACATGGCGTTGATGTTGTACCCTTATGCCAGACAATCATTGATTATTTTGATGTTCGCATTAGAGGTTTTTATACAGAACAGGATCAAAAGGTGGAATATATTGTTGCCAAGAATCGACATGGAATAGAAGAAGAATACCCCATGGTTTCCTTATCCATCGCGGTAGTGACAAGTCGTGAATGCAAATTCAAAACGCCGGCTGATTTAGGTGAAGCCGCTGGTGCAGTGAAAAAGAAGTGTAAATTAGTTTGGCGGAGTTGCTACTGCATTGATTGAGTATATAAGCGATTTAACATAAACGTAACAATGTCTTAACACATTTCGGTTCATATTGTCTTACAATTTAACTATAGTAAATTTTACAGGGGGTCTTCAAATGAAATTAGTAAAAAAATCTAAAATACTTGTAGCGGCGATGTCTTTAATGTTAGGTGTTAGCCTGGTAGCTGGCTGTGGCGGTACAAAAGAAGCAGCTCCTAAGGCGGCTGCGGATGTACAAGGAACAGTAACTGCATCTGGTTCGACAGCGTTGCTTCCTTTATTAAAACCTGGACAGGAAGAATTTCAAAAGAAATATGATAAAGTAACGGTGAATATCGCAGGCGGCGGCTCTTTTACCGGACAAAATCAAGTTGCTGCAGGGTCTGTTAATATTGGTAATTCTGATGTTGCCCTGCAAGACAACTTAAAGGATAAAGGACTTGTTGAGCACAAATTGGTAGGAATTCCATTTGTATTCATTGTGAATAGTGACGTAGCTGTAGAAAATTTATCCCAACAACAATATGTGGATATTATGACTGGTAAAATTACGAACTGGAAAGATGTAGGCGGTAAAGATCAAAAAATTACGTTAGTTCATCGTGCAAAGTCATCAGGATCTCGTGCAACGATTGCCCAAGTAGTACTTAAAAATGCTGATTTCACTGATAATGCTGTTATTCAAGATTCAAATGGTGCTGTAAGATCTGCGATTGCAAGCACTCCTGGTGCCATTGGTTATGTAGATGCTGCTTATGTGGATCAAAGTGTAAAAGGCTTGTCTTACAATGGTGTGAAATATTCCATTGAGAACGTTGTTAACGGCAGCTACCCTGTATATACCTTTGGTCGTATGTTTACTAAAGGGGAACCTACTGGTGCAGTAAAAGCCTTTATTGACTATGTAACTAGCAAAGAGTTCCAAGAAACATATGCTGAGAAAAATGGATTTGTACCTGTTACAAAATTAAAAAAATAAGCTGGCGGATAAATATGAATAAACAGAAAAGGTCATGTACATATCATGACCTTTTCTGTTTAATTGGTAAGAAGTTATTGTATGAGCATAACATTTATTACATGTATAGTAATAATGTTTGGGGGAAAGCAGCATGCTAAAAAAACTGGTGAGTTTTATAAAGAATATAAAAATTAGGTTTATGCCTAATTTCAAAAGTAATCCGATTATATGCTTAAGAGAATTGAAGCAGTACAGAAAAAAGCTACCTAAATTCTCCGGAAAGAGTAATTATAGGATACATTTTTTAAGGCTTTTCAAGCTGGATCTTTTGCGTAATTTTACCTTCAAAATATCTTGGTCATCTCTTGCAACCCAGGCAACCATTACCATGGCTCTTATCTGTGTTATGCCCTTAAGTATCATTGGCTGGTATTTCACGAATCAGACAATGGAAAGCCTAACTCAGGCTGCAATTGATAAAAATAATAAAGTTGTTGACCGAATCGCTAGCGATATTGGTGCCAATATTCAATCTAAAAAGAATTTTTTAATGGTAACCAGTTCCACGAGCAGCATTCGCGGAATGCAAAAAGAAGGATTGGAGAATTATCTTACCCAGGTTAAGCCTTATTATGGTGGTAATGAGGCTCTTTTTGTGGCTCGTACCGATGGAAATCAAATTTTTCGTACGGATAATAAAGCATTAGTAAATATTATGGATCGGGATTATTTTCAGAAGGCATTGCAAGGAACTGTAAATTTTTCAGACCCAGTACATAGTAAGGTAACCAATGAAATGACGATTATTGCGTCAGTTCCTATTGTAGGAGCAGATAATAAAGTGCAGGGGATACTGGGAGCTAATTTATCTATGCAGAATGTAAATAATCTGGTGGAGCAGATATTATCGCAAAATCCAGGCTATTCCATTACAATTCTGAATAAGAATCGAGTACCAATCTTTTATCAAAGTGATTCATCGGCGGTTACAGAGTCCAAACAATTAGATGAAGAGTATTATAAAGAGGCTGTGGAAAAGCAGTCCGGTAATACTATGGGAATATTTCGGAATCAAGACTATTTTATTTCCTATCGCCCCATTGCGAATACGGATTGGATTGCTATTTCCACCTATCCCAAAAAAGAGGCACTGCAGTCGGCATTTGATATGGTAGAAAATAGCACCAAGATTATCTTTTTGATGATTATGATTTTACTGATTAGTGGTTTGTTTGTGATTCGTCGGTCCCTTGCTCCCTTGCAAGAATTAGCGGAAGGGGCAGATATTGTAGCCCAGGGGGATTTAACCCACACGATGGGGCATTATCGACACGATGAATTAGGGCATGTTGCGATGGCTTTTAATAGTATGACTCTTAGTTTGCGAAATATTGTACAGTCTGTAAAACAATCCTCTGCTCTTGTATTAGAGTCCACCAATACGGTTGCTGCTACTTCGGAGCAATCACGCGTCGGAAGTATTCAGGTGTCCCAGTCTGTCGCGGATATTGCTGAAAAAATTGGACATCAGGGCAAAGATACGAAGACGACTGAGGAACTGTTGCAAAAACTAGTGAATATTAGTGTGAATGTCTCAGAAAGTATTCAGCAGACGGCAGCTTCTACTAATGAATGCTCAACAGCGTCTGCTCAAGGGCAGCAGGTCATCAATGAGACGGTAGTTAAGATGCAAAATATCAAAAGCCTTGTTGCCGATACAGCTAAAACAGTTGAGGTACTGGGAGAAAGTACGAAAGAAATTGGCACAATTACCGGTGTAATTACCGAAATCGCAAAACAGACGAACTTACTGGCTTTGAATGCGGCGATTGAAGCTGCCCGGGCAGGAGAAGCAGGTCGAGGCTTTGCGGTAGTGGCAGACGAGGTACGTAAGTTAGCCGAGCAATCTGCAAAAGCTACCAAAAATATATCAGCAATTATTAATCGAATTCAGTCAGAAAGTAGTGGCGCCTTCACTGCGATGCAGCAAAGTTTTGCTAATGTAGAGCAGGGGGTTGAAATTGCTCAAACCAGCGGCGCTGCATTTGAAAAAATTGTTGCAGGGATCGGTCATGTGCAAGAACAGGCGAATACCATTATTGTAGAAACAGAGAATCAAGTTCATCTATGTCGGGAGGCAATGCAGGCTGTTGCTAATATTAGTACCTTGGCAGCTCATAATACTAGTGGTGCTCAGGAAATTGCCGCAGTATGCGAACAGCAGGCTGCTTCCGCTCAAGATATTACCTCTTCTACGGAAAAATTGCAGGAGATGTCATACAAACTAGAAAACCTGGTGATGCAGTTTAAAGTATAAATTGGAAGGAAAAGAAAAGAGCGACGGAACGCAGAGGCGCAGAGAACACAGAGAGGGATTTTTCAATCCTACCTTCTCTGTATTCCCTGCGCCTCTGCGGTTAATTTATTTTAACACGAAAATAAAACCCTTTGTGTCCTTTGCGTCTTTGTGGTTCGATTCATTTTGTTAGTATTTTTCTTGTATTATTCAGGATTGTTAGGAAAGAAACGGGCATGAATTGCGTTTACGGCTTCTTTTACGCGATCAGCTTGAATGATGCAGGAGATGCTGATTTCTGAGGTGCTAATGACCTCGATATTTACTTCAGCATCAGATAAAGCGCCGAACATATTGGCAGCAATGCCGGGGCTGCCGAGCATTCCTGCGCCGACGATTGATACCTTGGCGACCTTATCATCAATGAGAATTCCAAGAACCTGCATTTCTTTGCCTAACTCTTCGACTATTTTCTTCGTTTGAGGCAAATCAGGTTGTGCAATGGTGAAGATCATATCGATAATATCTTTGTCCGTATTACGTATACTTTGCACAATCATATCCACATCAATATTTGCTTTTGCTAGGGTTGAAAAGATTTTAAAAGCAATACCTGGACGATTTGGTACACCCAATATTCCAATTTTGGCGACATTGGTGTCATGAGCGACCCCTTTAATGATAAATTCTTTTTCTTCCATTGTACATACCTCCCTGATAAAAGTACCCAAATCTTGGGTGAAAGTTGAGCGTACATGAATCGGGATACCATAATATTTACCCATTTCTACAGAGCGAGGCTGCATTACTCCTGCTCCTAGCCTAGCCATTTCCAGCATCTCATCACAGGTTATTTCTTTCATACGACGAGCATCTTGTACAACCCTTGGATCAGCAGAATAGATACCGTCAACATCAGTGAAAATTTCACAAACATCAGCCTTTAGCGCTCCTGCTAAAGCAACAGCGGAAGTATCGGAACCACCCCGTCCTAAGGTCAGAATATCTCCTTCAGCATTCGACCCTTGAAAACCGGCGACAACAACAATATTTCCTTTGTCTAATTGCTCTAATACCCTTACTGGATTGACATTGTTAATTTTACCTTTTGTATAAGCACTATTCGTTTTAATGCCGGCTTGGGGGCCTGTCAATGATATGGCTGGATGCCCCAATTTATTGAAGGTCATTGCCAATAAAGCAATGGTTACCTGCTCGCCAGTGGATAATAACATATCCATTTCGCGAGCGTATGTATATGGTTGTCCAACTAAGGTATTGGCTAGGGTAATTAAATTATCTGTAGTATCTCCCATTGCCGATACTACTACAACCATTTTATCTTCAGAACCTTTTTCGCGTAGAACTCTTTGGGCTACTGCCATAATTTTTTCAGGGGTAGCAACAGAGCTTCCGCCGAATTTTTTTACAATTAGAGCCATTTTCATCCTCCCCACTTCACTTAATACTGTTAATATAATATACTATTCTTCCTAAAGATACAAATAACTTTTTAAGAAGGACATACTTTATAGCAGCATAAAGTACTTATTTTGCCAATTCGAATTTTCTTTCCTTAATAGTATCAAAAATATATGTAATTTTATTTTAGCATATTGACACCAATTTTGGTTATGTGGTAACTTAGCATAGTATAAATTGAAGGAGGTTTTTATGAATAACACGCAACATGTAAAAATCGTAGTAGCAGACCCATCTAGTTTGGGATTATTTGGTTTGGCAATGGTGACTTTTGTCGCGTCAACCCAGAAACTTGGAATTACAACCGGTTTATCTTTCGTGATTCCATGGGCTATATTTCTGGGGGCTTTTGCACAATTAATGGCAGCTTCTCTGGATTTTAAGCACAATAATATTTTTGGAGCAACTGCTTTTGCTGGGTATGCTTTCTTCTGGTTTTCCGTTGCAGCGTGCTGGTTAATAAAGCTAGGCGTTTTCGGACAAGCTCTCATGAATGGCATTGATATGGGACAGCTTGGTTTTGGATTTATTGGTTATTTAATTTTTTCCCTGTTTATGACGATTGGTTCGATGGAAACCAATAAGGTATTATTTATTATCTTTGTATTAATTGATGTTTTATTAGCAATGTTAGCATTAGATGCCTTTGGCGCTGCTCATTGGGCGCATGCTGTGGCTGGTTATACGGAGCTTGCGATATCCTTGTTTTCTTTCTATGGTTCCGCTGCAGTCGTATTAAATCATCATTTTGGCAGAGCTTTTTTACCTACAGGTAAACCTTTTGGGATTTTTAAATAAGTAATCCTATATATTTATTATTAAGGGTCATCAGTTACAGCACATAACTTGTTGCAACTGACGGCCCTTTTCTATAGAATTTATAAGTTTTGTAGGTGGAAGAATATAGGATGTTATGAACCGCAAAGGCACAATGCCGCTGACGCGGCACACAAAGGAGTGCCCTTTGCGTCTTTGTGGTTCCTTTTTATGTTTTAAAAGAATGCGAGATATTTTTCTTATGATTATTCAGCAGACATAGCAGGAATTTGTTGGAGTATCAAGAAGAAATACACTCATAATCATAATCGTAGGATGGAGCTGTAGGATGTATATCTATATGGATATTATAAATGAGTTTTCTTGTGAAATGTGTGGGCAATGCTGCCAGAATGATTGGCAGGTAACCATGGACGAGGAAAGTTATAATCGGAATTATCAGCTATTTTTGAAAAATGGGAAGGAAGAGGAATTTTCAAAGATTTTTATTCCTATTGCTGGGAAGCAGAAGTTAGGTGAATATGCTTACATTCGTAAAAAGTCCAAGGGTGGATGCTGGTTTTTGGAGGAGAATCATCTTTGCCGATTACAAGAAGAGGCTGGGCATAGCCATTTGGATACAGTCTGTCAGACTTTTCCACGCTATCCGATGAATACTTCTCGCGGGAGAGAGTTGACTTTAAGCTTTAGCTGTCCTGCGGTAGTCAAATTAGCTAGTCGAGTTAGGCCTTTAGAAATCATTCGCTCCCTAAAGGAACCCATCATCGTGCATGCAAATCAGGAAGTTGTTCATGTATATCCTGAACAGCGATTTTCTTATCATCCTTTGCGCTATTATTTTGAGTTGGAGCATCATTTTATCGATTTACTGCAGTATAGAATGATAACAATTGATGAACGTATTCAACGATTAAAAGAAACAATTGAGAAAATTCTTCATTTGCCGCAAGATGATACTTTTAGCCAGAAATTAAATGAAATTATTTATGCTAATTATGATTCTTTAGATCAAAAAGATGATGTTATGGAACCAGTCAATTATTGTACACCTGACATCTTAATTGAAAATTTCTTTATGAATTTTGTTTTCAAAAAGCCATTTTATCTGTATGGTCTACAGTCAGGGATGCAGCTTTTGGATAGTATGTGGAAACAAATTAAAAACACAAGAACAAGTGATCCAACTATATCAACAGAAATGGAACGTATTTCTACTGTGATTATGAACCTGGAATTTCAATATAGTCATAATCGCAGTGTTTTATTAAATCCGGTTTTTTTTCCAAACCTTTGACGGCAGAACAAGAAACGAAATTGCAAGAACTAAATGAAGCGATAAGTTATTCTTAAGTTTAGAGAAAAATTCTTCTATAAAATGTCACAAAAAAATCTCCATTCTTCTAGAAATTAGATGAATGGAGATCCTTATTTTATAGGTGGAAAAAGAAATAACCCCTTTGTGTCCTTTGCGTCTTTGTGGTTCGATCCGTTTTATGTTTTTAAAGTATTTTCTTTTAAAATCTTAGGCACTTTGGGGGCTTTTAATCGATTAGTTGAGGGAAGATTGGAGCCTAGGAGTGGTCGAAGATAATCCTTGAAGGCGTTAGTTACATGATTTCCTGCAGCATTGATAAAATCGTCCGGCATATGTTTGGTTTTACCTGCCAGCTCTGCAAGAGGAGTCATTCTATATTCTACAACATAATCTCCGACTCGATGAATCGTCACAGAACCATCGCAGCTATTCGATAAAGCAAATTGTACTGCATTTTCACCAGCTTCTCTTGCTTCTTTCTGATCTACATCAGAAACACAGCCAAGGAAACAACGTTGAATGTAGCCAAAGGTATCACTGCGCACTCTGGATATCTTTAGCTTTTCTTTTACTGCCTGTGTGAGCAAGTCTCCTAAGGCTCCCGTGCCAGACATCGTTACATTACCATGAGCATCTTTTTCGATATCTCTTAATAGACTTACTATAATGGGGGAGCCAGATGGATCTTTGATACCTTCTGATACGGATACTACACAATAACCATGTTGCAGATATACTTTTTGCACATCTGCAACGAAATGTTCAATAATAAACGGGCGTTCTGGTAAATAAATTAAATGAGGGCCATCATCAGGAAAATTTTGGGCAGCAGCAGCTGATGCCGTTAAAAATCCGGAATTTCTTCCCATTACGATACCGATATACACTCCCGATAATGCTCTCATGTCAAGATTAATTCCTGAAAATGCCTGCATAACAAAACGGGCAGCTGAGCTATAGCCTGGTGTATGGTCATTGACCAATAAATCGTTATCAATGGTTTTAGGAATATGAATGGCGCGGAACTCATAATTGTCTAATTTAGCCTGTTCACTTACAATATGTACGGTATCGGCAGAATCATTGCCGCCAATGTAAAAGAAGTAACGGATATCGTGAGCTTTTAATACTTTGAAAATTGATTTACAATAATTTTCATCAGGCTTAACGCGAGTCGAAAATAAGGCAGATGATGGTGTGTGCGCCACTTGCTCTAGGTTATGAGAAGTTTCTTGGGTTAAATCAATAAACTCTTCATTGATGATGCCTTCTACGCCTCTAAGAGCACCATAGATTTTAGTAATTTGATCATGTTTTCGCGCCTCGTCGATCACTCCTGCCATGCTTTGATTAATAACGGCAGTAGGACCTCCTCCTTGTGCAATTAGTGCCTTGCCAATCAGTCTCATAATAGCCTCCTATATCCATATTTAATATGTCATATTAGTAATGATGAAGCAAACACTCGTATATCTAATCATATTCATAAGATGTGAGTTTTATCAATACAAAATATACATAATATGAAATACCAAAAGCTGATTACCAGTATTTGTTGTACTAGTGCTCTAAGAGAATACCCATTTTAAAGGGAGATTCTAAGAGCAGCTAGGTCAGGGAATAAAAACTCTAAAAATCTATATTCTTCAACAAATGCAAATGTCCTGCTGATAAAGGCTATCATCACTGAAATAACGCCTTTGTTTTGGCAAAGAGATTACTATTGGTAGAATTCACGAGAATACGTAACAATAAGGAGAATAAATGCTAATTTCGGTGTATACATAATACGGTAATCTATGTTATAATGTCGCCTTACGTAGATATAATTTAGAGGTGTTGTAAATGGAATCATTATTTAAACTGCGAGAACGAGGGACAAGTATATCCACGGAAGTTTTGGCAGGAATAACAACTTTTTTAACATTAGCATATTCGGTTATTGTTATTCCTTCCGTTTTAAGTTTGACTGGTATGGACTTTAATGGTGTTTTTATGGCAGTTATTTTAAGTAGTGTAATTGGTACGTTGATTATGGGGTTATTTGCTAATTACCCCATTGTGATTGGGCCTGGACTTGGGCTGAATGCTTATTTTGCCTTTAGTGTAGTAAAGG
This sequence comes from Pelosinus fermentans JBW45, assembly GCF_000271665.2. GTDB lineage: Bacteria > Bacillota > Negativicutes > DSM-13327 > DSM-13327 > Pelosinus > Pelosinus baikalensis. Next base: position 3,868,471 of record NZ_CP010978.1, on the reverse strand, counting down.
GTGGGGGATATTCCTGGGAAGTGGCACTTGGGGCTGTTTTTATATCGGGAATTATGTTTTTATTAGTATCTCTTACCAAATTTCGCTCCATTTTGATTGATGCCATTCCCGCAAGTTTAAAACACGCTATTACCGCAGGTATTGGTTTTTTTGTCTGTTTTATTGGTTTGCAAAGTGCAAAAATTGTTGTTGATTCTCCTGCTACTTTAGTCACTCTTGGCAAACTGTCTGAGCCTATTGCTTTATTGACGGTTATTGGCTTGGTTGTATCTTTAGTATTACTTACTTATCGCGTAAAGGCAGCGTTGTTTATTGGCATGTTAGTAACAGCAGCCGCTGCTTATTTCATGGGTTTTATGTCCTTGCCGTTTCAGTTTGTGGTGATGCCTAGCGGCCTAGAGCATACATTACTGAAATTGGATGTACAGGGAGTCTTAGATTCTGGTCTTTATTCTGTAATTTTCACTTTCTTTTTGATTACTTTATTTGATACAACGGGTACACTACTGGGGATGGCGGAGCAAGCCGGGCTTCTTGTAAATGGAAAGTTTCCAAATGCGAGAGGTGCTTTTTTGGCTGATGCTGCAGGGACAGTTGCTGGTGCTGTGCTAGGAACAAGTCCCACTGCTACCTGTATTGAGTCGAGCGCAGGTGTAGCAGTAGGAGGGCGCAGTGGTTTAACCGCTGTTGTTGTAGCGGGTTTGTTCTTAGTAACATTATTTTTCTCGCCTGTTGCTAAAATGTTGTCGAGCGTTCCAGCTGTTACGGCGCCAGCTCTTATTATTGTTGGTTTCTTTATGATGAATGGCTTACGTGATATTGATTGGCAAAACATTGAAGAAGCTTTTCCAGCTTTTCTCGTTGTGGCGTCCATGCCATTAACCTATAGTATCGCCACCGGTATTGGTATTGGCTTTATTGTATATCCTCTATTGAAATTAATGAGAGGTAAGGGACGTGAGGTTCATCCCATTTTATATTTATTCATGGTACTGTTCTTTATACAAATTGGACTTTTAAATCATTAAAAAATAGCCAAGCTATCTCCGATGCATTATTGATAGCTTGGCTGTTTTTATTAATAGCTTAAAAAGTAAACTGCAAAGAAATAAATTTAACCACAGAGGCGCAGAGAACACAGAGGGAGTACTTTTTATCTTTTCTCTGTGTTCTCTGCGCCTCTGCGGTTCATTCCTTCGTTTTATATGTTTTAAAGGGTGTAGTAAATGACAAGTGTTAATTATCCAGTGTAGAATGATGCCTTAGTTTATCGAGAATTAGCAGTTGTTTGGGGCTGATGATTGTTATGAAACCTTCTGTTTGTAGTTTGGATAACTTACGGCTTAATGTTTCTCTTGTAGTGCCGAATAAGTTAGCCAGTTCATGTCTTGGCAAGTTAATGGTGAGTCGGATACCTTGAGGTGTGACAACCCCTTCTTTTTCTCCCATAATGAGCAGCCAAGTAATCAGGCGCTGTTCGATGGTTTGTAAGGTAAGATTGCTGATGAATTTTTCTGCATAAACGAGTCTTTCGGTCAATGCTTGCATAATACGGGTTGAAATCTCTGGATTTTGGTGCATAATCATTTTTAAATCATCACGAGACAGAAGACAAATTCCAGTATCATCTAATGTTTCTGCATTTAGAAAATAGTGTTGTTCGTCCATAAATAAAGCGAGTTCACCAAAAAAATCACCAGGTTCTAATAGACGCACGATTTGCTGTCGCCCATCTTCTGACATTTCATAGACTTTTACCCGACCAAAGCGCACAATATAAAGATGCTTAGCAAGATCTCCCTTCGTAAAAAGAATTTTACCCTTTTCATAGCTTTTCTTCTTGATCAAGGTATTAATTTTTTGTAATTCCGTAAGATGCAGCATCTTGAAAATAGGAACAATACTCGCGCAGATATGTTCTTGAGAATTTGTACATGTATCCATAGTCATACCTCAATTATTTAATCTTTTTACTTATATTATAACGTGAATGATTCATAGTAAAAAGTTTATTTTCAGAATCGATTGTATCACGTTTGATCTTTATTTCACTTTTTGGGGTATGGCAGGAAATTAAGTAATTATGTAGAAAGATAACCAACAAGGTAGAGGTAATGATATATAGGTAGAAGGAGATTTGTCGAATGAAAACATTGAAAAATAAAATTGTCTTTATTAGTGGTGCCAGCGGTGGTATCGGCAAAGCTTGCGCTGAGTTATTTGCAAAAGCAGGGGCAAAACTAATTATATCTGCAAGAACTGTAGAAAAGGTCCAAGAAGTAGCTAATGAAATAAAAGAGAAGTATCAAACAGAAGTATTGGCGCTGCAATTGGATGTGCAAGATAAAAAGGCTGTCAATGAACTCATCGATACATTACCTTTGGATTGGCAGAAAATTGATATACTCGTCAATAATGCTGGTTTAGCCCGAGGCTTGGACAAACTTCACGCAGGAGATCCAGCAGATTGGGAAGCTATGATTGATACAAATGTAAAAGGATTATTGTATCTTACCAGAAAGATTGTTCCTGAGATGTTAAAACATAATTTAAATGGTCATGTTATTAATATTGGTTCTACTGCAGGGATTATAGCTTATCCTGGGGGAACGGTATATTGTGCTACGAAAGCAGCGGTTAAGTTCATTAGTGATGGACTTAGAATGGATGTCGTAGATACTCCAATACGAGTAACTAATATTCAGCCAGGTATGGTAGAAACTAATTTTAGTGTAATTCGTTTCCATGGCAACCAGCAGCAAGCAGATAATGTATATGATGGTATTGAGCCATTAGTAGCAGAAGATATTGCTGATATTGTTGTTTATGCAGCCAGTGCACCAGCTCATGTACAAATATGCGAGGTAACCGTCACTCCTACCCATCAGGCAACAGGCGGTATTGTACATAAAGAGAAAAAATAAAAAAGACTAGGGTCACGATGACTGTAGTCATCAGATCCGTTTGTTTGTAAGGTAACCACTTAGATATAAGCGTCTAAATGGTTATCTTTTTTTATAGTCTAGCAAGTAGGAGTTTTTAAGTGCGAAAAATATAATATGTTATGAACCACAAAGGCGCAATTAGTTTTATTTTCTTTAGGGGCGTCAGCATTTTCTTATTCACAAAAATTCTTTGTATACAAGGGTACGTCAATGTGATAAAATAAATTTTGGTCTTTTGGAGAAGATAATGAAAGCAAGAAGATAGAATAGAGGTGTTTCATACGTGGATTCATGGTTTAAATTAGAAGAGCGAGGGACAACGGTATCTACAGAGATAATGGCAGGTATTACGACTTTTTTGACAATGGTATATATCGTTATTGTCAATCCTGCAGTTTTACATATTGCTGGTATGGATTTTGATGGTGTTTTTATGGCTACCATTTTAGCAAGTGCATTGGCTACTTTAATTATGGGGATATTCGCCAACTATCCTATTGCTATAGCACCAGGAATGGGAATGAATGCATACTTTTCTTACAGTGTTGTATTAGCAGGGGGACATTCATGGCAGGTCGCATTAGGAGCAGTATTTCTAACCGGGATTATCTTTTTGCTTCTTTCCTTAACAAAATTTCGTTATATTTTGATTGACTCGATTCCGACAAGTTTAAAACATGCGATTACTGCAGGAATTGGCTTATTTATATCTTTCATTGGATTACAAAATGCGAAAATTGTCATTGCATCGCCCGCGACATTAGTTACTCTAGGAAATTTGGCAGAACCGATTACCTTAATGACAATTATCGGTCTTGTGATCTCCTTGGTATTAATGGTCTATCGTGTGCAGGGAGCCTTATTTGCCGGCATGCTGATTACTTCCGTTATCGCCTATTATAGAGGAATGTTGGTACTGCCAGAAAGTTTATTTATGCTGCCCCATGGTTTAGAGAATACTGCCTGGCAAATGAATGTATCTGGAGTTTTTGAACAAGGACTCTATGCAGTCGTATTTACCTTTTTACTAATTACCTTATTTGATACTACAGGAACGATGCTTGGTGTGGCAGAGCAAGCAGGATTACTAAAGGATGGCAAGTTTCCTCGCGTGCGGGGAGCATTGCTGGCAGATGCTGTTGGCACTACCGTTGGTGCTGCTCTTGGTACAAGTCCTACTTCCGCATATGTTGAGTCAAGTTCAGGAGTTGCTGTAGGCGGACGAACCGGTCTGACGGCTGTAATTACTGCCATCTTGTTATTAATTACTTTGTTTTTTGCTCCTATTGCCAAAATGTTGGCTAGCATTCCTGCTGTTACTGCGCCTGCTTTGATTATTGTCGGTTTCTTTATGATGAGCGGTTTGCGCAGTATTGATTGGAATGATCTGGAGGAAGCTTTTCCCGCCTTTTTGATTGTAATTGCCATGCCTTTGACATATAGTATTGCTACAGGGATTGGTGTTGGCTTTATTGTATATCCTATTTTAAAGGTGCTAAGAGGTAAAGGCAGAACCGTTCACCCGATCTTATATGTATTCGCTATATTGTTCTTTATACAGTTAGGCTTTTTTAGCCATTAGGAAAAAGAGTGTTAGGCCATGAGACTAACACTCTTTTTCTAAAAAGGTATTGTAATATTTCCAGGAAATATAGCGAGGATTTTTTGTGAACAATTAATATTCATGTTTCTAAATACATTGTATCGTATATTTTTGAAATCAGATCTGCTGTTTAGTGAAACATATCGTCTATACGGATAAGAAGAGGTGTTTATATGCAAAAGGATTTTACAGCCCTAGGTATTCGACGGGAAATAGGTGCGATTCTAGCTGAGAATGGTATTACAAAGCCCACAGAAATACAAGTTCAGGCTATTCCTGCGATCATGTCCGGCAAGGATGTTGTTGGGCAGTCTCAGACAGGAACAGGCAAAACATTAGCCTTTATACTGCCGATTTTAGAAAAAATTGAAATCAGCAAACCCATCGTACAAGCATTAATTATTACACCAACCCGGGAATTAGCCCTCCAGATTACCCGAGAAGTGGCAAAGTTAGCTGATCAATTAGGAATACAGGTGTTATCTGTATATGGTGGACAAGATGTGGATCGACAAATTAAGAAGTTAAAAGGCGGCGCCCAAATCGTCATTGGTACTCCAGGGCGATTAATGGATCATCTGCGGCGAGAAACGATTCAGCTTGAAAATGTTACGAAACTCGTTTTGGATGAAGCGGATCAAATGCTGCATATGGGTTTTTTGGAGGATGTGGAGGAATTAGTTCGACAAACTTCGAATAAACGCCAAACTATGCTGTTTTCAGCAACGATGCCTTCTAAAATTCGCGGATTAGCCGACCGTTACATGCGAAAACCATTAGATATACGCATACAAACAAAAAATATTACATTAGATGAAATCAAACAGATTATGGTAGAAGTACCTGAGTCCGAAAAAATTGCCAAGCTAAGTAGTATGATTGATGAATATCGACCCTATTTAGCAATTGTTTTTTGTCATACCAAAAAGCGTGCAATAGCCGTAAATATGGCTCTTAGTCAAAAGGGTTATGAAACAGATGAACTTCATGGAGAATTGTCCCAGCCGAAACGGGAACAGGTTATGAAGCGTTTTCGTGAAGCTAAAATACAAATTCTAGTGGCTACTGATATTGCTGCCAGAGGTCTGGATGTAGAAGGTGTTACTCATATATTTAATTACGATATACCTCATGATGTAGACAGCTACATTCATCGTATCGGACGTACAGGGCGTGCAGGGCAAGCTGGTATGGCCATTACACTGATTGATCCTCACGAGCAGCCTTATGTAAGATTGATCGAGCAAGGTATTCGCGCAGCAATCGAAAAGCATAAAGTCAATGATCAAAAAGTGGTTAGTACCGATAAAAGAAGACTGTTTAATGCAAAAGGTGAAGAGGGAAAAGCAGGAGTAGAAAAAAAAGAGAAAAAAAGAGCCTTCGTTTTTGGAAAAACGGATAAGAAAAAAACGGGAAACCACAGCGGAGCAAATTCAAGAAGCCGCCGCAAGCCAAAAGAGAATGAAAAAGGTGAACAGCAGGTTCAGCCAGGAAGAGAAAAAAGAAAAAATAGATAAAGGTAATCGAAAAAGAGTGGTAATTGTGTAATACCTTGACAATTACTCACTCTTTTCTTATATAATGTAGATAACAACAAAGGAGGTAGAATTGTGAATTTTAAATTAGCACATAATAATATTAATGTTTTGGATCTAGAGCGAAGCATGAATTTTTACAGTAAGGCTCTTGGGTTGGTTGAGACATCCAGGAAGGATATGGATGGATTTACCTTGGTTTACCTGGGAGATAGACAGACTCCTCATAAACTGGAATTAACATGGATGAAAGACCGAAAAACTGCTTATGATTTAGGTGAAAATGAGTTTCATCTGGCCTTTATCACAGATGATATGGAAAAGGCACATGCTTTACATAAAGAAATGAATTGTATCTGTTATGAAAATAAGGCGATGAATCTTTATTTCATTCAAGATCCAGACGGCTACTGGCTGGAGATTATGCCAGAGCGATAAATACATGATCAGTAAAGAGGACAGGATTGTTAAACGTTAACAATCCTGTCCTCTTTACTGGTATTCCTACTATAGAATTTGTGAACCAGCGTTTTATCGGTTTTTTAAAGGACGCGTAGCGTTTTTCTTATAAGATAAGAATTTATAAGTTTAGGGGAACGTTGAACGCAGAGGACACAGAGTTCGCAGAGAGCACAGAGGTTTTAAACCTTATCTATTTTTCTCAGTGTTCTCTGCGCCTCTGCGGTTCGGTTTATTTTCTATGTTTTAAAGGGCGTGAAGAGTTTTTCTTATACTACCAATTTTGCAATAAAGAGATCTTTATTTTTGCTGAGGTCAATAAATTCACCATTAGCAGTACGTACAACAAGAGACATATAAAAAGGATGATTATAAACGACTTCTGCTGTACGGCCATCGTTTAGTTCTACATTCACATTGAATACAAAGCTTTCTAAATAATGGTCAAAAGTGTCAATGATAGCAGTGTCAAACTTAGTGGCACCATCTTGGGTTAACCTTTTGCGAATCGCAAAGAAATTAGGAGGTGTATTCTTTTCATGAAGCAGAGAATCAAAAAAGTTGGCAAATGCAACAATTTGGGCGTATGAATGAATCTTAGTAGTGGCTAAATGCAGAGGAAACCCGCTGCCGTCTTGATATTCATGGTGCTGCAGCAAAATCAGATTGGCTTCTCTAGGCAATCTCAAACTTTTAATGATTTCATAGCCAGCTTGTACATGACTTTGATATTGTAATTCTTCTTCCGCTGACTGACAGTCACTCTTATAAAAGACAGTTTCTGGCAGCTTTATTTTGCCGATGTCATGGAGTAATGCTCCTAAGGCAATGGTATGTATTACTTCGTCAGGATGCCCTAATAGTTTAGCGATTTTGGCAGAAATAATGGCCACCGATATGCTATGATTTGCCAAATTCTCCTGCCTGGAAGGAGTGATTTCTCTTTTCAGTGTATAAGCAAGCACTCCTACGGTCGTTGCTGCATAGTGGCAGATGATATTTGCCATGACGGTAAGAGGCATAATATCTTTTGTTTGTGGCAACTCAAATAGTATTTTTGAGAATTTATCAGAAATATCATGATACTGTTGAGTGGATTTTTTATTAAAGATGGTAGGCAGTTCTTCTACAGGAAGAGAATCACTATCAGCTATTTTTTTAATTTTATCAAAAAGCTGAGAATTTTTGGAGACGATTTCATCAAATTGTAAGGATAGGCGAATGTCATCATCTGTATCTTTTTCTTCTCGCACTCTGATTTCTTGTATCTCCCATAGTTTTAATAAACTGATGGTTTTATCAGTGAGACTGGTGCCAGCTGCTAGTAGGACTTGTCCTTCGGGATTTAAGATATGCTCGGCGATGACATCTCCCTTTTTAAGTTCATTTATTTTGACCTTTAACATATTTATATCCTCCTAAGTTAAAAAATCAGTAAGAGTGTCTGCTTTGTAGTTCTTTTTTCTAGAGCGAAACTAATTCTATCTAAAATCATATAACAAAATATAAGAATTGGCGAGAAAAAATTCTGAAATCAAGCAAACTTTAATGTCTAAAGATACTCTATAATGGATGAGAAAGTAGAAAAATGCAGGATAATGATGAAAAAAGTAGAAATAAAGGAGGAATATGCTTATGAGGGGATGTTTTTTTAGTGTCAAGGTGGGAAGATTTATTTAAAAATATTCAGCAGGATATAAAGCTATTTGTGTTTGTATTGGGAATATTTTGCTTATTTCGTATTGGCTTTATTATTATATTAAATTCTTATATTAGCGAGGCTGCAACCTTTCAGGATATTGCTATGGCGCTTTATTATGGGATACGGATTAGCTTAAAGAGCACGGGTTTAGTGGTTGCAGCTTCTTTTATAATTTGTACCTTACTCAATATGTTTAATAAAGGAGCCATAGGAATCAATCTACGTTATATTTTAGGCTGTACTTATATTAGCCTTCTTAGCTTATTATTTTATGCTAGGATTCCTTACTATGAACAATTTCATATGGGGTTTAATCAATTGTTGTTTAATACTTTTAATGATGATGTTCATGCACTGTTTTATACTTTGGTAGAGCAATATAAATTGCCTGTACGTTTGCTATTGACTGGAGTGACAGCACTGGTATTATGCCGCTTATTGAAAGTATGGCTGGGAACAAAGACATACCATCTGCCGTGTTTTTCAAAGTGGTACGGCAATATTGCTTTTCGTACTGCGCTCTTAATTATCGCATATTATCTCGTTATCTTTATTCGCTTTGGCGGCAGCATGACCTATGCCTATAACATTGACTGGGAAAATTCAGGCGTCACTAAGGATGAATTTTTAAATGAAGCCATTTTAGATGATGTTCAAGCCTTATATCGGGCTTATACACTCCATGAGCGGATAATGGCATCAACAGGGTTAGATATGGACCCACAGAGGATGGTAGAGTATGGAACGTATGTGGCTGGTCATCCAGTAGACTCCCAAAAGGTAGACGATTTCTTGAAAAAAGAAGCTCAGGGAGGAAAGATTAAGAAACCGCAGCATGTATTTTTAATCATAGGGGAAAGCTATGCCAATTGGCCGCTGCTGCCTCAATATAAAGATCTGAATATCGCTAATGGTATGCGAAATATTATAGCTCAAGAGGATGCGGCCTATGTGCCTGCTTTTCTGCCCAATGGCATGAGCACCATTTCAGGAATCATGGGAATTGTTACAGGTCTGGCAGAGGCGAATCTGTATCTTACTTATTTGCCTGAGTCTTACAAGGAACCTTATTCCACATCTCTTGCTCCTCAAATGAAAAAACTTGGCTATAAGCCTCGGTTCTGGTATGCGGGACCCACGTCTTGGGAGCGAGTAAAGGACTTTACCTTAGCTCAAGGATTTGAGGAGTTTTATGGCATGGGGGATATAGCGAGCCAGTCTGGCAATGTTTGGGGCTGTGACGATAAATATTTATTCCAAGCGGTTGCCTCTGGTGTAGATAATCCCACGCCGACTTTTGATGTGATCATGAATATTTCCAATCATGCTCCTTATACAGTGGATTTAGAGAAAGAGGGATTTGATAGGGACAGTGTAATTAGTGGATTACCTGATAATGTAAAAGAAGATCAGGAGCTTATAAAAAAGCTAGGACATTTTTGGTATGCTGATAAGGTTATGGCTGAGTTTATTAGGGATATGCGCCAGCAATACCCCGATAGCCTATTTATTATTGTCGGTGATCATGCAGACCGACTCAATATCCAATTGAATCCTAGCTTATATGAACGTTATGGGATTCCCTTCATTGTCTATGGAAAAGGAATTGATAAGAATGTGTTTTCTAAAGAAGTGGCAGGCAGTCATATTAATGTGTCACCTACGATCCTAGAATTACTGTCTCCTCCCGGGTTTGTTTACTATTCACTAGGGGAAAGTATGACACTGGGGAATGGAGTAGGTTTTAATTACGGTTTTTGGGTTACTCATGATTCTATAGGAAAAATTGGCAGCGATAGCAAAGAAAGTATGGATGGAATAAAAATGACGTCTGCTTTGGAGGAGAATTTCATTCAACGGGATATTGATGCGAGAAGGGCGATGTCTTGGTGGCGTATAAAAAATGGAAAGAATATGAAATTCATAGAATAACATACAGGACTTAGCAAGGATAATGTGGAATAAATATAGTTAAACCAAAGAATGATCAATTGCAGAGAGGAAGAATATGAATGACAAGATCCTTTACGTTATATCGTGATCAATTAAAAAAACTCTTAGCGCAAGTGGAAAAAAATGTTGAAAAAAATCCGTTGGCTACTGATGGGATTACGATTATGATTTCAGATAATGATCGTTGTTTAAAAGTGTTTCAAAAGGTTGGGCATGATTGGATTTATTTGGATCAAGAAGAATTCTGTGAGTGGTATTAAAATAAACCCCGTTCATTTCCTTTATGAGCAGGATTCAAAGTGATAGGAGGAAGCTATGCTAAGTGGAACAGAGCGTAAAAATATAAAAGCAGGCAGTCGAGTAAAAGTTGTACAAAAACAACATCAAGGTACTGGACAACTGACAGAAGGTGTGGTAAAAGATCTGCTTACTAATAGTGCGATTCATCATCGGGGCATTAAAGTTCGATTGGAAAATGGCACGGTAGGCAGAGTTCAAGAAGTGATTCGATAGTTTGTACTAAATGCCAAGGAAGAGGGAAAGCATGAGGGATATAGCTGTTACCCAGTCAAGAAGAAGTCGTAAAAATAAGGAAATGGCAATTGGCAGGAGAGCATTATTTGGTGGTGTGAAATCGATATTATGCATTGCAGCCTGGGCCTTCTTATTATATGTTTTGCAGCCTTTTATTACGGCGGCAGCATGGTGGAAGGGGCATCAACTGATGATGGAGAATTCCTTGTCTTTATCTGTAATTAATACAATTTTTACTGTAATGGAATATATCGTATGCTTTGGTATGGTTACCCTTTTCGCAATGCTCTCCTGGTCAGAATGGAATCATTGGCGTTTATCCCGCCCTGTACAAAGTAGTTTATTTGTAAGATTACAAAAATAAGTGAGGCAGGAGAAATAAAAGAAACTCCTGTCTCACTTATTTATCTTTTAGTAGCTCAATGATGTGCTTTTGATTAGGGAAAAAATATAGTAGAGTCAGAATCTTAAGTTATAAGATTCTAGAATAAATAGGTGTGAGAGATGGAACAAACAGATTCCTTACGGGAAAAAGTAAATCAATTCTTAATTATTTTATTACCGATTTTAGTAACACAAGTATGTATGTGCGCTATGACGTTTTTTGATACGATGATGTCGGGACGTGTCAGTCCCAATGACCTAGTTGGTGTTGCCATTGGATCTAGTATATGGATGCCTGTTTTTACAGGGCTAAATGGGATTCTTTTTGCTATAGTTCCTATTGTTGCCCACTTTTTGGGAGCGCAAAAAAAAGAAAAGGTGCCCTTTGCGGTCATTCAAGCTGTATATTTAGCCATAGCAATATCCATTGTAGTTATTATTTGCGGCTTTTACGTGATACATCCTATATTGAATAAAATGGAACTCAATGCTTTATCCTATCAAATTGCTCATGATTTTCTAGCAGCAATTTCTTTTGGGATTATTCCATTGTTTATTTCCACAGTTCTCCGCTGTTTTATTGATACCTTAGGTTATACACGGGTAACGATGCTAATTTCTATGGTAGCATTACCGATCAATGTACTGCTTAATTATGTATTGGTTTTTGGTAATTTCGGCTTTCCCCAGATGGGTGGTGTTGGAGCAGGATGGGCTTCTGCTATTACCTATTGGTTCATTGCCATTATTAGCGTGTGTGTTATTCAAAGCAGAGAACCTTTTAAATCCCATCAGATATTTAGCTCTTGGTATCGCTTTTCTTTAGCAGCCTGGAAAGAGCAGTTAAAGATTGGTATACCAATTGGTATCGCGATTTTTTGTGAAACGAGTATATTTGCAGTGATTACTTTGCTAATGAGTGAATTTAGTGAAGTTACAATTGCAGCCTATCAAGTAGCCATTAATGTGGCGGCCCTAATTTATATGATGCCACTGAGTATTTCTATGGCTTTAACAATTGTAGTAGGCTTTGAAGCAGGTGCTAAGCGGTATCAAGATGCTAAACAATATGGCTATCTGGGTATTGGAATTGCATTGCTTATGGCAGTCATGGCTGCCATCGTATTATATTTTGGTAACGAGCAGATATCCAGTTTATATACACCGGATATGGATATTAGGCATCTTGCAGAGCAATTCTTATTATATGCGATCTTCTTCCAATTGTCAGATGCTATCGCAACACCGGTCCAAGGCTGCTTGCGGGGCTATAAAGATGTTCGGGTTACATTTATTTTAGCAATGATTTCTTACTGGGTTCTTGGATTGCCCCTAGGGTATGTATTATCCCATCATTCCGGGTTGGGAGCCTTTGGTTATTGGATCGGTTTGATTGTAGGTCTAGCCTTTGGTGCAACTTGTTTATCGGCAAGACTCATGAGAGTGCAGCGTAAATATGGGGATATACAAAATGTATAGTGTTCTGTTTCTGTAAAAAATGAATCGAAACGCGAAGAAATACGAAGCACACGAAGGAGATTTCAGGTCTCTTCGTGTGCTTCATAGCCTTCGCGTCTTCGCGGTTCAAACGTTTTATTTTTTAAGATGCGTCAGGATTTCTTACCAAGCTGCTGCTACAGAACCTTTAAAGTGTTCATTAATGAAGGATTTTACTTCATCAGAATGATAGGCTTTAATGAATTTTTGTACAGCTGGATTTTCTTTATCTTTAGAACGGACAGCAATAATATTAGCATAAGGGGAGTTGATATCTTCAATGGCAATTGCATCTTTAGTCGGTACTAATCCGGCGGTAATTGCGTAATTGGTGTTAATGGCGGCAACATCCATATCAGCTAGGGAACGGGGGATTTGTGCTGCATCTAACTCTTTAATTACTATTTTTTTAGGATTTTCAGTAATATCAGTAACAGCCGCTTTCAGTCCGATTCCCGGTTTTAATTTAATAAGACCAATTTTCTCTAGCAATAATAAAGCTCGTCCTCCATTGGTTGGATCGTTAGGAATGGCAACGATGGCTCCTGCTTGTAAATCCGCTATATTTTTCAGCTTGCTTGAATAAATACCCATTGGAAAAATGACTGTGTTGCCCACTGAGACGATATCATAATTGCGGTCTTTAATAATATTGTCAAGGTAAGGTTTATGTTGAAAACTATTGACATCAATATCACCTTGGTTTAATGCTACATTCGGTTGAATATAGTCATTAAATTCAACGACTTCGATTTTTAAGCCATCCTTTTCGGCAATTTTCTTTACTACGTCCATTACTTCAGCATGAGGGCCGGCTGTAACACCAACTTTAAGTGTTTTCTGTTCTACTTTTGCAGTACTTTGTTGACCGCAGCCAGTTGCTAAACCTAGAATAAAGACAAGGGATAGGAAAAGGGAAATGGATTTTATGGATTTTTTCATTTATATGCCTCCTAAAAATATATGATTTATTTCAATTTTTGCAGTCTTTCGATTGCTGCTTCTAATGTTGCAAATTGTTTGCAGAAACAAAAACGGATAAAACGATGTTTGTCATTGGCATCGTCCTGATAAAAACTAGATCCCGGTACGACTGCAACCCCTACTTTTTCAGCTAAATGACGGGCAAAGTCTACATCATTCTTCCAGCCAAAAGGTGCTATGTCTGCCATAATATAATAGGCTCCGGCTGGGCGAATGCAATTAAAACCGATAGCAGCCAATTCCTTTAACATAAAATCGCGACGCTTACTGTAAAAATCCCCTAACTTTTCATAATAAGTGGTAGGAAAATTTAGGGCCTGGGCGGCGGCTACTTGCAGGGGAGCGGCTGCTCCTACCGTCAAGAAGTCATGCATTTTACGTATGGAACGGCTGATTTCGCCGGAAGCAATCACATAACCAATGCGCCAGCCTGTTACGCTATAGGTTTTTGAAATGCTATTGATGGTTATGGTTCGTTCTGCCATGCCAGGCAAGGTAGCCAGAGGTATATGTTTTATTTCATCATAGATGATGTGTTCATAGATTTCGTCTGTAATTGCCAAGACATCATATTGAATACATAGTTTGGCAATGAGATCCAGCTCTTCACGGTTAAAAACCTTACCAGTAGGGTTATTTGGAGTATTAATAATAATGGCTCTGGTACGGTCTGAAAATGCCGCTGTTAATTCTTCCTTATTAAAGCTAAATTCTGGTGGATGCAGTTGGACGTATTTGGGGGTAGCGCCACATAATACGGCATCAGGACCGTAGTTTTCGTAAAAAGGCTGAAATATAATGACTTCATCCCCAGGATTAATAGTGGCCAAGAGGGTTGCTACCATGCCTTCTGTTGAACCGCAGCATACGGTGATTTGAGTTTCCGGGTCAATATCAATGTTATAGTCTCTTTTGTTTTTCAAAGTAATAGCATCTCTAAGTGACTTAGTCCCCCAGGTAATTGCATATTGATTGTGATCTTCTAAAACTGCTCTAACAGCGGCCTCTTTTATTTCATCCGATGCCGGAAAATCAGGAAAGCCTTGTGCAAGATTAATGGCTTTATGAGCGGCAGCAATACGAGACATTTCTCTAATAACTGATTCTGTAAAACGACCAGCTTTTTCTGAGGCATATTTACGCAGAGTTTGAGCTTGTTGTGAATTTTGATTCATAGTATTGACTCCTTTGCATATACAATAAAAAAATCTTCTTCATAAGATGAAGAAGATTCCATTTTCAAAAATGATCTTCATCTCCCAGGAAATTCCTGTTGGAATTGGCACCGTTCGCATTGCGCGGTGGTTGCCGTAGCTTCATCGGGCCAATACCCTCGGCTAACTCTTGATGAATGTATGTAGTTGATGAAAGTAATAGTAGCATGAGTTTCTACTTGGTGTCAAGGAGAATTGAGAAAATTGTATCTCTCGTCAATTGACATGTAAACTTAACAAAAGTATAATGTGTTAATATGAATGGAAGTCCATTGTAAAAATACTTATATTCATAATTGAGGAGGATTATCGTATGGGGCAGACAAAAACAAGTTTTCGATGGAAATTAGCAGGACTTATGTTTTTTATTAGTTTTATTTCTTACATGGATCGAGTCAATTTATCAGTAGCCACTCCCACTATTATGCAAGAATTAGGATTTACCAAAATGGATATGGGATTTATACAGACGGCTTTTTTTGTTGGTTATGCTTTGATGCAAATACCAGGTGGAATCATGTCTGAATTTTGGGGGCATCGCAGGGTGCTGGCGATAGCAGCTACTTGGTGGTCCGCCTTTACAGTATTAACAGGGGCATGTAGTAACTTTACCTCATTTGTTCTGGCGAGAAGTCTGTTTGGCATAGGCGAAGGTCCTATGGCACCTGCTTTTGGAAGATTTATTTATCGTTGGTTTAATAATAATGAAAAGGGACGTGCTTCTTCGTTCATGTTAAGCGGTGTATTTTTTGGACCGGTTGTTGGTCCAACGCTTACGATCCTATTAATGATGAATTTTGGCTGGCGTTCCGTATTTATTATTTTTGGTGGAGTGGGTTTACTATTGGCAGCACTTTGGTATTATTTAGCTAAGGATACTCCCCATGATAGTAAGTTTACCAATGCTGCAGAGGCAGATTACATAGAAGAAGGTCTGATGGTAGATAGTGATAAAAAAGAGCTGGCACCTTGGCGTGCTTTTTTGGGATCTTCTCAGTTTTGGGCCATTGGTATTCAATATTTTATAACCGATTATATTATGTATGTATTTTTAGCTTGGTTGCCATTATACTTAATAGAGGCTCAAAATTTTTCTTTACAGAAAATGGGAATCGCTGCTTCTTTTCCTTGGGCGGCATTATGTATAGTAACGGCTACATGCGGCTATATCAGTGATAAATTAGTCGCTTCCGGTGTATCAAGGCATAAATCCCGCACTTTATTTGGTATTCTAGGATTAATTATCTGTTGCATAACTCTTTACCTGGGAGCAGTGGCAACTGTGCCTTGGCTGAATGTATTATGGCTAACGATATCCTTGGGATCTCTTGGGCTTACTTTTAATGCTTCATGGGCAGCTTGTCTTGATATTGGAGGTAAATTTGCTGGATCGATAACTGGCTGGATGAATTTCTGGGGGAATATGGGCGGCATTGCTGCTCCAGTTGCTACAGCATGGGTTGCAACGAATTATGGCTGGCAGGCAGCCATTCTCACAACTGCAGCTTCAGCCGTGATTGGCATTGTTGCATGGTTAGCTGTCAAGCCTGATAGACCTTTAGTACTAAAGGAAAATAATAATCTTGAAAAAATTGCATAGGAGAGATGCTAGATGTTAAAAGAATTTTCATTTGGTTTTGGTGATAGTGAAATTAAAGTAGCTTTGCCGGAAGAACGCGTTGTAAATGTTGTGGAAGGTAAACCAGCGAAAGCAGTTTTAGATGTTGAAGCTGCTGTTCGTGAGGTACTGAACAATCCAATTGGTACTCCACCTCTAAAGAATGTAATACAGCAAGGTGATAAAGTGGTCATCGTTGCTAGTGATATAACTCGTCAATGGGTGCGTCATGACTTGTTTTTACCTACGTTGCTGAATGAATTGAATAAAGTTGGTATACCTGATGAAGATATTTCCCTTATTGTTGCACTTGGCGCCCATCGCCATCATACTCATGAGGAAAATATACTGACTTTTGGTCAGGAAATTGTGAAACGTATAGCGATCCTACAAAGTCATGCCCCAGAAACGGATGAATTTGTTTATGTGGGTCAAACTTCACGGGGAAAAGATGTCCACTTGAATAAGCACGTAGTAAACGCCGATAAAGTCATTTTAACGGGTGGCATTGTTCATCATCTAATGGCTGGCTTTGGTGGTGGACGTAAAGCCATCATGCCAGGGATCTCCTCTTATAGCACGATTCAGGAAAATCATAGTTTATGTCTTCATGCAGTAGTTGGAGAGGGGGTAAGTCCAGAATGTACTGTTGGCAAATTGGAAAATAACCCTATGCATGCAGATATGCTGGAAATGGCAGAATTACTTAAACCAGCCTTTTTATTAAATGCAGTGTTTACACCAGAAGGTCAGTTTGCCTCTTTTGTTGCCGGTCATTGGTATGAAGCTTGGCTCCAAGGTTGCAAAACGGCTAATGAGATATTTGGTGTTCCCATAAGCGGAAAAACTGACTTGGTCATTGCTTCTGCTGGAGGATTCCCGAAAGACATCAATCTGTATCAGGGGTCGAAAACCATTGGAAACTCCTTCATGGCGGTAAAATCCACAGGTGTAGTGATTTTACTGCTGGAATGCCGTGATATTATGGAGCCGCCTGATTTTAGTGGTTGGTTTAACTATGATTCTCTCTATGAGCGAGAATTGGCTTTACGAAAAGGTTTTACCGTTCCAGGCTTCATTGCATTAAAACTGGGATATATGGCAAAGGAAGTTCCTCATATTGTTGTTTCATTGCCCCAGAATAAGGGCTTTTTTGAAAAAGCAGGCATGCTGACTGCTGCCAGTTTGGATGAGGCAATCATCATGGCTGAAAAAATAATAGACAAGAAAGAATACACGATCACCGTCATGGCTCATGGAGCCAACACAGTACCAGTCGAAAGTGTTTGATACGAAAAAAAAATTTAACCGCAGAGGCGCAGAGAACACAGAGAGAGTTTTTATTTCTCTGTGTTCTCTGCGCCTCTGCGGTTAAAAAATCTTTGTGTTTTTTATATTCTTCGTATCTTCACGGTTCAAAATGTTTTCTTTTTAAAAGCTAGTATAGCAGCAGGATTGTTGCTACTAATGGGGAAGAGATAGAGTAATGGTTTATTATCTCTTACGTATTAGTCTCAACTACAGCAAAAGCAGATTTAATCGATAATGAGGAGGGGTTTTGTATGGAATATCGTATTGAGAAGGATTCAATGGGGGAAATACATGTACCAAAGGATAAATTGTGGGGAGCACAAACCCAGCGTAGTTTTGAAAATTTTCGTATCGGCATAGAAAAGATTCCTTATGAATTAGTTGGTGTATTTGCTACTTTGAAGAAAGCAGCTGCTATCGTAAATCATAGGCTGAATATACTGGATGAGGAGCGAACTCATGCTATTGTAGCGGCGTGCGATGAAGTGCTGGCAGGAAAATTGGATGGAAATTTCCCTTTGTCTGTGTGGCAGACAGGCAGTGGTACACAGTTTAATATGAATGTGAATGAAGTAATTGCTCATCGAGCAAATCAATTATTAACGGAAAATGGGAAAACAGTAGTTGTTCATCCCAATGATCACGTAAATAAATCCCAAAGTTCTAATGATATTTTCCCTACCGCTATTCACGTTGCTGGTGTTAGTTTAGTCATTGATAAATTGCTGCCGGCAATTGCAGCGTTGAAACAAACTTTACAGCAAAAGTCAGAGGAGTATAATCATATCATTAAAATTGGTCGAACCCATCTGATGGATGCGACTCCCCTTACTTTTGGGCAAGAGATAAGCGGCTGGGTACGGATGCTGGAAAGAAATGAAGAAATGCTAACCATCGGTATTAATTTCATGCGCGATTTAGCAATGGGAGGGACTGCTGTCGGTACAGGTATTAATTCTCCAGTCGGGTTTGGTGAGTTAATTGCTGCAGAAATTACTAAGCTAACAGAAAAGCAGTTTCATACTGCACCAAATAAGTTTCATGCTTTGACGAGTAAGGATGAAGTCGTGGCAGTTCATGGCATTATCAAAGCCTTAGCTGCAGACTTAATGAAAATTGCCAATGATGTTCGCTGGCTGGCAAGTGGTCCACGCTGCGGTATAGGCGAGATTAAAATACCTGAGAATGAACCGGGCAGCTCTATCATGCCAGCGAAAGTAAACCCTACCCAATCAGAGGCTTTGACCATGGTTGTGGCGCAAGTGTTTGGCAATGATACAACGATTTCTTTTGCTGCTAGTCAGGGAAATTTTCAATTGAATGTATTTATGCCTGTACTTGTGTATAATTTATTGCAATCGATTAACTTATTAGCTGATGGGATACATTCCTTTAACGAAAATTGTGCGATTGGCATACAGCCGAAGGAGGATGTTATTGATTTTTATTTGCACCAATCATTAATTCTCATTACTGGTTTAGTGCCCCTTATTGGCTATGATAAAGCAGCACAGATTGCAAAAAGAGCTGCAAAAGAAGGTATTACATTAAAAGAATCTGCTTTGGCTACTGGAGAAGTCAGTGCCGAACAATATGACTTATATATGAATCCAGCTATTTTAGTCAAACCAAGGTAGAAAATGAATAAAAGAATAGAATAAGAGTTGACATGACAAACTAGATTAGTCTATACTTATAAAAATAACAAGATAAATAGAGATAAGATAGAGGCGCGGTATATTAAGAATATGTATCTAGAGTTGCCAGCGATGAAAGATGCAAAAAGGAATATCCGCCGAAGTAGAAGGGTTTGGCAAGACCCGTTTATTGGTTTTGTATTGAATAAGTGCAAGACTGTCATCCAAGTTTGGATGGAGTGCTATCTGCATTGCTGGTTGTGAGATAATTTAAATTCTTATGGCGGTTTGCGGAATAGTTTTCCGCAGGCCGCTTTTACTTTTTAATAGAGGCTTGCTTCATAACACGAATGAGGAGAAATTTTAGAATCTATAATAACAATTCAGGAGGTAAAATATTACTATGGCAGAAAAAACATTACCATTTACTAAGCTTGAGCTTGAGGAAATCATTGCGCATTATCCGACTCCTTTTCATATTTATGATGAACAGGCGATTCGGAATAATGTCCGCAAATTACTAGCGGCTTTTTCCTGGGCACCAGGATTTAAAGAGTATTTTGCTGTAAAGGCTACTCCTAATCCACATATCTTAAAAATACTGCAGGAAGAAGGCGTTGGTGCTGATTGCAGTTCTTTACCCGAACTCATTTTATCCAAGCAATCTAAAATTGTGGGAGAAGACATTATTTTTTCGTCTAATGATACTCCTGCCGAAGAGTATCAGGCAGCCAAAGACTTAGGAGCTATTATTAATCTTGATGATATTAGCCATATTGAATATTTAGAAAAACATGTAGGCTTACCTGAATTAATTTCTTTTCGCTATAATCCAGGTCCTTTGCTGGAAGGCGGCAACGATATTATCGGTTATCCGGAAGAAGCCAAATATGGCTTAACCAGAAAACAAATTTTTGAGGCATATAAAATCATCCAAAGTAAAGGGGTAAAACGCTTTGCTTTGCATACCATGGTAATTTCCAACGAGTTAAATCCTGACAGTTTTGTGGCTACGGCAGCAATGATGTTTGATTTGGTAGTTGAAGTATATCAAAAACTAGGGATTCGCATTGAGATGATTGATTTGGGTGGTGGGATTGGCATTCCTTATCGTCCTGAACAGCAGGCTGTAGATCTAGATGCTGTCAGTCAAGGTGTTCGTAAAGTTTATGAAGAAAAGATTGTGGCTAATGGACTGCATCCTTTAAAAATCACTATGGAATGTGGCAGAATGGTTACAGGCCCTTATGGATATCTGGTTTCTACTGTGCTTCATAAAAAAGAGATTTATAAAAATTATGTAGGACTTGATGCATGTATGGCAAACTTGATGCGCCCTGGCTTGTATGGTTCCTATCATCATATTACGGTTGCAGGAAAAGAAGCTCTGCCTCTTGATCATGTGTATGATGTGACAGGTTCTTTATGTGAGAATAATGATAAATTTGCCATTGACCGCAACTTGCCGCGTATTGACATTGGTGACATTGTTGTGATGCATGATGCAGGTGCTCACGGACATGCAATGGGTTTTAATTATAATGGTAAATTACGTTCTGCTGAATTGCTGTTAACAGCTGATGGAGCAGTTAAGATGATCCGTCGTGCAGAAACAATTGAAGATTACTTTACGACTTTGGATTTTGAAAAATGTGAAATGAATTTGGCTGCGGCAACCAAAAAATAAAGAATGATGTTTAGAGTAGACAGGTGTACCTGTCTGCTCTTTATTTTGGCATCATATACTAGAATTTGATAAAGACGCAATGCCGTTGATGCGTCCTTTGCGTCTTTGTGGTTCGATTGTTTTATATTTTGTAAAATGGCACGTAGCGTTTTCCTGTTTTCTAAAAAGTATATATAGAGAATATAGTTAGTAAGCAGGATATTCTGAAAGAATAAGGAAATAAATAGTGAGAAAGAAGTCTGAATGTTGAGATATTTATATAGTATCTGGAGGGGAATTATGGTTGATAATTGCCTGTTAAAAGAGAGAATCTTAGTGATTAACCCTGGAGCAACTTCTACAAAATTTGCTGTATATGATGGAGAAACGCTGCTTATCAAAAGGACTGTGGAACATTTTGCTGATGATACCAGCCCATTTGTGAAATTGTTAGATCAGTATGAGTATCGTTTACGAATTATTTTACAACAATTAGCAGTAGAAAAGATTGATCTTTCTACATTTAATGCGGTTGCAGCGCGGGGGGGGATATTAAAGCCTCTTAAAGGTGGAACCTATGAAATTACCCAAGAGATGGTGAATGATTTAAGAGAAGCTAAAAGAGGTGAACATGCTTCTAATTTAGGTGCTGTAATGGCTTATGGGTTAGCCGAATTTTTAAAAATTCCTTCCTATATTGTAGATCCAGTTTCTGTGGATGAGATGGAACCTGTGGCAAGGATATCCGGTTTACCTGATTTACCAAGAATTAGCCTGTCTCATGCTTTAAATACGAAAGCCGTAGCTCGTAAAGTAGCTAAACAATTAGGCAAAAAATATGAAGAGATGAATCTGATTGTGGCTCATTTGGGAACAGGAATTTCTGTAACACCTCACAAACTGGGAAGAATGATTGATGTTAATAATCCGAAAGAGGAAGGACCTTTTTCCCCCGATCGTTGTGGCGGGCTGCCGGTAGGACAGTTTTTAAGGCTTGCTTTTTCTGGTACCTACACCTTTGATGAATTAAAAGAGATGCTCAATTATAAAGGTGGAATGTATGCGTATCTTGGTACTGCCGATATTCGGGAAGCTTTTTCTATGGCCGCTCATGGAAATAGGGAGGCTAGCTTGGTGTTGGAAGCTCTTTCCTACCAAATAGCAAAAGAAATTGGGGGTATGGCTACTGTATTATCAGGTCAAGTGGAGTGTATTATTCTCACTGGGGGAATTGCTCATTCAGAACCCATTGTTAACGCTATTATAAGCCGAGTGCAGTTTATTGCTCCTGTAATTGTAATACCAGGGGAAGAAGAATTAGAAGCATTGGCATTTGGGACTTTAAGAGTAATTCGAGGCGAAGAAGAAGTACAGATGTATTCAGTATAAAAGGAATAAATAGTTCTGATATTGGCAGATCTTTTAGGAGGTTGTCCTTTGTATTCTAATTATCATGAAATCATAGCTGAACTTAAAACTCGTTCCCTAATAAGGATTAGTGTTGCTGTAGCACAGGACAAAGGAGTCTTGGCGGCTGTCAAACTGGCCCAAGAGGCGGGGATCGCTGAGGCTGTTTTAGTAGGAGATGCTGCTCTCATTGCGCCTTTAATGGAAGAGGTTGGCTTATCTGCCGACACGCCAATTCTGCATGAGGCAAACAGTGGGAAGGCAGTAGTGCAAGCTGTTTCCTTAGTAAAGAACGGTCAAGCTCAAGTACTGATGAAGGGATTAGTAAATAGTAGTGATTTTCTGCGAGCAGTATTGCATAAAGGGGAAGGACTGCGTACTGGAAGGCTATTAAGTCATTTAGGTGCTTTTGAGGTTCCCGGTCAGAAAAAGCTTTTATTTATTACTGATGGAGGTATGAATATTGCTCCTACCTTATTTGAAAAGAAGCAGATCTTGGTGAATGCAATATTGGCACTGCATGGAATGGGAATCATGGTTCCTAATGTAGCATTGCTGACGGCCAATGAAGTAGTCAATGAAAAAATGCCTGCCACGTTAGATGCTAAGATTTTAGTAGAGATGAGAAGCAATGGGGATTTACCTGCTAGTCTGATAGAAGGACCGATTGCCCTTGATGTGGCAGTAAGTCAGAAAGCAGCCCAGCACAAAGGGATTGACAGTAAAATAGCAGGTAATGTTGATCTAATCATGGTACCTAATATTGAGACTGGTAATGCATTAGGAAAGTCTCTGATTTATTTTGCTAAAAGTAAAATGGCAGGTATTGTCCTAGGGGCAACACACCCCATTGTCATGACTTCACGATCTGAGACACCAGAGGGAAAGATGAATTCCATTGCCTTAGCTTGTCTGGTCAAGCCGTTAGGGTAGAATGTGAAAAAACGATATAAATAGAGGGAATCCTTGATGGACACAAGGATTCCCTCTATTTATATCGTTAGATATGGGATGCACTTACAATGGAAAGATGGGGATTTTCTGCTAGGTTAATTTCTATAGGTGGAGAATAGGCGGTTCCATCAGGGTAGGCAATAAGACGGATCATCGGCTGCCGAGGGGTATTTTCCAATAAAGAGACTACAATAGCCTTTTCACCTGTATTTAGCAGGACCTCCATTCCTGGAAAATACAAGGCCATCTTAGATAAGAATATTTTGCCGAAATGCTCGTCAAAAGCAGTTCCTAAACCAGAATGAATAATATCATATGCCTCTTCCAATTTCATAGCTTTACGGTATGGACGGCACCCTGTAATCGCTTCATACACGTCGGTAATTGCCAATAACCGAGCATAATTTAGAATTTCTTCGCCCTGAAGTCCTCGCGGATACCCTGTACCATCTATTTTTTCATGATGCTGCCATGCCATATGAGCAACAAGGCTTGACAGTTCCCAGCGCTTGTTCAACAATAAGTTAAATCCAGACTGTGGATGTTCCTTAATGATGCCAAATTCTTTTTCCGTCAAGCGATCCGGTTTATTGATGATTTTTTTATCGACTTTCATTTTACCGACATCGTGAAGTAGAGCACCACAGGTGATTTCTTTGATTTGGGGAATGGAAAAACTACAAGAATGAGCCAATAAAGCAGCATAAATAGCACAATTTAAGGAATGATCTAAGGTATAGTCATCATGAGTTGCAATTCCAGTTAATTGGATGCTTATGGAGGGTTGAATAATTAATTCTTCAACGATATCAGAGGCAATAGAACTGATGGAGTCTATGGCAAAGGCTTCTTTATTATGAATTTTTTCCATTGTGGAACTTAATATAGAGAAGGCTCGTTGCTGAGTTTCTATAGATAAATATTCTGGAATCGCGATATCTGCATATCTTTCGTCGTGAATAAAGAGCGTTTTTACTTTCAACCTTCGTAACTTGTGAAGATAGACTTCCGTTAGCCTGACTCCTGAAGCAAGCAAGATATGTCCTTTTCTGCTGTAAAGGTTTCGTGCTAATATCATACCTGGGTGTACTTCCGTTAACCTAATCTGTCGCAAAATGAGAGCTCCTTTATTTTCAAAAAAATCAGCAATACATGCTTTACCTAGTATATACGAGGGAGAGAAATCACACAAAAAAACTTAACCGCAGATATGAGGCAGTTAAGCTTTTCATCATATGCAGCGTGGCGATCATAGATTGTAAAATCCTTAGACCCTATAGCTTTGCGTCCTTACCTTTCAGTAAGTTTGCCAATATATAATTTAAGAAAATAAGAATAATTGTTGTATTAAAACAAAATGATACCACATGAAAAGGGCGAATTATGTCATAATTTGAAGAAAAATAAAAATAATTTTAGAGATGGTATATTTTTTACGATATTATCATAAAAGTAAATAGTGGGTTTCTAACGTACGGGAGGCGGCTGTTATGCTATCACCCAGTTTGGAAGATTATTTAGAAGAATTATATCGCTTTTCTTTATATAATGATATTGTGCGGGTTACCGATATAAGCCGAAAATTGAATGTATCGCTGCCCTCTGTAAGTAAAGCGTTACGCAAATTAAAAGCTGGACAATATATAAATTATCAACGCTACGGTATTATTGATCTGACTGATAAAGGAAAAAAAACGGGAAACTTCTTAGTCGAGAGAAATAAGATATTGCAGGAATTTCTCACTTTGATTTGTGCTGATTGTGATATAGCAGCAGAAGCAGAGGCTATGGAGCATTATCTTTCTAAACAAACGATCAAATCGATTCAATTGCTCGTAAAATTTATGCAAAATCATACTGAATGTTATAATATTTTTTTAGAGCACTTGATGAATCAAGAAGAGAAGGAAGAAGAATGATCGACAAAACCGTTGTCGATATGCAGTGTCAGCAAGATGAAATAATGAGTAGGCTCCTTATTTCTCTTGAAAAAAATATATGTTTTGTGGTTACTAAAACTAAAGCAGGCTGCTAAATTTAGTTCACAGCAGCCTGCTTTCTGTCTGTAATGACCATGCATTCTCTATACTAAGTTGAGCAATCGTGCTGACTGAGCTACTAAAAAGCATACCGTGAACGCAATGATAGTAGGAATCAGAAAAGTCAAAAAGGTCCACTTCTTACTGCCTGTTTCTTTATAAGCGGATAGCAAGGTTGTGGTGCAAGGCCAGTGAAGCAGGCAAAAGAGCATTGTGCAGACAGCAGTTAACCAAGTCCAGTTATTATTGATGAGAATATCCCGTAATTCCTCTAAGGTACCAAACTCCATCATTTGACCAGTTGATAAATAGCACATGAGAAGAATTGGCATAACGATTTCATTAGCAGGCAGACCTAGGATAAAGGCTAAAAGAATAAAACCGTCTAGACCAATGGCGTAAGCAAAAGGCTGCAGCCAAGCTGCTAAATGGCCAATGATACTTATTTCGCCTATGTAAATATTGGCAAGCAGCCAGGTAATGGCACCGGCTGGTGCTGCCATGATAATGGCCCGTTTAAGGACGAAGATCGTGCGGTCAATGAGAGAACGGTAAAAAATAGCGCCTAATTGGGGTTTGCGGTAAGGAGGCAGCTCTAAGACCATAGAAGAAGCTTCTCCCTTTAGCAGTGTGTGCGATAAAGCCCAAGATACAGCAAAAGTTATAAAAATTCCTAACACAACTAAACTCGTTACTACTAGTGAAGCTACTGCAGTTTGTAATTCTGATACTACCATGCCGCCCATAAAAATAGTGGCGATCGCAATCAAGGTAGGAAATCGTCCGTTGCATGGTACAAAGTTGTTAGTCAGCACAGCAATTAATCGTTCACGAGGAGAATCAATGATACGGCAGGAAACGACGCCAGCAGCATTACAGCCAAACCCCATGCACATAGTGAGAATTTGTTTGCCGCAAGCACGGCATTTCTTAAACATATTATCGAGATTAAAGGCAACTCTTGGTAAATATCCTAAATCTTCTAGCAGTGTGAACAAGGGAAAGAAAATTGCCATAGGTGGCAGCATAACCGCGATAACCCAGGCGAGACCTCGAAACATACCTAAGACTACTATACCAGTTAACCAAGAGGGGGCTCCTGCTAATTCAAACCAGATTAAAAGCTGATCCTGAAATGCAAAAAGCGTGTCGGCAATCATTTGCGAAGGAACGTTTGCCCCTGCAATCGTAATCCAGAAGATGATGCTAAGTAAAGCAAACATAATAGGATAACCAAATAATCGGGAGGTTAAGATATCGTCTAACTTATGATCCCAACTGCGTGAATCAGTGGAATTTTTACTTACGGCTGGTCCTGCTATCATTTCGGCGTTGTGATAAATATCAGATACAATTTTATCACCTAAGTTGGGATTACTAAGGCGGATTTTTTCCGCCTCAGCGCATATTTCCTCTAGGGTGATCATAGGTTTTACTGCAGCACTCATACAGCAACCTCCTGTAAGCGTGTCGAATGCAGATCAAAATCAAGATATTGACTGATGCTATTGATAAACGCTTCATCTCCATCTAATAATCGCAGTGCGACCCAACGAGGGTTGAGATTCGATCCGATTAACCTTGAGACTTTTGGTAGAAGTTGTTGAATGGCATTTTCCACTTCAGAAGAATAGTTAATTTGCCTGGGGGCTACGGTGCAAAGTCCTGTAGACATTTCATATAGCTTTTGACGCAGGATGTCGAGGCCTTTTCCATTACGGGCAGCAGTGGCAACAACTGGTACACCTAAATCTTTTTGTAAAGCAGAGATATCGATCTTAATATTTTTCTTTTCTGCTTCATCAATCAGATTGACGCAAACAATAATCTTTGGTGTGATTTCCATGACTTGCAACGCCAAATTAAGATTGCGTTCAAGGCAAGTAGCATCTAATACTACTAGTGTTGCATCCGGTTTGCCAAAACAAATGAAGTCTCTGGCAACTTGCTCTTCTACTGTATGGGCTAAGATCGAATAAGTACCAGGTAAGTCGATCATTAAAAAAGAGCGATCTAAATACGTAAAACTTCCTTGGGCATTATCAACCGTTTTCCCAGGCCAATTTCCTGTGTGCTGATGTAAGCCAGTTAGTGCATTAAAAACAGTACTTTTTCCCACGTTTGGATTACCAGCTAAAGCTACCGTAAATTGCCCAGGAGTCGTTGTAACTCCAAAATGCTCACTCAGAAGTTTATGATGTTTTTCAATCGTAGAATTGCTCATTCCCATTCTCCCCCCCTAAATTTGTTGGCTATAGTTATAGCCCAGATTACATCGGATTAACATGAATTTGACTGGCGTCTTCACTGCGTAAAGCAATGAGAGTATCACGTACCATATAGGCTACAGGGTCACCTGTTGGGCTCTTGCGAATACATTGAACAGGCGTTCCTGGTACCATACCTAAGTCTAGAATGCGGCGGCGCAGCAAGCCTTGTAAATTAAGGGATACGATCTGGCATACAGATCCTATGCCCAGTGTTGATAATGGAATTGTTGTTAATGCAGTATTCATTATAAATCCTCCTTTGGCAAAATGGTTTAATATTAGCCATGGCTAACATTTGTAGGAAAAAATATGGTTAGCCACGGCTAACATATAAGTAAGGGAATTTAATTCATTATATGAGCAGCAAAAGATTTGGTTACTCACATCGACTTATTTACAAGTAAAATATTTGACAGATGTTTCTAATATTGATAAAATGATAATGATTATCAATATTAGAATAAAAATAGAATCTTTAGATCATGAAAAGATATGATAATCAATTTGTTAAGTTAAGGTTCTAAAGGAGGAAGATGGATGTCTGTATGGGTAACAACTGATAACCGACAAGTATATATGAATGTAAGCGGTGACGTATTTGTAGAACATCTTAATTTTCTGGAGCAAAACATGCTGAAGCATTTGCAGTATGGGTATCGGCGTATTGTGGTTAATATTAATAATATCGGACATTTGGATCATGATGGTATCCAAGTTTTTCAATATGTGCGTGAAAAGATGCTAAAACATGGTGGAGAATTAATTATTGAAGATGAAAAAGGGAAATTAGCCATTTAATTCATACAGGATCGAATTACATCTTGCTTAATGATAAAAGATTTAAAAGGATTTCCTCCATTTATCTATATGTTGCAAAAAAAACCAATAGTTGACAAAAAGCGGATTCTATTGTAAAGTATCGATGAGAATGGCTATTACAATTATATATTGCTGGTATAGGTGCCCTTCGGGGCTTAATAGGGAAGTTCGGTTCAATGCCGACACGGTCCCGCCACTGTAATGAGGAGTAAACCCATGTTGTGCCACTGAGATAGTATCTTGGGAAGGTTTGGGAGAGCGATGATCCAGAGTCAGGAGAACTGCCTATATAACAAATCACCGATATGACCTGCGAGAGATGGGGATGGGATTTATGCGAATTTTCGTATTGTTTTCTGCTTGCGTTTTACTCTCGGTTTATACCGAGAGTTTTTTTATTTTATAGAGAGGAGAGGGTGATTTGAAGGGAAAAGAGCTTGTACATCGCTTAATGCAGATGCTTATTACTCTTTTCGGTGTGAGTCTGCTGACATTTTCGCTGATGTATCTGTCACCGGGTGATCCTGTAGAGATGCTGCTGGAGGTAGCTGACACCATTGTATCAGAGGAAACAATTGCCGAGACGCGGGCGCAGCTGGGGCTGGACAAACCGTTTCATGTACAGTATTTTCGCTGGTTTGCAGGTGTATTACAGGGAGATATGGGCATGTCGTATTCGGCAAAAATGCCGGTAGCTGACCGCCTCTGGCAAAGCCTTCCGGGAACTATGGTGCTTGCTGCCTCGGCGACGGTGACGATGCTTCTGATCTCGCTTCCGTGCGGGATATTGTCGGCGGTATATCGAAACCGCCCGCTGGATTATCTTATTCGCGGCATTTCATTTTTGGGCGTATCCATGCCGAGTTTTTGGGTAGGACTCATTTTGTTATATGTTTTGGGGCTGAAGCTGAGATTGTTCCCGATAGCGGGTGGAGAGGTATCATTCGACAGGATGGTGCTTCCTACGTTGACGCTGGCCATTGCGATGGCGGCTAAATATACACGGCAGGTGCGTACAGCGGTTTTAGAGGAACTGGGACAGGAATATATCACTGGGGCACGGATACGGGGATTTCCCATGCACAAAATTCTCTGGAGGCATGTGCTGCCAAACGCATGTCTGCCGCTTATTACGCTTTTAGGCCTGCAAATTGGCTGGCTTCTGGGTGGCGTGGCTGTCATTGAGATGGTCTTTTCCTGGCCCGGACTTGGCAAAATGGCCGTACATGCCATTGAGATGCGTGATTATCCTCTGGTACAGGGCTTTGTTCTCTGGATTGCTGTTTTGTATATGGGGATCAATTTGCTGGTCGATATTTCCTACACGTATCTTGACCCGCGGCTGAAGAAAGGGGGATGCTGAGTGGGAAGTTTGACAAAGGATAAATTCTTATTCTGGCTTTATACATTTTTTGTTCTTTTAATTCTCGGCTTTGCAATTTTTGCACCTTGGTTGGCTCCTTATGATCCGTATGATGCGGTGATGCGGCAGTCCCTGCAGGCACCATCTGACGATCACTTGTTTGGGACGGACAAGCTAGGGCGAGATTGTCTATCTCGAATTATTTATGGGGCGCGAACTTCGCTGATGATGACGCTTTCGCTAGTTGCCGTTATAACGGTGGTGGGAACTTTTATCGGTGTGTTGGCGGGTTACATGGGTGGAAAGGTGGATACTGTACTTATGCGCATTGTCGATATGATGCTGGCTTTTCCAGGGATTGTGCTGGCTATTGCCATTGCCGGCATGCTGGGCGGCAATATCGTTAATGCAATATTGGCATTGGCGGCGGTCAGCTGGACTAAGTACGCCCGTTTGGGGCGCAGCCTTACGCTGAAGCTGCGCCAGCGTGATTTTATTGCCGCGGCTGTAACAAACGGGTCAAGACCGCTCCATATTCTATGGCGCCATATTTTACCTAATATCCTGCCGACAATTGTTGTGACAGCCGCGATGGACATCGGTACAATGATCATGGAATTGGCCGGCTTGTCCTTTTTGGGTTTTGGCGCGCAGCCGCCGACGCCAGAATGGGGTCTTATGCTCAATGAAGGAAGACAGCATATCCAGACAGCTCCCTGGCTGATGCTTTATCCGGGGGCTGCAATCCTGATTGTAGTAACAATTTTTAATCTATGGGGAGACAGCCTGCGCGATATCATGGACCCGCAGCGGGCAAATTGAATCAAACACAGATGGGAAAGGATGAGATTTCTTGAAAAGAATAGGAAAGTTAACCTTAGTACTTATGGTAGTGTGCTTAGCCGCGGTCTTTATAGCGGGGTGCAGCGGCAGCGGTAAAAAGGAAGCCGACACAAAGACTCTGAAAGTTGGTGTAACTAACTTTGCCGATTCCCTGGAGCCAACGGAAAATTATTTTGCCTGGGTTGTCATGCGTTATGGCATCGGGGAGAGTTTGGCGAAATTTGATGAAAAGATGAATGTACAGCCGTGGCTGGCTGAAAGCTGGCAGATCAGTGCCGACCACATGACCTGGACATTTAAAATCAGAGACGGTGTGAAATTCTCGAATGGCAAACCGCTGGATGCGGCTGCTGTTAAGGCATCGCTGGAAAGATCCTTTGCCAAGAATAAACGGGCGGTAACGTTTTTTAAGTATAAAGAAATAAAGGCCGAGGGTCAAACCCTTACGATTCTTACAGAAAAACCGGAGCCCAATATGCCGGGATTTTTAGCTGATCCGCTTTTTTTAATTGTGGATGTATCGGCTGAGCCGGCACGTAATTTTGCCAAGGAAGGACCTATTGGCACCGGTCCGTATATGTGTAAGACTTTTGTCAAGGATAAAGCAGTGATGGTGAAAAATCCCTATTACTGGGATGGCGTAGTACCTTATGAGACTGTTGAAATCCCATCCATAGACGATCCGAACACACGGGCAATGGCTTTGCAATCCGGCGAGGTCGACATGGCGGTCAATATTGCGGCAGGTGACATTGGCCTTTTTAATGATAAAGCGAAATTCCATGTTGACAGAATTGCATCGCTGCGTACCGTATTGGCCCGGATTAATCAACAAGGTGTTTTGGGTGATCCGAAGGTTCGTGCGGCATTTATCAGTGCCTGCGATAGAAAAGTGTACAATGAAGTTATTCTAAAGGGGACCTTTATTGAAGGAAAAGCACCAGTTCCGCCGTCGATGGATTACGCTTTTGATCAGCTCAAGGATCCGAACAGCTATAATATCGAGCGTTCGAAACAGCTGTTGGCCGAAGCGGGCTGGAAGGATACTGACGGCGATGGTATCTTGGAAAAGGATGGAAAGAAACTTACGGTAGATTTTGTGGTATACAACAGCCGTGCTGAACTGCCCATCTATGCTGAGGCTGTGCAGTCTGATGCAAAGAAGGTTGGTTTTGATGTGAAAATCAAGTCGGTAGACTATAACTTAATCGATAAAATGGGGATTAATGGCGAATATGGGCTTTTGATTTCAAACATTACGACGGCCAATACCGGCGATCCGGAGATCTTCTTAAATTGGTACTGGAAAACGAATAGAAACGGCGATAATCCACAGAACGGCTCCGGTTACAGCAATCCAGCACTGGATACAAAGTTCGCCGAACTTTCCACAACCTTTGACCGTCAACAACGCCGTCAGCTAATCATCGATTGTCAGCAGATCATTATGAACGACGGGGCCGCTTTGTTTCTGGGCTATCCGGAAACAAACATCATCAGTTCAACCTCGATTGAAGGCGCCCAGATGTATCCGTCCGATTACTATTGGCTGACCAATAAGATTAAACCCGCTAAAAAATAATATCACACGAAGGAGAACTGAAATGTTGCTAGAAGTATCGGAGCTTTCAGTATCCTATGGGGAACGTGAAATCGTCCGAAATGTGAATTTATCGCTTGATGAAGGCGAGGTTCTTGCAATTGTAGGCGAAAGCGGCAGCGGCAAGACAACGGTTATCCGCGCGATTCTTGGCTGCCTGCCACATGATGGGCGTGTAAGCGGCGGGAAAATTCTCTTTGAAGGAAAAAATCTATTGGAGAATACTACTGCTGAGTGGTGCCGCCTCTGTGGAACAAGGGCAACTATGGTCTTTCAGGACAGCGGCAGCATACTGGATCCTATCGCCCGTATCGGCAGCCAGTTCATAGAGTATATACGTGAACACTCGCCGCTGACAAAAAAGGAAGCAGCCAAGGAAGCAGAAGATATGCTCAGGAAAATGCACTTGCCTAATCAGGAAAACATTATGAAAAGCTATCCGTTTGAACTGAGCGGCGGTATGCGCCAGCGTGTCGGCGTTGCAATGGCGATGGTTTTTAAACCGCGGCTTCTGCTGGCGGATGAGCCTACATCTGCTCTGGATGTGACAACGCAGGCACAGGTGGTAAAAGAAATGATGGAGATTTGCCAACAAGACAAAACGGCAATCATTATTGTTACACATAATATTGGTGTGGCAGCGTATATGTCGGATAAGCTGATTGTCATGCAAGCAGGAGAGATCGTAGAATCCGGTAGAACGGATGACATTATCGCCCGGCCACAGTCGGTGTATACAAAAGAGCTGTTAGATGCGGTACCGCAGGTTGGAGGGAAGAGCTATGTCAGCTGACAAGGAGACGATTTTAACAGTCGAGCATGTCATAAAGCGTTTTCCGGTAGCTGAAGGGCGCATGCTGACAGCCTGTGATGATGTT
The DNA here is from genome assembly GCF_000271665.2 of Pelosinus fermentans JBW45. Taxonomy (GTDB): domain Bacteria; phylum Bacillota; class Negativicutes; order DSM-13327; family DSM-13327; genus Pelosinus; species Pelosinus baikalensis. The sequence continues at coordinate 3,835,256 of NZ_CP010978.1, read as the reverse complement.
TCGTTATCGCTTTATCAGGGGGAAACGCTCGGCGTTGTTGGCGAAAGCGGCTGCGGTAAAAGTACGCTGGTAAAGCTGATCATGCAGCTTCATGCGCCGACAAGTGGAGCTATCTGCTATCGGGGAGAGGATCTGACCCGGCTTACGGGAGAGCGTATGCGGCAAAGCCGGCGGCATATTCAGATGGTGTTTCAGGACCCCTCCCAGGCCTTTAATCCAAAGATGAAGATAAAAGATATCCTTTGCGAGCCGTTGCGCAACTTTAAGCTGATAAAAGACCGGGAGGCGGGAAAAAAGGCTGAAGAACTTTTGTGTATGGTTGAGCTGCCGGAAGAGTTTGCCGACCGCTATCCCGGCAACATGAGTGGGGGACAGCGTCAGCGCATCGGGATTGCCCGGGCGCTGGCGCTTGAACCGGAAATTCTCGTTTGTGATGAGGCGACCAGTGCACTGGATGTATCGGTGCAGAAAAAGATTATAGAGCTTCTGGTCAGAATACAGCGGGAAAAGAATCTGTCTATGATTTTTATCTGTCATGATTTAGCACTCGTATCGCAAATAAGCCATCGTATTGCTGTAATGTATCTCGGTAATATAGTAGAGGTGCTTGCAGGCGACGTACTGAGTGAAGCGAAGCATCCTTATACGAAGGCGTTGCTGCAGGCGGTTTTTCCGGTGAAGAAAAAAGGGGGCACAATGGTCCGGTCGCTGGAGGGCGAGATACCAAGCCCTCTTGACTTGTCGCCAGGGTGCTCGTTTCAGAGCAGGTGCCCGGAAAGCATGGAACTATGTAGAAGAGAAAAACCGGTGCTCGAGGAGCTTTGGCCAGGGCACAGTGCTGCCTGCCATTTATTAAAGCCGCAATCAGGGAAAAACGGCATTTAGCCGGACATGAAAGGAAGGTTACGATGGAGGCCCGTAATATAGTGATTCGCAAGATCGACAATAATGATATTGCCAGTGTGCAAAATTTCTTGTTAGGACAGCTGCAAGACCTCTTTTCTCATAATGGCCAAAGTGCTATTACCGATGATGTCTGGGGATTGGCAAAGTTATATATTGAGCCTGCCCGCAATCAAATGTGGGCCGCCTTCTCTCCTGAGGGCGCTGTTATCGGGACGATTGCGATTTGTGAGTATAATGACCGGATCGCCGTTCTGAAAGGACGCTATCCCGGGAAGACTACAGCGGAAATTGGACGCTGTTATATTGAAAAAACATTGAGAAGACAAGGTATTGGATCGAGACTGCTAAAAGAAGTCGAAGCCTTTTGTTGTGAAAAAGAGTATGAAAACATATATCTGCACACACACCGATTCTTGCCAGGCGGCTTTCATTTCTGGGAGAAGCAGGGGTTTCGCATCGTAGTTGAAGAACAGGGAGATGCTCAAATTGTGCATATGGAAAAATCAGCTGCATCTAAGTAAATAGTGTATAAACGTTAAGAAGGTCTGCAAAAACGAGAAGTTTTGCAGACCTTTTTAACGTTTATACGCTAGAATTGAACCACAAAGGCACAATGCCGCTGCCGCGGCACACAAAGGAGTGCACAAAAAAACAAAAAAAACTTTGTGTCCATTGCGTCTTTGTGGTTCAATTCGTTTTATATGTTTTAACAAAAATCTTGCAATATCCCCCCTGGGGGGATAAAATAAAGAAAAAAGATCGTACCCAAATTAACTATTTTATTGAAAGATATGTTTTTGGGAAAAGGTACATTCGGCAGTTTTCATATTGGTATTCATAGCTAGAAGGAGGTAGGAAGATGAGAGTAATTCGACTGATGATAGTAATGCTTGTTATACCGGCAATAGCACATGCTCACTCTGGCACCTTGGTTAGAACATTAGCAAACTATGTTCCGATTGCATTAGCCTTTATACCGCTTCTAATCAATCCAGTTCTTAAGCTTTTTAAAAAAATCAATTCTTTCTTTAAAAGCAGGCAGGATTAAGCCCAATGTAATGTACCTTTTCTACCACTCGTCTCAGGCAGGAGTCTAAGTATGCTTAAGAATCTCTTATGACCAATTTTGGCAGCATATTGCGAAGTACTGGGGATAGTAAAAAGCTTATGAAGGTGGGTATATGGATCAATTTCATTCATATGCCTTGGACTATGTTCTGATTTTTGGCTTAGGGAGCTGCTTGGGCAACAACATCCGATCAGCATAGCACATAAAACTTGACAATTCTATAAAGATATTATAAAGTGAATAATGTAACGTATCTAAAATTTCATATGGATGGTATAGGTGCCCTTTGGGGCTTAATAGGGAAGTCCGGTTCAATTCCGGCGCGGTCCCGCCACTGTAATGAGGAGCAAACCCATTTTTATGCCACTGGAGTAATTATTCTGGGAAGGTATGGGTAAGCAATGATCCAAAGTCAGGAGAACTGCCTATATAGCAATCACCGATTGACCTGCGAGAGATGGGGAGGGGATTTACGCGCAAGATTCGCGTTTTTTTCGTCCTGGCTGTTTTATGAATAGCCAGGCTTTATTAATACTATTTCTATACTTGCGTTTAAGCTCTCGGCCTATGCTGGGAGCTTTTTTATTTTGAAAAGGGGTGATAAAATACGTTGCTATCAGTGAGCTTTTAGCCACAAAATCTGAAAAAGAAAGTAGAGGTACATAGGTGGATATGCTGAAATGGGAACCATTTACGCCTTTGGTAGAACGAATAGAACAAGAATCCCCGGAGTTATTGGCAGGATTGTATGCATTAAAAGAGCAGATGCTGCCTGCAGAATTTGAAAAATATATTAATTCCTTGATTCGTGTAAGGAAAGCCAATGGTATGTTACTGCTTATTACGAAGAAGGAAATGTATCGATCGATAATTGAGAGCAGGTTCGTGCCGCTGATTCGTTCCAGCTTTGGTGTGGATCGAGTACAGATTATCAGTCAGCCTTAATGGATTATTGAATGAAAAGCTAGAGAATGATGATGAAATGGATGGTGAAAGTATGTCAAATCAGAATGTAGAGAAGAAAGAAACAGATCATGAAGAGCCGCCAACACGGTTCTTTGCGGAATTTCCCTATCCCACCTATGAAGAATGGCGGGCTGAGTCAGAAAAAGCACTAAAAGGAGCCAATTGGGAGAAAAAGCTAATCACCAAAACCTATGAAGGTATTAATTTACAGCCAATGTATCGGATGGAAGATTTGGAAGGATTAACTCATTGTGAATCCTTGCCTGGCAGCTTTCCTTTTGTACGAGGATCCAACGCTATGGGATATTTAGACAAACCATGGGAGATCAGCCAAGAGTGTGCCGAACCTTTTGCTGTGAAAATGCATGAAGCTCTGCAGCAGGAGTTAAATAAGGGTGGAACAACCATTCATGTAGTCGCCGACAAAGCAACCTTGAATGGCATCGATGGTGACAAAGCCGATGATACGTATCTAGGCAAAGGCATATCTTTATCAACCTTAGATGATGTACAGCAGGCTTTTCATGGTTTTGATTTAGAAAAAACTCCATTATTGATCTTTGCGGGTACTTCTGGTATGCAGCTGCTCAGTTTATTTGTCGCCTTAATGAAAGCCAATGGTCGAGATTATCATCAGTTAAAAGGCTGCATTGGTGTAGATCCAATCGGATATTTGGCTACAGTGGGTGAATTATCCTATCCTTTAGATGCCTACTATGATGAAATGGCAGCGACGGCTAACTGGGCTCACGATAATACAAAACAATTAAGAACGATACTGGTACAAGGACAGCCGTATCATAATAGTGGTGCAAATGCAGTACAAGAGTTAGCTTTTGTATTAGCCACTGGTGTGGAATATTTGCAAAAAATGCAGCAGCGAGGCGTTGCTATTGATGTCGCTGCTAAACAGATCGCTTTTTCCTTCTCGGTAGGTACTAATTTCTTTATGGAAATTGCTAAACTCAGAGCTGGACGTATGTTGTGGGCGCAGATTGTTGAGGCTTTCGGCGGAACCCAAGAGGCGCAAAAAATGTATATTCATGCACGAACTTCTGCTTTTACAAAAAGTGTCTATGATCCTTATGTAAATATGCTTAGGACAACCACAGAAGCCTTTTCTGCTATTGTAGGCGGTGTGGATAGTTTGCATGTAGGTTATTTTGACGAGGCCATACGACCAGCAGATGATTTTTCTCATCGTATTGCCCGCAATACACAAATCATGCTGCAGCAGGAATGCAATTTGACGCAGCCTGTTGATCCGGCGGGCGGATCTTGGTATATAGAAAACTTAACGAGTGCAGTAGCCGAAAAGACCTGGACCTTGTTTCAAGAGGTAGAAGCAGTCGGGGGTATTATGGAATCCTTGCAGCAAAACTTGCCTCAGGAGCGGGTAGAAGCTACAGCGAAAAGCAAGGCAGATGGTCTGGCCAAGCGTAAAGATGTCATTTTAGGAACCAATATGTATCCCAATCTGCTGGAAAAACCATTGGAGGTTCCTGTTTTTGCTGCTAATATTTTCAAAGAGCAGCGTAAGAACCAAATTAATGACTATCGCCAAGATATTGACGATGTAGAATATAAAAGCAGATTAGCAGAAGTGGAGCAGTTATCATTGAAGGGGACAGCAGAAAAATCTCTTTTAGAGGCAGCCATTACTGCTATTCTTAGCGGAGCTACATTGGGGGATATTACGAATGCGATTCGTAAAAATCAGAGTGTAACATCAATTAACCCTATGAAGGTTCATTCAGCTGACGAACAATTTAGGCAATTACGCCAGCGTACAGAATCCTATATCGAAAGAACAGGCAAGAATGTAGAGGTATTCCTTGTTAATATGGGAGAAATTCCTCAGCATAAGGCGCGAGCCGATTTTGTCAGCGGCTTTTTAGAGGTAGGCGCTTTTACCATGTTGAAAAACAATGGTTTTGCTACGGTAGAAGAAGCGGCTAAGGCTGCTTTGAAGTCCGGGGCAACAATTGCTGTCATTTGCTCAACAGATGCCACCTATCCGGAATTGGTACCACCTTTGGCTAAACTTATTAAGGACGGCAATCCTCAGATCACATTATTTTTAGCAGGTTTACCTTCAGAAGATTTGCAACTGGTGTACAAAGAAGCTGGGGTCGACGATTTTATCCATGTTAGAGCCAATTGTTATAAAATGCTTGCCAAACTTCAGAAAGATAGAGGTATTGTGTAATGTTAATAAAACCAGATTTTACTAAAATCTCTTGCCGAAAAGACTTTGACTCTTCCGATATATCTGCCTGGCAGAAAGAAGTGGAACGTAACAGCGGTAAGTTGCTCGATGAATTAGAATTTAAGACGATGGAGCAAATCAATCTGAAACCTTTATATACCAAAGCTGATCTCGAGGGAATCGATCATTTGCCTTATGTAGCTGGAATCGCGCCCTTCTTGCGGGGGCCCTATGCTAATATGTATGTGCTAAGACCATGGACCGTGCGTCAATATGCAGGATTTTCCACTGCTGAGGAAAGTAATGCCTTTTATCGGCGGAACCTGGCTGCCGGGCAAAAAGGTCTGTCCATTGCTTTTGATTTGGCGACCCATAGAGGTTATGATTCTGATCATCCCCGTGTTGTGGGGGATGTAGGAAAGGCCGGTGTTGCTGTTGATTCCATCTTAGATATGGAAATTTTATTCTCAGGTATCCCTTTGGATAAGATGTCAGTATCCATGACAATGAATGGGGCTGTGCTGCCGATATTGGCTTTTTATATTGTGGCAGCAGAAGAGCAAGGGGTAAAACAGGAGTTACTAACAGGTACCATTCAAAATGATATCTTGAAAGAATTCATGGTGCGTAATACCTATATCTATCCACCTGAGCCATCCATGCGCATCATTGCAGATATATTCTCTTATACTTCACAGTTTATGCCAAAGTTTAATAGTATTAGTATTTCCGGCTACCATATGCAAGAAGCAGGAGCTACTGCGGATATTGAACTTGGTTATACCTTAGCCGATGGTTTGGAGTATATTAAAACAGGAATTAAGGCAGGCATGGATGTGGATGCTTTTGCTCCGCGGCTATCTTTTTTCTGGGCGATTGGTAAGAATTATTTTATGGAAGTAGCCAAAATGCGGGCAGGACGTTTGCTATGGGCTAAGATTATTAAACAATTTAATCCTAAAAACCCAAAATCCATGGCCCTTAGGACTCACTCCCAAACTTCAGGTTGGAGCCTGACCGAGCAGGATCCTTTTAACAATGTAGGACGCACTTGCATGGAAGCTATGGGAGCTGCCCTTGGTCATACACAGTCACTGCATACCAATGCACTGGATGAGGCCATTGCTTTGCCTACAGACTTCTCTGCCCGAATAGCTCGTAATACGCAGCTTTATATTCAGGATGAAACCATGGTTTGTAAAGTTCTCGATCCATGGGGCGGCTCTTATTATGTAGAAGCTTTGACGAATGAATTGGTTAAAAGAGCATGGAGTCATATTCAGGAAGTAGAACGATTAGGAGGCATGTCCAAGGCGATTGACACAGGGCTTCCTAAAATGAGAATTGAAGAAGCAGCGGCAAGACGTCAGGCACATATTGACTCAGGCAGGGAAACGATTGTAGGAGTCAATCGGTATCGGCTGGAAAAAGAAGATCCTCTTGATATTTTGTCCGTAGATAATACAGCCGTTCGTCTGTCTCAAATTCAGCGTTTGGAAAAGCTACGCAGCAATCGGGATAATGATAGAGTTAGACGCTCCTTGGAGGCCATTACAAAATCCATGGAAACAGGAGAAGGAAATGTATTGGCACTGGCCATTGAAGCAACAAGAGCCAGAGCGAGTTTAGGTGAGATTTCCGATGCCATTGAGCACGTTGCCGGACGGCATAAGGCGATTATCCGCTCGATTTCCGGGGTATATAGCAGTGAGTTTGCCGAAGAAGAAACGATCAATAAAGTAAGGGCCATGGCTGATGAGTTTGAAAAAACGGAAGGTCGCCGCCCAAGAATTATGATTGCCAAAATGGGGCAGGATGGCCATGATCGAGGAGCAAAAGTAATATCAACTGCCTTTGCCGATATGGGATTTGACGTAGATATCGGACCTTTGTTCCAAACCGCAGAAGAAACCGCACAGCAAGCCGTCGATAATGATGTTCACGTAGTAGGTATGAGTTCATTGGCAGCTGGACATAAAACGTTGCTGCCACAGCTCATTGAAGAACTAAAGAAACTTGGACGAGAAGATATTATGGTTGTCATCGGTGGGGTTATCCCGGCCCAAGATTATGAGTTCTTGCGAGAAAATGGAGCCGCAGCCATTTTTGGACCAGGAACCATTATTCCGGTAGCAGCAGAGAAAATATTAAAAGAGTTAGGACGTTATTCACAGGAAGTGAAATGAGATGAATCATGAAGAGAAGAAGGATCGGTGGAAGCCGGAATGGATTCCAGCCAATGCAGGAGAGGCCTTTACTACAGAAGTTATGGGCGGAATTCAGAGTCGGCATGATGGTATGCAGAACCAGGAAAAAACAGATATGTCTTTTCAGCCTCGAACCGTTCGTCGCCAGCCTTCCGTAGATGAATATGTTCAAGGTGTATTGAGTGGCAATCGGGTTATGCTGTCCAGAGCGATCACACTCATTGAAAGTAATTTGCCAGCTCACATGGAGCTGGCCCAGGAAATATTAAAACAGTTGCTGCCTCATACAGGCAAATCTGTCCGCGTAGGGATTACTGGTGTCCCGGGAGCCGGCAAAAGTACTTTTATTGAGGCTCTGGGGTGTCAATTGTGTAATAAAGGGCATAAAGTGGCAGTGCTGGCAGTTGATCCTAGCAGTACGGTAACGAAGGGCAGTATTTTAGGAGATAAGACTCGCATGGAACAACTCTCTCGTGACCCAAGAGCTTTTATCAGACCTTCTCCTTCAAGCGGAACATTGGGAGGGGTAACTCGTAAAAGCCGGGAAACGATTCTGCTATGTGAAGCTGGTGGCTATGATGTACTGTTAATTGAAACCGTTGGTGTAGGGCAAAGCGAAGTAACAGTTCGCTCTATGGTTGATTTTTTCCTCTTGCTGATGATCACTGGAGCAGGAGATGAACTGCAAGGTATGAAAAAAGGAGTCATTGAATTAGCGGATGCCATTGTAATCAATAAGGCAGACGGTGATAACAAGCAGAAGGCTTTGATGGCGAAAGTAGATTATGACCGCATCTTGCATTTTTTGCGTCCCGCTACAGAAGGATGGGTTACGAAAGGACATACTTGTTCCGCATATACTGGTGAGGGAGTGGAAGAGGTTTGGCGGATGATTGAAAAGTTCCAGAAAGTAACTGCAGCATCTGGAATCTTTGAAAGACGACGTCGGACGCAAATGTTAAGCTGGGTACAATCCATGGTGCAAGAATATTTACAAACCTTATTTATGAATCATCCCGAAGTAATTCAAAAAAAGCCAATAATTGAACAAGATGTGATAGAAGGGCGCATTTCCGCCACCATGGCAGTGAAGAGCTTAATTGAGATCTTTGAAGGACATTGAGCCTTTTTAAAACAAAAGTAAAATCCCATGACTAGGTAAAAAGTCATGGGATTTTTATTTTGCGACAAACTTCTACAAAAACCTATAAAATGCAACATTCATACATAAGGAAACTTTGAAATTTCTTTGACATCTATACCTTTTGATATAGGCGGTAAAAGTTGAAATGATCTATAATAAGACCTAATTTCTAGGACAATTATCCATATTTAATCGTTATTTATTGTAATGGAATTTGCAATCATTCTAAATCTATGCAAATCCTTTCAGTCACAATAGGAGGAATACTTCATGCACGATTTACAGTTCTTTACGAAGAGATTATCAACTGGTGGCAGGTGGAATCTGCTAAATGCTATCATTGTAACTTTTATTCTAACATTTTATGGACTCAGTAATGTACAGGCCATCACCCCTGCAGAGCAAGAGGCAAGCAACCGCATGCAGCAAGAAGAACTTCGCCGCCGCAGTCAGCAAGAAGCACAAGAGAGGCGGAGTCGAGAACAATCCAAAGACACGTTTTTGCAACCTGAAGTAAAGTCGACACAAGAAACAACGCTGCCAGTGGAAGAACTCAGTTTTTTGATTCATACCCTAAAACTAGAAGGGGATAGAGTTGAAAAGTTTTCTTGGCTAGAGGATATGCTGCTTCCCTATCAAGGTCAGAAAATTGGCAAAGACGGAATCAATCTCATCGTCAAGCGCCTGACCAATGCCTTAATTGCCCGCGGATATACCACGACACGCATTGGCATACCCGAGCAAGATCTTTCAAGTGGTACCTTAAAACTGATGCTGGTTCCTGGCATTATAAGAAATATTCACTTTACGAATCCTGATACCCGTGCCAATTGGTATACAGCCTTTCCCACTCGTCCAGGAAACATTCTCAATCTTCGTGATCTAGAGCAAGGATTAGAACAAATCAAACGAGTACCCTCACAAGATGCCGATATGCAGATCTCTCCAGGAGAAAACCCCGGTGAAAGTGATGTCAACATTACCATGAAATCCAGTAATCCTTTTCGTATGACCCTTTCCTTAGATGATTCTGGCAGCAAATCCACTGGGAAAATCCAAGCATCCACATCCTTATCTTTTGACAACCTATTTGGACTCAATGATCTTTTCTACATATCCTTCAATAAAGATGCCCAGCAAGAAGGGGACCAATATGGTACAAGGGGAAACAGTTATCAATTTTCAGTGCCCTATGGGTACTGGACCTTTACTTTATCCGGCAGTTCCTACAACTACCATCAAACTATAAGAGGAGCCAACGAGACCTTTCTCTCTTCGGGAAAGAGTGACAATACAGAATTTCGCGTGCAGCGGCTTATCCATCGTGACCAACAAAGTAAGACCAGTTTGGAATTTGGCATCATAAAAAAACATAGCAAAAGTTTTATTGCCGATACGGAAATCGATTCTCAGCGCAAGAATGTTACCGCTAATGAAATTGGCATTAGCCACCGGCAGTACTTTGGAAAAACAGTACTGGATGTAAAGCTGGATCATCGACAGGGCGTACCGTGGTTTAATGCTCAGCCAGAAACAGGAGGAGCAAATGACCTAACAACCCGTTATAAACTCTGGACCTTAGATACGACAATTTCCACTCCCATGAAAATTGGCAGCGTAGAAGGGAAGTATTCCTTTACCTTTAGCGGACAATACACCAAAGACTTACTGTATACGGCGGATTATTTCAGCATTGGTAACCGCTACACCGTCCGGGGCTTTGATGGAGAACAAACCTTACTCGCCGAAAAAGGATTTTACATACGCAATGAATGGAGCATGCCCGTAGCCCAAGGAAAAGAAGCCTATATAGGACTTGACTATGGACAAGTAAGCGGCTCTGGAACCCAGTGGCTTCTAGGAAAGAAATTGGCTGGCGCAGCCCTTGGTATACGTGGAAGCGAAGGCGGTATTTATTATGATATCTTTACTAGTTGGCCTCTTTATAAACCAGAAGGGTACCAAACCAGTCCTTATTCTCTAGGATTTCAGCTTAGTTATCAGATTTAATAGTAGATCTGAAAAATAAATCCATAGTATTTTTTTGTGATACTTAAGGAGGTTCTACCATGATATCATCCAAATCAGCCTATTTTTCATTAATTAACCAGTCTATTTGGCGTAAGAAGCTAGTAGCTTGGACTATGCTCCTACTAATGGCAACTCAGCCTATGACCGCAGCGGCGGAAGTGGTTGCTGATTCAAAAGCAGCAGGAGGAAATAGACCTCTTGTGGAGACTTCTGCCAATGGATTACCCATAGTGCAGATAACCCAGCCCTCTGCTGCAGGGATATCTCGCAATCAGTATCAACAATTTAATGTTGATTCGCGAGGCTTAATACTCAATAATTCAGGAATCATTACCCAAACCCAGTTAGCCGGGTATATTACGGGTAATCCTTTTATTGGACATGGTCCATCTGCTCGAATTATTCTAAATGAAGTCACCAGCAAAGATCCTAGCTACTTACGCGGCTATACCGAAGTAGCTGGACAAAAAGCGGATATCATCATTGCCAATCCCAATGGCATCTATGGTGACGGTTTTGGTTTTATCAATACAAATCGCGCTGTATTGACTACCGGTACTCCTGTTTTTGGTGGCAGCGGAAGCCTTGATGCCTTTCGTGTAAGTGGCGGGCAGATTTCCATTCAAGGGACAGGAATGAATGCTGCTAATGTAGATCAGGTGGATTTGATTAGTCGCAGCGTAGCCATAAATGCACAAGTATGGGCAAAGAATCTCAACGTGGTTACTGGGAGCAATAAAGTAGACTATAAAACAATGGATACCAAAACCTTTGACAGTGATGTTGCTAGTCCCCAGGTAGCCATAGACGTAGGACAACTAGGTGGAATGTACGCCCAGAAAATCTACATGGTGGGCACGGAAAAAGGATTAGGAGTCAATAGTACAGGTACCATAGCAGCCCAAGCTGGGGATATAACCATCACCAGCGCTGGTAAATTATTGCTTGCCAATACTTCAGCAACAGGCAACATACAGGTAGCGGCTGCTGAGGATGTTACCAATCAGAAGGCATTATATGCGCAAGGAAATGTCGATATTACTACGTCCGGTACTTTACATAATTCCGGTATCTTGACCGCTAGACAGAGTACCAACATTACAGCGCAAAACGTACAATCAATTGGTATCGTTGGTGCTGGGATAAAAAATGATGGTACCGTGGGTACTGCGGGTAACCTTACAGTCAATGCTGCAGGGACCATAGCAATGAATGGCCAAAATTTAGCCGCAGGTGACTTAAACATAACAGGCAGTACTCTTAGCCTTGCAAACAGTAAGACACTTGCCAATGGTAACGCCAATTTGACGGCTGTCATAGGTGATATGGACCATACCAAGGGATCATTACAAGTGAATGGAGATTTGAGTGTCACTGCTCAAGGAGCCATTCATAATGATACTGCTAATGTTGAAGCTAAAAAACTAAGCCTTATAGCCCATTCGCTTAGTAACCGTTCCGGTGCCATAACGCAACTAGGGAAAGAGACAACAACCATTAAAGCTGCAGAAGGTGTGGATAACACGGCTGGCATAATAGCCACCAACGGTGATTCACTGCAGATAAAATCTAATTCTCTACAAAATAGTCAAGGGCAGATTCAGCACGCAGGAACAGGCGAACTGTCATTAGAAATGGCAGGAGATATACAGAACGATGCTGGTAAAATGGCAACAAACGGACAATTGCAGCTTTCAGCACAAAATCTTAATAATGCAAACGGCCAGATCATAGGGCAAAAAAAGGTCAATATGACTACCCAAACCCTAAGCAATCAAGCTGGAAGAATTACCGCTCAAGATAATCTTACAATTACGGCAACTAATGGAATTGATAGTAACTTAAAAAGTAGCGATGTACATGATACAGGATCTATCGTTAGTGGTGGTGACTTACTACTTACCAGTACGGGGAAAATGCTTCTGTCAGGTACTACCTCAGCTAACGGCGACATCCAAATACACGCACGAGATGGTCTCAGCAATTACAGTAGCTTGTATGGACAAGGTAAAACCGATATTTGGACGCAAAGCGTACTAGAAAACTCCGCTAATTTGATTACTGCCCAGAATATGAATATAACTGCCCAGAGCATTAAATCGAGTGGCACAATCGGTGCTGGGATACAACAAGATGGAAAACTGGGTAAGGATGGTGACTTGACGATTCACGCTGGTGGCACCATAACTACTCAAGGGCAAAATGTAGCAGCAAAAGATTTAACGATAACGGGGAGTGCCCTTACTTTGGCAGGTAGCAAAACGATTGCAGGCGGCAATGGAATTCTGACCGCTACGACAGGGGACATAGATCATAACAGAGCCACATTACAAATCGGCAAAAATTTAGCGGCGACTGCCAAGGGAATTATTTATAATGACAATGGTACCATTTATACTGAAAACTTAAGCCTTGTAGGGAAAGGGATTAGCAATCGTAATGGTACCATGTCTCAATTAGGGAAAGAAGTAACTATTCTTAGCGCTTTGGAAAATATTGATAATAGAAATGGTATAATAGCCACCAACGCTGATTTATTGCAAATAAAAGCCGATTCCCTAACGAATAGTCAAGGACAGATCCAACATGCAGGAACAGGTGCACTGTCAGTGCAAACGATAGGTAATATACAAAATGATAAAGGCACACTGGCGACAAATGGGAAACTACGAGTAGATGCCAAAAATCTTGACAATACAAAAGGCGAGATCATTGGCCAAAAACAAGTCAATATTATCACTCAGGCAGATATTATAAACAGCCAAGGAACGATTAAAGGTAGTGATACAGTACATATTGCTGCCCAAGGTAACATGAACAATGAGCAAGGTACCATAGAAGCCAAGAAAGGTATGGGTATCAACGTTCAAAGCTTAAATAACCAAAGCGGGCTAATTGCCAATTTGGATGCTAGTAGAATGCAGGTGAAAATCAGCCAAGGTATTCAAAATCAGTCTGGAAATATCAGCAGCAATGGGAAAGTTGATATTACTGCACAAGATTTAAGCAATCAAGGTGGTCAAATTACGGCGCAGGGCGATTTGACCATTGCCGCAGCAAATGGGATAGACAGTAACCTTGCAGCCGCCGATGTGAAAAACGATGGGACAATTGCCAGTGGCGGTGATCTAACGCTGACTAGCGCAGGGAAGGTACTCCTGTCAGGCAGCACTTCAGCAAATGGTAGTATCCAGGTAAATGCCCAAGATGGCCTTACTAATTACAGTGAACTATATGCTGCAGGCAATACCACCCTTACAACCGTTGGCACCCTGCAAAATTCCGGTGCCATCCTTTCCGGACAGAATACCAGTATGACGGCTGAGACCGTAACTTCTGCGGGTATTCTCGGTGCTGGGATTCAAACCAATGGAACGGTGGGCAGCAGTGGCGACCTGACGATTATGGCTACAGATAAAGTGACGACTCATGGCAAAAATCTGGCAGCTGGTAATCTCAAGGTGAAAGCAGGTTCAATTGATCTTTCTGGCAGTACGACCTACGCTGGCAGTAGTGCAGAACTAACTGCTGCAGCTGGAGATATTGACAATATGGGTGCTTCCTTGCAGACGGCTGGTACACTAACAGCCATTTCTAGTGGGACCATTCGTAATGACCAAGATGCAAACCAGGTAAAAGGAGAAATCAAGGCTGGTCAGCTAACTCTTACGGCAGATGCAATTAGTAACCAAGGTGGCAGCCTGGCTCAAATTGGGTCAGGGATTACGACACTCACGGCTAACACCAGCATAGACAATACTGGCGGTGAAGTATTCACCAATGGGGAAGCCATTCAAATCAAAGCCAATTCCCTGATTAATAGCCAGGGAAAACTAGAGCATGCTGGCACAGGAAATTTAGTAGTAGAAACTATTACCAATGTAACTAATGATGATGGTAAGCTGGCTACTAATGGGCAGCTGCACCTTATCGCGCAGAAAGTTGACAACACTAGAGGAATCCTATCTGCAAAAAATATGGATATTACTTCCCGAGACGCAATTGATAACCGTCAAGGCTTAATCACTAGCAGCGGCGACACCCTCCTTAGTGCCCAGGGTGCTGTAAATAACGAACAAGGGTCAATCGAAGCCAGTAAAGGTTTAATCGTTACCGCTCAATCTCTGAATAACCAGAAAGGGCGCATTGTGAGTCTAGGGACGAGCAATATGAAAGTAACTACCAGTCAGGAAATACAGAACCAATCAGGTCTTATCGGTGGCAATGGCAAGGTAGAGATAACTGCCAAACATCTAAGCAACCAGAGCGGTAAAATTACAGCCCAAAGTAATCTGACCATTGCCGCAGCAAATGGTATAGACAGCAACCTTGCAGCTGGTGATGTGAAAGATGATGGGACAATTGCCAGTGGCGGTGACCTAACGCTGACTAGTGCAGGAAAAGTACTCATGTCAGGCAGCACTTCGGCAAATGGGAGTATCCAGGTAAATGCCCAAGATGGCCTTAGTAACTACAGTGAACTATATGCTGGAGGCAATACCACCCTTACGACCTCCGGCACCCTGCAAAACGCTGGTGCCATCCTTTCCGGACAGAATACCAGTATGACGGCTGAGACCGTAACTTCTGCGGGCATTCTCGGTGCTGGGATTCAAACCAATGGAACGGTGGGCAGCAGTGGCGACCTGACGATTATGGCTACAGATAAAGTGACGACTCATGGCAGAAATCTGGCAGCTGGTAATCTCAAGGTGAAAGCGGGTGCAATCGATCTTTCTGGCAGCACGACCTATGCTGGCAGCAGTGCAGAACTCACTGCCGTAGCCGGAGATATTAACAATACGGGTGCTTCCTTGCAGACCGCTGGTACGCTGACGGCAATTGCCAGCGGAACCATTCGCAACGACCAAGATGCAAACCAGGTAAAAGGAGAAATCAAGGCTGGTCAGCTAACTCTTACGGCAGATGGGATTAGTAACCAAGGGGGGAGCTTGGTACAAATTGGGTCAGGGCTTACGAATCTTACGGCTAATAACAGCATAGACAATACTGGCGGTGAAGTATTCACCAATGGGGATGCCATTCAAATCAAAGCCAATTCTCTGATTAATAGCCAGGGAAAACTAGAGCATGCTGGCACAGGTTTGCTGTCGGTAGAAACTGAAGAAAATTATAAAAATGATGATGGCAAGCTGGCTACCAATGGACAGTTGTATCTCACATCCCAAGAAATAGACAATACCAGGGGGATAATCTCTGCTAAAAACATTGACATTACTTCTCAAAGTGCAATTGATAACCGCCAAGGCTTAATCACTAGCAGCGGTGATACCCTTCTTAGTGCCCAGGGGACTGTAAATAATGAACAAGGGTCAATCGAAGCCAGTAAAGGTTTAATCCTTACGGTTCAATCTCTGAATAACCAGAAAGGGCGTATTGTGAGTCTCGGGACGAGCAATATGAAAGTTACTACCAGCCAAGATATACAGAATCAGTCAGGTCTTATCGGTGGCAACGGTAAGGTAGAGATAACTGCTAAACATCTAAGCAACCAGAGCGGTAAAATTACAGCCCAAAGTAATCTGACCATTGCCGCAGCAAGTGGCATAGACAGCAACCTTGCAGCTGGTGATGTGAAAGATGATGGGACAATTGCCAGTGGCGGTGACCTAACGCTGACTAGTGCAGGAAAAGTACTCCTGTCAGGCAGCACTTCGGCAAATGGGAGTATCCAGGTAAATGCCCAAGATGGCCTTACTAACTACAGTGAACTATATGCTGGAGGCAATACCACCCTTACAACCGTTGGCACCCTGCAAAATTCCGGTGCCATCCTTTCCGGAAAGAATACCAGTATGACGGCTGAGACCGTAACTTCTGCGGGCATTCTCGGTGCTGGGATTCAAACCAATGGAACGGTGGGCAGCAGTGGCGACCTGACGATTATGGCTACAGATAAAGTGACGACTCATGGCAGAAATCTGGCAGCTGGTAATCTCAAGGTGAAAGCGGGTGCAATCGATCTTTCTGGCAGCACGACCTATGCTGGCAGCAGTGCAGAACTCACTGCCGTAGCCGGAGATATTAACAATACGGGTGCTTCCTTGCAGACCGCTGGTACGCTGACGGCAATTGCCAGCGGAACCATTCGCAACGACCAAGATGCAAACCAGGTAAAAGGAGAAATCAAGGCTGGTCAGCTAACTCTTACGGCAGATGGAATTAGTAACCAAGGTGGCAACCTGACGCAAATTGGGCTAGGGACCACGAATCTCACGGCTAACAACAGCATAGACAATACTGGCGGTGAAATATTCACCAATGGGGAATCCATTCAAATCAAAGCCAATTCCCTGATTAATAGCCAGGGAAAACTAGAACATGCTGGCACTGGGACATTATGGATACACACTGAAGATGATTTTAAAAATGATAATGGTAAAGTAGCAAGTAACAGTAAAATAAATCTTAAAACAAAGAGTATTCATAATGAGAATGGTATAATTGCAGCACAAAAGCGCTTAGATATTACATCTGCATCTACATTTAATAATAGCAAAGGATTCATTTCTAGCATTGATGATACAATTCAAATCACTGCACAAGGTTTGGTTAATAACCAGGAAGGGAACATTGAGGCGAATAAAGGATTAAATCTAACAGCACAGTCATTAAACAATGCAAATGGGCGAATTGTGAATGTGGATAATAGTGATATGAAAGTTGTTGTTACTGAGGGGATTGTTAATCAATCCGGACTTATGGGTGGTAATGGCAATGTAAGGTTAGAAGCAGAGAGTTTTAATAATCAGACAGGACAAGTGTTGGCGGAAGGTAATCTAGCTATCTCTGTGGCAAAGGGGATTAATAATATAGATGGTAAGATCATTGCCAAGAAAAATATTGAACTTAGCCAAAGTGCTGCCGATTTAAATAATAACCGTGGTACTATTGGTGCAGGCAGTGACTTAGTGTTACAGGCTAAAGCTGTAAATAATAATGGCGGTAAGCTTGGGGCAGATAAAGACAGCAATATTACGGCTCAAAGTATACAAGGTATTGGTCAAATTATTGCTGGTCAGGATTTAAATATTAGCTTAAACAGTGATTATGCGAATGAGAAAGGCAATGAACTTAAAGCGAATCGAAATCTGAGGATGACTACCACTGGTATGATTACCAATCAGGGAACAATTGGGGCAGTGGAAAATGTAAATGTATCTGGCAGCAGTATCCTAAATGATACAGAAAGTATCTTAACCAGCGGCAATACACTTACAGCCAATGCAACAGGCAGCATCATAAATAAAGGCACCATCGAAGGTGATGCAGTCAATATTTCTGGAGATAACATACAAAATACAGGAGCAATATTCGGTCATAACCTAATCGTCACAGCAGATAAAATAACCAATGAAGGTTCTTCTGCTGTAATTGCAACTACAGGAAATGCTAGCCTCTATGCTCGTACTGCAGTTGAGAATAAGGACGATGCCAGTATTTACAGTATGGGTGATATTGCAATAGCAGGTAGTAAAGACAAAAATAGTATTGGGGAGTACATTAATCGTACTGGTAATGTACTGAACCAATCAGCCAATATTGAAGCGGAGAAGGATATTAGTATCTATGCAGATGAGATAACAAATAAAAAAAGAGAATTTGTTACAGAGCAGACAGTGGTTTCAACGAACACAACTCATGAAACAGCAGCTGTCCCGGTTGCTAAATCTGGAAATGATATTTCCGGTGGTTACTATGAATCGTATGACCGTGATGAGGGATTTACATGGCACAAGGAAAAGAGCCTTTTACCCATCTATTATTATGAAGTACCTTGGGCGGGCGGGGATGTTGTAAGAGTAACATATGTAAATAAAGACCAAACCGATACTGTAACTGTAGCGGAAACTAGAGTAGTTAAAGACTCACCCTTGGGCAAAATTATGTCAGGGGGAAATATGACCTTAAGAGCTAATAGCGTGAATAACGAGGTAAGTTGGATATTAGCAAATGGAATTTTGAATACAGTTGCAGGTTCGATTAATAATACAGCAGTGGGAAGCTCTCGAGTAACTACTTATGATAGTAAAGCAGTCTATCGTAAGCATTTTTACAGAAGGAGTGGTCATAGTGGGGGATATGAGAATGATTATTCTTGGGATACAATAGATTATTATGAATATGAGACAATTCCGAGTCATAATGAAACTACTGAACAACTACCTGGCTATACCTCTTTATATGGTGGCGGCCAAGGAGTAACAATTCAGGCACAAACGATTACAAATCAGACGATCCAGCCTAGCGGTGCTCCTGTTGGAGATATGGCTACGACAGTAGCACCAACAGGGAATATTGAGATCCCAGTTGGTAATACGTCTAGTGGCATTACAGTGGGAGGAAATATAGGCAATCCAGTAAGTAACAAGTCAAACACGGTAACTCCAGGAAGTAATTCAGGGGCTTCAGTAAGTAGTACGACTAGCGGCATTGCCACGGGGAAAAATATAGGTACTTCTATAAGTAACAATACTAACACGGTGATGCCGGGAAATAGTTTAGGCATTTCTGTAAGTAATACTGCTAGTGGCATTACAGCAGGAGGAAATATAGATGTTCCAACGGAAACCAAGAATCCTTCAGTAACGCCAGGAGGAAATAGTGGCATCCCAGTTGGTACAGTAGTACAAGAACAAAATTCCAGTCTTAACGTTGACGGCACAGGAAAAAGTTTGCCGTCCGATCCCCAAATAATGAACATTGGCAAAGGCAGCCCTAGTAGCAATGAATTTATCGTGCCGACGAGTGGGCTATTTACGATTCACACTGAGCCAGAACACAAATACCTGGTGGAGACGAATACTCATTTTACGAGTTATAAGAATTTCGCTTCTAGCGACTATATGCTGCAAAAAATCACTTCTGATCCGGAAAAAACGCAAAAACGCCTTGGAGATGGTTTTTATGAGCAAAAATTAGTTCGTGAACAAATCACCAATCTTACTGGCCGCAGTAGCTTAGATTCATCAGTTTCGAGTGAAGAAGAGTTTAAAACGCTCATGAATAATGGCGTTACCTATGCACAAGAATTTAATCTTCATGTTGGTGTTGCTCTGACTTCAGAACAAATGAAGCAATTAACCTCGGATATCATATGGTTAGAAGAACGGGAAGTAGATGGCCAGAAAGTTTTAGTGCCAGTTGTTTATCTTTCTCAAGTTCGCGATAGTGATTTAAAACCAACAGGCGCACTGATTACGGGAGATACAATTAACATTACAGCAACAGGCAATCTTACGAACAGCGGTACCATTCATGCTGATACGCAAAGTGCTATCACTGCCTCCAATATTATCAACCGTGGCGGCGTCATTGATGGCGGCAGCATGACAAAACTGACTGCCACACAAGATATTATAAATCAAAGTGGTATGATTACCGGTGGGCAATTAGATCTTTCCGCTAAACGAGACATTATAAATGAGACACTTGTTTCTGCAGTGAATGTTGGGCCTATTCAAACAACCCTGGTGAACCAAATCGGAACCATTGCAGCAAAAGATGGTCTTACAGTGCAAGCTGGCAGGGATATTTTAATCAGTGGAGCACAAGTGTCGGCAAGTAAAGAAATTGATTTGAATGCAGGAAGAAATATAGAAATAACAAGCGTAGAGCATCAGCAGCAATTGAAAACCGTTTTAGGTAATGTGAAAGTTTCTTCTGAAACAACAACAAGTATCAGCAGTAGTATAAAGGCTGGGGATAATCTTACAATTACTGCCCAAAAAGATATCACATTGCAGGGGGCGCAAGTTAAAGCAGGACAGGCTGTAGCAATATCGGCAGGGAATACCCTAGAGATCAGCAGCGTAGAAAATCGGGAGAATGGCTCTGCTGCAACGACAAGTCCTCGGAATTTCAATAATACAAATATTTCCTATGATAAAACAACGAACGTCGCAAGTAATATTGAGTCTGGCAGTGATATTACTCTGAAAGCGAATGATATTAATTTGCGAGGCACTCAAATAAATGCCGTTCAAAATATTGATATCGCTGCAAACCAAAATCTTACAGTGACCTCTGTGCAAGATACTTCCAGTCTTCAAGTACATGGTTCTTCGATTCTAAATAGAACATCGGCATTAGAAGCAATTGGAATCTCAAATACGGATATTTCTGCAATGCCCGTAAAGAGTAATGGATTTCATGGATATGGAAGTAGCGCTAAATTTAAAAGTACTACTAGTGATGTTACTAACGTTGCTAGTAACATTACTGCAGGAAATAATGTAAGCATCATATCTACAGGAGACACAAACCTGCAAGGTGCACAAGTTGCTGCAGGTAATGCCTTGGATATAGCTGCCGTTGGGAATATCAATATTTCTGCAGTTAAAGACGAAACTATTTCGGACCAAACCATAGATATTAGGCACGGCTGGAAAAAAACTAAAACAGATGACGAAACGGTTATTGGTACTACTTTGCAAGGTGATAATAAAGTCACGATTACCGCAGGGCATCTTCCAGGCAGTACAGAAATTAATTCCACTGAAGGAAATATCAATATCGAAGGCAGTCATATTGCCAGTGACAATGGCAAAGTAGAAATTACTGCTGATAAAGATATAACCATTCAGGATGTGACCGAGAAGCATGAATCCCTTGTTGTTACTCACAAAAAAAAGAGTGGTTTCTTATCTAGCAAAACTACTGATACAATGAATCATGCCTTAATTAATGAAGTCGTAGGCAGTACTATCTCCGGCGACACAGTAGCTGTTATATCTGGTAATGACCTGACCGTAAAAGGCAGTAATGTAGTCGGTACAAATGATGTTACCTTTACTGCTCAAAATGATGTTACTATTACAAGTGCCGCAGAAACTGGCGCAGATGAACACTACTCCTATACCAAGAAATCCGGTCTCTTCAGTGGTGGTGGCCTAGGTTTCACCATTGGCAGCCAAAGTACGAAGACGACAACCAAGGAGCAAACCCTTGGTGAAGTTGGCAGTACCATAGGATCCATTGATGGTAATGTTTCTATTACAGCAGGAGAAAAAGTAAATAGCGAAGGGACGACTTTTGTCAGCGGTAATGACTTAAGCATCACTGGCAAAGAGGTTACCATTGATAACACTGTAGACACCTATGACAGTCAAACCAAGTATGAATTTAAGCAAAGTGGTCTTAGTGTGTCATTGGGCGGCGGTATTGTTAATACTGCTACAAGTGCTTATAACAATATCGAGCGTTCAGGACAAGTGGAAGATGAACGTCTGCAAGCCCTTTATGATTATAAAGCGATCAAGGATCTAGATAAAATTAATGATCAACTTAGTAAAGGTGTATCAAAAGAAAATCTAAAAAAAGATGTTTCAGTCAGTATCAGTATTGGCAGCACTAAAATGACTTCTGAGCAAACAGTGCATACAGAAACCGTTAATACCTCTAATATGAATGCCGGTGGAGATGTCACCATAAAAGCTACAGAAGATGATGTCAACCTTAAAGGAACGAATATCAACGCAAAGAATATCACATTAGATGCTGCAGAAAACATTAATATTGGTGCGGCAGAAAACAAACAGCAGACAACTACGAATACGAGCTCATCTTCTTGGGCATTTGGTGGAACAATAGGAAGCGGCTTCTTTGGTAATGTAAGTAAAGGGAGCGGCAAAGAAAACGAAAATGCTACCACCAATACGGGAAGTGTTATTGATGCCAATGATACCTTGAAAATTAAATCAGGCGCAGACACGAATATCATTGGATCCCAAGTAAAGGGTGATACAGTAGTCGCTAATGTTGATGGAAATTTAAACATCGTCAGCAAGCAGGATACAGACGACTATACCTCGAAGAATCAAAGCAGTGGATTTGGAATTAGCACAGGACCTAAAGGTGGTATAACAGGTTCTGTAAGCAAGGGAAAAACAGATTCCACCTATGCCAGCGTTACAGAACAAGCAGGTATCCATGCCGGCGAAGGCGGTTTCGATATCCACGTTGGTAAGAACACCGACCTGAAAGGTGCGGTCATTGCCAGTGACGCGATTCCAGATAAAAACAAACTTTCTACAGGTACACTTACTTACTCCGATATTCAAAATAAGGCGGAGTACAGCGCGAGTAGTTCAGGGGTTAACCTTGATACAAGAAAAGGCGCCGAGAAAAAAGATGCTGGACTCACTCCTAATATTGGTGTAAAGGTTTCAGGAGATTCCGATAGTACCACTAAATCAGCAATAGCTCCTGGTACAATCACAATTACTGGTAACCAAACGCAAGACCTAAGCAATTTGAGCCGTGATACTAATAATTCTTTGAATGTGTTAGGTAAAATCTTTGACAAAAAGACTGTTCAAGAACAACAAGAATTAGCTAAGGTATTTGGTGAAGAAGTATTTAAAGCAGTTGGTAATCTTAAGTTAAAAGAAGGTAGCTCTGAAAAGGCTGCTATCGATTTCTTCGTGGGTGGCTTAATGGCTAAACTAGGTGGTGGAGACTTCTTGTCAGGCGCTGCCAGTGGTGGTATAACACAACTTGTGATGAAGGAATTAGCTAATATAAAAGATCCAGCATTACTGCAATGGGCTAGTGCGGTTGTAGGTGCAGCCTCTGCTAAAGTAATAGGTGGTAATGCACAGACAGGAGCAAGTGTAGCAGTTAGTGAGACGAAGAATAACTACTTGAGCCATGAACAATATCGCAAAATGCTTGAAGAACTCGATCAGGTGGATAAAAGTAATAAATCGCCTGAAGAAAAGGAAAAAGAAAAAGCTACTATAAAAGCGGAATACGAGAAAATTGATAAGGAACAAGATCAAAAATGGGAAAGTGAACATCAGGAAATGCAATAGGGAAATTTGACATAAATGGAAATCTAGTACTTGATGGACTCTGGTTTGAAAAGGTAGGAGTAAACCTTGATGGAACAGACGCCTATTTATCTCCTGGTATATCATCTATAACGTTCAATGGAAGCAAGGGATATACGTATGCAGAGGCTAAAGAATATGCAATAGGTTTTGGGAAAGGCATAAAGAATAAAGTTGATGAAATACCTAAATTTATGCTAGAAAGTGATCCAAAACAAATTGATGCAATGCTTTCTAGTATCCCAAGTCAATTAGAATCTGCATGGAATGAAGGAATTGTTAATACTACTGTAAATATTGGTGGCAAAGTATATCAAGTTACGTTAGATAAATGGAAAACGCAGTATGATGAGTTACAGACGATAACCGATCCAGAAGAGCGGGGAACCAAGACCGCTGAATTACTAGTAGATATAGGAAGTACATTTGCAGCAGTACGTGCAGCAGGAAAATCTGTTACTTCATTCTCTGAATTTGGTAATACCGTTACTAAGGAGTCGGGTAAAGCTGGTAATGATGTTGGTGCAATGAAAGCCCATATTAGTGGTCAACTTGAAAACACTTCATTATACAAAATGCCAGATGGGAACTATAAGATGCTTATTGGTGATGGTAATAAAGCTTACACTTTAACCGAATCCCAAGTTAATGAACTGAGCACACTAAATTTAAATAAGTGGGGATCTGGAAGTATTGGAAATAGTGCAGAGAGCTTGGTTGAGCACTTTATGAAGCACGGGAATGAGGTTGGTGCAACGAGCATTACGCAATATTTGAACAAGGCTGAAGGTTTTATGCAAAATTTAAGAGGAGCTCAATCATATCAAGTCCCCGGTTCAACGGAAGGTGTCTATCGATACGTTAAAAACGGGAAATATATAGATTTAGCTCCAGACAAAACTATTATTTCATTTGGTTTGAGGTGATAAATTATGGATTTATGGAAAAAAATAAAAATTGACGGAATAGCAAATATAAGAAAATGTGTAGGTGAGTTTGAAATTGGAGAATTAAATAAAACTCCATACAGTAAATTCAAAATTAAAATATATGAAGATGTTGAAGGGAAATACACAGGATATACAAATCTTTTGTTGAAAGATGATTCTGGTTGTGGGTTTCCAGGCGTTGGGCATGGGAATACAATTGAAGAGGCTTTAGAAGATACCATACAATATTTTATGGAGATGCTTTCAGAGAAAAATATGCTTTGTGAAAATGATTTTGAATGTGCTGATTCATTTGATTTCTAAACTTAACAATAGAGTATAATCTTATAGAAGTGCCACAACTGTACCCTGAAATTGACATTGGGTATGAACGAGAATAAATATCTGTGTAAAAAAAGAAGAGGTCAACGGACGTAAAAAATCCGTTGACCTCGCTTTGTTCCCTGTATGCCCTCTAGTGAACGAACAACAAATGGATAATATCACCTATTGATAATTTTTAAAAATCAAACCTCGTGAATCAGAGTATCTCTAACTACCACCTACAAAAACTCAAAGGGACGGTTCCATTGAGTTCCGAGGATCAAGGTTAATGTAAGTGATGATGACCTTCGACAAATGATCCGACAGGAATTTGGAATTGACGCAGTAAAAATTTGCAATGAACCGAGAGAAAAACAAGACGCAATATTGAAAGTAATGAAAGAAGTTGTCGGCACGAATATACGCCAGATAGCACGCATAACGGGGTTATCATCCACAAAGATTTGGAAGGCCTGAAACAGGGTCCCTGTCCCTTTGTTTTCACTAGCAAACGTAGCTTTGCACGGATTAGAAACAGAAATTGAAGCGATGTTTCCTACTCAGAAAAAGATAGCAGGGCAGTGGCTCACCTGGAAACCGCAAGTCATCCGCTACGCGGATGACTGTGCGCCACGAAGGCAAAGGACTGCATAGCAGTCCGAGTGCCATGCTTGACCGTAGATGAGGGTGGGCCCCTCGGAGCCGCTATACAGGTGGAGGCTCCAAACCACCGTAAGTTGCTGTGGTCAAAAGCCATGGTGGTGAGCGTTACGGAAAAGGCGAAGCTAGACTTCGTCAGGTATGTACCAATGGAGACGAACACAAGTGAACTGCTGATAACGTGTCGAAAGCGTAGGAACGTCATCAAAACCGGGAGGTAGTCGTTGGCCCGGGATAAATCTGGAGGAAACCTGTTTACTGTCCAGATGGTGGCCGGCATGAAGGCGGCGTGAACGTGGTACAGGCTTCGGTTAGGAACGTGGGAACCTGTTCCCTGATGTTAAGGGAAAACTCCAAGTGGAAGACCCACAAGGACGAAAGTACTGATGCGGGGCGCAGGGGCGGAATGGCCTGTAGTAGTGATGAAACTTTGTAATTGAAGTGGAGCGAAGGGGCTGTGTTATCCAGTTTTGAACTATGGTCAACCGATAAGGGAGGAACCAATGAACAAAGCAAAGCCATATGAAATCTCCAAAAACATAGTGCTGGAGGCGTTTCAGAGAGTCAAAGCGAACAAGGGAGCGGCTGGAATAGATGGCGAAAGCTTAGAAAATTTTGAGGCAGATCTGAAGAAGAACCTTTATAAGATTTGGAATCGAATGTCTTCTGGTAGTTATTTTCCCCCACCCGTTAAAGCGGTAGAAATTCCTAAAAAGGATGGAGGAAAACGTATACTCGGAGTTCCCACGGTGTCAGACCGAGTAGCGCAAATGACTGCCAAAATCTATTTTGAGCCACAAGTAGGAGAGTAAATGGGGTCAGGCTTGAGTTATAAGGGAATTGACTTATACTTAATAGTTTGCTAAGCTGTGATCAAGTAAGATTGGCAGGTGAGATGGTTGGCAAGAAAACCAAGAGTACACTATGAAGATGCAATAGAGAGTAAATGGGGTCAGGCTTGAGTTATAAGGGAATTGACTTATACTTAATAGTTTGCTAAGCTGTGATCAAGTAAGATTGGCAGGTGAGATGGTTGGCAAGAAAACCAAGAGTACACTATGAAGATGCAATATATCATGTAATGGCCAGAGGAAATAATAGAGACCGTGTATTTGAGTCAGAGGAAGATAAAGCGAAGTATTTAAAGATTCTAGCTGACTATAAAGAAAGATATGACTTTAAATTGTACGCATATGTTGTAATGGACAATCATGTTCACTTACTGCTTCAAGTAGGTAAAGATCCATTAGCAAAAATTATGCAAGGTATTCAACAAAGATATACGCAATATTACAATTGGCATCACAAACACAGTGGACATGTATTTGAACAACGCTACAAGGCATTTATTTGTGAGGAAGAGAGTTATATAATGGCTCTTATTTGTTATATTCATCAAAATCCAGTAAAAGCAAATATTCTGGAGGGAATTAACTATAGCTGGAGCAGTCATCAAGCATATGTTAGCAGATTACAGGGATTAGTAAATGTAGAATTCATATTGAATATATTGAGCATTAAGCCTAATGAAGCAATGACGAAATATTTGGCTTTAGTGGGAACTGCTGTTGATAGGCCGAAGTATAAAGATGAAAAAGAACAAGAGAAAGAGACTCAAAAAGCTTGGTTGCAAGCGGAAACGGAAAAAGGGCAAACAGAGCTAATGTGGGAACAACTAGTAGCGAAAATTACTGTAGAAGAAGAGGTAAATCAAGAAAAATTGATTGGGAAGTGTCGAATACGACAAGTGGTAGCTGCTAGGAAACGATTAATTTATGAAGCGATTAATAGGAGTATAATGACAAAAATGCAATTGGCCAAATTGTTACAGATTGATCCAGCCAATATTACAAGAATTTGGCAAGCTAAGGTTGGTAGTAAGGAAATTAAATAAAAATAAGTCAATTGTTTAAATAAATCAAGCCTGACCCCCGGACCCCCGTTTTTGCTGAAGAGCGTGAAAAATCTATCACCAGTTTTAAAAAGTATATGAATGAACAAGCTGATGATAATTGTATTGAAATTAAGGAAGCAAAAAGAATAACAGATGAAGACATCAAGAAAATGATACAAAAGTATGCAAATGTTAAGTTGGCTACTGAATTGCAAAATATGGAAAGAATAAAACGAGAAGCGATAATAAGAAGAGTGAAAGAAGTAGACGGTGTGTCAACGCGGCAAATAGCAAGAGTGACAGGTGTGAGTCAAACTGTAATTTCCAAAGTGTAACTCGATAGAACCGTCCCGTGCGCCAAGAAGCGCACGGAGTATAGCGGGTGAGAATCCCGCCTGGGAAGGAGTAGCCATTCACCCAGTATCCAGCCTTGGGACTGAAGCGGTAACGCCAGGTCTAAGCGTAGGTAGGAGAGGTAGTAGGCCGAAAGCGCAAGCTGAAGATGTAGAATCCCGAAATTCCTCTTGGGAATGGTCGATGCATGGGACGAGCAGAAGACAATACTAGGCTTAGCGATAAGGCGAGTTAAGTCTGGCGCCCCGGGATCGTAGGTCTTGGCATGCTACACATCGTTACTCCGTGTGAACTTGGGAGACCCTGCCGCCCTCCAAACGAGTATGGCGGACAAGTTGAAGACGAGGAAGTCAAATAGACGGCAGGGAGTCGGATTACGCCATAGTACTGATGAAGTGGGGTAATGCCCGCAGAAGGAAGGGCGTAACATAACAGTGCCCTTGAAAAGGGAAACAATGCTGCACTGGAGGCAGAGAGAAACATTGGAAACAAAACTAACAAGGATAGCCGAACTAGCCAAACAAAGACCAAGAGTCAAACTGCAAACCCTTATCCATGCAATTGATGAGGAAAGCCTGAAAGCAGCTCATAGTGTCTTGTCGGCAAACAAAGCAGTCGGCGTTGACGCTGTAACCAAAGAAGAATACGGCGAAAAGCTACAAGAAAACATTACTGATCTCCTGGAAAGAATGAAGCGGCAAGCGTATAAGCCGCAACCCGCAAAGAGAGTCTACATCCCAAAAGTTGATGGTAAAAAAACGACCGCTAGGAATACCCGCCTATGAGGACAAACTGGTGCAGAAAGCCCTTAATGAAATCCTGATTGTCATCTACGAACCGGAATTTCTCGACTGCTCCTATGGTTTCAGGCCAGGGAGAAGTTGCCACGACGCGCTAAAGGAAGTTGCTAAAATTCTTGAAACCAAGAAGGTCAGCTATGTGGTGGATGCAGATATCAAAGGCTTCTTTGACAACGTCGACCATGGGTGGATGATGAAGTTCCTGAAAGATCGCATCCAAGACCCGAATCTACTGCGACTGATACAGCGCTTCTTAAAAGCTGGTGTCATAGAGGAGGGCGTAGAACACGAGACAGACACAGGAACGCCGCAGGGGGGAGTCATCTCACCGACACTGGCGAATGTATACCTGCATTATGTACTGGACTTGTGGTTTACTGTGAAGATAAAGCGGGAATGCAGAGGCAAAGCATACCTAATACGGTATGCTGACGACTGTGCGCCACGAAGGAGTGTCCAAGTAGCGTAGCTACTTGAAGGCAGCCATGCTGTACAGATGATGGTGGTAGGTCCACCGAAATCGCCATACAGGTGGAGGTTTCAAACTACCTTAAGGTGCTGTGGCCAAAATCCATGGTATTGAGCGTTAAGGAAAAGGCAGTGATAAAACTGTCAAGTGCGTATTAAGGAGATGAATGAACAAATGAACCACTTACGAAAATGTCGATAGCGTAGAGATTCCATCAAAACCAGGGGGTAGTCGTTAATCTGGGATAAGTCTAGGGGAAACCTGTTTACTGCCTAGACGGTGGGCGGCATAAAGGTGGCATGAACTTAATACAGGCGTCTGTACGGAACGTGGGAACCCACGGGCTGATGTTAAGGGAGTATATCAAGCGGAAGAACCGCAAGATAAGAGTACCAATGCAGTCATGGGGGCAGATTGGGTTGTAGTAGTGATGAAGTTTCTGTAATGGGAATGGAGCGAAGAACCCGAATTATTCAGTTTCAAGAATAAGTCAACTTTGAAAGGAGGAGGAACTTATGCAAGAAACAAAGCCATACAGTATTTCCAAAAGAGCAGTAATTACTGCTTATGAAAGAGTGAAAGCAAATAAGGGAACCTATGGAGTGGATGAGCAATCTATTGAGGATTTTGAGAGAAAGCTAAATAATAATCTCTATAAGATTTGGAATAGAATGTCGTCAGGAAGTTATTTCCCGAAACCTGTAAAGGCAGTAGCAATTCCAAAGAAGAATGGTGGAACTCGTATTTTAGGAATACCAACCGTAGAGGACAGGATAGCGCAGATGGTAGCGAAGTTATACTTTGAGCCATGCGTGGAACCGATATTTTACGAAGATTCCTATGGATACAGGCCGAATAAATCAGCAATACAGGCAATAGAAGTAACAAGGAGAAGGTGTTGGAGAAAAGACTGGGTTTTAGAGTTTGATATAAAGGGTCTATTTGATAACATCAGACATGATTACTTAATAGAAATGGTAAAACACCAAACAAAAGAAGAATGGATTCTTCTGTATGTACAAAGGTGGTTGACAGCACCGTTTCAAATGGAGGATGGAACGATTGTTCTAAGAACTTCAGGAACGCCACAAGGTGGGGTAATCAGTCCTGTACTTGCCAATCTATTTTTACACTATGTATTTGATGATTATATGACGAAAGAGTTTCCAGCAATACCGTGGGCAAGATATGCGGATGATGGAATTGCACACTGTGTGTCTCTTAAACAAGCGAAATATTTGCAACGCAGACTACAGGAACGATTTGAGTGTTTTGGATTAGAATTAAATTTGGATAAGACAAGAATTGTATATTGTAAAGATGATGACCGAATAGGAAATCATGAATACACCTCTTTTGATTTTCTGGGATATACATTCAGACCAAGACATGCAAAGAATAAATGTGGAAAGTTCTTCACTAACTTTCTGCCAGCAATGGGAGAAAAGGCGAAGAAATCCATAAGAAAAGTAGTTAGAAAGTGGAAGTTGCAGTTGAAACCGGATAAGGACTTATTGGACATAGCAAATATGTTCAATAGCCAAATACAGGGATGGATTAATTACTACACGCATTTTTATAAATCAGAGATATATGAAGTATTAAGATATATTAATGGACGTCTTGTTTACTGGGTTCGCAAGAAATACAAGAATCGAAAATCAAGACAAAGAGCTGAACATTGGCTTGGAGAAATAGCAAAGCGTGATAGAAAACTGTTTGCACACTGGAAATTTGGGATACTGCCAACGGCTGGATAATGGGAGCTGTATGAGCTGAGAGGTTCACGTACAGTTCTGAGAGAGACTTAGGGGGAAGTTCCCTAGGTCTACTTGCTTTGTTTGCTTCTTTCAACACCAAGATGATGCTGAAGCTTTCTATGGGAAGTTGAAAGATCGATTGGGGAAGTTCAACCTAGAGATCGCAGAGGAGAAAACGAAGAAGATCGAATTTGGACGCTTCGCCGAGGAAAGACGGAACAAACGAGGGGAAGGAAAACCGGAGACATTTGACTTTCTAGGATTCACGCACTACTGTAGCAAAAGCAAGATAGGTAAATTCCGCGTCAAAAGGAAAACCAGCAGAAAGAAATTTAAAGTAAAACTAAAAGTCTTCGCTGAATGGCTCCATTATAATATGCATACTGAGATAGGAGACTTAATCAAACAGATAAATTCCAAGCTGGTTGGGCACTTCCGCTACTATGGGGTGACCGACAACAGCAGCGGAATTGGTGCGTTTGGATACCGCATACGGCGCAAGTTGTTTGAAGTGCTCAATCGCAGAAGCCAGAAGAAGAGCCTAATTTGGGAAGAGTTTGCAAAGCTCGAGGAACGATTCCCACTTGCTAGGGCAAGAATTTATGTGAATATATATGGCTAATTGTTAGGCAAATGCTGCTATGAAGAGCCGGATGCCTTAATAGGGCTCGTCCGGTTCCGGTGTGCCACGAAAGGCACAAAGGTGATGAAGGAAGGTCCTTCGGTGGGGACTATACAGGTAGATCCACCAAACAACCCTATGCTGCTGTGGTCAAAAGCCATGGTAGTGAGCAACTAGGGAAAAGGCTGTCAAAACAGTCATGTGAGTTATATGAAGATGAACGAAAGTGAACCGCTGAAGAAGTATCGATAGCGTGAGTGCTGTCAAAACCTACCTTTCAGAACTGGGTGGGGACAAGAATAGCGGCAACCTGGAAAGCTGGCTATTTGACAGACGGTATGAAGGTGGCATGAGCATATAACAGGCACCATTGTGAAACGTGGGAACCTATACCATAATGTAAATCGAAAAAGCGCAAGCCACAGAAAGGTGAGGCTGAAAATAGAGATGTGTGGTATAGGGGCGGAGACACTCGTAGTAGCGATGAAGTTACTGTAATGGGAATGGAGCAAAGGGGTGTCATCATTCAGCTTGAAGTTGATAACAACTGGAAACAGGAGGATTTGATGCAAGAGAGCAAACCATATAATATTCCTAAAAAAGTAGTCAAAGAAGCCTATAGGCGAGTAAAAGTTAACAAAGGAAGTGCTGGAATTGATGGTATGGACTTTGAAGAGTTTGAGAAGCATCTGAAAAACAATCTGTACAAAATCTGGAATAGGATGAGTTCGGGTAGTTACTTTCCATCGCCCGTGCTTGCGGTAGAAATACCGAAGAAAGCAGGAGGAACAAGGAGATTAGGAATACCCACAATCCATGACAGAATAGCACAGATGGTAGCCAAAATGTATATAGAGCCAGTGGTAGAGCCAATGTTTCACGAAAACTCCTATGGATATCGACCTAACAAATCTGCTATAGATGCGATAGGACAGGCAAGAAAAAGATGTTGGAAGTATGATTTTGTTTTAGAGCTGGATATCAAGGGATTATTTGATAATATAGACCATGAACTGTTAATGAGAGTGGTTAAAAGACATGTTAGAGAACCGTGGATACGATTGTATGTGGAAAGATGGCTAAAAGCACCATTCAAGCTAAAAGATGGTACGACCATTGAGAGAACCTCTGGGACACCTCAAGGTGGGGTGATTAGTCCAATTCTGGCGAATATGTTTATGCATTACGTATTCGATGTATGGATGGTGAAAAACTACCCGGAAGCACCGTTTGAGCGATACGCAGATGATGCTGTAGTACACTGTAGGACAGAAGAAAAGGCAATACAGATTTTGAAATCGCTTAATGAAAGGATGCAAGCCTGTTTACTAGAATTGCATCCAAACAAAACCAGAATTGTGTACTGTAAAGATGGAGACAGAAAGAAGGACTACTCAAAGAGCGAATTTGACTTTCTTGGGTACACATTCAAAGGAGTATTCATTAAATACAAAAATGGCAGTACAGGTGTAAACTTTATAGCATCAGCTAGCAAGAATTCAAATAAGGCTTTTCGAGAGAAGATAAAATCGTTGGAGATACATAAGAAAACAGGATGCAAAACGGATATGATTGCCGGAGTGATAAATCCTATCATTAGAGGATGGATTAATTATTTTTGCAAATACAATCCACAGGCGACCAAGTATTCATTAGACTGTGTAGATAGGCGATTGGTCAAATGGGCAATGTGTAAATTCAAAAGGTTTCGAGGACACAGAAAGAAAGCAGAAATGTGGCTAGCTGAGGTGAAGAAAAGAGAGCCTGATCTATTTGCACACTGGCAATACCGTAATAGGAATGTTGTAATGAGTTGAATGATAAGAGCCGGATGAGGGGAGACCTTCAAGTCCGGTTCCGTGAGAAGCTAAGAGTGAGATTCCCTTGGCTTACTCGACTGAGGGGGGCTGGGTCGTGAGACCCGCTTCTACTCGACCGCGAGTTATTCCAGAGGTGGAATTGCAAAATTCAACTAATCCATTTGGCCTTTCAAAACCTAATACTGCAGTGAGGTTGTCTGGAGTTGACGATGTCATCTCGGAATCTCTTGCAGGAGCAAAAAATGGTGCAGGTAATATTACTAGTAATTTTAGGGTTAACACAGATGAGGCGTTAGCTTTAGGAGATAAACTTTTGGGGCAAGGATATAAGGAAGTTGGAAAGGCTGGTAGTGGTGTTTTTGAAAAACAAGTAGGTAGTCAAACGTATAGGTTTAGGATTGATGAGAACTCACTTCTTGGTAAGCATGCTCCAAATGAACCTCATGTTCATGTCGAAATACTCGACGAAAACAGAAATATTTTGGTAAATAATCATATCCCACTAATTGATTAGGAGTAAGATAATGGTAAAAGTTAATGCTAAAGGAAAAATTAATAATGGGAAACTAGTAAACCGGTACATTTGGATTATAGACGATAGTGAAAACACAGGAGGGTATCTTGTAATTCAGTCGCCAACAATCAGTTTCGAGGGTGAAGGATTTGATAATTGGTTTGTAACATTAGAGGAAGTTGAGCAGTTTATAAATTACAATAAATGGGAAATAGAATGGTTTGAGAAAAATGAGTTGGGAGATAACTGAGATGTACTAATAACAAACTATATCTATGAAAAAGCGAGGTCAGTGGACTAAAAAATCCGCTGACCTCGCTTTTCATCTCAAGTGTCGTCTCGTGATGAAAAACTCAAAGGAAAAACTCAAAGGGACGGTTCCATTGAGTTCCGGGGATCAAGGTTAATGTAAGTGATGATGACCTTCGACAAATGGTGCGACAGGAATTTGGAATTGACGCAGTAAAAATTTGCAATGAACCGAGAGAAAAACAAGACGCAATATTGAAAGTAATGAAAGAAGTTGTCGGCACGAATATACGCCAGATAGCACGCATAACGGGGTTATCATCCACAAAGATTTGGAAGGCCTGAAACAGAGTCCCTGTCCCTTTGTTTTTCAATAATAGCGAAAAGCCAATTCCCTTTGCTTGATGGGAATTGGCTTTTTCACTATTAATTTTGGAAATTATGTATTTTCGACTTTTATTACGCCGTGTTCTTTTTCATATGTGGAAATATGTGTCTTGATGAGCATTTCTAATTCTTTATTGACGGTTCGAAAATTATTATCAGCAATATATCGAAGTTTTTCAAGACTTTCCTGATTGATACGAAGTGTAAATTTGGGCATTTTTGATGGCACTTCAATCCCTCCATGTAGTCATTATAACAATTTTAATATATCGCAAAATAATTTAGCACGGCGTATTGACGGCTAGGTGACGGCAATATATAATAAAAAACATGGTGACTCTAAAGTGACGGCTTGATGGGGGAGAATATTTAAGACAATAGGCACAGTCTTGAGTCTTATGCAATTGCCGATGGCAAACTTCACTAACTTTTTTGATTTGCATGTCTAAACTTAAAATTGTCCAAGGAATAAACGTTAGATTGATTTTCTATAAAACATAAAGTCAACTATGGAGGTGATAAATTATTTCATACTTAGCAATCGTACCAAAGGAAGAAGTGTCCATAAGAAGTCCATCCAATAGACAAGTGGAGGCAATCACAATAAGCCATATCCTTTTACTAGATTATACCAATAGTTTTCGTAAAATTCTGCCTCTTTATTCCGACAAAAAAGGTGGTGAGAGTATGAGTGAGGTTAAGCTAAAAGACCTGTTAAAAAAAGAAAATATTAAAATTCATATGAAAGCTGACAATTGGGAGGGTGCTGTTCGGATTGGTGGGGAGATTTTAGTACAGAATGGTTATGTGGAAGAAAGATTTGTGGAGGCTGTTGTTCAGACGATAAAGACAATAGGGCCCTATATGGTCATATATCCAGGTTTAGCCGTTCCCCATGCAAGACCAGAATATGGGGTAAAGAAATTGGGAATGAGTTTGATAACCCTGGATGAACCTGTTAACTTTGGGAGCCAATACAATGATCCAGTGAAAACGATCATATGCCTTGCACCCATAGATACTACGTCTCATTTCAAAGCCTTAGAGCTAGTCTTAAAAATGATTCATGACGGTAGCCTCCGTGGTATTGAAAAAGCCGAAGACATTGACGAAATCATGAAAAGGATTCATTGAGTCAATAAATAAGGAGAGTAAGAGAATGAATAAAAAAATGATTGCCAGCGTGGTAGCAGCTTGTGTATTGAGTGTAGGGACTGCATTTGCATCGACGAATCCCTTTGCGGATGTTTCTCCAAATGATTGGTCATATGGTGCAGTGAAAAATTTAGCGCAAGCAGGTCTCATTGACGGTTATAGTGATGGTACTTTTAAAGGTGATAAGAGCATTACTCGTTATGAAATGGCCCAACTAGTAGGGAAAGCGATCTATAGATCGGATAAAGCAAATGCGGAGCAAAAAGCTGCTATTGAAAAATTAGCAACTGAATACAAAGATGAACTGCAAAATCTTGGTGTTCGCATGGATAATCTGGAAAAGAAAACGGCTGGCGTTAATGACTGGAAAATAAATGGGTGGGCTCAAACCGAAAATACGTATGGTCATATTTATGGAAATAAGAACCTGCATGAATATAATATGCAAGTTCGTATACGTGTACAAAAACCAATCAATGATAAGCTGAATGTTCTTTACGAATTAAAAAATAAAGACTATTTAGACAATGCTAGTGGTACCAAAGATACTTCTTGGAGGACCCGGCAAAATTTCTTTACCTACAAAGCCTCACCAGATACTACGATTAATATTGGTAAAAAAGTGTATTGGTTAGCGAATGGTTTATTCATGGATGATACTGTAAGAGGTGTCGATATTACAACGAAGTTGTCCGACAAACTTACTTTCTTTGGCTTGCTTGGTCGTTACGAAGGTAATATTGATAGTACGATTGCGTATGGTACGATTGGTGGTAAATTTGGTAATTTTGATTTGGGCGTTCATTATATGACGGGTAGCAAGACTATTATAAATAAATCTATAGGCACTAGCATTCCTGCGGTAACTGCTGGCTATACGCTCCCTAGCGGTTTGAATATTTCAGGTGGTTATGCTGAAAATACTAAAGCTGATGATAATAATAAAATGTACAAACTTCAACTATGGAAAACAATTAATAAAGATGAGCTGATTCTCCAGTATTGGAAACAAGAAGGGAATCTAAATCTTCCAGCGGAAAATGGTGACCATTTGACTTGGTGGGGTAATGAATATGGTGTACTTGGTGGTAACCAAGGCTTTAAAGGGTATCGTGCTATCGTTGTTCATCATATTAATCCTCAGCTTTATACAGAAACTTGGTATGGTGATTACAAAAATCTAGTTACTAATGAAAGAGCTAAAAAATATGGATGGGATGTAACTATTTCCTTCTAGGAGTCTGTTGCAAAAACTCACCCAGTCTAAAAAATTAGTAAATGTATGATCTTAATTAGAATTTTATGGGGGTGGAATAATGGCAAAGGAACGAGATTTGGCTCAACAAATAATTAGTACCGTTGGAGGAAAAGAGAATATTGCCAGTGCAACGCACTGCATGACCAGACTAAGGCTTACAATCAGTTCTTTGGAAAAGGTTGATATTACTAAGCTCAAACAAATCTCTGGAGTTTTGGGCACTTTGGAACAAGCAGGGCAACTTCAAATTATTCTCGGACCAGGTGTAGTAAATAAGGTAGCTGCAGAGTTTAGTGATTTGACTAATCTAGCGATGGGAGAAGTCACTGATCTTAAAGCAGCATATAAGGATAAAAACCGAACTCCTTTCAAATTGTTTTTACAGAAATTATCTAGTATTTTTGTACCGCTGATGCCAGCTATTGTTGGTTCCGGTATGGTCGCCGGCATAACTAATGTGGCAATTCGCTGCGGCGCTGATCCTCAGGGCGCATTGATCGCCATACTAAATGTAATCGGTTGGGGCATTTTTTCCTATCTAGGCGTTTTTGTCGGTATAAATACCGCTAAGGAATTTGGCGGGTCGCCTGCTATGGGTGGATTAGCTGGTGTTTTGATTATCAATCCGGCCATTGCTTCCATAAAAATTAGTGGAATGGCGTTGGTTCCAGGACGTGGCGGTCTAATTGGCGTACTGTTGGTGGCTTGGTTTATGAGCGTTCTGGAAAAACGACTACGTAAATTTGTTCCGACTGCGATTGACATCATCGTAACTCCGACCTTAACTTTACTCGTTACAGGATTTGCTACATACTATATCCTGCAACCGCTAGGCGGATATCTATCGGATGGCATTATAGGTTTTTTTAAATTTATGATAAGTTCGGGTGGCCCTATCGCGGGTTTTATTTTAGCCGGTACCTTCTTGCCTGTAGTTATGACTGGTCTGCATCAAGGATTAACGCCTGTCCACATGGAATTACTAAATACATTGAAGGAAAATCCGCTTTTACCTATATTGGCCATGGCAGGTGGCGGTCAAGTAGGAGCCACTGTTGCTGTTTATTTTAAAACCAAAAATAAAAAAATTAAGGAAGTAGTAAAAGGAGCACTGCCGGTAGGCTTTCTAGGTATAGGGGAACCGCTCATTTTTGGTGTAACTTTGCCGCTGGGACGCCCTTTCATAACAGCCTGTATAGGCGCCGGATTTGGCGGTGCGTTTCAGGCGTTAATGCATGTTAAGTCTATCGCATTAGGTGTCTCCGGGCTGTCATTAGCATTTTTAATTAAGCCCGGCGGCGTTATGTATTATCTCATTGGTATTCTCATTGCTTATGTCGCGGGTTTTGTGATTACTTGGTTTGTGGGTTTTGATGATCCTAAGAATGAAGAATAATAAATAGGAGGTATTAATTGATGGCAATAGAAAAAGGTATATCGGTCTATGTCGGCATGGGTCACAAGGAAGAGGCTATTCGAGAATACATGTTTTCTGCACACCAATATGGCTATTCTCGGATATTTACCTCCTTACACATTCCCGAGGCTGATAGTCAAAAGATTTTGAATGAATTCACTAATATGATCAAATATGCAAAGCAGTTAGGATTTTGCATAACTGCCGACATTTCTCCAGCTTCATTTGAATTACTAAGAATAACGCGGGGGAATATCGATGATTTATGCAAACTCGGTATTGATACGTTGCGTCTGGATTTTGGGTTTAACCTTCAAGAAACTGCCGAATTGGCTAAAAAAAGCCAATTCGACATTGAACTGAACGCCAGCACAATTGATCAGAAAATACTTAATACTATTTTGGGTGAGGGAATTGACTCCGCTCGTTTGCGAGCTTGTCATAACTATTATCCCCGTCCGGAAACTGGATTATCATACGGTCTTTTTGCCGAAAGGTCCCAGCTTTTCCGCAGTTATGGTATACCGGTAGCGGCTTTTATTGCTTCACATAATAACCCCCGGGGACCGATATATGAGGGGGTGCCGTCCTTAGAGCAACACCGATATATGAATCCGGTCACTGCTGCCAAACATTTTTTTGCCAGCAAACTGGTTGATGCAGTAATTTTCGGTGACCCATTTGCAGCCACCGAAGAGTTGGCCGGAGTGGCTGCCTTGGATGAACGCTATATTGAACTTGTGGTTGATACCAAACCTGGCATCAGCGATATGGAAAGAGCTATACTTTTAGGCAGACATACCAATCGTAATGATCCAGGTGAACATGTTATCCGTTCTCAGGAGGCTCGAAATTCGTGCCGTGATACCATTCTGAAACGGTCAGCTTTAACCCGTCCCTGTGGTGCGGTCACTATTGATAATGTGGAGTATCTCCGTTATATGGGTGAATTACAAGTGGTATGCCGCGAATTGCCAATTGATGCGAGAACGAATGTAGTGGCTCAAGTAATCAAGGAGGAATTGTTTCTGTTGGAGTACATTCAGCCCGGTCGCTCATTTTGCTTCAAGGAGAAATGAGCAGCAACATGATAGGAGTGATTTTATAAACAATGGAATGGGTATTAGGGATTGATGGAGGCGGCAGCAAGACTAGAGGTTGGGCTGCGGACCGGAATGGTATAATCCTAGCGAAAGTAGAAAGAGGAGCCTCGAATCATCATGTTATTGGCATAGTTAAATTTCGTCAACTTATCAGCGACATGTTGGATGAATTTGCGGCCACTGGTCTGGAACGTAGTGATTTACGGTTCATTTCTTTAGGGCTGGCAGGTGTCGACCGACAGCAGGATAAGGTGAGTATTGGCATGTCCCTGGATGATTTGGGATTAAAAGGGCATTATAGCCTCTGCAATGATTCGGAGATTGCTTTGGTTGCTGGAATTGGCAAGTTGGAAGGTATTGTGGCTATTTCTGGTACAGGTTCTATTGCCTATGGGGTGAATGCACAAGGCGAATGCTTTCGGGCTGGTGGCTGGGGACATGTAGTCAGTGATGAAGGAAGTGGTTACTATATTGCCCGGCAAGCCCTGGTGCGAAGTATTAAAGCGGCAGAAGGTATGGAGCAACCTACCATGTTGTTAGCTGACATTCTCACTTTCTTGCAGATCGCATCCTTTGATGATTTAATTACTTTCATATATCATCCGCAGACAACCAAAAATCAAGTAGCTGTACTCACCGAAGTCGTGGTTAGTGCTGCAGCGAATGGTGATGTGGTAGCTATTGCTATTTTAAAGGATACAGCGGACCAAATAATAGCTTTGATCGAGGCTATTATTACTAGAGGATTTGCTACTGCTACGGAGATAAAAGTTGTATTATTCGGCAGTATTCTGCAAAAGATTCCACAGGTTCGAGAGCGGGTTATTGCTAAGTTGCAAGACAAAGCGGATATCAGATGTTCTGAGGCTGAACCTGTA
The DNA here is from genome assembly GCF_000271665.2 of Pelosinus fermentans JBW45. Lineage (GTDB taxonomy): Bacteria > Bacillota > Negativicutes > DSM-13327 > DSM-13327 > Pelosinus > Pelosinus baikalensis. Next base: position 3,795,277 of record NZ_CP010978.1, on the reverse strand, counting down.
TCGGGCGCGGTAATACTGGCATTGCAAGCGTTGAATAAATTTGGAAAGGTTTGACGTGTATTAAATGTACTCTTTTGCGCAGCGGTGCAATGGCGTCACGTATTGCCCAACTGTCTGTTATTGATGCGTTGTTTGTAGGCGTAGCTCGCAAACGATATAATCAGGTAATCGGATATTTGGAAAAAAACCGTGAGGTGGTAAGGGATACTAAATATTAGTGAGGTGGATAGTTTGACAGTAGATATAGAGAGTTTAATGACAGAACAAAGAAATCCTAAAACAGAAAACATCGACCAATTAAGTACAGCGGAGATGCTAAAATTGATTAACGATGAGGACAAAATAGTGGCATATGCTGTGGAAAAGGAGATCCCCAATATTGCTCAGGCTGTCGACAAAGTAGTTGAAGCACTGCCGCGGGGCGGCCGGCTGGTGTACATAGGTGCAGGGACAAGCGGTCGGCTGGGAGTTCTGGATGCTTCTGAATGTCCGCCAACCTTTGGGGTTGATGACAGTATGGTTGTCGGTCTGATTGCCGGCGGCGACCATGCTTTGCGCAATGCGATCGAAGGCGCTGAGGATGACGAGGAAGAAGCGGTTAGACAATTGCGAAACATCGGTTTGTCAGTGTCCGATGTATTGATCGGTATTGCCGCCAGTGGACGTACTCCTTATGTTGTGGGCGGACTTAAGTATGCAAACGAACTTGGTGCGACTACCATGGCGATTAGTTGTTCACCGAATTCGGTGATCGGCGATATAGCCAAGATTGCCATCACGCTGGTGGTCGGTCCAGAGGTTATAGCCGGTTCTACCCGCCTGAAAGCCGGTACGGCCCAAAAGCTGGTACTGAATATGATTACGACGGCTGCAATGATCCAGATTGGAAAAGTGTATGGAAATTTGATGGTGGACGTGAAGGCAAGCAATGTGAAACTTTTGGAACGGGCCAAAAGAATTGTTGCCCAGGCTACCGGACTTTCCATAGAGCAGGCAAAGGAATTTCTGGAACAGGCTAACTATAACCCTAAGCTGGCAATTGTTATGAGTAAACAAGCATGTACGATGGAAGAAGCTAAGATGCGGTTGGAAAAAGCCCATGGGGTTATCCGTAAGGCATTAAGCGTGGAATGATAAAAATGATACATAGCAAATATATGTAAAGTCATTACTTTACAACAAACCGTAGACAAAAAGGTACTTTATGCTTGGCGTAAAGTACCTTTTTGATGTGCGCCCAGCATGGGCGCTTACTTGTTGGTGAAAGTCCAATTTTGTCTTGAAATTCCGGGGATCAAGGTTAATGTAAGTGATGATGACCTTCGACAAATGGTCCGACAGGAATTTGGAATTGACGCAGTAAAAATTTGCAATGAACCGAGAGAAAAACAAGACGCTATATTGAAGAAATGAAAGAAGTTGTCGGCACGAATATACGCCAGATAGCACGTATAACGGGATTATCATCCACAAAGATTTAGAAGGCCTGAAACAGGATCCCTGTCCCTGTTTCTGTAACAGGAGGAATATTTCATGCGCGAATTACAGCTCTTTAAGAAGAGATTAGCAACTGCTAGTAGGTGAAACCTATGCAGCAAGGAGAACCTCCAGATAGCACACACAAGGATCTAGGAAGGCTTGAAACAGAGGTCCTGTCACGTTATTGACGCCGGACTGTGTGAAAAGTAAACGACAATAATTACATAAAATGAACAAATATGATAAAATGTAGATATAAATTCTGATTGGGAAGAGTTGGATTTATGGGCTATATAAAATGCGAAGGAAGAAGGCAATCAATACTGTTTCCTGAAAGCAGAGATGACTATATTGGCAAATTATAATTCAGTTCGTGTATAGCCAGAATAAGGATAGGAATTATCTGGTAAAGAATTAGTTGCTATTGATGGTTCAAAATTCCGAGCATGTAATCAAAACGTAACAACAAGAAGTAATATCCATAAGGCAATATTGGGAGATGGCTTAGGGGGTATGTTTAGTTAATAGTTAACGGTTTCAAGTGAGGTGGCAGTAATTATTTCTGATGAAGAACTTGCAAGGCAATTGCAGCAGGGAAACGAGACCGCTTTGGAGACTATTGTTTCTCGCTACCATTCTAAGATATTTTCATATATCTATCGGATGAGTAAAAATTATCATAGTGCTAATGATATTACCCAAGAGGTATTTATCAAAATATGCCGGAATATTAAAAAGTACAATCCAGAACTTCTTTTCAAGACGTGGATTTATACAATTGCGTCAAACACATGTAAGGACTATTTGAAAAGCGCATATGTGCAAAAAACGATTCATGGTCTTGAGATGCCTGATACTATTAGGGATTATGAGGATACACCGGAAGAATTTTTACAGAAACAGGATGAACGCGAAGCGATTATCGAAGTTCTCAATCAATTGGGAGACATTCACCGTGAAGTAGTTGTCCTTCGTTTTTATGAAGACTTGAAACTGGAAGAAATAGCATTAGTATTGAATATTCCTGTAGGAACAGTTAAATCAAGGTTATCTAACGGCTTACATAATCTTAAAAAACTGCTTAAAGAGGGGGGCGAGGAATTTGGATAAATATCAAGAAATTCTTAGCGAAATTGATAAAGACGGAAATGATGAAGAGATGGTTGTTGTTTTAAATAAACTATCCAAATACAACGTCCCTAAGCCTACTGCTGCGATGACCAGCAGCTTGCTCTATAACCTCAAAGCAGTTTTGCAGGAAAATGATAGTAATGATGGTGTTCCAATTCTTAAACCTATTAATAGAGTAGCGATAGAAAGGTCTGCCAGTGATGGCAGTCTACTCTCTGTCTTACGTCTGGTAAAGCCCCAGTTGGCTATTTTGAGTTGGCGGTTTATGGCGGTGACTAGTTTGATCATTTTTGCAGGCATTTTTTTAACGAACGGTGATAGAGATTCGTTGATTTTTTTAACAAATGGAGCGCCAATTTTAGGCTTGCTGACGCTTTTTTATGAACATAGGGCAGAGCTTTATGGTACAAATGAGCTGGAAGCGTCTTGTCCTTATACACCAGCCCAATTGGCTGGTGCAAGAATTATCGTAACCTTGGGATATACGATTATCGTTTGTCTGACTGCTACGGGGATGATCGCCCTTTCTTTTTCTGATATGCTGACAAATGAAAAAGTGCTATTATGGAAGACTATTCTTGCATGGTTAGCACCCATGGTGTTTTTCTTAGGTGTCGCGTTGGCTGTTTCTTTGCGCTTAGGCGCTATGTATGGTTGTGGAACGGCATTTATAATGTGGGTAGCGAAAGTTATTTTTGAACAAAGTGATGTTGGAAGAAGTTTGATACAAATCAGTCTAGTTGGAAATGGTTTGATACAGCGAATGCCAATGATACTTTTAGTGATAGGTCTCATACTGATTGCAATATATCTACGTTGCATGCGTGTCGAAAATATGGATTACTCCCAAGAGGGATAAAAGAGGGAGAAGAATATGTTAGAGCTATCTTCCATTACAAAATGTTTTAAAAAGAATTGTGTGATAAATGATATGTCCCTTTCTTTACCTAAGGGATTACATTTGTTGACTGGACCTAATGGGGCGGGCAAAACGACTTTATTACGCATCCTTGCAGGGGTTATTGCGCCAACAACTGGTCAAGTATCTCTTAATGGAATGTTTCTCCCTAATGACAGTGTCAGGTTTAAAGCCCATATGGGATACTTACCTCAGAATTTTGGGATTTATCCTGAAATGACCGCGCAAAAATTTTTGAAATATTTTGCAGAATTAAAGGGGATTCCTGCTGCAGTTGCTAGTGCAAAGGTTGAAGAGGTAATGGATATTGCCCAAATCTCTTCCTTTCATAATAAAACCTTGCGGGACTGGACAAAGGGGATGCGCCAAAAGGTTGGGATCGCTCAAGGGTTATTAAACGATCCTGATCTTCTCCTTATGGATGAGCCATTATCTGGGCTTGATCCGGAAGAACGTTTTTATTTTTGTAATTTATTTTCCCGGTTATCCTCTGAACGTATCGTCCTATTAAGTACCCATATCATTTCAGAATTAACTGCTTTGGCAGATAGTATCATGCTGTTACATAAGGAAAAACTACGATTTAAAGGTCCAATCTCTGTAATGATAGACACTGCCAGGAGTTTTGTCTGGCAAGCTACTCTATCTGAGGACGAGTGGCATGATAAAAAGAATGAATTGGTAGTCAGTGCTTTACGGGCTGATAAAGGGTTGTATGAAATAAGGATCATTAGCGATGTTAGGCCGGAGCTTACGGGAGTGTGTTCTGTGGATCCCACCTTGGAGGATGCGTATATCTATCTAGTATCCCAGGGTGATTCAGAATGAGAAAGAAATGGTATTTATAATGATAGAGATTAATAATCTTAGTAAAAGATATAACAATAATTGTATGGCACTGAACGATATTACTTGCAGTATAGGCACAGGTGTATTTGGTCTCTTAGGGGAAAATGGTGCGGGGAAGAGTACCTTGCTGAGGATTTTGGCGACGATGATTGAGCCTACGGGAGGTAGGGTAACTGTTAATGGGGTAGATGTATGTTCTGAGAAAACAGTAATTCGTAATGAATTAGGGTATTTGCCCCAAGAATTTGGTTTTTACTCCAGGTTGACTGGTTTTGAGATGCTCGAGTATTTTGCAGTATTAAAAGGGGTAACGGATAAACAAGCAAGAAAAATACAGGTGAATGAGGCTATTGAGCTAGTTAATCTTGCAGAGGTTAGGAATAAAAGGATTTCTACATATTCCTTTGGCATGAAACAGAGGCTGGGATGTGCACAAGCTTTATTGGGCAAACCCCAGCTTTTGATCATGGATGAACCTACAGCTGGACTTGACCCCGTCGAGCGCAACAATATACGCAATGTAATCAGTGAACTGGGACGGAAGATAACCATTGTTTATTCTACCCATATCCTTGCTGACATTGAAGCTTGTTGTTCGGAGCTTGCTGTATTACGTCAAGGAAGTTTGGTGTTCCAAGGAAAACCGGATGAACTTGTTAAGTTGGCCACAGGAATGAGTTGGCAGATAAAAGATACTGCTCGTGCAAAAGATGGTTATATGTCATTGATAGAATCGGCGAGGCAAGAGGAAGATGAATAATATAATGGCGATTGCCTTGCAAGAAATGAGAGTAGGCATAAAAGGGGGGGGCTATTGGGTACTTGTAGTTTTAGTCAATTGTCTTTTATGTTACTCTTTATATCAGGAACAATTCTTTGCGCTTAGAGTCATATCGGTTTTCTATATTTTTTTTGTCTTTTGGAATATCGGTATGATTGCCAGGGATTGGCGCAGTGGCGCGGCAGAGATTGTTAATACGCTTCCCTGTAAGGATTGGGAGTTGCTGCTAGGGAGAGCAGTGAGCAGTTTTTTGCTTTTAGGTCTGCTGGGTATGCAGATGTTTTTAGTCGTGGCGACTATGGTACTGTTCGTTTTTCCTACGCCGGTGCCTTTTTTTGACCTGTTATGGAACTATTGGTTGAATTATTTTTTGATCAGTATCAATTCAATATGTGTCACTTTGTTTATAGAGACGATCTGTCGTTCGAATATTTTTTTAGCCACATTGATAACTGCTTTTTATCTAATATTGATTAGTATTCTTGATGGTGATCATAATACCTTATTGCCATATTGGTTACCACCGATAAATTTGGCTTATAATCTGGCAGCTACAGAATTTCCTTCACAGCTTACAGAGCGCTTTCCTAAGAATGGATTTATACCAATGGTTTTGTGTCAGCAGCTGGGGCTTTCAGCAATGTTGTTTTTAGTCAGCTATTATTATTATAGTAAGCGGCGTTCTTTGGGAAAATTGGGATTATCATACATACTGCTAGTAACAGCTGCCTTTGCTGTATTTTTATCTAGTTCTATTCCATTCGTCCTGGAGTATAAAGCGCGCGAGCAAAGTTATCAAGAGTCTTTTAGCAATGCGGTGGTTGATGACGGACAAGCAGCAGATAGGTCAAATAGGCTGCAACCTGTTAGCTATGTAATGGATATTAAATTGAAAACAGTCCTGAACACTGCGGACTGTGATGTAAAGCTGGTTTTTAAAAATACAAGTGACAGCCAAATACAAGAGATCCCTTTGACCTTAAAAAATTATTATACGGTTCAGCATGTAACCGATGGTAGTGGCAAAGAACTTGTTTGGGAAAGAAAAGGTGACTTTATTGCGGTGAAACTAAATGCGCCTCTTGTTGCCGGAGCCACTATGGAAATTGCTTTGGATTATTCGGGCAAAGTATGGGAGTGGTTTACGGACTATGATGCCCAACCGAGGGGATTGATTAATTTTGTTTCACCGGCGATGACCTTGTTACGGTCTGGTCATGCATGGTATCCTGTTTTAGGTAAAAACCCGATATACAACATTGTTGAGTATCAGAGCAGATGGAGTAATGAGCCCACCCAGATATTGTCGGCGCGCAATGTCTCCCACCTGCCTGCCGCCTTTTCGATAACTGTTGAAATAGATAGAGACATGGAAGTTGTTACAGGATTACCCTTAAGAGAAGGTATATATCTAGCAGAGGGAACTGGTAGGAAGTTTGCTTTTTTCAGTTCGTCTGCCCAGGACGCTTTTTTGATAGCTGCTCCTTATGTAAAAATAGCGGCTCAGAGCGGAGATATGACAACTTATTGTGCAAAACTGCATGAAGAGAACGCAAATACGGTCATTACACTAGCCAAGGATAGGATCACATTTTATGAAAACCTGATACCACGGGCGAACAAGCAATATTTGAATGTAGTTGAGGTGCCTCAATTCTTACTGGATAGCTGGCTGGAAGAAACTGCTGAACGCAAAAAACTAGGATTGAAAAATGCTATTTTGGTCTCGGAATATTTTTTAAAATTATTGCCAAACGAAGATACGAGTGAAAAGAAATTACAAATGCTATATTTTGAAGAGGCTGTTCTAAGTCTTTGGTGGCCGGCATTTGATACAAGCGATCCAGGAAATATAAGTGCCGGGATGCTTTCCTATATGTATACCTTATATAAAGAGAATCTACTAGGCAAAGCGTATTATGAGGATGTGAAACAATTTTGGCTGCAGTATAAGCCCGTGCCTAACTTGGTGGCCGGCGAGGATGGGGATAGAATCCAGGCCGGGGGTGACAACCTGGTTGTAAAAGAGATTTTTTTAATCCTTGATGATATTAGGCAATCAGAGCTTGGTGATGAAGGTGTACAATCCTTTATGCAAAAGATCCATGCAGAATCTGTTAGCACATACGACAGAGAGCTTGACTGGCTCGATATGCTTCACATTATGGATGATTTTGGACAAGAGCTGTTACAAAAAGGCTATTCCACTCAGCAAGTCAATCGGATTATGACAGGGCCAAGGCAAAAGGCGGAAACGATGAATTCCCTGAAATTATCTTCTGTAGAAGAAGCAAGATCCTTTAGGCTTAGGATTCGTTGATGAAAGTGTTGATGGAAGATAAATAAGAAAGATATGTAGGTATACAGACAAGGCACTTTTTTGTGTCTTGTTTTTTTTTATATAAAAAATTGCCTTACCTTGAACCAAAGCAAAGTTATTCTCGTATTTATTATGGAGAGCAAAGTGGGAAATGAGCTACTCTGTATAACAACACGCCCGCGCTGCTTCGCCTGGTCGTGGGTGGAGGCTGCCCGGCATACACCGCTGCAGGTGACAGCCTTTCCCTTTCATCGTATTTTCAGATTAACTTGTTACACTCAGTTTGACAAATTGGACAAGCAATATCCTAAGCGATTTCACCTCCCATTTTACAGACATAGCTCATATAGGTCATTTAAATACACTTTTGATATTTTACGGATAGGGTGGAGAAAAAAATGAAACTAATCTCAGTAGTTGTACCTGTTTTTAACGAGCAGGAGAATGTGAATGTGTTTTACCAAGAAGTCTGTAAGTATATGGAGCCTTTAAGCTATGCTTATGAATTAATTTTTATTGATGATGGCTCCAGTGATGATACTGCAGTGATTCTCGAACGCATGACAAAGCAAGATACAAAGGTTAAAGCGGTTCTTCTGGCACGAAATTTTGGGCACCAAGTGGCCTTAACCTGCGGGCTTGATTACGCTCAGGGGGATGTGGTGATCACCATGGACGGCGACCTGCAGCACCCGCCAGAGCTGTTGCCGCTTTTGCTAACGAAATGGGAAGAAGGTTTTGATGTCGTGCAAACCGTCCGCGTAGGTACATCTGGCGTCTCTTGGTTAAAGAGGTTTACCTCAAGCATGTTCTATAAGTTAATTAATACCATGTCCGATGTTCATATCGTGGAAGGCGGATCAGACTTCCGGTTGCTTGATAAAAAAGTTGTTCACACTTTTCAGTGCTTTAAGGAGAAAGCCCGATTTATCCGGGGGATCATTGGCGATATGGGGTATCGTCAAACGCAGGTGGCGTTTGTGGCGCCTGAACGCTTTGCCGGAAAGTCTAAGTTTTCACCCAGGAAGATGATTTCTTTTGCCCTTGCCGGTATTACGGCTTATTCAAAACTCCCCCTGCGCTTTGCCTTTTATCTTGGCTTACTTTTTGGTGTGTTGAGTTTTGGCTTGACCCTGAATGTGGTGTACACGAAATTGTTTACCGCTGATGCTGTTCCGGGCTGGGCCACGGTCGCAGTGAGCATATTGACGCTTGGAGGCATTCAATTGGTAGGCCTGGGGATTATCGGTGAATATGTTGGACGCATTTTTGAGGAGGTTAAGCAGCGGCCGTTATACTGGGTCAGCGCTGAATTTAAAAGTGGCACTGAAGCCGTCGTTCAAGTAGATGTCTTTAGAAAGGATTTATAGCAATGAAATTATTTGATGATGTAAGCAACTTTACCGCTTCCCCTAAAATCTATGGGGTCCTGTTTCTGATTTCGTTTTTTGGTTATATGTTTTTTAACCAAGCCATACCCATCACCGATCCGGTGGAATCGAACTATGCGCTTACAGCAAAAGAAATGGTGTTGTCAGCGGACTGGGTGTCACCAAGGATTTATGGAAATGCCTGGTTTGATAAGCCAATATTTTTTTACTGGCTTACGGCATTATCATTTCAACTCTTTGGTTTTTCAGAGTGGGCAGCTCGGTTGGCGCCGGCTTTGTTTGCTGCCGTGGGAGTCGTGCTGCTGTATTGGTTTGTAAGCAAAACCAATACGCGAAGGTCCGCATTATTGGCAGTGGTGATTATGGGAACGTCCTTCGAGTATATATTGTTGGCTAAACTAGTGATTACCGATATGGTGTTCTTTGTGTTTAATTGCGCTGCTCTGGGATTTTTTTATCTGGGGTATGTAAAAATGGATGGCACCAAGCGATGGTATCTAGCTGCCTATGTCAGCATGGCGCTGGCTGTATTGACGAAAGGGCCGATTGGCGCTCTGCTGCCTACTCTAGTTATGCTGTTAGTTATTCTGTTGCAGCGCAATTGGACGGAACTTAAAGAAATGTATCTGCTGACAGGAGTTTTGCTCTTTGCCATTGTGGCGCTGCCCTGGTACGCTGCCATGTATACCTTGCACGGTATGGAGTTTATCAATAACTTTTTTGGTGTTCATAACTATCTTCGGGCAACCGTTTCCGAACATCCGAAAGATAATGTGAGCTACTATTATCTTGCTGTATTTGTGCTCAGCATGCTGCCTTGGTCTGCTCTGGCTGTAAAAGCTTTGATCCAAGGATATAAAGACTTGCGTTCCCTGAAGTCCCCGCTGCTGTTATTCCTTTTTCTGTGGATAGCTGCTTATTTTGGCTTTTATTCGTTAATGGCCACTAAATACCTGACCTATACGTTTCCCATCCTCTTTCCCGTGGCAATCCTAACAGCTATTCAACTAGAGCGGATGCTGGCGCAGGGGAAAACGAAGGAAATTTTCTACTGGATAGGGGTTCCTGTGGCCTTGCTCATGGTTGGATATATGATAGCGGCTTATCGCTATCTGGCGGGGTGGGAACTTGGCCTGGCTACAGCCGGTCTGCTACTGCTCCTGGTATTCAGCGTGTGGAAAGCAAGAAACCGGACTGCGGTCGATGTTTTCAAATTGCTTTGTTTGTGCCAATTGGGGGCATATATCGTACTTTCCCTGTTTATATTCCCTATCATAGCGGAAAGCCGGTCAGGAAAAGAGATTGCTAAAAGTATGGTCGACCGTGGAGTGGAGAAGATCGGGATGTATCAGTTTTACAGTACTTCGGCGGTTTTTTATAGCGGCAAGGTCGCAGTCAAGCTTACCCCCCCAAGGGAAGTGACTTTCCGTCAGGCGGAAGAGCTAGACTGGTCAAGCAAATACACCATGCCGACCCAGGGGATAGTTGAATTTGGGGCGAAGCCCCCATTATCTGATCGTCTGATTATCGTGAGAGGTAAGCAAAGAGAGCAATTTCTGCTGGAGACAGCTAGGTTTAATTATCAATTGCTAAAAGATAGTAAAGGCTTGTCTTATTATTCTATTAAGGAATAAGGGACGTTGCTAATGCTGAATGGGACAGGGGGGACAGATGTGCGCCACGAAAGTGGCGCACCCCTGTTCCTTTGTTTTTGTACCGGGCTGTGGCAACCAGGCGGATGTTAGGGATTGTGATGCTGTATTCTTTGGGAATATCTAAAACTGCATTTTTTTGTACTCTACGGGTGTACAGCCTTTTAGCTTCTTAAATGTTCTGTTAAAGGTAGCAATGCTGTTAAAGCCAGAGGAAAGGGCAATTTCGGTAATGGACTTGTTATGAGCAATTAATAACCGAATTGCTTGTTTTATACGGCGTTCATTTAAATAGCTCAAAAAATGATTACCGGTCATTTCCTTAAAAATTCTTGAAAAATGGTATTCGCTAAAGCCTGCGGCAGAAGAAACATCTTTAAGGGAGATGTCATTTTGATATTGTTCTTCAATATATTGAAATGCTAAATTTAATTTTTCTAGAATATGAAATTTTTTATTGCTGCTGCTGGATATTTCAGCACTGATATTGTTACAAACACTGCGGGATAACAACACCAGAATGTCAAATATTCGGGCATTTAGATATAACGTATATCCCAATGCTCGATGCTGGTATTCATTGATTAAGGCAATAATATTTTTTTCTAATTCAGTGTGCAATAAGGGGTCTTCTTTGGCTGAGATGAATTTTGTCATGGATAAAAAAGGAGTAAGCTGATGTGATTGACCGAACACATCCAGTGTGGAGATTTCAAATTGAATAAAAAAACGATTTCCTTTGTTATTGCGGGTATGAAAGCTATGAATATCCCCACCAGCAATAAATAGAATATCTTTTTCACACATCGTATATTCTAGACCATTTACCGTCGCCCTATAGTCGTTTTCGACTGGATATACCAGTTCAGCAGCATGATGCCAATGCAAAGGCCAATCAAAGTTATCAAATGTATTTAATTCAATACGAAAGGGATAGGTTTCGGTATATATATCTTTTTCATGTAAGCCTTCTATGATCATAAATGCACTCCTAACTTATAATTTTTCTTAAGATTAATTAAAATAGATTATCAAGGATATGGCTTAATTTCATTAGAAGATGAAATGGTTTCCTATGTAAAATAGCATCCAGCAAGAAGTGAGGATCTTGTAGCAAAAAATGAGAATATTTAAAAAAATTAAAGTATTATACTATAGATTATAAACTAAAAGTTTCTGTTAGTATTGCATTATTTAGAACAAAGTTCTTATATTTTTTATGGACATGAAGCAAATAGCAATGGCTTACAAGGGGATGAGAGAATGGAAATATTTGATTATCAAGATGAGACACTGAGTTTTGAACAACGGGCAAAAGATTTAGTTTCAAGGATGACACTAGAAGAAAAAGTAACCCAAATGGTATACATTTCACCAGCTATTCCTAGGTTAGGTGTTCCGGCTTACAATTGGTGGAGTGAAGCACTGCATGGTGTAGCACGAGCAGGAGTTGCTACTGTGTTTCCACAAGCAATAGGACTGGCAGCTACTTTTGATGAGAAGCTGATTCATGATGTGGCCGAAGTTATTTCAATTGAAGGCAGAGCTAAATTTCACGAATTTCAGAGAAAAGGAGACCATGGTATATACAAGGGGTTAACATTTTGGTCTCCGAATGTCAATATTTTTCGAGATCCCCGATGGGGACGCGGGCAGGAGACTTTTGGCGAAGATCCCTATTTGACAGGACGATTAGGCGTGTCCTTTATAAAAGGACTACAAGGGCAGGATAAAAAATATTTAAGGGCGGCTGCCTGTGCGAAACATTTTGCCGTCCATAGTGGTCCGGAAAGCGAGCGACATAGTTTTGATGCTGTAGTTTCACCGAAAGATTTGCGAGAAACATATCTGCCTGCTTTTAAAGAATGTGTGAAAGAAGCAAATGTGGAAGCGGTAATGGGGGCATATAACAGGGTTAATGGTGAGCCTTGCTGTGGCAGTAACATGCTTTTAAAAGAAACATTAAGACAAGAATGGGGCTTTACTGGACATGTGGTTTCTGACTGTTGGGCGATAAAAGATTTTCATGAAAACCATAGAGTAACCAGCAGCGCACCGGAGTCAGTAGCACTGGCTTTAAACAACGGCTGTGATTTAAACTGTGGCAACATGTATCTTAATTTATTGATTGCATATCAGGAGGGGTTAGTTACCGAGGAAGCCATAAACACGGCAGTAACAAGATTGATGCTTACCAGAATGAAACTAGGCTTGTTTGATACTGCTGAGAATGTTCCATATACCAATATTGGCTTTCACCAAAATGATTGTCAAGAGCATCGAGAGTTTGCCTTGGAAGTATCCAAAAAAACCTTAGTGCTACTAAAAAATGAAAACAATTTACTGCCCTTAGACCGCAATACAATATCATCCATTGCAGTTATTGGACCTAACGCTAATAGTAGAGAGGCGCTTACCGGCAATTATTGTGGTACAGCTTCGAATTATATTACCGTATTGGAAGGAATTCGCGAAGCAGTAGGAAAAGATACAATAGTCTCCTACGCCCAAGGCTGCCATTTGTATAGAGATAAGGCAGAGAACTTGGGAGAGGCGCGGGATCGATTTGCTGAAGCTGTTTCTACTGCAGAACGAGCGGATATTGTCGTCATGTGCATGGGACTGGATGCGAGTATTGAAGGGGAAGAAGGCGACGTTTCCAACGAATATGCCAGTGGGGATAAATTGGGGTTAAATTTGCCAGGATTGCAGCAGGAACTGTTGGAAGTGATTTATCAAACAGGGAAACCGATCATTTTGGTGCTTCTTGCTGGAAGTGCTTTGGCTGTTACCTGGGCTGCCGAGAAGGTGCCTGCTATTATACAAGCTTGGTATCCAGGAGCAGAAGGGGGAAAAGCGTTGGCTTCGGCGATTTTTGGTGAATATAGTCCTGTAGGTAAACTACCAATTACCTTTTATCGTACTACAGAAGAACTTCCTGAGTTTACAGATTACTCCATGAAAAATCGAACTTACAGATACATGACAAAGGAAGCTTTATATCCTTTTGGCTACGGACTTGGTTATACTACTTTTGCATATCGGCAGCTGCAGCTAAATCGTACCCAAATTTCTGCTGGGGAAAATGTTCAATGCTCTGTATTGGTTAAAAACACTGGGAATTTTGCATCTGATGAAACAGTACAGCTGTATATAAAAGATGTGAAGGCGAGCGTAGAAGTTCCTATTTTGGAATTACAAGGCATACAAAAAGTCCATTTGCTGCCTGGCACAGAACAAGAAGTATTCTTTACCCTAACCCCAAGACAATTGGCACTGATTAATGAAGAAGGTAATTGTATATTGGAGCCTGGTGCATTTGAAATATATGTAGGCGGCTGCCAGCCGGATTCCAGAAGTCTTCAATTGCTGACTGGCAGGGTAATGGAAAAAATCCTATTAGAAGTTGTCGGAGAAGCTATAGAGCTGGAATACTAATTGGTTTTGCTATTGAGGATATGAGGGGGATAACGTTTGATGCAAAAGAGACTGAGAATGGCAGGAATTGAAAAACGTTTTCCGGGTGTATATGCTCTAAGGGGTGTAAATCTTGAAGTTAATGCGGGAGAGGTACATGGACTCTTAGGTGAAAATGGTGCAGGAAAGTCAACACTTATGAAAATTTTAGGCGGAATTTATCCTCAGGATAAAGGGGAGATATTCATTAATGATGTTGATTGTACCGTTATGACACCAGAAAGAGCACAAGCACTGGGAGTCGGTTTTGTTCATCAAGAACTGAATCTTGCAGAAGCCTTAAATGTGGCGGAAAACATTTTCATGGGAAGAATGCCCTATAAAAATAAACTGTTAGGAATTATTGATTATCAGGAATTGTATAGGAGTACGCAAGCCATTCTAAAAAAGCTTGGTTCTAAAGTAAAGCCTACTGATATAGTGGGAACGCTGCCTACAGCGCAAAAACAGCTGTTAGAGATCGGTAGAGCAATTAGCTTGGATGCAAAAATCGTTATATTTGATGAACCAACTACTTCATTAGGTAATGATGATGTAGCCGCATTGTTTAAAATCATTAATACATTGAAGCAAGACGGGGTTGCCATCATCTATATATCACATCGACTAAAAGAAATTTTCGAGATATGTGACCATGCCACCGTATTGCGGGATGGTCAGTATATAGGGACGGTTGATGTGAAAAGTGTGTCCCAGAATACCTTAATTACGATGATGGTTGGTCGAGATATTACAGAGTTATTTCCTAAAGAATATGGTAATATCGGGGAAATTATCTTGGAAATACAGGAATTATCGGACTATGCAGGCAGGGTCAAAAGTGTCTCGTTTTATGCTAAGAGAGGTGAAATTGTTGGCTTTGCAGGTCTGGTAGGATCAGGCAGAACGGAAATCGTAAGAATGCTGTTTGGTGCAGATCCCATATCCCAAGGAACTATTAAAGTCAGGGGAGAAAAAGTCACGATAAATACGCCTAAAGATGCGATAAATCAAGGGATTTGTTTGCTTACCGAAGATAGAAAAGGCCAAGGATTATCATTGATCATGTCGGTAGCGGAAAACATCAACATGCCCAATATGCAAGATGCTATTTTAAAGCATAGCAAGCTTAAGGCAATTGCTGAAAAATTCAGAGTAAGTCTGCGAATTAAAACCGCATCCGTAGATACTGCGGTCGGTAATTTATCAGGCGGAAATCAGCAAAAGGTCGTTTTGGCTAAATGGCTGAATACTGCCTCAGAAGTATTTATTTTCGATGAGCCCACGAAAGGAATTGATGTGGGGGCTAAGGCTGAAATATATCAAATTATGAATCAATTGGTGAAAGAGAACAAGACTGTAATTATGATATCTTCTGAACTTCCCGAACTTTTGGGCATGGCAGACAGAATTTATGTCATGTGTGAGGGAAGATTAACAGGAGAAATATTGAAACAGGATGCAACGCAAGGGAAGATTATGGCGTTTGCTACCGTAGGGGGGCATCATGTTGAACCCAAAGCTCAATGACGGTTCATCTATAGCTAGGAAAATAGATAGTAAGGATTTATTTCTGAAGTATTCCGTGTATATCGTCTTGGTAGTGTTAATAATTGCTTTTTCATTGATTAGTCCATTGTTCTTAAGCCAAGCCAATATTGGCAATTTTTTTCGGCAAGTTCCAACGGTTGGAATCGCTACTGTTGGGATAACGATGTTGTTAGTAACTGGAAGAGTCGATCTGTCAGCAGGAAGTATCGCAGCTTTTGCAGGAACGGCTGCTGTTTTTCTGGCTGTAAAAGGTTTTTCACCTCCTGTGGTCATTTTAGCAGCAATTGTGATAGGAATGTTTTGGGGATTTATCAACGGTTTCTTTATTGTAAGATTTAAGTTAGATTCATTTATCTTGACATTAGGAACTGACTATATGATTCGTGGTATTATCCTCTTTATAACCAATGGTATCTATGTGAAAGGTGTTCCCGATTGGTTTTATTTGTTATCCAATACGAAAGTGGGTGTAAATTTTATTTTCACAAATACCCTTGTTTTTGCAGCAGTGGTCATCGCTTTGACCTATGTGATGAACCATACTCGTTTTGGACGCTATTGTTATGCGGTAGGTTCTAATCAGGAAGCTGCTAGATTATCAGGGATTAATATTCAAAAACACATCATAAAAGTATATATGCTGGAAGGATCTCTAGCGGCTCTGGCGGGTGTACTTTTAATGTCCAATCTAAATGTTGGAGCGCCAAGCGAAGCCGCTGGCGTCGGCTTATTTGCTATGGCTGCGGCAATCATTGGGGGGGCAGCTTTCAGTGGTGGTGTCGGGAATATCCCCGGAGCAGTTGTTGGTATTTTTACTTTAGAAATATTTCGTAATGGACTGGCTATTTTGGGTTTAAATTCCTTTATACAACAGGCTGTTACTGGCGGTATTATCGTTATTGCCGTAGTTGTAGATTACTATCGCCGCAATAGATAAAGGTAACACATAAAATGCAATCAATCTTTAATAGGAGGTGTGTAAACTCTGGCAGATCCTTTTTAGAACAGCATAATAGCTGCTAGCGGCAGGAGTATCAATAAGTAATATGTTGGGGGAGATGTAAATGAAAAAGAAGATACTGGTATTACTGCTCATTGGAATCATGATGGGAGTATTGACTGGCTGCTCGGGCTCCGATTCTAAATCTACTAGTAATGCGTCTGGCTCAGATAAAAAGACGTTATACTTCATCCCGATTGTAGATACAGGAGCATACTGGTCACCGATGAAAAAGGCGGCTGAGGAGCGGGCTAAGGAACTTGGCTATAATTTGGTATTTAAGACTTCACCTCCTAGTGAATCACAAAAAAATGAAAAACATATTGGATTTCTCCAGGAAGCTATAACGAGTAACGCTGTAGGAATTGCGATTGCGCCCATGGACCCGGATATGTTTGATCGGAAGGTGAAAGAAGCAAAGGATGCAGGAGTATCCATCGTTACTTTTGATGCAGATGTCAAAACAAAGGACAACCGAGCGGCTTATGTGGGAACCGATAACAAATTGGCTGGTGAAGAGTTGGGGAAAAAAGCTGCAGAATATTTAAAAGGAAAAGGAATTAAAAATGGTAAGATCGCTTTGGCAGCAGTAAATCTTACGCAAACAACTATGACATATCGGCAAGACGGAATAAGAAAAGGGTTTGAGGGTGTAATGGGGGCGGATGCGCAAAGTTTTTCCTGGTTAGAACCCATCCAGGATAATGATCAAGCTTCTGAATCGAAAAGACAGTTAGAAGGGCAGATAACCTCTAATCCAGATTTAATTGCAGTATTTTCTCTAGGTTCCGAGGGGCCTGATACCGGGGTTATGGAGGCTATTAAATCACAAGGCAAGGCTGGGAAAATATATCACTTTGGCTTTGATTATACCCCTACTTGGGAAAATGGAATTAAAGAAGGATTAATTACAGGTATAGTAGACCAAGATTCCTACGCCATCGGCAAAACCATTATTGACGTAATGGACAAAATTATCAAGAAAGAGAAAATACAAGATAACTATCCAGTGGCGGTTAAATGGGTAGAAGCCAATCAAATAGTGGAGTATGGCAAAGATAAACAAAAACAATTTACGAATGAAACCAAGTAGTAAAAAGTAAAAGTGTGGTTTATAAGGGGCAAATTTTTGGTGATTATATATAGGTTGTGATGGAATCGAT
This sequence comes from Pelosinus fermentans JBW45, assembly GCF_000271665.2. Classification (GTDB taxonomy): domain Bacteria; phylum Bacillota; class Negativicutes; order DSM-13327; family DSM-13327; genus Pelosinus; species Pelosinus baikalensis. The sequence goes on along the minus strand of NZ_CP010978.1, from coordinate 3,777,585 downwards.
AAAAGAGGATACTACCTTAATCGGTGTGTATCCTCTTTCTTGTGTTGCAAATTACCAGTTTCCCTGTTGAAAGGCGGGGATCTTCCGACCAGTAGAAAATAGTAGTGCTTTCACCCTGTTTTTTTTCAAAAAGAATAAATGAATCGAATAGGAATATATGACTAGGCAAAAATTTGAAATCAGAACTCATTTTCACTTTACTTTTGCTTGCAATCCCTAAAAAAAGTAATATAATTAGGAATAGGTGGAAATTAAAAAAGTCGCCGTGTCCTGAGAGTGCTGTAACACTCCCAGGCACGAGCAGGTGTACAAGCACCTACACGTAACAGCTAGCTGTCTACGACGACAATTTATTATACCGTGATTTTCCCTTGAAAACAAGGGATGGTACATTCGGCATAATACAATTGAAGTTTTGGTCAGAGGCTTAGCGTCTGCGCGCAATCAAGACGAAGCAAAGCGCATGTGTAGGTTGAAAAGACCTCGCATATGCGTTTTTTTAATTTCCCCTGAAACAAACTGTATGCTGGTTTCTTCTATCCTGAACTGGGGATAGAAGAAACCTCCTACAGGATGAAGATGGGGGGATATAAATTGGTAGCAATCCAAGGTAAGAAAGAAGTAAACCACTGGGGCAAAAGCACCGCACCAGCGTGTGGCGGGGACTCTTCCTCGCCACAACGAAGGGGAGATATTCGTTCCCTTTACGAGACACAAGACTTGATTTCTGGCAAAATGAGGATACTGTAAATGTACAGAACCTACAGAACAACGAAAGACACGATTATGGGTGTGGAAACAGAGAGCACTGACATTACGCTTAAATTGATTACAGATTTGGATGGGAAAGAATATGTGATGGTCAAGAAGCAAAAAGAAGATGCTATATATCATCTTTCGCTGGTTGGAAAAGTCACTGAAATAGTTCAAGAAATTTCATTCGAAGAGTATAGAGACATTACCTATGCAAGATTAGACAAGGAATTGTTAGAGCAAGGAATCAAACCCAGGAGACGGCAGAGCGGGTGAAAAGCAAACCTGTTATAGAAATGAATAAAAAAATGTTCCTCTGGCATTTGCATGGGCATATGATATTACGGATAGTCGTGTCTGCCAGAATATACAACATTCCAGTTAAAATAACTTTTGATTTTCGGGGCGACTCTATCAAGCGTTCTTGAAGACACGCTAGTGTAAAGGAAAGGATGATAGTATGTCGCATAAGATTATGACGGTTTGCGGTCCGATCGCACCAGAACAGCTTGGTTTCACCTCTATGCATGAACATGTCCTTTCGGACTGCTCCATGTTTCGCAACCGAACTCGCAAATCCTGCTTTATCCCGAGTCGTCACAACCTGAAGCTAGAAGATAAGCTAGTGCTGGAGAATCGTTCAGCTGTGCGTCATAACATAGTTTTATCTTTGGACAATATGAGGTTAGATGACAAGCAGATGATGACTGCCGAAGTCGGCGAATTTAAAGATCGTGGTGGCGATTCAATTGTTGAAGTTAGCGCACCTGGCATTCGCAGTTCGCCCAATGACCTTCTTGCCATTCGGCAGATCGCCGAACGTACGGGTGTTCATATTGTGGCTTCTACAGGTTTATATGCAGAATATACATGGCCAGCTTATTACCGTGATATGTCATTTGAACAGTTTGGTGCATTTTTGCGCCGCGAAATTGATCAAGGCGTTGGCGAAACTGGTATTTTTCCCGGCCATATTAAGGCGGCCTATGAGGTGTACACGAAACAATTAGAAGACTATCTGCGTGCGGCAGCCTTCGTCTCCGGCGAAACGGGCTTGTCGCTGCAGGTTCACCTAGGACCTGATCTCACAAGGGACGAGGTGAGGCAGAATATACTGCAGCCCCTATCTCGAGGTGGGTGTATTCCTGAAAGGACAATCTTGTGTCATGTCCAGCTGCTGATGGGCGTTCTTTCTATTGAACAACTTGTGAACAATCCTGGACATGTACCTTTTGATATCAGCCTGCACAGAGAGTTGCTTGATATGGGCTTTATACTTTCTTTCACTCCTTTTGGATTTGAGGCGGATGATGAACCTTTGGGGATTGCTCATTATCCTGACTGGTATATTTTATCGGGGTTAGTGTCGTTGATCCGAGAGGGCTATGCAGGACAAATCGTTATAGGGAATGATGTATTTACTAAACTGGCTACACGTCGAGGTGGGGGTGAAGGTTATACGCGTCTCGCAGATTCTGTTGTACCATCATTAAAAAAATGCGGTGTGTCTGACAACGATATCAAAAAGATAATGGTAGAAAATCCAGCTCGTATTTTAGCCTTTTAAGGGTATAACTTGTAAAAGCAAGGACCAGCTAACTTTGGTTAGTTGGTCTCATTTTTTATTCTTACTAATGGATAAAATCCTAATCGGTGTGTATCCTCTCTCTCATGTTGCTGGCAGTTTTGATAATTGCCAGCTTCCCAGTCCATCTAGTTCCAGTTTTAATGTATGAAATTTCTTTAAAGCTTCTTGATGTCCGACACTGATGAGCACGGTTTTAGGCAGAGTTCTTTTTAAGAGAGCATACATATATAACTCCGTTTCTGTATCGAGAGAAGATGTTGCTTCGTCAAGCAACAGCCAGTCAGGCTGATGCAGTATGGCCCTGGCAATTGCTAATTTTTGCTGTTCACCTAAGGATAAAATTTCCCCCCAATTATTCTCTTGTTCTAATTGTTCTGTGAGGAAGGAGAGCTGGCACAGTTTTAACGTTTCCTGCATAGCGAGTCTGGTGATTGGGGTGTGAAGGTTAGGATAGAGGAGTACATTGTACAATGTGTGGATGGGAATATAAGATTTTTGCGGCACTAGAATTACTTTCTCCTTAGGTGGGTGTGCAAGCGTTCCTTGGGAGAAAGGCCAAATACCGGTTAAGGTCTTTAATAGCGTGCTTTTTCCGCAGCCAGATGGACCTGTAATGAGGATATTATCTTTGGCAGTTACCCGTAGAGACAAGTTTTTTAATAAGAACTCTTTGCGAGGGCATTGTATAGAAAGGTCTTTTGCGATGAAGGAGTCGTTTACAGGAGGATGTATCGTAAGATCTTGTGTTGCTTTCAGTAATAGTTGGGCTTTGCGCATATTTTGAGTAAATTGAGTAAGGCGAATGAGGATGGATTGCCATTCCGCAATTTTGCCAAAACTATCAATGATATAAGAGAGAGCAGAGTGGACATACCAATAGGCTCCTGATATTTCAAAGAGTTGACCCAGTTGTATATCATTGTTGAAATAGCGGGGAGAGGCCATGAGAAAGGCAAAAATAATGGATACTTGAGAATAAATTACAGTAAGCCAAGTTATATTTTTACTGGTGATTGTAATTTTCCCATAATTGGCATAAATATTGTGAAAAATACGCATGAATTTATTTTTTTCGGCTGTTTCTCCATTATACAGTGCGATGCTTTCGTCATTCTCTCGGAAACGGACAAGAGCGTAGCGAAAATCAGCTTCATAGCCCTGTTGCAAGACATTTAGCTTTACCAATGGGCGCCCTATCCGGGTGATCAGGCAGGTGCCTACGATGGAATATCCTAATGCTGCCCAGACTAGATAGCCATAAATGGTTATGGGAGTTTGGTTAATGGTAAGGCTAAGATTTCCCGATAACTGCCACAGAACGATAATGAAGGTAATGAGAGTAGCAATTTGTTTTAGTAGTCCTAAAAAGAGGCTGAGTGTGTTAGTGGCAAGTAAATGAACATCTTCACTAATACGCTGGTCGGGATTATCTGCATTATGGAGTAAATGATTCATATAATAATAGGTTTTATCATGAAGCCAGCGCTGCAGATAATGATGGGTCATCCATTGCCGCCAGTGCATTTGCAGCATCATTTGAAAAAAGACCTGAAACCCGGAAATAATAATGTAAACACTGCCTATAAGGCTAAAATCAAGTAAAGCACCAATAAAACCGGCATAATTGTAATACTGGAGTTGATGATAGAAGTTTCCCTGCCAGTGATTTAAATAAAAATTAATCAGAACAATACCTATATTTAGCGTTATAGTTGTAAGGAGCAATCCCCAGGCCAGCGGTGCTTTTCTTGAAAACCAATAAGAGGTGATTAACTGCCAGGAAGTAGTATGCAGACTGGGTTTTCCTTGTTGCACGATTGTCCTCCTTGCCAGATAACTCCATCGTAGTTTATTATATAGACATGATAAATATATGAAGGCAGTTAGTAGAATATGATGGGGTGTGCTTTCATTAGAAGTATCTAGATAAATAGAATCAATATAAGTGAAAAATAATTGACAGTAGGATTTGAGTATGGTATTTTAAACAGGTAAGTTACAAAAGGTACAATCTAATATGAAGAAATAGGTGCCCGCAAGGGCTTAATAGGGAAGTTCGGTTGAATGCCGACGCGGTCCCGCCACTGTATTGGTGAGTGACTTCAAGTATATGCCACTGGGATGAAAATCCTGGGAAGGTTTGAAGGAGCGATGATCCAGAGCCAGGAGAACTGCCTATTTGACAATCACCGTTTGACCTGCGAGGAAACAGGGAGGAGATTATTCGAGGCATCTATTTTATAGGTTCGTTTCAGGTTGTCATTCAACTGGAACTAGTGAAAAATGGGTTTCTCAAATAGTCAATTCTTCCAGGGAAGAGTTAGGTTTGACTAGTTGAGAAATCTATTTTTTTTATTTATCAAAAGTCGAACTAAAGAAATTACGATTCTTAAAAGGAGGTGTAATATGGGATTTGCTTCTTTTAGAATTTTCTATTAAAAAAATAGAATAAATAGAGATAGGTGCCCGCAAGGGCTTAATAGGGAAGTTCGGTTAAATGCCGGCGCGGTCCCGCCACTGTATTGGTGAGTGACTTCAAGTATATGCCACTGGGATGAAAATCCTGGGAAGGTTTGAAGGAGCGATGATCCAGAGCCAGGAGAACTGCCTATTTGACAATCACCGTTTGACCTGCGAGGAAACAGGAAGGGGATTATTCGAGGCGTCTACTTTATAGGCTATTTTGGGTTGTCTTTTTACTTAAAATGGTTAAGCATAATGGATTTCTCTTATAATCATCTCTTCATGGCAAGGGGCAAAGATGATTATAAGAGAGATCCATTTTTATATTGAAACAATGAAAAAAAACATAAACCGTTTGGAGGTTATATAAATGGAAATGACAAGCGAAATGGCAAGAGAAATTATGGGGATACAGCAGCAATATAAGAAGGGCTTCGCAATTAAACAAGAAAATCAAGAGACTAAAAAAGAAATACCAACGAATGATATTACAAAGACGCAATGGTTTTGGGATATTGCTGTTTTGTCTTAATGTAAATTGGGTGGCAGCATATAGTGCTAACCTGGGCTAAAGATAGTGAGGAAATGTTTCCAAATCCTCCAGCTATTGTTGCTGGAGGATTTTCATTTAGGACAGTAAGCCTTGTGTATTTAAATTATAGTTATGAATACCGAATTAAATTTATTTTAGGAGGAAATGATGAGTATGAAAAAAATTCATTATCTGTTTTTTGTGATGTTAATAATGGTATCATTCTTATTTACCGGCTGCATAAATAAACAAGTTACAAATGATGGTTCTAAAGAACAACAAGGGAGGGTTATGATAAACAATCATAAACGTGTGATTGAATTTGTAAATGTTCCTCAGCGAGTAGTTACTTTGAACCAGCATGCCACTGAAATTATGCTGGCTCTGGGTCTTTCGGACAAAATAGTAGGAGCAGCCCATATGGACGGTGAAATTCAGCCTGAATACAAAGAACAATATAACAAAATTCTAGTCCTATCGGATACCTATCCTTCAAAAGATACCTTATTAGCAGTAAAACCGGATTTTATTTATGGCTATAATGATGCTTTTGAGGATAAGTGGATCGGTACTGCAGATGTTCTGGAAAAGCAAAATATTAAGTCCTATATCACCCAAGGGGGACTTAAGGAACATGCAACGGTTCAGGAAGTGTATAATGATATTAACAATATCGGAAAAATTTTTCATGTTGAAACAAAAGCACAAGATCTCATTAAAAGTATAAAAAATGAGATTCAGCAAGTTAAAGAAAAAACAGATATTATCGATAAACGGGTCAAAATTATGGTATTTGATGCAGCGACAGGAAATCAAGTTTTAATTGCAGGAAGATCGCTGGAAAGTGATTTAATACGTTTGGCGGGCGGTGATAATGTTTTTGGGCATTTAGAAAAAAGCTGGGAAAAAACAGACTGGCAGGAGATCATAAGACGCAATCCAGAGGTGATCGTGATTAATGAACATGCTGCGTCATCAACCCAAGAGACAATACAAATGCTTGTAAAGAATCCGGCATTATCGGAGGTAGAAGCAATCAAGAAGCGACGATTTGTTATTTTTTCTTTCAATGATATGAATGGAGGAATCAGAAGCGGTAAAACGGTACAATGGTTAGCCAAAGCTTTTTATCCACAGTTATTTCAGTAATGAATCTCTTACATTGACAAATCATACCGCTTGTTATACGATACAAGCGGTATGATAAAAAGTACATATGGATGGTATAGGTGCCCGTTAGGGCTTAATAGGGAAGTTCGGTTACATGCCGACGCGGTCCCGCCACTGTAATGAGGAGCATTCCCCTAGGTTTACCACTGAGATAAAATCTTGGGAAGGTTTGAGGAAGCGATGATTCTAAGTCAGGAGAACTGCCTATATAACAATCACCAATTGACCTGCGAGTGATGGGGAGGGGATTAAGTACAGATGTTAGTTGTATTTTTTCTGGCACATAAAAGCTGGAATTTTATAGAATGAGTCAGATTACTTAATGATAAGCTTCAATCTCCTAACCAATTGGTTAGGAGATTTTTATATGTATTCACGAGCAGAAAAGAAGAAATAAGGAGTGGCTAATGATGAAAAAGGCTATTGTAGTTGTGAGTTTTGGTACAACCTATCAGGAAGGGTTACGACTCAATATTGAAAGCGTGGAAAATAAGATCAAAGCGAATTTTCCCGAATATGAAGTTCGAAGAGCCTTTACATCTCGAATCGTTATCAAAAGGTTAGCAGCCAGAGATGGTATTCACATTGATACAGAAGCAGAAGCAATCCAAAGGCTGGAAGATGAAGGATACAAAGAAGTATATGTTCAGCCATTGCATGTGGTTGGCGGCGAAGAATATGATAAGATCAAGAAAATCGTCGTTCAATACATTCATGGGCAGCAAAAAGTATTTGAAAAGATTGTAATCGGCCGTCCTTTGCTTTATTATACAGGGCAGGAAGACAGACCAGATGATTATGTAGAAGCCATTGAGGCTTTGACAGCACAATTGCCTAAAGTGGAAAGCCAAGAAGCCATTGTGTTTATGGGACATGGTGGCGTACATCCTGCCAATACAGCCTATGCTGCATTGCAAATGAAAATCGAAGAAGCTGGACTGAATCATATATTTGTTTATACAGTAGAAGGTTTCCCGCCGCTAGAAAGTGTGATTGTAAAGTTGAAAAAGCGGGATATCAAGAAAGTAATATTGATGCCATTTATGCTGGTTGCTGGTGATCACGTTAATAATGACATGGCAGGTGATGAGGATGATTCTGCCAGATCCCAGCTAGTAAAAGCGGGTTTTGCAGTGGATGTCTATCTCCATGGCTTAGGCGAAAATACGAAGATTCAAGATCTGTATGTGCAGCATCTAAAGGACGCTATGAGTCAAAAAGCTGGACATGGTATGTGCAGGCATTGATATGTCGATAGCGAAATAGATAAAGGAGTAATAGCTAGATATTCTACAAAGTTGTTTCAAGGGTTTTGGAAATAAGGGGGGAATTGATATGGAAAACAGACATGGTTTAATTCTTGTTAACACAGGAAATGGCAAAGGAAAAACAACAGCAGCTTTAGGTCTTGGACTAAGGGCTTGGGGACAGGGATTCAAAGTGCTGATCATACAATTTATTAAAGGCAGCTGGAAGTATGGCGAATTAAAAACGGCAGAGGCTTTGGGACCTAATTTTGTAATGCGTCAGATGGGGGAAGGTTTTGTTCGCAATGCGAATGAAGATGCTATGGCTGATCATCGTCATGCAGCTGAAGAAGCCTTGGAGATGGCGCGAAAAGAAATTGGATCAAACCAGTGGGATATGATTATTTTAGATGAAATTAACTATGCGATTAAGTTTGGCGTTCTATCTCTAGAAGCAGTATTAAAATTATTAGAGGACAAGCCCTCTGCCTTGCATCTTGTGCTGACAGGGCGGGATGTCCGCCCTGAGATTATTGATAAAGCCGATTTAGTAACGGAAATGAAAGAGATTAAACATCCTTATAAAAAGGGCATAAAGGCTCAAAAAGGGATAGAATTTTAAAAGAAGTTGTTAACAGTGAATTGCTTGACAATTCTTTAAAGATATTATAAAGTGAATCTTATAACATGTAAAAATTTTCATATGGATGGTATAGGTGCCCTTTGGGGCTTAATAGGGAAGTCCGGTTTCATTCCGGCACGGTCCCGCCACTGTAATGAGGAGTGAACCCATGATATGCCACTGAGACAAAGTTCTTGGGAAGGTATGGGGGAGCAATGATTCTAAGTCAGGAGAACTGCCTATATAGCAATCACCGTTAGAACCTGCGAGAGATGGGGAGGGGATTTGTACGATAGTTTTTTTATTGTGCTTATTTTTCCCCGACGTATATATACGTCGGGATTACTATTTACTTGATGCTATTGTAAAATCTCTTGACCTTTTTGGGTTAAGAGATTTTTTTTACAGGTATTATTGGAGAACTGCAAAAAAGGGAGGTATTGTGTATGGTTACGAATCTTTCAACTTATATGTGCAAAGAGGGCAATAGTTGTGGATTGACAGGTGCATCAACCTTTTTTGCAGGTATTCCAGGTGCTGTAATGGTGCTTAACAGTTCCTTATGGTGTTATTTTTCAGCTCATGAGTATATTGAAAAACAATGTCCAACAGCAAGAATGCGCTTCTTTTGCTCCCAAAGAAGTAAAGATGCTGTATTCTCTGGTACAGAACAGTATTTGCTGCATATTTTACAATCCATAAAACAGACGGCTCAGCCATCTGTAGTGCTACTAGCGAACAGCTGCACTGACGGTACCCGTAATGAGGATCTTTTGCATATTGCCAAGCAGGCAGATATGAATTGTCCTGTGATTTGTCTGGATCGTCATGCTTTGGAAGAGGGATTTTGGGCAGGATATCAGGCAGCTGCCAAAGCCTATTTTCGTGAGGTGCCCCTGCAGTTGCGTACTGCTATAAAGCCAAGGACGGTTAACCTTTTAGGATGCAGTGTTGGTTATTATAATGCAGTCCATGATCTGCAAGAGCTGAGGCGTATGCTAACCTTAGCAGGTTATGAAGTAATCGCTTGTCCAGGAGCAGGAAGTTCGATGCAGGAAATTAGCAATATGACTCAGGCGCAGCTGAATATTGTAGTTCATGATGAACTAGGACGTGAGCTGGCAGAGCTATTAGAAGAGCAGTATGATATGCCCTATGTATCCTTATTACCCCCTTATGGCATACAAGGTTCCTTGAACTGGCTGAAAGCGATTAATTATTATCTGTCAGGGGGAAGTAATGGACTAAAAGCTCTTCAACAAGAAGCAGATTGCCTGGAACAAAAACATAGCATTATGAATAAAGAACAGCAAAAGATTTGGGGTACTATCTGGTTCGACAGCATTTTCATTGCTGCCCCTGCCTCCGTAGCCTTTGCTATATCCCAGGCAGTACGAGGGGAGTGGTTGAATGCAAAGAAAATCATAACTGTATTACAAAATGGTGTTCCCTTTAAGCAGAGTTATCCTGAATATATTGGAATTGTGTTAGATGGATATAAGGATCAGCAGAAAATTGAACAACACTTGGCAGGCTTACGAGGCGGATTGCTGATGGCAAGCAGCAGAGAAAAAGCAATCCTGCATCAAAAAGTAGTGAAAGATGTGGCATATCAGCATATCTCCTCACCTGTTTACGATGAAATGATCCTTAAACATCGACCATTTATGGGCTTGCAAGGAACCAGTCATATGGTTGCGAGCTTATGGAACCAGCATATACAAGGACAGAAAAAGATAAAAATGTGTAAAAAAGTAGTGGCAACGTAATGGTAAAACAAAAATAAGTAGGAGGGAAATAGTGGATAAACAAATAGGAATTAAGAAGGCTATGATATATGCCTGTATAGTAAGTGGTTTTATCTCGCTGCCAGTATCAGGAGCGTATGCGAATGAGAATGAAGAAACCGAAAGTTATTCCTTTGATCAACTGGTGGTAACAGCTAATCGGGTACCTACAAAATTATCTGAAGTCGCAGCTAATGTAACGGTAATCACAAAAGAACAGATTGAAAAAGGGAATTATCATAATGTAGGAGAAGTTCTACAGCATATCCCGGGAGTACAGATAGGATCTAACGGTACACCTGGTAGTATTAGTGCCGCGTTTATTAATGGAAGTGAACAAGTGGTTGTTATGATTGATGGTAGACGTATGAACTTACCGAATGGTATAGGCGGGTTTGGTATGGCTACTTCTAATTTAACAGGTTTAATCGGTATCGAAAATATTGAACGTATTGAAATAGTAAAAGGTGGTCGATCAGCCTTATATGGTGCCGATGCTGTTGGCGGTGTAATCAATATTATTACTAAAAAAGGAGAGAAGAACCAAACAACGGTAAAAATAGCAGGCGGGAATTGGAATGGTGAGAATTATACATTAATTAATGAGGGTAAAGAAGGTAATTTAAGTTGGTTTTTTACTGCAGATAAAAGACAAATGGGTGATTATTCAGATGGAAATAATAAATCATATAGGTACACAGGTATTGACCAAGAAGCTTATACGCTGCGGTTGGATCAAAAGATCAATAAAGGTAATTTAAGCTTTACTTATGAAAATTTTGATCATCAAAATGAAGCTAAATTAATTAATAAATATGAAAATACGAATCAGCACAATTGGGATTTCACTTATACAGAAAATCTTTCTACTAAAACTGATTATCAAATTAAATTTTATCAAAATGCCAACCATCGTGTTGGATTAGGAGATAATACTTGGGAGCGGTATGATCATGATGTCAGAACCAAGGGATTTAATTATCAATTGAACTCTAAGATTGATGAACAAAATATGTTGACAGCAGGAATTGACTGGCGAAAAGACGAGATTGAAAGTAGTGACTATAAGAGTAAGGATAGTACTGTAAAAGCGATTTATTTACAGGATCGATGGAATATAACAAATAAATTTAGTATTCTTCCAGGACTTCGTTATGATAATAGCGATACATACGGAAATAAAACAACGCCACAGTTAGGAGCAAATTATAAACAAAGTGATCGTACTACTTATTATGCATCATGGGGCAAGGTCTTTCAAACACCACGCTTTGATGATTTATACTGGCCGTCATCAGTTGATCCTGCAGACTCTTACTATCCAGGATCACCAGAGACCCATTATGACGGGAATCCTGCTTTAAAACCGGAAACTGGATGGAGTGCTGAGATTGGTGTGAATCACAAGTTTGATAATACACTAGAAGGAAATTTTTCAGCTTTTACTCGTAGGCTAAATGATGCAATTGCCTGGAAAAACGTTAGTACAAATCCTGCAATAGAGTATTGGACGCCTTCTAATGTTGATAAGCAGAAGGCTGATGGCTTTGAACTACAGTTAACTAAGCAGCTTACCCCTAAATTAAAAACCTCTATTGGCTATAATTATTTACATGTTAGGAATAAGACCCAATATGATAGTGATTTTGTAAGAGATAAAAATATAGCAGATGAAACATGGAACATTGGTATGTCTTATAGCTCTAAGAAAATAAATGCCGATATAAGAGGCACGGCTGCTATGGGACGAACCAATAGTGAATTTATTGAAAAAAGCTATTGGCTGTGGGATGCAAATCTTAATTATAAATTAGATAAGAGTAATACTGCCTTTTTAACGGTAAATAATATACTTGATAAGTATTATGATACAGCTGCTGGCAAGCCTTGTGGCGGACGAAATTATATGATTGGTTTAAAAACGATATTTTAGTACTTTGGGGCAAGGGGCAAAGTGTTTAACTTGCCCTTTCGTGGTTATATTAAATTAAAGCACCATTTATGTTTAAAAGTGTATAATCTCTTTAAACATTTACACAAAAAGTAGTTATATTGTAGTTAGGAGTAAAGAGAAGCAATTCCTTCGTAAAATGATTATACTTTTTAGTAAAGGACTTATACTATGTTACAACTTGTGAATTTATCCAATTATGCATCTGATCTGGAACTCATTCATAATAACCCTGTATGCTTAGAAGCTTTTTTGAATCATCATCATTTAGATGGTTTGGAAATGATGTTTTGTGATTCTTGGAACCCACGTGTCCATAAGAAGCAGTGGATACAGGGGGTGCATCTGCGTTTTTGGCCGAACTGGCTGGATTTCTGGCGAGGAGACAGAACGGAGCTTCTCAGGCAATTTGGCAGTGATGCAGAGATTGAAGCTTGTTATGGCGCTTTGACCCGTGAAGGCTGGCTAAACGTCTATCGTGAGAATCTTCGTATTGCTAAAATGGCAGGTGCCAAGTATGCCGTCTTTCATGTCAGTCAGACACGAATTCCAGAATTATTTCATTGGCAATTTAGCTTCTCTGACCGACAAATCATTGAAGCCACGATTGAAGTGATTAATGAGCTGGCCCAGAGCATACCAGAGGATATGGAATTATTATTTGAAAATTTGTGGTGGCCAGGATTAACTTTGAAGGATAAAGAACTTACAGCGTTGTTACTTGATAGTGTAAAACATCCCAAGGCAGGGATTATGCTGGATATCGGCCATTTGATGAATACGAATCCGGAACTAAAGAATCAGGATGATGGTGTAGATTATGTCCTGAAAACAATTGATAATCTCGAAGAATATAAGCATTATATTCATGGTGTGCACTTGCACCATTCCTTGTCCGGGAATTATATCAAACAGAGTAGAGGTACCGATATGCCCCAAGATGATATTTTGGCAGCTGCCATGAGTCATGTGCTGCGCATTGACGAGCATTTACCCTTTAGTTCTCCATGTGTAAAGAAGATTATAAATTGTGTACAACCTACATATGTAGTACATGAGTTTATGTATACATCGATCAATGATTGGTCTGAAAAAATCAGGATTCAGCAGAAAGCCTTGCAATATAAGGAGCGTTAATGGATGAAAAAATTGTCGTTTATTGCTTTACTCTTAAGTTGCTGCCTTCTGTTAGTAGTTGGCTGCAGCTCTAACCAACAGCAGGATGCACCTAAAACAGGAGGCTATGAAGTACAGGATTTCCAAGGTCATGTAATAAAACTTCCTCATAAACCCAGCCGAATTGTGTCCTTGTCCTTGGGGACAGATGAGATACTGGTGGACTTGGTTCCTTTGGAACGCATTTTAGCTTTGACCTATTTGGCAGATGACCCGGAAATATCCAACGTAAGTGAACAGGCTAAATTGGTATCCAAAAAGGTGAAGGCCAATCCGGAAGCAATTATCGCATTACAGCCAGACGTATTATTTATTGCTGATTGGCAGCCTATAGAATTAATTCAAACCATTCGTGACACAGGAGTTCCTGTCTATGTATATAAAACACCAAGTACCATTGAAGACGTAAAACATGTGATTCGAGAAATTGCCCATGTTGTTGGAGAAGAACAGATGGGACAGCAAATGGTAACCCAAATGGAGAATCAATTAGGAACGATCCAAAAATCATTGGAGAAAGTCAGCTCTGAGGAGCGGAAAACGGTAGTCCTTTTCTCCTTAATGGGAGGAATCGGAGGACAAGGCAGCTTATTTGATGATATCTGCCGATATGCAGGTGTCATGAATGGGGCAAGTAAAGTAGGCGTTGGTAAGAATGAAATGATGACTAAAGAGCAAATTATAGCTGCCAGTCCCGATGTTTTTATTATGCCAACATGGAATTATAATGATAAAACCAACGTAGAGGAATTTAAAGCGGGAGTACGAGATGATCCCGCATTTCAAAGTCTTAGAGCAATCAAAGAGGAGCAGCTATTCACGATTCCCGATCGTCATTTAAGCTCTTCATCACAATATATTGTACAAGGAGTAACGGACGTTGCTAAGGCAGCTTATCCTCAATATAACCCATGAGAGAAACAATGCTAAAGAAGACACAAGGGAATCGGGCTAAAAAGGCTTGGAAGATTATGATAGTACTTAGTATCGTATTACTTGGTATGATCGTATTTTCTATATCTTGGGGAACCATAACGGTGCCATGGGAAGATACCCTAGCAATTATTGGACAGCATGTGCCCGTGATTAGCGGATATTTCCCCTCCGTTAATGCCGAATTTCAGGCTGTGGTGTGGAATATCCGTTTGCCCCGGGTACTTGTAGGGGTGTTAGTGGGAGCTGCATTAGGTGTATCGGGAGCCGTTATGCAGGGGGTATTTGGTAACCCTCTAGCTGATCCGGGAATTATTGGCGTTTCCAGTGGAGCATCTTTTGGAGCTGTTGCTGCCATTGCTCTTGGTCTAACGTCTTTTAGTATATTTATTATGCCGATGTTTGCGTTAGTGGGAGCCCTTGCAGCAGTGAGCGCAACGGTTTTTTTAACTATGTCACGGGGCAAAATCCCCGTGATGACCTTATTGTTATCAGGAGTAGCCGTCAGTATGTTAATGGGAGCTCTAACATCTGGAATTTTGACTCTGATGAATGAATATCGGGTACGAGAATATTTATTTTGGGTGGTAGGGGGCTTAGATTATCGACGCTGGGAACATGTTTACCTGGCAGTTGGTCCAATTCTCATCGGTCTGATTGTTTTATGCTTGCTGGCACGGCATTTGAATGTTCTTGTACTAGGGGAACAAGAAGCTCGATCAGTAGGGGTGCCTGTAGTTGCATTGCGCCTGCTTTTATTATTTGTGGCTGCTGCTACTACGGCAATGGCAGTATGTGTGAGTGGTACCATTGGCTTTGTCGGTTTAATTGTACCTCATATTATGCGAATTATAGTTGGGCCGGAGCATCGCTGGCTGCTGCCAAGCAGTGCCTTAGCGGGAGCTTTGTTCTTAGTGTTCTGTGATACCTTAGGAAGAATGATTTTTCCTCCTAATGAAATTCGTGTAGGTATTATGACAGCGTTACTGGGAGCCCCTTACTTCTTATATCTGCTGCGTAAAACGCAACAGTCTGGAGGACCTTCATGACACAGGAAATCATAACCGCCCGTAATAGTAGTATTGTGCTTGGTGAAAAGAAAATTTTAGAGAATATTACCTGCAGCATAAGTGCTGGAGAATTTGTGGGGATTATTGGCCCTAATGGAGCAGGCAAAAGTACCTTGCTCCTAGCTTTGCGTGGTTTTGTGCCTTTAGCTTCGGGTGAGGTACAGTTAGCAGGCCGCCCCATTACAACCTTGTCTGATAAGGAACTGGCTCGTCATGTTGCCTATATGCAGCAGGAAGTAAATGTAGGCTTTGGCTATACGGCCTTAGAAGTGGTTTTAACTGGGCGTTATCCATATCTAAAATGGTGGCAGCATGAGCAGGCTGAGGATAAAGCAATTGCCCGCCAATATATGGAGTTTACGGGAGTGGAAGCATTAGCGGATAAACCGGTCCATTTGATGTCAGGCGGTGAGAAACAGCGTGTTTTATTGGCCAAAGTTCTGGCACAAGAAACCCCGCTTATTTTTTTAGATGAGCCGACGGCTAGCCTGGATTTAGTCTATCAAGAAGAAATATTTCGTTATTGTCAATTGATCTCAAAGCAAGGTAAAACGGTATTGATAGTAGCGCATGATTTAAAATTGTCAGCTAAATTTTGCTCTCGGCTGCTGCTATTGGCAGATAGCAAAATGATTGCGGACGGCTCTCCTGAGAAGGTGATTACCAAAGAAAATTTACAAGCTGCTTATGGTTTGCATGCCGCTGTATTTATGAATAAAGTAACTGGTAATCTAGATATCCACACCTATGCTGCTGCTGATGATAATCCCAATAAAGACACGAATGTTCATATTATTTGCGGTGGGGGATCAGGGGAGAAATTTATCCGTTTGCTTTATGAAAGGGGGTATCGTCTGACCCTTGGTGTAATACAGCCAGGTGATGCGGATGCCAATGTAGCAGAAGCCTTTCATTTGCCTTGCCTGCTGGGGCAACCTTTTTCAAGCATTGATGAACTGTCGGCACAAGAGAATCGCAGGAAAATTAGCGCAGCCGATTGGGTAGTATTGTCAGATTTAACCTTTGGAGAACAAAATATTGATAATTTACAAGCCGCTTTTATGGCTAAAAAATTAATTGTGATTGAGGATACACCGATTGAAAAACGGGATTTCCTTAATGGTCAAGCCAGTGAATTATATGCAGAATTGGTAGAGATGCCTCAAGTTACCGTGATGACATTACCGCAATTTATTACATTACTAGAGAAAAATTGAAAGTTTGTAAGAAGGAGTGATAAAACAATATGGATTTTTTATTACAATGCATCAGTTTATTTTATAAGGGCGGCCCGGTCATGTATGTGATTGCAGGGTGTTCTTTGGCTGTAGTGGCAATTGCAGTGGAGCGGTTTATTTATTTCCGCCAGATGTCTACAGATGCTCAGGTGTTTATTAATAAGCTGCAGCCTTTATTGGAAAGAAAGAAAATTGCCGAGGCGCAGCAATTATGTGAACATACGCCAGCGGTAATTGGGCGCTTAGCGGCAGAAGGGTTAGAGGCTTATCAAAAGGAGAGTAACCTGGAAGTAATTATGGAAGGAACAGCCGCTTTATCAGCAGCCAGATTGAGAGAATACTTGAATTATCTAAGTTCCATTGTTACCTTATCCCCTTTGTTAGGATTATTGGGAACCGTAATCGGTATGATTAATTCCTTTAGCGTTTTCAATGTGAAAAATGGTCAGCCTATGGCTATCACTGGCGGAATTGGCGAAGCCTTAGTGGCAACCGCTACTGGTTTAATGGTAGCGATTATGGCGTTAGTTGTTCACATCTATTTTACTCATCGCTTAGATCAATTGGTTACGGATATGGAACAAGTCTATACTCTCATCATGACTCGACTGGCGGGCAATAAAAAAACTCGGAGGGAAAATCATGAAATTGCGTAGCTTACGCATTGAGAAACAACCAGAATTAATGATTATTCCCATGATTGATATTATCTTTTTTTTATTAATTTTTTTTATGATGAGTACCTTATATATGGTGGAGCAGCATACCATTCCTATCAATTTGCCGCAAGCTGCAGCTGTACAGAAGGAACTGTCCGAGAATATTAATATTACTATTTTACAAAATGGTAATATCATGTTTGATCAAGAGGAAATTCCTTTTTCCTTGTTGCAAAAACGAATTAGTATTGAGCTGGCAAAACACTCAGAAAATATATTTGTTGTACGAGCAGATAAACAAGCAGAGTATGGTCAGGTAGTGGCAGTATTGGATGAGCTCAAAATGTCAGGGGCACGTAGGGTGGCTGTGGCTACTGATCGGAAAGGAAGATAGAGCGCATGACATACCGACCACGTTGGCGTAAGGCCATCGGCATTTCTATAATTTTTCATATATTATTTTGGGGTGTTATCGGTTGGCTGGCTGGTAAGGCTGTTACACCCATAGAAGCAGAACCTTACATTGAATTAGAATTACTTACAGATGCGTCTATAGACGATTCAGAATTAGATGAACCATTGCCAAATTCCCAGAGTGCACCTAGTGCTGCTCCTGTCCAGACTGTGCAAGTAAGGGCGAGTAAAGCCGCTTCGCCTGCTACCTCTGAGGTAGTGACTGTGGCCAATGAGCTGGCGATGGAAGCAGTAGCTTCATCCCAGTCAGCAAGTAGTAATGAGTCGACTGGAAATTTTTCTTCTGGCAGTGATGGAGTTGGGAATAGTGGGAGCGGCGGCAGTGGCACTAATGTTGGCTCTAATAGTGGGGGAAATGGCGGGCGAAAAGGTAAGATTGTTCGGCCGCAGATCTTATCTAAGGTAGATCCTGATTATCCTGAAGGAGCGAGGACAGCCGGCTTGACAGGTACCGTAGTGGTAAAAATTCAAATTTTGGCAAATGGATTACCTGGCGATGTAACCATTAGTGCGACATCAGGACATGATATATTAGATGCTGCAGTGGTAGCAGCGGTTCAAAAATGGCGATTTGTGCCGGCTAAGGACCCAGAGAGCGGCGCCAGTATTATGTGTTATACAAACATGCCAGTCACTTTTCGTTTTAAGTAGGTAGAAACTCAGTAGAAAAGCAGGGTACTTGTTGTAGTTTTATAGAGTAGATTACATTTTCAATCATTCGATTTGTGATATAGTATAAGTAACAAGCTAGTTTAGGATAATTTAGTAGGAGTTGAATCATGAATTACCAATTTGCGGGAAAAGTAGTGATGATTACTGGCGGTACTTCTGGTATTGGTTTGGAGGCTGCTCGCCAATTGCTGGCCCAAGGAGCTAAGACAGCCTTAATTGGACGTCAAAAGGAAAAAGGGCAAATGGCCTTATTCGAATTAGCATCCTATGCTGATAATGTATGTTTTATTCAAGGTGATGTCAGTTCTGTGAGCCAATGCCAAGAAGTAGTAGAAAAAACTGCAGCCCAGTTCGGCGGTCTGGATATTGTTATCAATGCTGCTGGTATATATATGGAAAAAATCATTGGTGAAGTTACGGAAGATGAGTTTGATCACATCATGAACATCAATATAAAAGGTACCTATTTTATTTGTAAATCTGCTTTGCCTTATTTGCGGCAGAGGGGTGGTGGAGCAATTATTAACGTGTCTTCTGATGCAGGGATTAATGGTAATTGTTTATGTACTGCCTATTGCGCTTCAAAAGGAGCGGTGACGACCTTTACAAAGGCATTGTCCTTAGAAAGTATTCACTATGGTGTCCGTGCTAATTGCGTATGCCCTGGTGATGTGGATACGCCTATGCTTAAACAGCAATTAGCAGAGGCAAACAATCCAGAGGAATATTTGCGAGACATGGCATCGATGTATCCAATAGGGCGAATTGCCAAAGTTCATGAGGTGGCTCATGTAATCTGCTTTCTGGCATCGGATCAAGCATCTTTTGTTAACGGTGCAGTGTGGACAGTGGATGGCGGCTTAACTGCGTGTTAGATTGGTGCTTATATAACAAGATCGTTAAAATAAAACGAAGAGTATAGAATATTTCCAAGTATGTCCTTGACAAGAAAAAGTATTTATAATACTCTAAATAAGAGTGGACAGCAAAATTTCATATGGATGGTATAGGTGCCCTTTGGGGCTTAATAGGGAAGTCCGGTTAAATTCCGGCGCGGTCCCGCCACTGTAATGAGGAGTAACCCCATAATTATGCCACTGAGATTAAACTTGGGAAGGCTTGGGGAAGCAATGATTCAAAGTCAGGAGAACTGCCTATACAGCAATCACCGTTAAAACCTGCGAGAGATGGGGAGGAGATTCGTACAGTTATACTGTTGTATATTACACATGATAGTGACGTGTTTATATGATGGCAGGCTACTATAATTGTATTTATTGAAATCTTCCGTTATGTGTGACGGAAGATTTTTTGCGCTAGTAACGATGATTGTCCAGTAGGATTGCAGCTGAATTGGCTTTCATGCCAATTTTCTAATTTTTCACCAGTGTTGGTCAAGATTATTGGATAATGGTAAAATTAAGGGTGCAAATTCTCGTTTTACTCAGTTATCGTTATATGTACTTGTATATGTTGTACCACAAATTATAGTTAAGGAGGCCATTATGGCAGGAATTTTTTACGGTGTTGGTGTAGGGCCAGGAGACCCAGAGCTGCTCACATTAAAAGCAGTGGAGGTGATAAGAAACGCGGATGTGGTAATTGCCCCTAAAACAGAAAAAAAAGAAGGTAGTACAGCACTATCGATTGCTCATCCGTACTTGAAAACAGATGTTGAGATATTGAGGTTGGTTTTCCCGATGGTAAATGATGCTGCTACGCTAGCCAATGCATGGGAAAATAATAAAAATAGTATTCTGGCAGAACTGCAGGCTGGGAAAAAAGTTGTGTTTTTAACATTGGGTGATCCTATGTTTTATAGCACTTATATGTATGTATATCGGTTGTTAAAGGACTCTGGTTATGCTATTGAAACCATACCTGGCGTTCCGGCTTTTTGTGCGATTGGCAGTCAATTAGGTCAGCCGCTGGCAGAGGGAAATGATATACTTAGCATTATTCCTGCGACGATGTCAGAAGAAGAGTTAGATGCTATATTGGGAGTCGTCGATAATGTTGTATTAATGAAGGTTTACAAAAATTTTGGACAGGTTGTAGCGAAATTAAAACAGCATGGTTTTGGTGAAAATTCTGTTATGATTAGTCGCTGTGGTTTGCCTGATGAACAAATTAGTTATAATTTGGATGAAGTGGATCCAACGAGTGTTAATTATTTGTCTACAATCTTGGCTAAAAAACGTAAGCTTGGTTAAGTGCAATATGATTACCCCAAAGACCTAGCACATAGAAAACTGAGTGGGGAGTTGTAGAAATGAAAATGAATTTTTTATATAAAATCGCTATGAGTTTTGCATTAAGTGTTTCCTTATTACTGGGTGCTAGTGCATTTGGCTTATCAAATGCAAGTGCGCAAGGGGTACCAAAAAGTCAAAAAGCCATCGTTGTGGTAAGCTTCGGTACTACTTTTGCAGAAGCTCGTCAATTAAATATTGAGAGTGTAGAAAAACGTATTGCCCAAGCCTTTCCTGAATATGATGTATATAGAGCTTTTACTTCCAAAATTGTTATGAAACGTTTGGCGGAAAATAGCAACATTCATGTGAATGATTTGGAAACCGTATTAAATAAATTAAAAAAAGATGGCTATAAAGAAGTTATTATACAAACAACTCATCTGACACCAGGTGAAGAGTATGATAAAAAAGTTGTGGCTACTGTAGAAAAGTTCAATGGAGCCTTTGATACCCTTTCTATAGGTCGTCCGGTATTATTCTTTCATGGTGAAAATGGTAAACCCAATGATTTCGCCATTGCTGTAAATGCTCTTAAAAAACAACTTCCTGCATTGCAATTGCAAGGTAAAACTGTGGTATTTATGGGACATGGTTCACCACATCAACATAATCCAGCTTACCAAGCCTTACAAGAGCAATTTGATGCAGCTGGCTTACATGTGATTATCGGTGTAGTGGAAGAAACGGATCATCCTAATCTTCAAGATGTTGAAAAATTACTAAAAGAAAGAAATATTAAAAAAATTACCTTGATGCCACTCATGTTAGTTGCTGGTGATCATGCCAATAACGATATGGCTGGGGATGAAAAAGATTCTTGGAAGAATACGTTCCTTGCAGACGGATATCAAGTGGAAACCTATGTTCATGGTTTAGGTGAAAACACTGGAATCCAAGATATTTATGTACAGCATGTACGTGATGCCATTAAAGGCTTAAAATAAAAGTTAAGACAGTAGTAAGAGGGGATGCCGGATCAAGTATATCCGGCCTTTCCCATTTGTTATATGTGTGGAAGGAGAGCGAGTCGTGAAAGGGAAATTGACATATTTAGTCTGTATGCTAAGTATAATGAGTGTAATCTTGGTAGGATGTGCTTCTTCAACCCAAGAAAAATCAACAACAAAATCTCCAGATCATTATCTGCAAATGACGGATGATGCAGGGCGCAATGTAGTATTGGGACAAAAACCACAACGCATTGTTGTGTTATCCACCTCTTTCTTAGATGTATTATATGGGGTCGGTGGCAAAGCAGTAGGAAGACCGAGCTCTAAAACACCGCAGACTTTTCCCACTCAGCAGGAGATTCCAGAAGTAGGCTTTATTTATAATGTAAATGTTGAGCAAGTATTAACCCTTCAGCCAGACTTAATAATTGGTTTTCAGGGAATTCACGATAAATTAATTCCAACATTTGAAAGCAGTAAGATTCCTGTGATGATATTGAAAATGAGAACCTATGATGATATTCTAGCGAAAGTCAAGTTATTTGGGGAGATTGCAGGCACGCAAGATCAGGCCAAAAAACTGCTTGCTGTTATGCAAGCCAAAATCAATGAGGTAACAGTTAAGTTGCCAAATCAAAGTAAAAAAGTGATTATATTGCACGCCACCGCCAAAAATGTTACTGTAGAGCTTGAGCATAGCATTGCAGGAAATGTGGCTGCTATCCTGAAACTCAAAAACATTGCGGCAGGTAGTACGCCAATCGCTGGTGATAGTGAAACGACTCCTTATAGTTTAGAAAAACTAGTAGAAGGAGACGCCGATGCTATTTTGGTTGTTACCATGGGAAATATGGCTGAAATTGAAAAAAGAATGAAAGCTGATCTTGAAAGCAATCCGGCTTGGGGTGGTTTACGTGCAGTAAAAACAGGACAAGTATTCTTTCTGCCCGCAGAATTATTCCAACTCAATCCTGGAATTCGTTTTCATGAATCAGTAGAATATATGGCAAAAGTAATGTATCCTGAGGTTTATGGAAATGTTAAATAAGAAGATTTTCTCATGTAGAGGCACACGTGATCGGAGTGAATGGAGAGCATTTATTTTGGGGATATTCCTATTACTTGCTCTAGGGGGGATTGCCCTCAGTTTGAGTGTAGGAGCACTATCCATTAGTCTGAATGAAATTATAACGGCTATTTTTTCTGATACTCCGGGAGCAAATCGACAAGTGATATGGAACATACGGTTGCCAAGAACCTTAGTAGGCGCATTGGTAGGTGTTAATTTGTCCTTAGCTGGAGCCATTTTACAGGGTGTTATGAAAAATCCCCTGGCTGACCCTCATATTATTGGGGTGTCGTCAGGAGCTGGTTTAGCTGGCGTAAGCATTATGGTGCTGTTCCCTCATAAAGAATATTTGGTGACTCCCTTTGCCTTTTTTGGTGCTATGATAGCGGCTATTTTTATTTATATTTTGGCTTGGAAAGGCGGCATTCGGCCAGTACGTATTATTTTAGCAGGGGTAGCTGTATCGGCTTTTTTGAATTCAGCTATTTCTGCACTATTAGTATTTTACAGTGATCGGGTTCATGGAGCATTGATGTGGATGGTGGGGGGATTGTCAGCCCGCAGCTGGCCACATCTTGATATTATTTTGCCCTATACGATAATTGGTGGAATCTTGGCTATATTGGGTGCCAGGCGACTTAATATTCTAAATCTTGGAGATGAAATTGCCCGAGGGTTAGGTCTAAATGTGGAAGTATCCCGCATTGCACTGACAGCAGTGGCAGCATTAATGGCGGCAAGTGCTGTTAGTGTTGTTGGTCTGTTGGGCTTTGTAGGATTGATTGTACCCCATGCAGCACGCTTGTTGGTTGGTTCGGATTATCGCTATCTTCTTCCAGCCTCGGCCTTATTGGGAGTCGCAGTTGTTACATTAAGCGATACCTTGGCTAGAGTGGCATTTGCTCCAATTGAAATTCCAGTAGGGATTATTATGGCCTTTGTCGGTGCGCCATTCTTTCTCTACCTGCTAAGGAGGGATGCATAATGTCCATTATGAAAGCAGAAGCATTATCCGTGAATTTTGATGATAAAATGGTCTTGAAAGATCTTTCTCTGGCAATTGAGGAAGGGAAAATTATTTCGATTTTAGGCCCTAATGGATCAGGTAAAAGTACCTTATTGAATGTCTTATCACGGAATATACAACCGAATAAAGGGATTGTCTATTTAGACGGTCAGAATTTAGCTCAGCTTAGCGGAAAAAAGCTCGCGCAGCAAATGGCTGTTTTACCTCAATCTCCTCAGGCGCCCAGTGATTTAACAGTAAGGGATCTAGTCGAATTTGGGCGATTTCCCCATCAAAGCTGGTGGAGAGGAAAGTCAGAGCAAGATGAGGATTGTGTTAGTTGGGCTTTGACGCAGACAGGTCTTACACAAATGGCTGATCGAGTGGTGAGTACTCTTTCTGGTGGTGAACGTCAGCGGGTATGGATAGCCATGGCTTTAGCACAAAAGCCAGAAATCCTATTATTGGATGAACCTACTACTTATCTTGATATTTGCCATCAGCTAGAAATCATGGAATTGCTAGCTGCTTTTAATCATGAGCATAAACTTACGGTTGTGATGGTGCTGCATGACATCAATCATGCAGCCAGATATTCAGACTATGTTGCCGTCTTGCAGCAAGGACAAATTTTTGCAGCGGGTAAACCGGTGGATGTCATTACGGAGCATACTCTGCGAGAAGTATTTAGGGTTGAAAGCGAAATCTCCTTTGATTCATCCGGTAAACCAATGGTAATGATCCGGGGGCTGACGTCGATAAATAGGAGAAGTAGGGGATAGTAGATGATTCACATTGAGAATTTTAGTAAGAAATTTGGTGAACGCACCGCTGTAGATAATCTATCTTTAAAAATTGCCAAAGGAGAGATATTTGGCTTATTAGGACCAAATGGTGCAGGGAAAACAACTACCATTCGCGTACTAACCATGCTAACACGACCAACAGCAGGCAAGATTGTTATTGATGGCTGTGAGGCTTCTCATCAGGAACAGCACATTAAATCTGTCATTGGTGTAGTCCCTCAGCATTTTAATTTAGACAGTGATTTAACACCCTGGGAAAATCTTGAGCTTCATGGAAGACTTCACCATATGATGCCTCAGGTGCGTAACCAACGGATTGAAGAATTATTAAAGTTTGTAGAACTGGAAGATCGAGCTCATGAGATGGTGCAGAAATTTTCTGGCGGCATGAAGCGGCGCTTAATGATTGCAAGAGCGTTATTGCATCAGCCCAAAGTACTTTTCTTAGATGAACCCACAGTAGGGCTTGATCCGCAAGTACGCCGCCGTCTTTGGGATCTGATACGCCACTTGAAGAATGAGGGACTTACTGTATTGCTGACCACTCATTATATTGAAGAGGCTGAAAATTTATGCCAGCGGGTTGCGATTATGGAAAAAGGGAAATTAATTGCCATCGATACTCCCAGGGCATTGTGTCAGCGACTTGGTTCCTATGCAGTGGAATGGGCAGATGAAGAAGGCACAAAAACAAAATTCTTCGCTGACCGCAATGAGGCTTCCGCCTTTGCTGCTACATTAGTAACAACGACTACCCTGCGTCAGACAAACTTAGAAGATGCATTTGTAGAATTGACTGGGCGGAAGGTGGCAGGATAATGTTATATGATATTTGGACAGTCTTTTGGCGAGATTGGCTAGTGCTAAAAAGACGCATTGGCCGCTTTATTTTATCTCGAATGGTCTCACCTATATTATATCTGGTAGCCTTTGGCTGGGGATTAGGACGGAGCATTCAGGTCAATCAAGGCAGTTATTTAGATTTTATTGTACCTGGCATTATTGCCTTGAATTCGATGAATATCAGTTTTAATTCAGTGGGAAGTCCTCTTAATATGAGTAGGGTATATCATAAAACATTGGAAGAATATCTAATTGCTCCCATATCTTCTATATCTTTTGTGATTGGTAAAGTCGCGTCAGGTGCGTTACGCGGCTTATTATCATCTTTAATTATTATCCTGTTAGCATTTGCCTTTGGGGCACACGCCCTGATTACTATTTGGTTTGCAATTGCATTGGTGCTAAACTGTCTGGTCTTTGCTTCTATGGGACTCGTGGCTGCGATGGTGATGAATACTCATGAAGATATGGCTAATTTTAATACCTATGTATTATTGCCTATGTCTTTCTTATGTGCTACGTTTTTTATACCGGACCATCTGCCGACACTGTTACGCTGGCTGATTGAATTTCTACCACTGACCCATGCCAGTCATGCCTTACGGGCGATTGTTTCTGGCGGGGAGACTCCTGTTTTATCCCTGCTCATCATGGCAGCATACATTGCTGCTTTTTGTGGAATCGGCGTATGGCTGATGGAAAAAGTACGGGAGTAGATGTTGAATAAAAGTCGAGACTTTTTAAACCGCAGAGGCGCAGAGAACACAATAGAAAAGTATTACAAATACCTCTCTATTGTGTTCTCTGCGCCTCTGCGGTTCATTTTTTATCTTTTAAAATTTTCTTTGGAGGAAGAAAGTTTCAGGGCAGCACGTACCATTGTCTCTGTTCCGTAAGCTAATGCTTTCTCATCGATATCAAATTTAGGATGATGCTGAGGATAGATAATACCTTTATCTTTATTACCTGTACCAATAAAGATAAAGGCCCCGGGGACCTTCTCCAGATAAACGGAGAAATCTTCACCACCCATTACAGGATCGATAGTTAAGGTATTTTCTGCGCCAAGAGTTTCGACGCTGGCATTTGCAAATACTTCTGCAATTTGGGGATTATTGATGACAGGGGGGAAGCCCAGGTTTTTGTCAATCTGGAAGGTAGCGCCTGCTGCTAGGCAGATACCGCTGACAATTTGCTCCATACGGTCAAAAACGATTTTCTTGATATCCATTGTAAAGGAACGTACGGTGCCAATCAGAGTAGCTGTATCAGGAATGATGTTAAAGGTATCGCCTGACTTAAAGGAACCGATCGATAAGACTGCTTGCTCCAAGGGATCAATATTGCGGCTTATAATGGTATGTAACGCTGTTACGACTTGCGCGCCTACTAAGAGAGCATCTACGGTTTGATGGGGCATCGACCCATGACCGCCTCTGCCTTTTATAGTAATGGTAAACGAATCAGGAGAAGCCATCATGCGGTTATAGCTAATGCCGCTGGTTCCGGCAGAAAGGCTTTGCCAAAGATGAGTTCCAATAATAGCATCAACATCTGCAAGAGCGCCTTCTTCCACCATGAGGGCTGCACCCCCGGGAAAACATTCTTCACTAGGCTGAAATAAGAAAATGATTGTACCAGCTAAACGATCCTTTAATTCTACTAATGTCTTGGCTACGCCAATCAGCATGGCCGTATGACCATCGTGACCGCAAGCATGACATACTCCAGGGTTTTGCGATTGATAGGGCTTGCCGCACTCATCTTGCAGTTCTAGTGCATCGATATCAGCTCGGATTGCAATGGTCTTGCCAGGAAGAGCCCCTTGCAGCTTAGCAATTACTCCTGTTCCTGCCATTTTGCGCGGCGTAAGTCCTAAGGCTGATAATTCCTCCAGAATCCTTTGCTGTGTATTAAATTCCTGGGTACTGAGTTCAGGGTATGTGTGAAAATGACGTCGTAAGGAAACAATAGAATCATAATGTTTTTCAACGAGATTTTTAATAATTTGCAAAATGAAATCCTCCTATTCGTAGGATACAAGTATCTGTAATGAAAAGATATGATGTTACAATATCTATCATTATATACTTGTGAAGCGTAAAATAAAAGATGAAAAATAGATTATGATTCTAAATGCATAAGAAATATTGCTTAACAAAGATAGACAAGGATGTTATTATATGGTATTATTTATTAAATAAGAATATTACTATTAAGGGGAGTCGTAGATGATAAAGAATTGGAGAAGTCTTGTAAATGTTAGCATGTGTCTTTTGGTTTTACTTTTAGTAGTGGGATGTGGTAGTAATGCTGCAAAGCCAGCAGAGCCAGAAGTTAAGAAAATAAAAGTGGTTACTACTATGTATCCTGTATATGAATTTGTAAAACAAGTGGGCGGCGATAAGGTAGATGTGGTTATGCTCATACCTCCAGGGGCAGAACCACATGACTGGGAACCGACAGCGAAAGATATCATTCAAATTAAGAGTGCGAAAATTTTCGCTTATCATGGAGCCGATTTTGAGCCAGTTGAAAAATTACTAAAGAAAGATGTATTAGGTGATGCTCTTCCTGTAGAAGTAAGTAAAGATGTTAAGAAACTGGAAGCAAAACATGCAGAAGAAGAGGAGGAAGAGGAAGAACACGGTCATGAGCATGGAGATTCCCATGATGAGCATAAATTTGATCCTCATGCATGGCTGGATCCAATAGCAGCTCAGCAAGAGATTAAAACCATCGAGCAAGCATTGGTTGCCGTTGATGAAAAAAATGCCGACTACTACAAACAAAATGCAGAAACATACAATAAAAAATTAGCTGAACTTGATGAACAATATAAAAAGGCTTTAACTGGAATTACTCGTAAAGAAATTGTTACGAGCCATAGAGCTTTTGGTTATCTGGCAAATCGTTATGGATTTGAACAGTTAGGTATTATGGGGCTTTCTCCTGATGCAGAACCTACACCAGATCGAATGGCAAAGATCACTGAGTTTTGCCGTGAACATAAAGTGAAATATATATTCTTTGAAACCTTAACGAGTCCTAAATTAGCGCAGACCCTTGCGAAAGAAACAGGGGCGGAATTACTCGTGTTAAATCCGATTGAAAGCCTAACAGAGCAAGAAATGAAAGATGGAAAAAACTATTTAACCATCATGGGTGAGAATTTAGTAAACTTACAAAAAGCGCTTAAGTAAATAAAGAGATGAAGAGTTGCATGATAAGCAAATCTTCATCTCTTATTTTTTATGTAATAGATATAAAATCGCCAATAGGATTGGCTGATGGATCAAATAGACGGCTAAAGAATGTCGGCCTAGCCAAGTAATTACTTTGGGAAGAGGTATAGAAACATAAGGCTGTCTGGATCTATAAAATAACTTGCCGATTAGAATTCCAATGACAAAAATTCCATACCAAGGAAATACAGGATAATAATCCAACGATGTAAAAGTACGAGTCTGCAAACCCAAAGGGAAAAGATATGGAGAAGCTGTGAAGCTTGCCGCAACAACCAGACCTATGATAAATGAAGCAATGGTTAACAGTAATAACCATCTAATTTGTAAAGAACCGATAAGATGTGACGAAAGTAAACTGATCCCAAGAAAATGCAAGATACCAAAACGAATATAAAAATCTGGATTGTAAAAATAGGTAATAGACGTTAGTAGGATTGCCCAGATAAAAATGTTGATGCCATGACGCATACTGTTACGGCTGAGGGTACTGCTTAAACCGCAAAGGAAGATAAATAAGATAGCCGATAGTTTTCCCTCCCAGTACCAAAATCCTCCCAGATAATCTAGATTATAAGCATACAAATCTTTTAGATCTACGATAAGATGAAAGAGTATCATTAGTAGTATTGCCAAACCGCGAGCAAAATCCAACTCTTCAAGACGGCTTTTAATAATAGGATCAGGGAACATAAGAATCTCCTTATAAAAGACTGAAGGTATGAACTCTAATATAACAAGTGTAATCAATTGATGATAAAAAGGCAATAAAAAGAAAAATACAAGCGCGCCTAGCGAAGCAATCCCCTGCTTGCCCGGAGATTGCTTCACTCTGTTCGCAATGGCAAAAGAATACAAAGAAGTAGTTATTACCCTTTTACTAAAATAAGCATCATTTTAAAATTTTCTGTAGCGTCTAAACCATGGGGAATATTAGAAGGCATGACCAGAGTTTGGCCCTTAGTCGCAATGAACTTGTTTTCTCCAACGGTGATGGAGGCTTCGCCGTCCAAAATGTATACCATAGCATCTCCAGGTGCAGAATGGGTGCTCACCGCCTCGCCTTTTGCAAAGGCAAACAATGTTAAGGTTAGCGTATCATTTTGTACAAGAGTAAGGCTGACGACGCGGCCATCTTGATATTCTACTAGTTTCACCATTTCTAATGCCTTGCTGAACTCAATATTTTTGATGAATTTCTTTTCCATAATGTGTAATCCTCCACTTCATTTGTTATTCCTTAACTTCATTCTACAGGTTAATTTATCCTATTTCTGTGATAACTATCACAATTATTATTTTTTCCGTGTCATATTTCTATTTTGATTCATATATTATCTTGTGGTCGACATATAGCGAAGGTGCTTTATTTTCTCAAAGGAGATGGATAACGTATGTGTGGAATTGTAGGATGGATAGATTGGGAAAGAAACCTTGAAAATGAGGGTCATATTATGGCCAACATGATGGAAACGTTAGCAGCTCGTGGACCTGATGCATCAGGTATGTATTTAACAAAAAATGCAGCATTGGGGCATCGGCGACTTAGTGTAGTCGATCTAGAGAATGGAGCACAGCCCATGATTCGAGATAGAGGGCAACGACGCTATGCAATAACATATAATGGAGAATTGTATAATACGCCTGAATTAAGGCAAGCTTTAGAATCCCTAGGATATACCTTTCGTACCAATTGTGATACGGAAGTCTTGTTAACGGCATATATAGAATGGGGTCCTTCTTGTGTAGAAAAATTTAATGGTATCTTTGCTTTTGGTATCTGGGATGAAGCGGAGCAGACTTTATTTCTTGCTCGCGATCGCATCGGTGTCAAACCTTTATTTTATACGAGACAAGGTAGTAAATTTATTTTTGGTTCGGAGCTAAAGGCATTGTTGGCCCATCCAGAGGTTAAGCCAGAAATTGATAGCGAAGGCTTGGCAGAAGTACTTATTATTGGACCAGGCCGAACACCGGGGCATGGTGTATTTCGTAATATAGCAGAACTGCGACCAGGACATAGCATGCTGTATAGTGAAAAAGGCATGTATCTTTGTCAATACTGGGCGCTGGAAAGTATGCCTCATCCAGATGATTTTGATACCACTGTGGGCACTATACGAGAGTTGTTGCAGGATATTGTAAAACGTCAATTAGTTGCTGATGTTCCCGTTTGTACCTTACTGTCAGGAGGACTTGACTCGAGTGCATTAACAGCGTTGGCATGCGATACATATCGTCAGAAAGGACTAGGGGATCTTCATACCTATTCTGTTGACTATCTTGATAATGCACAATATTTTAAAGCGAATAGTTTCCAGCCTAATGCGGATGCTCCTTGGGTACAGCGTGTTTCTGAATTCTTTGATACTCGCCATCATAATATTATATTGGATACGCCTGAATTAGCAGGGAGTCTGCTCCAGGCTACGATTTCAAGGGATTTACCGGGTATGGCTGATGTAGATACCTCTTTATATCTATTTTGCCGTGAAATAAAAAAAGGTGCCACGGTTGCCTTATCTGGTGAATGTGCTGATGAAGTATTTGGCGGCTATCCTTGGTTTTATCGGGAAGATATGATTAAGGCCTCCTGCTTCCCATGGTCGCCTAATTTAGATGTACGTATGCAGTGGCTGTCTCCTGAAATGCAATCAGTAACAAGGGCTCATGATTATTTACAGGAACGCTATCAGGAAGCATTAGCTGAAGTGCCGCGGCTGCCTGGTGAGGATGCGAAAGATGCACGTATGCGAGAAATTTTTTACTTAAGTCTAACACGTTGGATGCCTACATTACTTGATCGTAAAGATCGTATGAGTATGGCCTCAGGATTGGAAGTTCGAGTGCCATATTGCGATCATAGACTCGTTGAATATGTATGGAACGTTCCATGGCATATGAAAAATTTCCATGGCAGAGAAAAAGGTCTTTTAAGGCAGGCATTGGTAGGTATCTTACCTGAAGATGTTTTATGGAGACGCAAGAGTCCTTATCCGAAAACCCATAATCCTTCTTATTTGAATGCTGTGCGTCAATGGGTCCTACAGATTTTAGATGATACTTCTTCGCCATTGCGAAGGATCGTGGATGTGGATAAAGTTCGTGCAATGGCTCAGCCTAATGCGGAAATATCAAATATACCTTGGTTTGGGCAGCTTATGACCAACGTCCAGTTATTTGCTTATCTGATTCAAGTGGACACTTGGCTGAGAGAATACAAGGTGCAATTGGTATAGCATACTGGTAGTGGAAAACATAAGGGCATGAGTGCTGTTATGTTAGCATTCTAAAGTTTTCATCATTGCAAAACAAGAGCTAGGGGTTCGTAAGGTTACGAATTTTCCTAGCTCTTGTTAGTTTGTCATGCCACTAACAGTCCTCTCGTGGCCAGCAGCCTTCTCGTGGCCAGCAGCCTTGCCGTGGCCAGCAGCCTTGTCGTGGCCAGCAGCCTTGCTGTGGCCAGCAGTCTTGTCGTGGCCAGCAGTCTTGTCGTGGCCAACAGTCTTGTTGCGGCCAACAGCCTTGTTGCGGCCAACAGCCTTGTTGCGGCCAACAGTCTTGTTGCGGCCAGCAACTGTGTCTAGGCCAGCAAGGTCTGGGAGAACAAGTATGACGAGGATGGCAGCCTATACCAAACCCAACTCCAATAGTTGAATGATAAGATTTTGCGCGAGATTCAGGGTCTTCTTCCCAATCCTCAATTTCAGGGTCTTTCCAATCCCGATAATCCATAAGTATCGCCTCCTGCCTTACATGAGTAGCATGGAAATGTATCTTATACATAATATGATTCCTGATACATAAGAGTGATTCATTTAGATGACAGGATGTATCTTGTTTATCTGTATTTTCTTATATTCTCCCCACTTTGTGTCCGCGTAAGCGGCTTCGTGTTTTTGTGGTTCCAACGGCTATGTTTTAGGACGTGTTTTTCGTATGTTTGAAATGGATAGGAAATTTAAAGGATTTACGTAGTATTTTAGCGAAGTATACAGGAAAGAATGTAAGGATGTGTTAATAAATGTGTACCGCATGTGATGAAACATACAAAATATTTACTATTGAACTTGTCACGAAAGATCCTGTTAGTACCAATATGGAATTATTTAAAGAAATAGCTCACAGATTGTTTCAAAATAAAGTAATATCAAATATTAATATCAATAATAATAAAGTTTACCATGTTGATGGGAAACAGATATTTGGATTCGATATTCATCTGGGCAATCCAAAGAACCCTTTGACAGTAACTCTTGCAAACGTTGAAAAAGCCCTTGAGGGTCTTGGAGATCAGTTTGACGATTATTCTGAAATGCAGATTAAACTTAGTTAATTTAATTATTTCATATTGAGAATGGTAAGCAATCGCATCTAAGCCGTGTCTAGGAAAGGAAAATCCTGGGCATGGCTTTTTTTACAAAAAAAATAAACCACGCCTTGGTGAAACGTGGCTGCAAAAGACATAGTTTGGCTATTGGCTTAGCAAGGGTTAAAAATTATCAAATGAGCACCAAAACAACAAAAGGATGATGATGATGATAATAATAAACCAGCTGCCACCCCAGCCATTATTGCCATTGAATCCAAAGCCCATGACGATTCCTCCCATTATGATAATGTTGTTGATTACTATATTGTATGCTAACTATACATAGGAGGTGTCAAATTGAAAGCAATGGGAAATGTGCAGTAATAAGGCATAATTTCAAGATTAAAAAAATGTAAATTATGACTAAGCAGTCATAATTTTGTCACATTTCCAGATTATAATGATATTATCAAATTAAGGAGGGTTTTTCATGAAAGGATTTGTTAAAAAGGGAATCATTTACTCGCTAATTGGGATCATACAACTTGGTATAGGGGCGTCAGTAATAGAAGCATCACCAAGACATGAGAATAGACACCATAAGCAGCATTGGGATAATCGGGATCATCGGGATCATGAGATTCAAGAAGAAAGGGCTCGTCATGAAAGAGAAATGGAGCGGCGTGATCATGAAGAAGAATGGCAATGGAAAGAACGTCAGGAAAGGGAAAAAGAACATCATGAAGAAGTCATGAGGACGCTTGGAGGAATTGCATTACTTTATATTTTAACACAATAATTAGGGGTATAGTAAGGAGGGGAGCTTATGAACGGAATTGT
This sequence comes from Pelosinus fermentans JBW45, assembly GCF_000271665.2. Lineage (GTDB taxonomy): Bacteria > Bacillota > Negativicutes > DSM-13327 > DSM-13327 > Pelosinus > Pelosinus baikalensis. The sequence continues at coordinate 3,743,924 of NZ_CP010978.1, read as the reverse complement.
TAAAAAAATAGCCATATATTCTATGGTTGGTATCATGCAAGTTGGTTTTGGTGCATCGATAATAGAGGCTTCGCCATTACAAAATAATCCTACTCCTATGCAACGAGGATATGACAGACATGATCAAGGTCGTGATAGACATGATCGTGAACGCTGGGACAGAGAAAGACAGAGACAAGAACGTTTTGAGAATGAACGGCACGAACGAGAAATGAAGCGTCGTCCGCATGAGACGAGAAAGCAATGGCGTGAACGGCAGAAACATGAAATCGAGCGTCATGAAAGAGAATTGCGCAACATCAGGGAGCATAGGCACCGATAAGCCCAAAGTCTGGTAATTTTCACGGATATCCTTGTTCTTGACAGTAAATGATTTCCATACTCTTTTGGAAAAGCCATAAAAAGGAAGCTGTAATATGGCTGACGAAAATCGATTTTTATGATAAGATGCAAGTGTACATAACTAGTTTATGTTAGTTTATGCAGAAGGGGAATAAGGAATGCTTAAGAAAAATGTAAGAGTACTATTGACTGTGAGTATGTTAATCCTGGTGATACTAGTGGCAGGTTGTGGCGGTTCTTCAGGAGTTAAACGAGTAGCTGGATTGAGTACGATAGAAACGGTAACCACTTTTTTTGACGCAGCTAAGAATGACCGCATGTCAGAAGCTGGTTTATATGTATCGAGCGCTTCTAAGAATGATCCTAAAACCGTGTTAAAGTTCATGAAGGGACAATCGGGAATTCAAGAAATTAAGAATGCAAATATTGTATCCATTAAGCAAGTTGCACAACAAAGTAATTATGCAGCTGTTGTTGTAACAATTCAGGAGCAAAACACTGTCAAAATGAGTATTAAACCAGTGGGCCTGGAAAAAATAAATGGTGAATGGTATATTGTAGATTTTGATCAAATCTATAATGGTGCCAAATACAAAGTATTACAACAGCTACTTGCCAATATATAATACACCTAAAACTCTGGTAAAATAGTGTATGCTATTCTACCAGAGTTTTTTTATGCAAAAAAGTAATGAACCACAAAGGCACAATGCCGCTGCTCATAACCCCTTTGCGTCTTTGTGATTCGATTCGTTTTAAGGCCGAGTCAGCATTTTTCTTATATGCAATTGAAACTTTTACTTTTCACTATACGATATTTTTAGTATAGTAATGAATGAGTTAATAAATAAATAGGAGTTGAATGCCATGCATTTTACTTATTATATGCCAACTAAAATATTCTTTGGCTGTGGTGAGTTTGGAAAGGCTCCCGCTTATATTAAAACCCTTGGCAAAAAGGTACTGATTGTTACAGGAAAATATGCGATGAATAAATATGGTTTCACCAGGAGGTTAGTAGATGGTCTTGCTGGTTTAGGCATTGAATCCATGGTATTTGAAGGAATTAGTGCTAACCCTCTTGCTAGTGAGGTCAACGCTTGTGTTGAGAAATTTTCTAGCTGGAAGCCTGAGGTTGTAGTGGCCCTGGGCGGTGGCAGTGCCATTGATGCTGGGAAAGGTATTCTTCTTGGTTTGTCCACAGGAGAAAAAGTGGAGCCTTATTTATTAGGTCAGTTACCGATTACTCATGTTGATATTCCTCTTGTAGCGATTCCTACTACGGCAGGTACAGGATCTGAAACCAATTGGGCGGCAATTTTAACCGACGAGAGCACTGGTACGAAGACTAGTTTTCGTCATAAAGGTTTTTTTCCTGCCATTGCTATCGTTGATCCACAAATGACAATGTCTTTATCACCTGAAACTACAGTAGAGACCGGTTTTGATGTCTTTGCTCATGGGGTAGAGACCTATATATCAAAAAGCGGGCTAAGTCCTTTGGTTGGCAGCAATTCTTTAAAAGCGATACAATTGGTAGGGCAATATTTGCCTCAGGTCTTAGCAGATGGTCAAAATAGTACTGCACGTACCTATATGATGTATGCCAGTATGCTAATGGGTTTCAATTTAGCTAACTCCAGCACTTGTCTGCCTCACCGTTTACAGTATCCAATTGGTGTAAAAACCAATAGTAGTCACGGCAGCGGATTAATGGCTCTCTTTGAAAGCTGGCTGGATTTGACCTATGAGATTTCCAATGAGAAATTCAATCATATTGCAGAAGCATTACATGGCACGAGATGCTCTAATAAGAGGGAATTTATGCATGTTTATCGCCAATTTAGGCAAAGTATAAATATAAATCCTAGTTTGACGGATTTTTCTTTGACAAAAGCGGATGTGAGTTATTTGGCAAGTAAAGTAACAGGTAACTTGTCCAATGATCCGGCGGGGGAGATTCCGGGTATTGTAGAGAAGATATATGATGGGGCGTTTTATAAATGAGCTTTTTGGAGCAGACGATTATAAAAAAAGATAAAGATGGAGACAAGGTTTTGCCCTATCTAATGGTATTGCGTCCGAAACAGTGGACAAAAAATTTGTTAGTGTTTGCTGCGTTGATTTTTTCCATTAAAACCGTATCTGTGGATATGTTGGTACAATCGGCAGTTGCTTTCATTTTGTTTTGTACAACATCAGGCTGTGTTTACATTGTAAATGATTATATTGATCGAGAAGCCGATGGCAAACATCCGGAGAAATGCTATCGGCCTATTGCTTCTGGCAGATTACATCCTTTGGGTGCCTTATTGTTTGGGAGTGTTTTATTATGCAGTTCACTTGCAGCAGCATTTATAGTGGAGCCTTGGTTTTGCCTATTACTTTTCGGATATTTTATGGTGAATGTAGCATATTCTGTGAAGTTAAAACAGATTGTGATTATTGACATTATGGTCATTGCCTTTGGTTTTGTTTTGCGGGCCATAGGGGGAGGACTAGCTATTAATGTTTCTTTTACTCCTTGGTTTTTAATTTGTACCATGCTATTGGCTTTGTTTTTAGCCATCAGCAAACGCAGACATGAACTATATTTGCTCAGTCATCATAAAGGTGAGCACCGCAAGGTATTAGAACAATATTCTCCTGAATTATTGGATCAATTAAATAGTATTGTTACTACAGCGGCGATTATGAGCTATTCTCTATTTACCTTTACATCAGGCCATACCATTCATCTAATGTGGACCATTCCTCTCGTCATGTATGGGATTTTTCGTTATCTGTATTTAATTCATATAGAAGGGCAAGGGGGAAGGCCTGAAAAAGTACTGGTAGAAGATCGTCATATTTTAGGTACTGTTTTATTGTTCGCTGCTATGGTTGTGACTATTTTATATTACTTTGAATAAAGATGACTTGATTCAGATGGAATTTTAACTCCGCCTGAATCTTTAGTCGCACTTATCCAGGGACTTAGTCGCTCTTAACTCCTAATTTGATAAGATGGGAGTCTTAGAGCGACTTGGTCATCGAATAAAAATCCTAATGAAATTTAGAGGTAACATGTAAATGAAAGATTTACTATTAATTATCATCTCGGTAACCATTGGTGCAGTAGGTCAAATTGCCTTTAAATTAGGGGCCATGCAAATGGTTCAAAATCCTGGTGTTACGATAATAGAAAAAATCAAATGGCCGATAGTGCTAGGATTATTTTTGTATGGTATTAGCACAATTTTATGGATTATGGCTTTGAAAAAAGTAGAACTTAGCTATGCCTATCCTATGGTAAGTTTAGGCTATATTCTAGTGTTTATTGCCTCCTATTTTATTTTTCATGAACCCATAAACTGGTTAAGGATGGGTGGAATGCTCTTTATTATAGCAGGTATTACCTTAGTAGCCAGATCCTAGGAGGATGTTATATTGGATTATAAATATGCCGTAATACCTGTTATTGCTTGGTTCGCAGCAGGTACAGTCAAATTTATCATAAATTATATTCGTTTTCGCCAAGAGGCTGTTACTTTAATTGGTAATGGGGGATTTCCAAGCACTCATACTACTGTCATTAGCAGTACAGTCTTTTTTATTGGTTTATCAGAAGGAATCAATCAGCCAATATTTAGCTTGGGCGTAGCAGTACTTATGATTACCATGTTTGATGCAATGGGGATCAGGCGGGCATTAGGAAAACAGGCTGCGATGATCAATCAACATATAGGACCTCATCAAATTACAAAACCATTAAGAGAGCGGCAGGGGCATACTCCCGTTGAAGTATTGGGGGGGCTTATAGTAGGATTCTTATTGGCTTTTGTTTTTTATCGTATGTAACAGATTCAGTTGGGAGGAAATATATGATAGGAAGCTTTTCTTTTATATTAGGGCTAACCTTATTGTCCTTTATGTTTTTTATTTTAGCGCTATCAGCTATTGGATTTGGAATGGGCATATTCTTGCTGCCCATTCATTTATGGCTGTCAGCCGCTGGTAGTCTTATCTTTGTTTTTATTAGTGGAATTTTTTATAAAAAAGAAAATAACTGGAAATGGCTTTTTAGTATAGGGAGTCTGTCCATACTGCTAATGTACTTTTTTATGCTGCTAAGTGGTATGTTTTATGATATTTCCTATGATGGGCAGGTGTATCATCAAGAAGCAGTCATACAATTGGTTAATCACTGGAATCCTTTTCAGCAGTATTTGACAAAAGAACAGTCCCAATCTGCTGTGCTGCTAAATCACTATGCAAAAGGGCCATGGATCTATGAAGCGGTTTTATATACGGTAACAGGACAAATCGAACAGAGCAAAGCCTTCAATTTGCTATTGATCACAGCATCTTTTCTATTAACGTTTTCTGCGTTACAGAATAGTCAGAGATGTAGTGTAAACCAAGCCATATTTTTTAGTTTGCTATTGGCTTTTAATCCGGTAAGCATTTATCAATCCCTAAGCTTTTACATCGATGGACAATTGGCATCTCTATTATTGTGTTTATTGGCTTTGTCTTATCAAATGATCAGGCAGTATGATAGATTTGTTTTAGCTGGTTTTATCATGAGCATTGGTTTGTTGGTGAATGTAAAATTTACCGGTATCGTATATGCCGTTGCCTGTATAGGGTTACTGGGCGGGTGGCTATGGCTGCTAAAGAAACGAGAAAGTTATTGGAACCTTGGGAAAGCGGCAATCATCGCTTTTATTGCGGGGATTTGCATACTTGGTTATAATCCGTATATAACCAACAGCCTTTTTTATGGGCATCCTTTTTATCCCTTATATGGTGCAGGATCAAAGTCGATGGATATTATGACCAGTAATTCCCCAAAGGGTTTTTTACAAATGAGTGGAATAAAGAAACTATACGTTGCTAATTTCTCTATGGCTACGAATCAGTTTGATATGGAAGAACCCGTGGTAAAGCCTCCTTTTCGTGTCAATGCACAAGAGCTTAGACCTTTCATTTATGGCGCGGATATTCGAATTGGAGGATTTGGTCCTTGGTTTAGCGGTATGCTGGTGATTAGTGGTTTTATCTTGCTATTCTTATTCTGGTCTCCTAAGAAGGATACATTTTATGGGGTAGGTTTGGTCGTGAGTATTATGATATCGGCATTCATAAATCCGGAATCTTGGTGGGCACGATATGTGCCGCAAATTTGGTTCGCCTGCATTTGTCTTGCACTCATTGCTTGGTCCAATCAGAAAAAAGCAATTCGTTATCTCGGAAGGATTCTAGCAGGAGCGGCTGTGATCAATCTGGCCTTGATTTCCTATCCCTATATTCTTGGTAATTATTACTGTACCCAGGCGCTAAGACAAGAATTAAAAGAGATTGCTGCATATCATAATCCCATCAATGTGTGTTTTGGCGAGTTTACCTCGAACTATGTGCGGTTTGCCCAAAACAATATTTCCTTTGTGGATGCGCCAGCAGATATTGCTGATATGAATATTGAGGTCATGAGGTACAACTATTTAACTGCTCCAGCGAAAGAACAATCATTAGCAGCTATTTTTGCAAAAGAAAGGATGGATGAACATGAATAATAAAAAAGGTATTTTAACAGCAATTTTTCTCCTGCTATTCTTTATCCATGCACCAGGATATGCCCAAACCCTTATGTATGTCCCCTTTGACAATCGCCCTGTAAGTTATGAATACGTAGTCGATACCGTAAAAAAAGGTGGATTTGATATTCTGGTTCCACCGGAAGACTCTCTTGCAGCCAGAACGAGAAGTGCGAATCCCGACCAACTATGGGAATGGGTCTTTGCTCATGCGAAAGAAGCAGACGGAGTCGTAGTGTCAGCCGATGCACTGATCTATGGCGGATTGGTTGCTTCTAGAACTCATGAAATCAGTGAGGAAGTGCTGCTGGAAAGAGTGGCAAATTTTCAAAAATTAAAGGAATTGAATCCTTCTGTACGCCTATATGTATTTAGTACGATTATGCGTAGTCCCCATGCTTCCAGCGGTGGGGTAGAACCAGCGTATTACGAAACCTATGGACCAGCGATTTTTCGCATTCACGCTCTCCAAGATAAAAGTGAAATGGAGAAGTTAAGTAAAAAAGAAAAGAAAGAATTAGAGACATTAAATGCGCAAGTTCCGAAAGATATTATGGAAGATTGGGTAAACAGGCGTGAAAAGAACTTTAAAGCAAATTTACAGCTTGTTTCCGCAGCAAAACAAAATATCTTTAATTACTTGCTAATCGGTCGTGATGATTGCTCCCCGCTGTCAAGATCTCATCAGGAATCCAGATGGCTAGGAAAAGAAACAGCCGATTTATCTGCCAGCAAATACTCTTCTTTTCCCGGTGCAGATCAGTTAGGAATGCTCATGCTGACAAGAGCCGTGAATGATTTGACCTTCACCATACCTACCGTCTCTGTGATCTATACCCAGGGTGCTGGTAATAAGACGATTCCTTCTTATGAAGATACTCCGGTTGGCAAAAATGTAAGAGATCATTTGTTTGCTGCAGGTTTTGTACCTTTATTATCGGATAAAGTAGCTGATATGATTTTGGCAGTCAATACACCAGTAGATGGCTGGACCAGAGAAGCAGGCATGGAATCAAATAAAACAAAAGCCAGCAAAGAAACCGTTGCCTTTGTAAAACAGATCGAAAGCTACTTAAATGCTGGGCGAAAAGTAGCGGTGGCAGATATTTCTTTTGCCAATGGTTCCGACAATGCCTTTATGAAAGAAATGACCGATAGCAAACTGGCGTCTCAGTTAGAATCTTATTCTGGCTGGAATACAGCCAGCAACACCATTGGTTATACCATTGGACAAGCTGCTTTTGCTCAGCGCATGGCAGCCTCCGACAAAAATAATCTCATTGCTGTTCGTCTCTTAGATGATTGGGCGTATCAAGCCAATGTGCGCAGTGATCTAATGAATGAAGTGTTAATCCCTCAAGGAATCAACAATGTACAATTAAATGAAATGCGCCCCACCCTTACCCAAGATGCTACCAAACGCATACAGAATTTTGCTCAGCAAAATTTGAGTGAGTTTCCGTTGGAAAAAGTAGAAGTATCCTTCCCTTGGAATCGCATGTTTGAAGTAGATGTGAAAGCGCAGTAATGCTGTAGAATCCATGAATTGAAAAAACACAATGAAAAGTACCCTGCAAAGTAGACACTAAAAAAGTCTACCCTGTAGGGTACTTTTATTGTATTAAAAGTGTAAACCATTTTTTATTAAAATACTGCCGCAACTTGGCCAGACAGTATTTGTGACACCGGTAAGAGGCAATTTTCACATTTTTGCTAAAGAAACAGGCCAGTGGTCTGCTTACTAGAGCGGGATTTATGACCAGCGATCGGGAAAGTCACTAAAAAGTCCATCAAGAAAAACTCAAAGGGACGGTTCCATTGAGTTTAAAAGAAATAAGTGATAGAATATCAATGAGGTGATAAGAAATGTCCAGACAAGCGCGTCAAAGGAGCGAAAGTGGAATCTATCACATAATTATACGGGGAATCAATAAGCAAGTCATATTTGAGGATGATGAAGATCGAGAAAAGTTTATAGGAAATTTACAATATTATAAAGAAATTGCTAGGTATATTCTATATGGATATTGTTTAATGGATAATCATATCCACTTGCTGATTAAGGAAGGTAAAGAGCCAATCGGACACTCTATGAAGAGAATTGGAGTAAGCTATGTGGCGTGGTACAATCGTAAATATGATCGAGTTGGTCACTTATTTCAAGATCGATTTAAAAGTGAAGTTGTGGAAACGGATGCATATTTACTGACAGTATTACGATATATTCATCAAAATCCAATAAAAGCTGGAAAAGAGAAAAGTGTAGTTAATTATAAGTGGAGCAGTTATGTTGAATACATAGGTCAGAATAAAATCGTCGAGACTGGTTTCATATTAGCTATTTTTGCTGAAGAACACGAAAGATCTATCGCCAGTTTTAAAAAATATATGAATGAACAAGCTGATGATAATTGTATTGAAATTAAGGACGCAAAAAGAATAACAGATGAAGATACCAAGAAAATGATACAAAAGTATGCAAATGTTAAGATGGCTACCGAGTTGCAAAGTATGGAGAGAATAAAACGAGATGAGATAATAAGGAGAATAAAGGGAGTAGAGGGTATATCAACGCGACAGATAGCAAGAGTGACAGGTATCTGTCAAACTGTAATTTCTAAAGCGTAACTCGATAGAACCGTCCCTTTGAGTTTAAAAGTCTACCCTGTAGGGTATTTGTAACAGTTTTATTGTAGCCGCAGCGGTGACGTTAGGACAGTTAGTTACTTACTTGCAGTTTAGCGGCTTATGCCTTTGCTTTTCTGGAAGGGAAATAGGCCCCCGACCGGAGTCAGGAGCCTGATTTCCTATGATAATCAGTTGCATATTATCTAGATAGTTGTATTGATTACACTACTAAACTATTTTAAACGATATTAAGGCCTGCACTTGCATAACCTGTAACAGTATTGATTAAAGTAAGCCCTGCTGCTGTTGCAGAGAATACCAATAGCAGACGAGTTTCCGGAGTTACTGGTATATTTAAGCCAGTAATAATGCCATTGCTAATCGCTCCAAGGGCAACGACACCGGTTAGTGGTGGTGCCAATGTTACAATGGCTCCTGGAATTGCAGTGAAGGTATTGTCTGGTGTGGTGGATTCATATAATTCTGCTGTAATTGTGATTGTTGAGCCTACAAGAGCCAATGCCACTGTATTACTAAAATAGGCTGCTATTGACGTAAGAACTCCATCGCGGGGAACCGAGAAGGAGAAGTTAATGATTGGTCCTAAAGCAGTACCCGTGAGATCAATTGTTCCACCAAGAAGGCTAATGCCAGTTGCGGAAGAGCCAAAGCCAACGAGACTTGTCGTGCCAACTAAGCCACCAGCTATCGTTGTCAATATAACAGGACCGCCTGAGGCAAAGGGTATGATAGCTCCAGCACCGGTTGCACCAGTAGCTCCAGTAGCACCAGCATCGCCAGTAGTTCCAGTAGCTCCGGTAGCTCCAGTAGCACCAGTAGCACCGATAGCACCAGCATCGCCAGTGGCACCAGTAGCTCCGGTAGCACCGATGGCACCAGCATCGCCGGTAGCTCCAGTAGCTCCAGTAGATCCGGTAGCACCGACAGCACCAGCAGCGCCAGTAGCTCCGGTAGCTCCAGTAGATCCGGTAGCACCGATGGCACCAGCAGCGCCAGTAGCTCCGGTAGCTCCAGTAGCTCCAGTAGATCCGGTAGCACCGATGGCACCAGCATCGCCAGTAGCTCCGGTAGCTCCAGTAGCTCCAGTAGATCCAGTAGATCCGGTAGCACCGACAGCACCAGCAGCGCCAGTAGCTCCGGTAGCTCCAGTAGATCCGGTAGCACCGATGGCACCAGCAGCGCCAGTAGCTCCGGTAGCTCCAGTAGCTCCAGTAGATCCGGTAGCACCGATGGCACCAGCATCGCCAGTAGCTCCGGTAGCTCCAGTAGCTCCGGTAGCACCGATAGCACCAGCATCGCCAGTGGCTCCGGTAGCTCCAGTAGCTCCAGTAGATCCGGTAGCACCAGCATCGCCAGTAGCTCCGGTAGCTCCAGTAGCTCCAGTAGATCCGGTAGCACCGATAGCACCAGCATCGCCAGTGGCTCCGGTAGCTCCAGTAGCTCCAGTAGCTCCGGTAGCACCGATAGCACCAGCATCGCCAGTGGCTCCGGTAGCTCCAGTAGCTCCAGTAGCTCCGGTAGCTCCAGTAGCACCAGCATCGCCAGTGGCTCCGGTAGCTCCAGTAGATCCAGTAGATCCGGTAGCACCGATAGCACCAGCATCGCCAGTGGCTCCGGTAGCTCCAGTAGCTCCAGTAGATCCGGTAGCACCAGCATCGCCAGTAGCTCCGGTAGCTCCAGTAGCTCCAGTTGCTCCAGTTATGCCAGTAGCACCAGTATACTTAGTAGTATCGATGCAACAGCAATTTGCTGGAGATGTGCATAGTGGGAATTTAGGAACTATAGGTGAGAATCTAGTCATTGATGTATCGTCAAAGGACATAATAAGATTGACCTCCTTTAAAAATATTGGATTATTATTATTATTATATGTAAATGGTGATAACATTGTGACGCCATTATGTAAGCATAACGACAAAAGATTAGCTTCTATTTATATGAGTCGAGGGATAGTTCGTTTAGGGTTCAATCGGAAGTTTTGCGCGAAAAAAGGCTCAACCAGCAGAAAAAAACTGCAAGTTGAGCCTTGAGAGTATCTACGCACAAAATTGCCCAGGAAGAAGGAAATCGCGGTGAATGTGCCTATGATTTGCAATATGCCACTAGCGGCTTTTTTAAAAAGGTAAAATGCTCAATCAGCTAATTTCTTGTTGGTTGAGGAATTCTTCATTTCTTCTAAATATATTGGATTAATTATTTTTTAAATGTTAAAAATTCGTAATTCTTGGGGAATCACTTGGGGGGATCAAGGTTATGGTTGGCTGCCATATGATTACGTTTTGAATAAACTCGCAACTGATTTCTGGTCTCTTCTAAGTATGGAGTGGATTGAGACTGATCAATTTGGTATTTAAAACGAGAATATTAATAACTGTATAATTGACCTCGCTTTTTCTGGAGAGTGTTGCCTAGTGATACATATTTATGAATTATATGCTTTTCATGTAAGAGACAGTCTATCCATTAAGTAGTGGAGTAGGTCTGTCTTTTTATAAAAAGGCGGAACTAACAAAAAACAGGAAATGAATAGTAATGGATTAAAATTGAGCAGAATGTTAAATGAGTATTATTGTTAAGCAGCGTGTAAAGTAGGTATTCGTTCTACAATAGGAGGATTTATGTTTAACAAATTTAATCTTATAGAAGCTAATACTGTTGATGAATTTTGGGATATATTATCGCCTCAAAAAACTCTAGGAGATAAGCCGAGCCAATTTATTTATCGTGGACAGAGGGATGCGAGTTGGCATCTCATACCCTCCATACTACGAAAAAATAGTCCCTCTAAAATAATATTTGGACAAAGAGAAATGACTGCAGATGAACAAATTTTCTCTGAAAGAGCTATCTTAGAACAATTTGTAACACAATGTGATTTACTTGGTCTTAAAATTGTTAATGACTCTGCTGAACTTCGTGAAAATTTGGATCCACGAACCTATCCAGCAGATAAATATTATATTAATCCATCTGAGTGGCCAAATGAAGAATTAATAGAGCTAATGGCTTTAGCTCAGCATCATGGTGTGCCTACTCATCTTCTCGATTGGTCTAAACGTTCTTATGTTGCAGCATATTTTGCCGCATCCACCGCGTTAGCAAAGCGTGATATTGAGGAGAATAATACTAAAATTGCAGTATGGGCATTGAATGTAGAAAAGATTCATTCATACAAAAATATAAATATAATTAAAGTTCCAGGGTCTACTAGCAGCAATCTTGCGGCTCAATCGGGCTTGTTTACGGTGTTAAAGCAACCAATAGGCAGAGGACAGCCATTTCCCCAAAAACCTCTTGAAGATGAGTTTGCATCCTTCCCCAATACACCTTTATGGAAGATAACATTACCTGTAAAATATGCTGCAAAAGTTCTTGATTTGTGCGAACTATATGGAGTTTCAGCCTCGACCTTATTCTCTGGATTTGATGGAGCAGCAAAAGCTGTTAAGGATTGGATTAACAAATGCAGATATTTAAATCTGCATCCAAAAAGCGAATAATGAACTTCTTAAGTGGATTCTCGCTGTTAATCGATTTTATCGAATACAAGAACAGGCACATGGCCTTCCTCTACTCGATTTTGAGTGTAATAACAAGGCGAAATATTTGTCTTAATTTAGAGGATTTTGGAAGTTTAAGGAGAATTATTAATACATAAATTTAATACCATTTAATGTTCGGCAAACTTAGCGAAAGTTAAGGACGCAAAGCTATGGGACTAACGATTTTATATCTATGTCTGCCAGGTTGCTATATGAATTACAATTCATGTAACAATCTGGTTTTTTTTATGGAAGGAGATGCGATAAACGAGTTTATGCAGCCGTCTTAACAATTAAAATGTAAAGGAGTTATTTTATGCGTAGAATACCTATTGTTGCACAATTAGGAGGTATGTTTCTCACTTCTATTTTCTTTCTGCTTATACTGCTTGGATATACAGCATATCAGTATTCGACAGCAAGTGATACATATGAAAATTTAATTACACATACTTCCGCAAATATGCTCTTACTCACCAAGGCACAGGATGGAATGCATACTGGTATTGCTGAATTGCGAGGCTTTATGGCCTACTCGATTAGCAGTTATGAACAAAATTCCAGAAAAGAATTTGAGAATAGCGCAAAAGATTTAAAGGTATTTGTATCTGGTGTGGAAAATCCAGAAGTGAAAACAGAAGCTGTTAAACTAGAAAAGATGATGGATGACTATAGTCTTAAAATGGGACAGCTTATGGATGCAAAAAAAGCTAACAGCCCTTCCTTCAATACGTTGCTTGCGGAAGGGAGAAATTTATCACAGCAGATAGACCTGCAATTTGATAAAACCTTTGATTTAGAAGAAAAATATTTAACGCAATCAACGGTTAAACTTATGCAGGAACAAAAAGATACCAAGAGTTTGGTTGGAATTTTAAGTATGCTTATTATACTCTTCGTTTGTAGTTTAGCATACTGGTACAGTAGGTATATGGCGAAACGCTTGCGTCGTGTTCGGAATGAAATGGACGCAATCAGTCATTTCGATTTAACAACTGCTGAGCAACACGCTGCTGTTAATGATGAGATAGGTGATATGGTTACTGCAATGTCTCAAATGAAGAATGCTCTGCGTTCGCTAGTGGGACAAATACGCCAAAACTCTGAATCCTTGGCAGCATCTAGTCAAGAATTAAGTGCAACAGTAGAAGAACAGTTACGTGCAGCAGAAATTGTTTCCAATACGATAGCGGAAGTTGCGAGTGGGTCAGCCCAGAATACTACGAATATAACAGAGATGTCAGCTACGATTCAGGAACTTTCTGCAAGTACTGAGGAAATGAACTCGAATGCCTATGAAGTGAATGCAAATACTCAAAATGCTGTTGAAGAGGCAAGCCAAGGGATGAATTTACTGACTCAGATCGTTACGCAGAATGAAACTGTTGCAAAATCAATGATCAGTATTACAGAGGCGGCAAATTCCTTGGCAAAAGGGTCTGAAAACATTCGAGAAATCGTTACAGTCATTCAAAGCATTGCAGGTCAAACCAACCTATTAGCGTTGAATGCTGCTATTGAAGCTGCTCGCGCTGGTGAAGCAGGAAGAGGTTTTGCAGTAGTCGCAGAAGAGGTTCGGAAGCTGGCGGAACAAAGTGCTGAGGCAACACGCCATATCGCTGAAATTATTAATAAAATGACGGAGGACATTGACTATGCTGTCCTACATGTAAGTCAAGGAAACCATGAGGTGGAAGCAGGAAAACAAGTAACATTCAATACTCAAAAAGGGTTTGAAGTTATTATTGATAAGCTTGATAAGGTGAAAATTGTAGTTGCTCAAATAACGCATACAATTGAAGAAACAGCAAAGGGAACCCAAACAATGGTAGGGAATGTCCAAAATATCAGCGGTGTTGCAGAAGAAACTGCAGCAAGTGCACAAACGGTAGCCGCTGCATCTGAAGAACAAAGTGCCAGTATGCATGAGATCAATCATAATGCTGAATCTTTAGCAAAAATGGCAGAAGAACTCAATGAGATTATCAGTAAGTTTAAGTTATAACTAAATGAAAGTGCGTAATGGCATCACTAGACAACTTTGTCTAGTGATGCCATTTTTTTAGAAAGAATATGGAAAAAGAGATACAACATCTTATATTAATCTGTTTTTTTTGTTAGACAACTTTGGCAGCATACTGGGGCAGAAACCTGTACGTTTCTTAAAAAGCTTACTGAAATAGTAAGGATCAGAATAGCCTACGCAAGCTGAAATTTCTGCTATTGAGCAAGCTGTAGTACATAATAGTTCTTTGGCGCGGCGTACCCGGTATTCAATCAAATATTCATTTGGTCCCATGCCTGTATGTTTTTGAAATAAATAGGCAAGTTGTTTGCTGTTCAGAGCATATTACCCAGCCAGCATTGGCACACTAAGAGATTCCATATAATGGCTATGGATGTATTCCATGGCCTGTTCTACGATTTCCTGTCCGCCTTCGTTGTGCCGGTTGCCAGCACTGGTTAGAATCTCATCCATAATACTGAAAAATAATGATTTAGCTCGCAATCCCGGCAGTTTGCCTGGAGTTGTGCAGCTATTATACAGTCGATGCAGCAAGTCATTGATACGCGTATTATAACCAGCCTCCAGTTCAAAATGGGCCAACGCATAAGGAAAGGAATCAGCTGCATTATCATCAGTCTGATAATGTATGACCATAAAAGCCCATTCGGATCGTCCCTGCACCTCTTTATCTAATGACATATTTGGACCGGCATGAAAGACTTTTCCGTATTCCATTTCATAAGGAACACCGTTAAAGAACATCCGCGCCCGCCCGCGTAATGGAAAAACAATTCCTGAAAACGGGGGAGTATATCGGCCAAAACATCTTCCGCCAGGAGGCACGACAGTTCTGGCGACATCAATAATACTAATATTGATTGTGGCATAATAATGGGCCAGTTCATTAATATTTACATTCATTTAGTTGCCTCCCTTTTTCCTAGAAAGATAATTAGTTCTGTGTTATAATTGATATCGATTATCAATTATAACTTTTTCATCCAGCGATTGTCAATGATTTATCTAACCTATTAATTAGAGAAATTTTATCAGGAGAATGGGGCATTATTTAATTTATTTGGAAAAAATCCAGGATTTCTTGGAAATATATCCATTTACTCCTGCACTTGTACTTGTTATTCTGTTTAATAAGCATTGAGATTAATCCTCATTTAGATTAGATGCTTAGCAATTATAATTAACATACCATGTCCACCTAGAGTAAAGTGCACGTAAAGGAGTCGAAGAATATGAAAAAAAAAATGTCCCGTACCAGAAAAAGCCTGCTATATGCCTTAATCGGCAGTAGTCTAGTCTGGCATGCACCGATAGTTTCCTATGCGGCGGAAGAAACACAGGAACCCGCTCCTGCTACCGGACAAGCCGCCGAAGAACAAGCTGCTTCTAGTGAAACAACCGTCGGACAGCGTGAATTTACACTGGAAGGAGTTGAAGTTACTGCCAATCGCAGTCAGGCCCTTCCCCCTGCCTACGCCGGAGGTCAGGTGGCCCGCGGGGCTAACCTGGGCGTACTGGGCAACAAGGATTTTATGGACACTCCCTTTAACGTTACCAGCTATACCGCCCAGACTATCGAAGATAAGCAAGCCGACACGCTGTACGATGTGCTCATCAACGATCCGTCCGTCCGCTTCGCCACCTCTACCGGTCATAGCAATGAAAACTATATGATCCGCGGTTTAGAAGTAAATTTTCAGCATCTCTATTTTAATGGTCTGCAGGGTTTAGCGCCGCAATACCATGTTCCAGTTGAATTTCTGGAACGGGTGGAAGTACTTAAGGGTCCCAGTTCCTTTCTTTACGGCGGTGTAAGCACTTCGGTGGGCGGTGCCATCAACCTGGTGCCTAAACGCGCCGGCGAGGAGGACATCACTACTTTTACCACTGACTATACTTCCTCATCCAAATTGGGCGGCCATATTGATATTGGGCGCCGGTTTGGCGAAAATAAAGAATGGGGCATTCGTTTCAACGGCGTCTATGCAGACGGTGACACCGAAGTCGACGGTCAGTCCAAAGAACGGGTGCTGGGCGCTTTGGGTGTGGATTATCAAAAAGACAAATGGCGACTGTCCTTGGATGCATACGGTTCGCAGGAAAGTCATGACAATGGAGCTACCTCCATGTATTCTCTAGCCAATGGGTACGTGAAAGCTCCGGACGGATCAACCAATGTGTACAAGGGAACGTCAGGCACGACGCGGAATAATGGTGTCCTGTTTAAGGGGGAATATGACATCCAGGACAATTTAACCGCTTATGCCGATATCGGTATATTATCAGCCAACGCAACCGGCTACATCAACGGCAATCATGTTCTAAATCTCAAGTCTGACGGAACGGCAACCGCCCGGAATGTCTTTAAGCAATACTTCTGGACCGATACCACTTCATCCGATTTTGGACTGCGCGGTACTTACCAGACAGGTTCGGTAAAGCATCAGCTTGTTTTAGGTGCAAGCTTCCAGGATACGGATTATTCCAATGCTTATAACCAAGGCAGCGGTAATTATCCAACGAATATTTATAACCCAATCTCACTTGCCGATTACTATAATAGCCTGGCGCAGCCAGCTAAGGGTAATAAGACACTCGTTACTGAACTTTCCAGTTATCTTCTGTCCGACACGCTTTCCTTTGACGAAGATAAAGTTCAGCTAACGTTGGGGGCACGGCGGCAAAATGTGAACCAGACAAGCTATAAATACTCCAATACTGCCGCCACCGGAACACCGACCTCAACCACCACTTACGATGCCGACGCCACTACACCAATGGTTGGCCTCATAGTCAAACCGTGGGGAGAATCGGTTTCACTCTACGCCAATTATATTGAAGCACTTTCCCCTGGAACTGTGGTTGCTACAACGTATGACAACGCCAATGAAGTACTGGCGCCGTATAAAACCAAACAACAAGAAATCGGCGTCAAGTGGGACAAAGGAAATTTCGCCAATACGCTGGCCTTTTTTCAAATCAAAATGCCAAGCTATATGACTACTGATAATATTTATTCCTATGACGGCAAACAGAAAAACCGCGGCATTGAATGGAATACCTTCGGCAGCGTAGCGAAAAACCTTCGTCTTTTAGGAGGAATTGCCTATACACATGGCGAACTGGTTCGTTCACGCACAACCGCAAATAACGGCAATACACCATTTGGCGTACCCAAATGGACAATGAATGTCGGTGTCGAATGGGACACGCCGTGGAAAAAAGATTTAACACTGTCTCTCCTGACGGTATACACCGGTTCCCAATATATTAATAATGCAAACACCACAAAAATCCCAAGCTGGGTACGCTATGATTTGAGCGCGCGTTATAAAACCACCATCAACAATGTCCCGGTCACGTACCGTGCCAGCGTTGAAAACTTATTTGATAAACACTACTGGGCAGGTAGTTTTAGTAGCGAGAATTATGCCACCTTGGGCGGCCCTCGTACCTTTAAATTATCGGCAACCTTCCAGATATAAACGAGGTATTTAACTATGAATACCACAACACTTGAGGCTTTTAAACGGCTAAGAGAACTTTTAGCCGGCACCGATAAAACAACCCAAACCATATTGCGCATTCTAGCCGCCGTTTTCGGCGGCTATGCGCTTACCTCCAGCGTGTTGGCGGCTCTGCTGCTGCGCTGGGCCTTTGGTGCTTTTACTGCCCAGCGCGCTTGGCGGAATAAGGTTGCTGAGGCAAGCAAGGGTAGTATAGAGATGAAAAAATCCGCAGAATGCATTATTCTGCGGATTTTTCATCTCTATATGGTTAATCGTACTGCAAGCAAGTATTGCGTGATATAAATAATGAAGATCTATTTTATTATTTTTTGTATGTATTCTTTTTAAATGGGTAGTCAATTATGTCAATTTTGAGTTATGGTACTCCAAATATACCATAGCTCAAATTAACTTGAATTGTCAATATGATGTTGTTATAATCATCTCATGTGACATTCGGTATGGGAGATCAATACAACCTGAAGGACTGAATTTATTATTAGGAAAGAGGTAATCAGATATGATAACAATTACAGAAGATATTTTAAAAAGTGTGGATAATTTTAAAGAAAAGCTACAGCAATATCACGAAGGCAAATTAGAAAATTTGAAAGCCTTTAGTTCTATTATGGGAATTTATAAAGAAGGACCTAAGGACACATATATGGTAAGACCCAGAATTGCTGGTGGAGTAACAACTGCAAATCAGTTGCAGGGATTAAGTAAGATCGCTGAGAAATACGGTGTTGATATGCGTTTTACAACAAGGCAGGACATTCAACTTCATTCCGTAAAAGTTGGAGATTTAGGCAATGTGTTAGATGACTTGTTAAAATGCGGACTCATTACACGAGGAGCGGGTGGTGATGGTGTAAGAAATGTTGCCTGTTCACCTCTTTCCGGAGTCGCACAAGATGAGATTTTTGATGTCACTCCATATGTTAAGGCTGTTACGAATTTCATGATGACAGATCCTGTTAATCTTAATTTACCAAGAAAATATAAAATAGCATTTTCAAATAGTTTAGAAGATACAGCGAATGCAACCATAGCTGATATAGGGTTTATTGCTAAAATAGTTGATGGCAAAAGAGGCTTTGAAGTATATGGGGCTGGTGGACTTGGTGGCAATGCTAAAGTAGGCTTAAAGCTTGAAGATTTTATTGTGGATACAGAAGCATTATATTATGTAGAAGCAATGAAAAAAGTTTTCGCAAGAGAAGGCGATAGAACGAACAGGCACAAGGCTAGATTGCGATTTGTTCTTCTAAGATTAGGAGAAGAAGAGTTTATTAAGATGTTTAAAAATGAATTGGATGAATTAAAAAAATCCGGGCAGGACTTAGCACTTCATATTGACTCTGCAGAAGAAAACTTGCAAATTACCCAGGAGATACAATCTCCATGGGATAAGCAATATAAAAATGTAATATTTCCACAACAACAAGCAGGATATTATTCTGTATATATTCACCCTAGAAAAGCGACAATTACTACCCATGATCTAAATGAATTATTGACTTTTTTAACAAACTTAGATTATGAGACATCAATACGTGTAACCTTAACGCAAGGACTTTTTGTGAGAGATGTAAAAGAAAAAGACGTGCAAAAATTACTTGCGATAACGTCTGAATTTTCATCTATATTTAATATAGAAAATACAGTTGCATGCGTAGGACCTACGATTTGTAATTTTGGACTTAATAATTCTCATGAGTTATTAGACAGCATTCTGGAAACTTTTAAGGATGCACCAGAGGATATTAAGGCTGCATTACCAAGGGCATTTATCTCGGGCTGTCATAATTCCTGTGGACAGCATCAAAAGGGGTTAATTGGATTTACTGGAAAAAGAGGCCGTACGGAAAATGGAGTAATTCCAACTTATGCGATGTCTTTTAACGGAAAAGTCGGTCCTGGTGTGGCAAGTTTTGGAGATGTATATGGAGATATCCCTGCTGAAAAAATAGCAAACCTTCTGCTGGACTTAGCTAACCTAAAAGTAAATTCAAAGTGTATATGTTTTGATGAATTTATAAAAGAGAAAGAAACAGAAGTAAAAGCATTAGTTGCTAATTACTCTTTATAAGGATTGGTAACAGAATTCTGGAAAATAGGCAATCATAAATGACATAAGTCAGCCCTCATTCAAAAAGGAAGATTCCTTTGAATGAGGGCCTTTTTGTATATAAGAATGAATGACGTGCAATTATAAGTTCACTAGCCAAGGAATATACAAAGGGGCGATAAAGGAAATGAAAATAGCGGCTACAGCCATGGCTACTCCTGCCATAGCACCTTGAAGTGCCCCTTCTTGGAGAATGGTAGCTGTACCTTGTCCATGAGAAGTAACTCCCATGGCTAATCCTCTGGCGATTGGATTTGTTATTTTACAAGAGGAAAGAAGACTAGGTCCAATGATAGAACCTAAGGTACCTGTAAAAACTACGAAGGCAACAGCAATAGCTGGATCTCCGCCGGTTAGACGGGAAATCTCAATAGCAATAGGAGCTGTTATGGATTTAGGAGCGATGGATGCAACGATAAGAGCATCAAGCCCACTTAATTTGGCCAGCAAAACAGCTGTTGTCAGGGTTGCTAGAGCGCCAAAGCATATGCCAAATAATATTGGAAACAAGGCTTGAAGCAGTACCCCGCGATTTAAATAAAGAGGCAAAGCTAAGGCTACGGTAGCAGGGCCCAGCAGAAAGGTCATAATATCTTTACCTGGTTTGTATTGGTCAAAGGTAATGCCCGTATAATGAAAAACAATTATAATGACCGTAGTACTTAATAATACTGGGTTGAATATGGGATTTTTAGTGTGTAAAAATATTTTTCGACTCATGAGATATAATATAACAGTAAGAAGAATCGTAAGGAAGATCAACATTGCAGCAGGCAAATTAGTTCGCTCCTCCCTCTTTTTTGCAAGATTTAGTTAGAAGTTGAACAACGATTCCGGTTGCAATCAAGGCAACTAAAGCGCTGATGACTAAAGGCAAAAAGAGAAGATGTCCTTTTTGTGTAAATAACTCTCCCCACTCCATAAGTCCGACGGCAATGGGAATGAAGAAAAAAGATAAATGTTTAAGTAATGGATTTGCGCCGAGAGCAAGCCATTGTTCTTTAATGATTCCCCCAGAAAGTAGCGCAAACAAAAGAAGCATGCCCAGCACACTGCCTGGTATTGGCAAGTGAAAGAACTCTACGGTCCACGTACTGATAAAATAAATCAGCCATAATAAGAATATTTGTCCGACTGTCTTTAGTAGGTTCTGCAATCAGTATCACCTCTTCATGTATGATGTACAAGTAGTTTAAGTCTATAGTATAACGTAAATCAGAAAAATGAGTAATAGAATTTAGGAAAATAATGCTTATTATATACATTCTAATTGAAATTAGTATATAATACTTCTATAACGTATATTTTTTATTGAGGTGTAGTTGTGGAACAATTAATAGTATTTTTTCAGAATTTTGGGGTAGTGGGACTCTTTATCATATCCTTTATCGAATCGATTTTCTCGCCGATTTTACCTGACTTGCTATTAATCCCTATGGCTTTGTCAGTTCCTGAAAAAGCGATTTATTATTCGATTATTGCGACTGTCGGTTCAGTATTAGGTGGAATTATTGGATACTTTATTGGTAATAAATATGGGATTATTGCTGTAAAAAAATATGTTCCCAATAAATACGTGGAGAAAATTAGCGGTTGGCTGGAACAATATGGGGGATGGGCCATTTTTCTTGCTGCCCTTGCACCAATTCCTTATAAATTTGTCAGCATTAGTTCCGGTGTCTTTCGCATTAACATGGTAGTCTTTTTAATCGCTTCTGTTTTTGGAAGAGGAAAAAGATTTCTCTTGGAAGGAATCTTGATCTTTTATTATGGCCCACAAGCGATTGAACTAATTAAGACTTACTCCAATGCTTTTATGATTGGCGTAACCATTTTTATCGTTCTTCTTGCTGTGGCAATTGCCGTGATGAGAAAAGTTCCTCAAAGAAAATTAAGCTAATCAATTTGTAGTTAAAAACCAGCCTGCATTCATCCTGCGGGCTGGTTTTTTTATAAATAAAGAAAGCATAGGTTTTGAACCACAAAGGCACAATGCCGCCGCTGCGGCACACAAAGGAGAGCACAAAAAAGAAGTTGTTAATAGCCCCTTTGTGTCCTTTGCGTCTTTGTGGTTCAATTTGTTTTATATGTTTTTAAGGACGCTTTAGGGTTTTCGCAATTTTAGACTAGGATTCTACAATCGTTTACCGTATACTGGTATTATAATGGATGCTGAAATAGAGGTGGATATATGGAAATCGGGAAGACTCCTCAGACGCCTGGAAAGGTTACAGAAACTGCTCAAATAGGGAATGCTCAACAATCTCATGAAGTGAGTGAATTATCGAGTAGCAATCAATTGGTACAAAAGGATTTTCAAGTTAACTTAGAAGATAGTATAAAAACAAAGCTGGCGGACTTAGCCAAATCACTGCAAAATCGGGAAAAATTACTGCAATCATTGCCAGAGGATATAAAGAAAATCGTCCAGCAGCTTCTGCAGCAAATGTCGTCAACAAAAGATGTATCCCAAGGGATGGATCACTTATTAAAAACACAAAAAAATATCGCAGAGCAGCTCCACAACTTAGGAAATATCTTAGAATTAGCTCTAACCTTGCAGCAGGATAAGTATCAAGATGTAAAACTTTTTTTAAATAAAGTAGCAGAATTTCTAAAAGGACAAGGTGGAATGTCCCCTGATCAATTGGCCAATCAATTGCTGCTACTAGCAAAAGAAGGGACAGTTTTGGTTCAAAGTAATCTTAGGCAGGCTGTAGAACAATTTTTGCAGCAGCTCTCTCCAGAAAATCTGCAGCAATTCGATAGTGATAGCCAAGAAAATACAATACTGCAGCTAGCCAAACAGTTAACTGGGAGCAGCAGTTTATCCCAAGGTGATGTAAAACAGATTGCAAAACAATTATTGCAGCAGATTATGCCAGAAAATATGACTCTGCTTACGGAAAATGACCAGAAGGCTGTTGTCCAATTGATGAAATTGTTGGAAAGTAAGATACCGCTGACGCAGCAGCAAGCAACGGAAATTGGCTTACCCGATTTACCTGAGATCTGGTCAGTAGCAAAAGCGGTGGAGGCCCAGCAATTTAAAGATATTGCACCGAAGGTTCTCCAGCAGGCTGCAAATACATTAGAGCATCTTCTACAGGAGATGAAAGCATCACCTGACAAAAGTGCAGTGGCTGCAAAGCTAGAAGCTTTTGGGCAAAGTTTGCCGCCGGAAATTGGTAAAATGATGCAGCAGCTCATTAAGCAAGGTATAACAGAACAAAGTCTAGTGACCTTAGGCAAAACTCTTGAAAATGCAGCGCTATTAAACGGAAAAATATCGGAACAAGTCAAAAACCTTGTGACAAATTTGGCCGAAAATATGACGGCGAAATCTTTGGCAGCTCCAGCAGCAGATTTATTGGCGCAAGTTGCAAAGCAATTAGCAGGGACCACTACAACGATTGAGCAATTAACAACACTTATGAAAAAGCTCAATCAACAAATGTCTTTAAATCAAGCCAAACTATTGGAGAAGGCCCAGTCTGGATTAGAACAACTGACAAAGGCCGTGGAGCAAAATATACCCCAAGCATTGCAGGATATGGCAGCTAAAAGTAAACTGCCTGAATTATCGAAAATGTGGGTGCTATTAAAAGCCGCAGGAGCTGAGCCATGGCGAAATGCGGATTCACAGAATTTGCAAAGATCGGCAAGCACCATAAAAGAATTAGCTCATTCTCTGTATAAATCAATCGCCGGTGAGACGGAAAGACAAGTCGATCATAAAACATTGTCCTTTTCTGTACCACTCTATTTTGCTGATGGAACATCTTATCCTACCCATATTCATATTTATCATCAAGAAAAAGAAAATAATAGTCAGGGTACAAAACGACAATTTGAAACATGGATGAGAGTAAGTGTGGATACACAAAATATTGGTATTGTGGATAGCGTATTTCGGTTATATGAAGAAAATAAATTAGACTTGCGAGTCCTCTTTCCCGATACGGAAGCAATTAGTGAATTTAAGCAAAGCTTGCCAGACATTCGAAAAAGTATTGAGGATACGACTCTTACACTCACAAATATTATGATAAACAAAATTTAATTTTCACGTAATGTGTCAAAAAATGGTTGTTTTCTGGAAAACAGAAAACAACCATTTTTAGATTGTGAAATCACCGAACAAAGTTGATTTTACTGGAAAGTGAGTAAGGATCAGGCTCCGGCAATGGTAACGAGTTAGAATTAAGTAAGTTAAAAAAGTAACATTCTATATGAGAATTACTTCACAATTACATATAGCTAAAACGCATGGGTTCGATTACTATAAAAGATTTTACCTCCTGTATTTTCTGTTGTAAAATAAAAAACAAGAATTGTCCGATTAAATACTAAATTCACTAAATACAGTTTATTTTGGCTTTTTGCAATATTTAAACAATATTGTGGAAATATATATGTAAGTGTAAAATTCCCCGTAATCTCGCAGAATATAATAGGAGGTGTATTTATTTGAAAATTATAGTTCTTGTCAAACAGGTTCCCGGAACTGATTCGGTAAAATTAGATCCTGTAACCGGTGTCATGGTGCGTACTGGTAAAGATACGATTATTAACCCATTAGATGAAAATGCATTGGCTGAGGCAATTCGAATTAAGAATACCTATCCTGATGTCAAAATCACTGCTGTTAGCATGGGGCCAATCTCAGCAATGAAAGCAATCAAAGAGGCAATTGCAATGGGGGCTGATGATGGGGTTTTAGTATCAGGCAGAGAGTTTGCTGGTTCCGATACCATTGCAACAGCTAAAGTTATTGCTGCAGCTATCAAGAAAACCGGTGATTTTGATATGATTCTCTGTGGAGAGCGGGCTACTGATGGCGAGACTGGTCAGACCGCCGCCATGATTGCTCACTACCTAGGGGTCCCAGCCCAAACCTATGTCTCTGCCTTAGAAGTGTTAGAAGATGGTGTTATTGTTAAACGTACTGTTGAGAGTGGTTTTGAAAGAGTTCAAGTTACTTTCCCAGTATTAGTTTCTGTAAATAAGGATATTAGTGATACAGGATTCCCTACGTTAGACGGTAAGTTAAAAGCAAAGAAAGTTGAAGTTCCAATGCTTGGGAATGCAGAACTTGGTTTTGATAAAAGTGAGCTTGGTCTAACTGGATCACCAACTCGCGTGGTTAAAATTTTTAGCCCTAAACTATCTCGGGATACGATTATGGTCAAAGCCAATGCGACAATGCAGCCAATTGATGAATTGATGTCGTTCTTAGTTCAAAAGGATGTTTTATAAAAGGAGGTAATAATAAAGATGTCAATGTATGTAAATTGCAGCATAGCGGAAGCTAAGAATCTTTCCGAGTTTAAAGGTGTATTTATACTAGGTGAACAACGGGATGGTAAAATTCAAGCCGTTACTTTTGAACTCTTAACTTGGGGACGTGGCATTGCCGATGACCTTGGCTGTGAACTTGCCTGTGTACTACTAGGTGATGAAATTGAGAATTTGGACGAAGTCATTCTTCGCGGTGCTGATAAAGTCTTTTTCATCCAAGATCCTATTTTCAAGAACTTCTTAACCCAGCCTTACAGCAATGCAATTACTCGTTTAGTGAATGAAGAAAAACCAGAAGTTATCATCGCTGGTGCAACAACTACGGGCCGTACGGTAATGCCTTTAGTTGCAGCTAAAACCAATACTGGTTTAACAGCTGACTGCACAGAACTTACTGTCGATCCTGATACAAAACTGTTATTACAAACTCGTCCAGCGATTGGCGGCAATATTATGGCTACCATTAAGACGCCTGATACACGTCCACAAATGGCAACCGTACGTCCAAGATCTGCCAAACAATCTCCTGTGGATACTTCTAGAACTGGTCAAATCATTGTTAAGAATTATGCAGGTGCAACAACAATGACAGTTGAAAAGTTCCTGGAGTTCATAATCGATACTACGCAAGCAGTAAGTATTGAAGAAGCAGATATCATTATTGCCGGTGGCAAGGGAATGAAGAATGCCGCAGGTTTCAAATTAATAGAAGAATTAGCAGAGTTAATGGGAGCTGCCGTGGGTGCTACTCGTGATGCAGTTGAGCTTGGCTGGTCTACGTATCCCCATCAGGTTGGTCTATCTGGTAAGACCGTGTCTCCTAAACTAATTATTGCTGCGGGTATAGCAGGTAAAATTCAATTTTTAGCAGGTATGCAGACCTCGGATGTTATTGTGGCAATCAATAAAGACCCTGAAGCACAAATCTTCAAAGTGGCCGACTTCGGTATTGTAGGCGATGTGTTTGAAGTGATGCCTATGCTGATTGAAACAGTCAAAAAAATAAAAGCGAGTGCATAAGGAGGTAGGGGTAGTAATGCAATTTAACAAAGTAACAGAGAACATTATTAAACAATTAGAAGCAATTCTAGGTAAAGCCAACGTAGTTGTAGATGAAGAAAAAATGGAAATGTACTCTCGTGATGAAACATCTGATAAACTTTGGGAGAAAATGCCTGAAGTTGTTATAAAACCGGAAAATGCCCAGCAGATTGCTGAAGTTGTGAAGCTGGCAAATCGTGAATTGGTTCCCATTACGCCTAGAGGCGGCGGCTCTGGACTTGCAGCAGGTGCTGTTCCACTCCATGGTGGTATGGTATTATCATTAGAAAAAATGAATAAAATTCTAGAAATCGACAAAGAAAATTTATTCATGGTCTTAGAGCCTGGTGTAACGACAGGAGAAGTGCAAAAAGAAGCCAAAGAGTTAAATCTCTTTTATGCTGGTGATCCTTGTTCTGCAGAATCTTCCTTCATTGGGGGCAATGTTGCAACAAATGCCGGTGGCAACAAAGCAATTAAATACGGTGTAACAGGACGTCATGTATATGGTTTAGAAGTGGTTATGCCTGACGGGGAAATCGTTGTTTATGGTGGTAAGAACGTAAAAGATGTTACTTTCTATGATATGGTACATTTAATGGTTGGCTCAGAAGGTACGCTAGGGATTATTACAAAAATTTGGCTAAAATTAATGCCATTGCCTCAATATGTTGCAGATTTATTGGTTCCTTTCCCAGACATGCAATCTGCTATTAAAGTGGTACCCAAGATTATGACTGCTGGTATTATCCCGACTGCTGTTGAATTTATGGATAGTTTGTCAATTAAAGCAGCGGAATTGTATTTGAATAAAAAGCTGCCATTTAGTGATGCAGGCGCATATATTATCTGTGAGGTGGATGGCAATACAGAACTGCAAGTACAAGAAGATTATGAAACCATTGGAAAGCTATGTAAAGAAAATGGCGCGCTAGAAGTATTCGTAGCAGATAATATTTCTACACAAGATCGCATTTGGAAATCACGTAAAGCCTATGCGGAAGCACTTCGTATGCTGAGCCCAGTATATTGCATGGAAGATATTGTAGTGCCAATTGCAAACATTCCTGCAGCACTGGATGCGATTGAAAAAATTGCAGCAAAATTTGAGTGCAAAATCCCCAGTGCTGGTCATGCTGGCGATGGAAACATTCATGCTACCATTTTGCGTGAAGCTCGTGATGAACATGCTTGGCATGATTTGAAAGATGCCGTTTTAGCTGAAATCTATGATGCTGTATATGCTCTTGAAGGTAACTTATCCGGAGAGCATGGTATTGGTGCAAAACGAATATCAGCTATGTATAAGCACATGACCGAAGGACAAAAGAAAGTCCTAAAGACAGTGAAAGAAGCTTTTGATCCAAATAACATTATGAATCCTGGAAAAGTCGTACTACTTGGTACAATTGCCGAATCATAAGCAAAAGCAGTCTAAGTCTCTTATCCCGAGATTTAGGCTGTTTTCTTGTTAGATTTAAAAATGTATAAAAGTATGATACAATAATAAAATATTAAGTTTGTCAGTAGCAGGAAGGATGAAATAGGTTGTTTGATTTTTCGAGTATGAGTTTAGAGCAGTTAGTAATACATAAAGTAGGGAATAAGCTGCGGGATGAAGGTGTTTTTCTTTCACCAAGTTCTTATGATATGAAAGATGGCAATGTAGAGGAACTGTTGCTAAAATATTTTTTATCATCCTTTAAAGAAAAAGTATTGTATAAATTTTTTCATGAAACAGATATTCATTTGAACGAATTATACATGTATGTGAGCAGTATATTTATAGAACCGGAAACTTTTTATGAACAATCCATTAGCATCTTAAAACATCTATATGAGAAATCTTCTCATCCGCAAATTAAAGGCGGAGAATTCTATATGGCGTATTTTAAAGATTGTATAATCAATGATCAAAAAGCTGATGGAATTGGTATTTTTAAAACAGAAAAAAAGGAGACCTACTTAAAAGTTACCAAATATGCAGATGAGTTTATGATTGGCAGCGATAAAGGGATTAACGTTAAAAAGCTGGATAAGGGATGTATTATTTTTAACGCCAATTCAGCTGATGGTTATCGAGTTGCCATTGTGGATGCAGTAAATAAAGGTGACAATCAAGCTTTATATTGGAAGGATGAATTCTTACGCTTGACCAATGTACAAGATGAATATTTTCATACGGAAAATTGTTTGCAGGTGTGCAGAGATTTTGCAGAAAATATTTATGGTGAAATATATCAAGCCGATAAAAAAGATCAGGTAGTATTTGTCAATGAAGCTGTGGCATATTTCGACAAACATAACCAATTTCATTTAGAAGAATTTGTACAAACCGTTGTGAAAGAGCCGGAATTAATTGAGCAGTTTATTGAGCATAAACAAAATTATGAGAGTAATCAAGGCTTTGTCCCTGCAGAAGGGTTTACGATTTCCACTCCAGCCGTAAAGAGTGTGAAAAAGAAATTTAGAAACATGATCAAACTGGATACTGAAATTGAGATTAAAGTAAAAAGCCCCACGACAGAAACTGGCAATATGCAGTTTATTGAACGAGGCTTTGATGATGAAAAAGGTATGCACTTTTATAAAGTTTTTTTTAATGAAGAAGAATAAGCTAAGGGAAATGGAGAGAATATAAAATGAATTCTAAAGCTGAGTTAATTGAACTCATTCAGCAATTGCCAGAAGAAAAAGTTGCCATTGCTATTACTCTAATCAAGGAATTACAGGAAAAGACGGAAAGTAGTGAGATAAATCCAGATCCTACATTCGATTTGATGAAAACAGTTATATATGCTATGAATAATAGCTTATATGATTTATCCATAGAAGCTGGGCGTAGAGAAGAAAAGGTACTGGCTAATCGTTTGGAATCCTATCGTAAGAGAGTTTCAGAAGCTTGGGAAGTTTATAAAAAATAGCATACCTTAATCTGTAAAAGGCTTTATCTGCAAGATAAGGCTTTTTTCTCAGTGTTCTCTGCGCCTCTGCGGTTTGGTTTACTTTATCTATTTTAAAGGACGCGCAGCGTTTTTCTTGTGGATATATATGGAAATAGTATGAATTATTATATTAATCAAAATAAACACATAATTACAACACGATTAAAACACAATTAAAACAAGTTCAATTGTATTGTTTGGTATAACAACAGAAGCAATCTAATCTATCAGGAAAAGCTAGGAATTGTCTGTCAAATCGCTGTAGTACAACTTCTATTTTGAATAAGACAGGTTTTGGCATGGTTATTGCAAGAATATTAAGAAGATAAAAATATAAAAATATATGCGAGGGCACAAAATGGTTGGTGTAGTAATTGTTGCACATGGAAGTTTCGCAAGTGCCTTGCTTACTACCGCAGAACAGATTGCAGGGAAACAGGAACAGGTTGTATCTCTTGATTTTACAATGGGAGAAAATACAGCTGATTTGCAGTTACGCATTAGAGAAGCCGTAAGAGGTGTAGACACTGGTCAAGGTACTATCATAATCGTTGATTTACTAGGAGGGAGCCCCTATCAAGCAGCGGCTATAGTGGCTATGCAGCAGCCAGGGATTGAGATGGTTGCAGGTGTAAATATGCCCATGCTGTTAGAAATATTACCTGCCAGAAATGATAAATTGATGAATGTAACAAGTGCCGCTCTAAACGGAGGCCATGATGGCATTCGTAATTTCGATATCATGAAGTAACTATAGTAAGAAGGAAGAGATTAGGTGGGAATTGAATTAGTAAGAATTGATGATCGTCTCATTCATGGACAAATTGTTATGGCGTGGTGTAAGACCATGCCAATCGAACGCATTGTCGTGATTGATGATGAAGTTGCGCTAGACTTCATTCGCAAGATGCTTCTCGAAACCGTAGCACCTCCTGGTATCAACGTTACGATCTTAAATGTGACTCAAGGGGTAGAAAGCTTGAAAACGGATATTTTTGCAGAAGAAAAGCTGCTTTTATTAGTTACTAACCCTACTACTATATTGAATTTAGTAGAAAATGGCTTAGAGATTAGTAAGGTCAATATTGGCGGGATGAGTTTCGGTCAAGGAAAGACCCCGGTGACAAAAGCTGTATCGATATCTGATACTGATAAACGTGCTTTTAAAGAGCTTCATGAA
This sequence comes from Pelosinus fermentans JBW45, assembly GCF_000271665.2. Classification (GTDB taxonomy): domain Bacteria; phylum Bacillota; class Negativicutes; order DSM-13327; family DSM-13327; genus Pelosinus; species Pelosinus baikalensis. Next base: position 3,713,679 of record NZ_CP010978.1, on the reverse strand, counting down.
CATGGCATTGATTTGCAAATTCAAATATTGCCTCATGATACGCCGCTAGACCTTATGCCCGAGATAAATTAAGGGGTATCCACTGCTATTGTAGTGTAATAATATATTTAACAAAAAGAAAGGTTGTGTAAAAAACATGGAATTGAATTTACAAATTAAAAATCAGGCGGGGTTACACGCTAGACCAGCGGCTATGTTCGCACAAAAAGCTTCTTCCTTTAAATCCAACATTTTAATATTTAAAGATGGAAAAAATGGCAATGCAAAAAGTATCATTAGTATTATGGGATTAGGGGTAAAAAAAGGTGATACTTTACTTGTTAAAATTGATGGTCCCGATGCTGCTGATGCAGGTGCAGCCCTGAAAAAACTAGTGGATGACAAATTTGGGGAAGAGTGATACTATGTGGAAAATAAAAGGAATCGCAGCTTCAGCAGGAATAGCTATTGGAAAAATTATGCATATGCAAGAGGCGGTACATGATTTCTGTCGCCTGGTAGATGCATCACAAGCCCCTGCTGAAAAAGAACGTTTTTATACAGCACAGCAGGCTGCTGAAAAAGAGTTAGAGATACTGCAAGAACGTACAGCAGCCAATATGGGTGAACAACAGGCAGAAGTTTTTGCTGCTCATAAGCTAATGGTCACAGATCCTTCTTTTGTTGAGGTTGTTTTAAATCATATTGATAATCACCAAGCTAGTGCTGAAGCGGCAGTAGAAGATGCAGCCAATGAAATTGCTGCGATGTTTGCTGGTCTTGATAGTGAATATATGCAGGAGCGGGCAGCTGATATCAAAGATATTGGTAAACGCTTAGTACGCATATTACTGGGTGGTACGGCCGAGGTCAACTATACTGGTATTTTAGCAGCTCAGGATTTATTGCCTTCTGATACGGCGGCACTTGATTTGAATTGTGTATCAGGATTTATCACTGCTCTTGGAGGAAAGACTTCTCATAGCTCTATTTTGGCTAGGGCAGCAGGCATCCCTGCAGTTGTAGGGATTGGCAGTGAGTTAGAGAAATTAACTAACGGAGATACAGTGATTGTTGATGGACATGTGGGAGAAGTCCTAGTGGATCCTGAAGAGGATGTAATAGCTGATTATCGCTTGCGTATTAAGAAAGAACAGGAAAGAGCTGCACTTTTAGCATCGGTTGGTCACTTACCCAGCGAGACATTAGATGGTCATCATATCGAATTGGCTTGTAATATTGGTACGCCTGGGGATATGGAAAAAGTAATTGCTGCAGGTGCTGAGGGTGTTGGCTTATTCCGTACGGAATTTTTGTTCCTAGATAAAACCAGTGTGCCAACTGAAGAAGAACAGGTAGAATCTTATAAAGCCGTACTTGCGGCAATGCCTGATAAAAAGATTGTAATTCGTACGCTGGATGCTGGTGGTGATAAACAGCTGCCCTTTATTGGCGGATTGCCAGAAGCGAATCCGGCCCTTGGGTTACGAGCCATCCGCTTGTGTATGGTGTACCAGGATGTATTTAAAACGCAATTGCGTGCTTTATTACGCGCAAGTGTAGCAGGAAACTTGCATATTATGTTTCCAATGATTGCTACCGTTGATGAACTGTTAAGTGCAAAAGCCTTATTACAAGAAGCTGCTAAAGAATTAACGCAAGAAGGAATCCCTTATAAGAGCGATGTGGCAGTAGGGATTATGGTTGAGGTTCCGGCAGCAGCTGCGATTGCAGATATCTTGGCAGAAGAAGTGGACTTTTTTAGTATTGGCACTAATGATCTTGTTCAATATACAATGGCAGCAGATCGCATGAATGAACATGTGGCGTATCTAAGTGATTATTTTCAGCCGCCAGTCGTTCGCTTAATTGGCAATGTTGCAAAAGCTGCACAAAAAGCTGGTAAATGGGTAGGTATGTGTGGTGAGATGGCAGGGGATCCTCTAGCGACTCCTTTATTAGTGGGACTTGGTTTAACGGAATTATCTATGAATGGGCGTGCGGTTCCTATAGTGAAGCATCGTATACGCCAGCTTGACGTAAAGCAGACGCAAAAATGGGCTGATGAGATATTAAGTCTGCGTACTGCATCTGATATTAAGAAAAGGTTAGAAGAAATAGCCTTAGAATTTGAAATATAATAGTTGTAATACATTCTAAGGAAGGTGGGGCGGAGAGTAGTCTTCGCCCTTTCTGGAGAAGTAGCAAAAATGAGGTGGAATGTGTGATGTTAAAGCGTATTGCTGTCATGACTAGTGGTGGCGATTCTCCTGGTATGAATGCAGCTATTCGTGCTGTTGTTCGTGTAGCTATCCATGAAGGGGTAGAAGTGTGGGGAATTTACAATGGCTATGCAGGCATGTATGAAGATAAAATGATAAAATTGGAATCTCGTTCAGTAGGAGACATTCTGCATCGGGGAGGAACTTTTTTAGGAACTGCGCGTTGTGAAGTTTTTAAAACGTTAGAAGGCCGACAAAAAGCTGCTGAAAATCTTAAACGCCGAGGAATCGAAGGTGTAGTTATTATTGGTGGCGATGGATCTCTTACAGGTGCTCAATTGTTATCTGAATTAGGAATTGCTGTAGTTGGTTTACCTGGTACGATCGACAATGATATTTGGGGGACGGATTATACCATTGGCTTTGATACTGCTATCAATACAGTCGTAGAAGCGATTAATAAGCTGCGGGATACGGCCTCTTCACATGGACGGGTAATGGTTCTTGAAGTAATGGGACGAAACTCAGGATGGATTGCTATGACGGCTGGGCTTGCTGGTGGTGCAGAGCAGATACTGATTCCAGAAATGACTGTTAATTTAGATGAGCTGTGCGCCAAGCTAAGCAAGTCGCGGGATACAGGAAAGAAATATAGTATTGTGGTTGTAGCAGAAGGTGTAGGCAGTGCTGTAACCATTGGTGAGAAGATTGCTAAGGATACTGGTCTTGATACCCGGGTATCTGTACTGGGGCATATACAGCGGGGAGGATCTCCGAGTGTATTTGATCGTATTTTAGCCAGTACACTAGCGGAACATGCAGTGATGGCTCTGATTTCCGGTATATCCAATGTATTATTCGGTTCGAAGAACGGCGCAGTCGTTGCAATTGATTTAGCCGATGCCATTGGGCATAAACGGACAATTGATACCTCTACATTTCGGCTGGCAACATTACTGTCCAAGTAACAAAGACAAGAAACTGCGGGTTAGAGTTAGAGACCTAATAACATAATTTGATCGTCTGATAAAGCGATAAAAGCATCGGTATATAAAAACCATGCTTTTATTTTTTTTAGTATCAGAGTTTATAAGTTTTGTAGGTGAAAAAATATAATTAGGATGCTTGGTGTGAAAGAGAGCAAGGAAAGAATGATTGAACCGCAGAGACGCAGAGTGCACTGAGGGGGATATTCTAACTCTAATCATAGTTTTTCTCTGCGTTCTCTGCGCCTCTGCGGTTTGGTTCGCTTTATATGTTTTTAAAGGACGCAAAGCGCTTTTGGAATTAGCAAAGCATAAAAAAATTGTATTACAGATTATAACGTTTTATAATGTACTATAAATGACTAGTAGTCCACCAAGCCTAAATCCATGGTGAAATCTCGCGCAATTCATCCCATAGCTTTAGTCTTGGCGAACTACTAGCTTATGCTGTCTTAAAGGAGAGCGAAAAATGAAACGTCAATTAAAAATTTTAGAAATCTTAGATGAATTATGCACGAAAAAACTAGATAAGAATATGATGCAGCAGCATAAACCATTAGGTTTTACAGCAGAAGAAGTGGCAGTTTTAACAGGGTTTTCTCGTAGTAATGTCAGCAGTGATTTAAATGCCTTACATAGGGAGAAGTTGGTAGTAAAAGTAGTGAGTCGATCCACCTATTATGTCACAGTGAAATGGGTAGAAAGTATTTATCCCGAACTGAAGGGAAAGGTTCCCGAAATGGTACGGCACCAGCGGCAAATTGAAGAGTTAGCTGCGAATGAATTTTCCCAATCAGGAAGGGCGGTGGAGGTATCTGATACCACGCGCCTGAAAAATGATAATGCCTTATATGACAATGCTCAGAATTATGATTCTTTTGATGGTTTAATTGGTTCCCAAGATAGTTTAAAAGTCGCAGTCGAGCAAGCAAAGGCTTCAGCTCTATATCCCCCAAAAGGTTTAGATACGCTATTAGTTGGTTCTACAGGTGTGGGAAAAACCTTATTTGCTGAATATATGTATAGATTTGCTTGCAGCCAGGGAAAAATTGCTCATGGTGGACAGTTTATTGTATTTAACTGTGCTGACTATGCAAATAATCCTCAGCTTTTGATGTCTCAGCTTTTTGGTCATGTACGAGGCGCTTTTACTGGGGCTGATAAAGATAAAGCCGGCTTAGTGGAAAAAGCGGATGGCGGCATGTTATTCTTAGATGAAGTACATCGCTTGCCGCCAGAAGGGCAGGAAATGCTGTTTTATCTACTAGACCGTGGAGATTTTCGCCGCATGGGTGATACTGATAAAATTCGCCATGTTACCATAAGGTTAGTCGCAGCTACTACCGAAAATCCAGATTCTGCTTTATTAAAAACATTCTTGCGACGTATACCTGTGGTCATATCGCTGCCCGATTTAGCCATGAGACCATTACACGAACGATTTGAACTAATTAAATTTTTACTGGCACGTGAAGCCGTACATATTCAGTCGAAGCTAATTGTTAGCCAAGAAGCCTTGTGGGCATTATTGTTATACCGCTGTCAGGGCAATATTGGGCAGCTGCGCAATGACTTGCAACTAATATGTGCAAAAGCTTTCTTGCATCGAGGAGATAAGGCGGCACCTGTTCGCCTGGTTTACGAAGAGCTGCCGCCTAAGATCAAACAAGCCATTGTCTATGATCCTCAAGCCCGCCTGGAAACTAGTAAAATTTTATGTACTTTAGGCAGTGAATTATTCATTCAGCCAAATGGAGTAGCGGCGGATGAAGAGGCAGATCGGAGCTTACCAAAGAATTTCTATCAGACTATTAGTGAGCGCATGCAGTTTCTTAAGTCCCAAGGAATTGGACAGGCAGAGATCGTTCAATGCATTGAGATGGATTTTGAAAACTATTTTCAGCGATTAGGTCCTGAACAACTGGAAATATCCCAGGAATATTTACAAAGTGTTTTGCCACAAGATTTTCTCAGTGTTTTTGACCTAGCCTGCAGCCTGGCTGAAAAAATGGGGAAAACCCTGAGCCGTAGATTATATTATGCCTTAGCCATTCATATTGCTGCTACGGTAGAAAGAATTCGCAGCGGCCTGCCTATTGTAAATCCTAATGTTAGATCCGTGGCTGAGCAGCATCCTAAGGAATATATTGTAGCAGAAAAAATGGCGCAGTGCATTGGTGAACAGATGGGCATCTTGATCCCGTTGGATGAAATCGGATTTATTGCTTTAATGCTGGCAACCTTTGACGATCGCCAAGGCAGGGAAGAGCGAAAAGTTGGTGTTTTGGTGATTACACACGGTAACTCGACTGCTACCAGTATGGTAGATTTTGCGAATAAGCTGCTAGGAGTTACTCATGCCAAAGCAATTGATATGCCTCTAGAAGCCAATGTAGATTGGGCAATTGAAAAAGCAGTTCAGGTGGCAAAAGAAATTGACCAAGGAAAAGGCATAATTCTGCTGGTTGATATGGGCTCGCTATCAGGTGTAGCGAAAGCTCTTACGAATCGAACGGGTATCATGGTAAAAAGTGTAGAAATGGTAAGTACATTAATGGTACTGCATGTATTACATAAAGCCATATTACCGAAAAATGATATCAATATTGTCTATCGATCTGCTTGGACAGCGCGTAGTATGGTTCAAACGGTAGTACAGGCAAATAACCCGACTGATTTTATGAATGGTAAAGATAAGGCTATTTTGACTACTTGCCTTACAGGGCAGGGAGCAGCCGCTAAAATTAAGGGCTTATTAGAAAAATTGCTAAATCAGTGGCAGTTATTTAATATTCGTGTAATTGCTGTAGAGGCTGGCAATCAGGAAATGTTGCAAACTCGCCTGATGTCTTTGCAGCATTCCTATGATATCGTAGCTAGTGTAGGCAGTATTGATCCTCAAATGGAGGATAGACCTCATATTGCCATCGAAGAGCTCATGCAGGGTGGTGCTGGCAGTGAACTGCGCCGTCTGCTTACGGAAGGGTTAAAGGCCTCTGATATTGCAGATCGTTATACAGATAGAGGCATGGATTGGGAAGTGATGCGTGGTATGGTTGCAGGTATGTTGGATGAATTTCTGACTTTTGTGAATCCGCGTAAAGTGATGGATACTCTTATGATCTGCATTAGAAAGCTAGAAGATGAATTGCAAGTGGAGTTTTCTTCTTCTGGACTGGTACGCATGTTAGTACATTCTGCCTGTATGGTAGAACGCTTGCTTACTCATGCAGGAATCAGTTATCCAGAAACAGCTGCATTTATTGCTGAGCATCCTCTTGAATATTCAGTGTTAAAAAAAGTAAGTAATGCTCTAGAAGAACAATTCACTGTGAATGTAAATGATGAAGAAATTTGCCATTTAATTGAGATTATCAAAATGGAGCGGCGAAAGAATAATAATGTAGAAGAAGGGTAAGGCTGATAACAAGGAAAGAGGCTTTTTAATAACAAAAGCCTCTTTCCTTGTTATAGTAGTGCCTATAGGTTTTGTAGGTGGAAAAATAAAAAAATTATGAACCACAAACGCACAATGTATAGATAACCCTTTGTGTACTTTGCGCCTTTGTGGTTCAATTCGTTTTCTCTGTTTTATAGGATGCGTAACATTTTTTTATTTTTTGAGACTATATAAATATAAAATTCAGTTATTTTTACGTATTTTAAAAATGTGCAAAAGTGTAAGGGGGACAATAAAAAAACGTAAGTGATTTTATAAAAAAAGTAAATAAACACAAAAAGTGTGACTAGATTCAACTTTGGAAAATATATTTAGTTCAATATTATCCAAGCCTTTCTCTTATCACTAACATAATTGACCACTAGTTGGCACGAGTCTTGCAATAATAAAAGACAGGAGGGTTAGATGTGAAAAATAAACTCCGCAGTATCCTTTTAAAAGAAAATAAAAAAGAACCCCTAACGGATCTGCAATTAGGTGAAAGTTTATTAGTAAGCAGAGAATATATGACGTTACTGCGCAAGGAACTAAAAATTGCAGACTCTCGAGAACGAAAGAAGATCTATATTTGCGAGGAAATATCCCAGATATTACAGAAAAATGAGAATATCTCCTACCGTGAATTGACTAAGATGCTGCAAAATAGCGGATATAAATTATCGCGCTACTTAGTAGTCAAATATTTGGAAGAAATCAAAGGCTCGCAAGCTAATAAACAGATCATAGATGAAGTTTCGCAGCTGAAAGACGGCAGTAAAAAGCAAGAAGAGAGTCGAGAAATTCAAGCCTTTCAAAATTTAATCGGTGGAAAGGGAAGTTTAGAAATACAAATACAGCAGGCTAAAGCTGCAGTATTGTATCCGCCAAATGGGTTGCATTGCTTGATTTTAGGGGAAACAGGTGTAGGCAAAAGCGAGTTGGCAGAGTCTATGTACAAGTTTTCCATCGAAAGCGGCAGGCTAGCCAAAGAATCTCCCTTTATTGTTTTTAACTGCGCTGATTACGCTGAAAATTCCCAATTGTTAATATCTCATCTGTTTGGGAGCGTAAAAGGTGCTTATACAGGAGCTGCGCAAGATAAGAGAGGGTTAATCGAGCAGGCAGACGGTGGAATTTTATTTTTAGATGAAGTGCATCGCCTTACATCAGAAGGACAAGAAATGCTGTTTCAACTCATCGATAAGGGGTGCTTTCGCAGGTTAGGAGAGTCTGATTTTACTAGAAAAGCGGTTGTGCAGCTCATTGCCGCCACCACAGAAAATATTGAGACTACATTATTGGCAACCTTTAAAAGGCGAATTCCCATGATTATTGAGGTCCCGCCTTTAAGCAAACGGCCCTTAAATGAAAGATTGAAATTAATTAAAAATTTCTTTGGTTATGAATCAACGAGAATGAATGCACCAATTCATGTAGCCTTAGATGTCATGAAATCGTACCTGCTGTATGAGTGTTATGGGAATATTGGACAGCTAAAAAGTGATATTCAAGTTGCTTGCGCCAAGAGCTTTTTAACCTATGTTATGGATAAAGAAGACTGTGTGAAAATTGATGTAAGAGATTTAAATCTTCACGTTAAAAAGGGACTTTTGAAAATAAAAAGTATGCGGGATGAAATTGAAAGCCTCGTCTGGCAAGATTTTAGATTTAGTCCTAAAAAGTATAAAAAAGTCGCTGAGCTTGAAAACGATATTTATAGTTTCCCAAAAGAGTTTTATAGCGATATCGAAAAAACTTATACCGAATATGTAAAGCAAGGATTAAATACAGAGGAAATTAATCGTATTATCGGGATTGAGATTGAACGCAAATTACAGAATGTTATCAAACACGTTAAAGACAATTTGCATCCTTTATCTCCTGATGAGATTGCTAAAGTCGTGGGAGTTGAGATTATTTCCCTTGTGGAAGAACTTCTTAAAATAGCTGAAATGACATTAGGAAAGATGGATCATTCCATATTTTATTGTTTAGCCATTCATTTGAATGCTACTTTTCAGCGTATTAAGCAAGGACGGGAAATTATTAATCCCAACTTAGAAGAAATCAAAAGAAAATACAGCATTGAATATGCTGTAGCCCAAGAAATGATCGCACATATTGAAAAATACTATCGAATTCATTTACCAGAGGACGAAGTTGGTTTTATTGCACTTTATCTTAGAGGCAATAAACAAGAAAAAGAAGGTAAAGTTGGTATTCTGGTTGTTACTCATGGCAATGTAAGTGTTGGTATGCTGGAAATTGCGAATAAGCTGCTAAATATGAATCATGGCAAAGCGGTAGTCATGACTTTAGATGAGAATCCTAGTGAAGTGTTAGAACGTTTGGCTACGATCATAGAGGCAACTGATGAAGGTAAAGGCGTATTAATGCTGGTGGATATGGGGTCTTTACTGACCTTCGGAGAAATCATTTCAGAAAGGACAGGTATCCAGATCGAGACGATTGACCGTGTGGATACAGTAATGGTAATTGAAGCCATTCGCAGAAGTATTTTACCTGGATCCCATATTAAAGATGTGGTGTATGCGGTAGAAAATTTAAATTATACCTTTAAGAAAACGCGAGTGGATCATAACGTTTTAAAAAGGAAAAAAGCAATTATTACGGTTTGCTTGACTGGAGAAGGGGTAGCTCTTCAGTGCGGAAGTCATCTGAAGAAAATATTTGGTGAAAAACTAAATGACATAGAATTAATCCATATGGGGGTTATCGGAAAACGTGATCTTCATAAGCAAATACAAGATACGATCAATACCTATGAAATCATTGCGATCATAGGCAGTATTGATCCTAAATATCACGGTATTCCTTTCTTATCGTTAGAGGCTTTATTTAACGAAACAGGAAAAAATCAAATTATGAATTTAATTGAATGTAACAATCATTATCGTATAAAAAGTTACAGCGGCCTGATTCCTCATGTCGTACGAGAAGCAAAATTTATTATGCTGCCAGAAGTAGGCGGGAAAGAAGAAGTGCTGCAGCGTATTTGTAACAGCCTGTTAGCAGAAGGATATGTCAAAGAAGGATATTATGAGGCTGTTATGGAGCGGGAAAATATGGGAAGCTATGTGATTAATCAAGAAGTTGCTTTGCCCCATGCTGACAGCAGCTATGTGAATCATCCCGTAATTGTAATTGCCAAAGCGGCAGTGCCGATTGCTTGGGATCATGAGAACACTGTATCATTGATTTGTTTGTTGGCCTTAGATATCGATGGTAAAGATGGAGTACGGTTTTTATATAACAAATTTAAAAGTGAAAAATTTATTGCGCAAATGCAGCAAGCAAAATCAGAAGACGAAATTAGGGAGGCTCTATTACATGAATCATGTTAAATTTGATGAAACATTAGTGATAAGAAATGTAGAAGGTGAAAATAGTTCAGATATTTTAAAGCACATGGCAGCCAACTTATATCAGAAAGGTTTTGTAAAAGAAAGTTATGCCGAGGCCGTTATTGCAAGAGAGAAAAAATTTGCAACAGGCTTGCCGACCAAGGGCTGTGGTGTTGCCATACCACATACAGATATTGAACATGTGAATCAGTCTGCCATTAGTGTTGGAGTTTTGAAGGAACCTGTAGATTTTGGCATTATGGGTGAGGAGACAGAAAAAACTCCTGTGAAATTAATTTTTATGTTGGCGATGCATGATAGTCACTCTCAGCTGAAAATGCTGCAAAGTTTAATGGGAGTCTTTCAAGACGAAGAGATTCTGCTATATTTAGCAAACGAAGAAAGCGAAGTGAAAATCAAAGAAGAAGTAAGTAAACGACTTAATTTAAACAATGTGAAGGGAGGTGAATAAAGTGAGTGAAGTAAGAAAAGGGAAAAAAACTATATTAGTAGCTTGTGGAACTGGAATTGCAACATCTACTGTTGTATCTGATGCCATTGAGAAAATGGCTAAAGAAAATAATATTCAAGTTGAAATTGTTCAATGTAAAGTGACAGAAGTTCCTGCATATGAATCACGGGCAAGTTTGCTTGTTACCACTACGATTGTTTCCAAAGAATATCCCTTCCCAATCATTAATGCAAGAGCTTTCTTAACTGGAATAGGATTAGATAAATTGAAAGAGCAGATCTTAGAAGAACTTAAGAAATAATAAAAAGCTGAGGAGGTATTATTATGGATGTAGTTCAGATTTTCCAAGCCTTTCTAGGGCTAGGACCAACGGTCATTCTGCCAGTTGCAGTTTTTTTGCTGGGAGTAGCATTTGGGCAGCCGGCAAGTAAAGCCTTTCGTTCTGGTTTGACGATTGGCGTAGGTTTTACAGGTATCTTTTTAGTAGTTGATTTACTAGTCTCCAATCTTGCGCCAGCAGCACAAGGTATGGTAGCAAGATTTGGCGTTCAGCTAAATATCATTGATATTGGTTGGCCAGGAGCTGCAAGTATAGCATGGGCTTCTCCCATTGCAGCATTTGTTCTTCCATTAGGTTTATTGGTTAATGTCATTATGTTAGTTACCAAAACCACAAAAACAATGGATATCGATCTTTGGAATTATTGGCATTTCACTTTTATGGGAGCCTTTGTATATTCAGCAACTGGAAGCCTTGTACAAGGCTTAGTGGCAGCAGTTATTTTTGAAATTATTGTTTTAAAAATTGCTGATTGGACAGCACCAATGCTGGAAAAATATTTTGATCTGCCTGGTATTTCTGTTCCAACTGGTAGTACTGTGTCCTATGCAATTGGAATTCCCCTTGTAAAATTGGTACAGAAAATCCCGATTATTAAAGATTTACATGCAGATCCTGAAACCATTCAAAAAAGATTTGGGGTATTTGGCGAACCGCTTTTCATGGGAGTATTTCTAGGAGTTGGACTAGGTGCACTAGCCGGATATCCAGCAGGGCAGACCATAAAAGTTGGTATAGCAATGGGTGGCGTTATGGTGTTAATGCCTCGAATGGTTAAGATATTAATGGAAGGTCTTATCCCACTTGCTGAATCTGCCCGGGAGTTCTTAAGCAAAAGATTTGGCGATAGAGATATTTATATCGGACTAGATGCTGCCGTTGCAATTGGGCATCCTTCCGTAATCGCAACAGCCCTAATCTTAGTTCCGATTACGATCCTCTTAGCAGTTGTATTACCAGGAAATAACGTTTTACCCTTTGGTGATTTAGCAACCATTCCCTTTATCGTCTGCTTTATCGTAGGAGCGGCTCGAGGTAATATCGTTCATTCGGTTCTTGTTGGAGCTGTTGTAATTGCGATGTCATTGTACATGGCAACTGATGTTGCAACATTCCATACGCAAATGGCGGTAGATGCTCATTTTAAAATGCCAGCGGGTGCAACGACGATTTCTAGTATTGACCAAGGTGGTAACGTAATTCACTATGTGATATACAAAATTTTCACACTATTTAATTAATATAGACATGATTACAAAGTGATTCTTGTCTTGAGCTAACATAATTATGTTTGATGATAAGAAATGTTAGCTCAAGATGTCATCTAGCATAAATTTTTGAAACGAGGAGGAATAAGAATGCGAGCATTAGTTAAAACAGCATTAGGTCATGGGAATTTAGTTATTGTTGACAAAGAAGAACCAAAAGCTGGTAAGGATGAAGTGAAAATTTTAGTCAAATATGCAGGGATATGCGGCTCTGATTTGCACACCTATGAAGGAAAATATAGAGTTAAGGTTCCTGTAACATTAGGTCATGAATTTGCTGGTGAAGTAGTAGAAGTAGGAGAAAATGTAACCGACATCCATGTGGGGGAGCGCGTCACTTCAGAAACTACATTTTATATATGTGGCAAATGTAAATATTGTAAATCGAAAAATTATAATTTATGTAAAGAACGTAAAGGTTTGGGAACACAGCAGGATGGTGCTTTTACTAAATACATCATAGCAAATAAAAACAGTATTCATAAACTGCCTGAAAATGTTGATTATTTATCTGCTTCTATAACCGAAGCATTGGCTTGTGCACATCATGCGGTGGCAAAGAGCAGCATCAAAAAGAATGATGTCGTAGTAGTATTAGGACCTGGCCCAATTGGTTTGCTTGTGGCACAAATTGCCAAGACTTTTGATACGAAAGTCATTATTACAGGGTTAGCGAAAGACAGAAGTAGATTAGATAAAGCAAAAGAATTGGGAATTGACGTAGCCGTTGATATTCAGAATGAAGATATTAAGCAGACAGTGGAGGATCTTACCGACGGGTATGGTGCTGATATTGTATTTGAATGTACAGGAGCTCCGCCATCCGTAAATTTAGGTTTGGATATTCTCACTAAACAAGGTGAATATGTGCAGGTTGGGATTTTCCCAACAACGGAAATTCTGACTGATTTTGAAAAAATCATTCAAAAAGAACTTAAAGTAATGGGCTGCAGAAGCCAGAAACCAAGTGATTGGGAACCATCCTTAAAGCTTATGGATCAAAACCTGGTGAATGCCAAAGCATTAGTTTCACATCAATTCAATATTACAGAATGGGATAAAGCATATGAGACCATCAAAAAAGGGGACGCCATTAAAGTCGTGTTAACTGTTGAATAAGAAGTATCCAAGTATCATAGTTTGACTAAATAAGCTGATTCAGTTAGGCCTAACTGTTCAGAATAAAGAAAAAATCTGTTACTGAGCTCAATAGCAATTTTTGATTTTAAACCATTTAATTTTGAAAGAAATGATCCTTCAGTATGCATAGTGCGGGTTGGATCTTATATAGAAATATGCAAAAAAGTTTTTAATTACGAAAAAATGATAAGTGGGTGTTTGTAATGATTCAAGAAGCTCTGATCGAGATGATTGACTATACCTTATTGAATCCCATTGCGACCAAAGAGCATATTCAGATATTTTGTCAAGAGACGATTACACATGGTTTTAAAACGGTATTTGTTAATCCGTATTATGTCTCCTTCGCCAATCAGTTGCTGAAAGATCATAATATTAAAGTAGGTGTACCCATTGGTTTTTCTCTGGGAGGTGCTACTACGAAAGTGAAAGTGGCAGAAACCGTAGATGCCATTGATAATGGTGCAAAAGAAATCGATATGCTGATTAATTTAGGGGCTTTAAAGTCCAAGGAATATAATATTGTAAAACACGATATAGCAGAAGTTGTCAAAGCTTCTCAGGGTTTAGTCACCAAGGTTATTATAGAAACGGCACTTTTGACTCAGGAAGAGAAAAAAATTGCCTGCAACTTAATCAGGGAAGCCGGTGCTGACTTTGTTAAAACCGCTACTGGGTTTAATGGCGGTGGAGCAACGGTAGAGGATGTTGTATTATTACGATCTGTAGTTGGTAAAGACTTTGGCGTAAAAGCGGCTGGAGGAATCAGAACTTACGATGATGCGATTAAGATTGTACAAGCTGGTGCAAATCGGATTGGAACAAGCAATGCAATAGCGATTATATCAGGCAAGACCGGCTCTGATTCTAATAAAGACGGATATTAAGCAAAAAAGAACTGATTTTATAACAAACAGTAATGATAGCTGAGATTGGAGGTCTTATGGATATTATCATTTCTCCCTCTTTACTAGCAGCGGACATGGGTAATTTGGAACAAGAGTTGAAAACGGTAGAATCGTGTGGTATTGATTCACTGCATATTGACGTGATGGATGGAACTTTTGTTCCTAATATAGCTTTTGGCCCAGATCAGGTGAGTATGCTCCGGCCCATAAGTAACATGCATTTTGACGTTCATATGATGGTTCAAAATCCAGACCGTTTTATCTCTTCTTTTGTGGATGCAGGGGCTGATTGTATTACTGTTCATGCCGAAGCTTGTACTCATTTGCACAGATCCATACAAGTGATCAAAAGCTTTGGCATGAAGGCTGGCGTGGCATTAAATCCTGCTACCCCTATTGGTGTTCTTTCTCATGTCTATGAGATGCTGGATTTAGTACTCATTATGACCGTAAATCCAGGTTACGGCGGTCAAAAGAATATTGCAGCAATGAATCAGAAAATAAAAGAACTTGCTGACATAAAACGAGCGGGTGGTTATTCTTTTGAAATTCAAGTAGATGGTGGAATTAACTTGTCTACGATTCGCGATGTAATACGTGCAGGAGCAACGAATATTGTCATTGGCTCTGCTGCCTTTCAAAAAAACAAAACGAAGCAAAATATAGAAGACTTTCTAAAAATAGTAAATGAGGTGACACTGTGAAAGGTGCAAAAATATATGGAATTCGAGATATAAGAGTAGAAGAGTGCCCTATTCCAGAAATTAAGTCTCCAGAAGATATAATTGTTAAAGTAAAGGCTGTAGGATTTTGCGGCTCCGATATATCAAGATATGGGAAATTAGGACCACATACAGTGGGAGCCATATTTGGCCATGAACTTTCAGGTGAGATCGTTGAAATTGGCGAACAGGTAACCAATGTAAAACTAGGCGATGGTGTTGTTGTCTGCCCAACAACACCATGCTTTCACTGCGAATATTGTCAGTTGGGGAAATATTCCAAATGTGAATCCCTACAGGTAATCGGAGCAAAAGAAGATGGGGGCTTTGCCGAATATGTAAGGCTGCATTCCAGAAGTGTACTAAAAATGCCTGAAGGTCTAGACTTTGAGACGGCTTGCGGTATGGAACCAGCTTGTGTGGTAATGCATGGTTTTTATCGTACGAAGATTCAAGCCGGTGATACGGTAGCTGTTTTGGGTGTAGGTCCTATTGGGTTATTTGCCGTGCAATGTGCCAAAATATTTGGTGCCACAAAAGTAATTGCCATTGATGTCTTTGATGAAAAGTTAGAGATTGCTAAAGAGCTAGGTGCCGATTTGTGCATTAATGCAAAAGACATTGATCCAATACAGGTTGTAAAAGAGATGACGGGAGGCAGTGGTGTTGATATTGCTGTAGAATCTGCAGGAAATCCATTTACTAGTGCACAGGTTTTATCGTTGCCTAAGAAGGGTGGTACTGTTGTATTCATGGGGATTCCTTATGGTGATGTGGCGATTTCCCGGGAACACTTTGAAAAAATAGTGCGGAATGAACTGACAGTATTAGGTTCCTGGAATGCCGTTTCTGGTCCATTTCCCGGGAAAGAATGGCCAACTACACTGCATTTCATGAAAGAAGGTAAGATAAAGGTTAAGCCCATGGTAACTCATCGTATCTCTCTTGATCAAATCCCCGAAACGTTTGAAAAAATATATAAACGTGATAGCTTTTTTGGTAAAGTCATCGTCTTTCCCGAGGGGAAAGAGTGTTAAGTGAGGTATAAGTGATACTTCTTTAAAAAGAAGGGACGAGGATGAAATGGAAAATACAAAAATTATAATTGGCAGTGATCATGCGGGTTTTACACTCAAAGAAAAGGTTATTAATCTGTTAAAAGAATTAAAAATCGAAGTGGAAGATGTGGGTGCTTATTCTGCAGACAGTGTTAATTACGGACCGATTGCAAAACGCGTAGCTGAGAAAGTAGCCAGTAATGATGATTGGAGAGGGATTCTAATTTGTGGTACTGGCATAGGAATGTCAATTATGGCTAATAAGGTAAAAGGGATCCGGGCTGCCGTCGTGCACGATACTTTTTCCGCTAAAGCCACAAGAGCACATAATGATTCTAATATATTATGTATGGGGGAAAGAGTAATCGGCAGTGGCTTGGCACTGGAGATTACGAAGGAATGGCTTGCAGCATCCTTTGATGCAGGTAAACATGCGCAGCGGATACAGTTTATTCTTGATTATGAACTTGGAAAGCAGGAGTAAGTAAATATGTAGGGAGGTTTTTTTATGGAGCCAATGAAAATATATGCAAATCAATTACGAATCCATATTATCAATATGTTAGCCGCAGCGGGATCTGGGCATCCGGGAGGAGCCTTATCGGCAGCCGATCTTTTAATCTACCTATATTTTAAAGAAATGAAAATCGATAGTGAAGACAAAGACAATCCAGATCGAGATCGGTTTATTTTGAGTAAAGGCCATGCAGCCCCAGTACTATATGGAACTCTTGCTATGAAAGGCTTTTTTAATACTAGTGAATTGACCAACTTGAGAAAGCTGGGAAGTTTTCTGCAGGGGCATCCTGATATGCTGAAAGTTCCTGGCGTAGAAATGTCAACAGGATCATTGGGTCAAGGTTTTTCCGCATCAGTGGGTGTCGCATTAGGAGGTAAAATCGATGAAAAATCATATCGGATTTATACCTTGTTAGGTGATGGAGAGCTTCAAGAAGGAATCGTTTGGGAAGCTGCCATGGCGGCTTCTCATTATAAATTGGATAATCTAGTGGCGATCATTGATCATAATGGCTTACAAATTGATGGTACGAATGATGAGGTTATGAAAGTCAATCCATTAAAAGAAAAATGGGAAAGCTTTGGCTGGAATGTGATAGAGATTGATGGTCATTGCTTTACAGATATTGAAAAATCATTCAAACAGGCAAAAGAAGTCAAAGGGAAGCCAACGGCAATTATTGCGAAAACCAGTAAGGGAAAAGGTGTTTCCTTCATGGAGAATCAAGTAGGCTGGCATGGGGTGGCCCCGTCAGAGGCAGAACGAGCTAAAGCCATTGAAGAATTGGAACAAAATATTCGATAGTCGATAATAATACCTAGGAGGAAACAAAATGATTGCTACAAGAGAATCCTATGGAAATATTTTAATTGAACTGGGAAAAGAAAATAAAGATATTGTAGTTTTGGATGCGGATTTATCCAAATCCACTAAGACAGCAGGATTTGCAAAGCACTTTCCAAAACGCTTTATTAATGCAGGCATCGCCGAGCAAAACTTGATGGGAATGGCAGCAGGACTCGCCACTACAGGAAAAATTTCTTTTGCCAGTACCTTTGCTGTTTTTGCTACAGGCAGAGCTTTTGAAATCATTAGAAATTCCATTTGTTACCCAAAGCTGAATGTGAAAATTGCTGCAACTCATGCAGGAATTACAGTGGGAGAAGATGGGGGTTCTCATCAGTCCATTGAGGATATTGCCATTATGAGATCCTTACCCAACATGAAGATCATAGTACCTGCAGATGATGTGGAAACAAGGCAGGCAGTTAGAGCAGCAGCTCATATTGATGGTCCAGTCTATCTACGTTTAGGGCGCTTGGGAGTGCCGTCGATTTTTGATGAAAATCATACTTTTACCTTCGGTAAAGGAAATGTCCTAAAGGATGGTAAGGACATTACCATTATCGGTATGGGGCTAATGATTAGTAAATGTTTAAAAGCAGCAGAACTTTTAAAACAAGAGGGGATTTCTGCTAGGGTAATTAATATATCAACGATTAAACCCATTGATGAGGAACTGATTATTCAAGCAGCAAAAGAAACAAAGAGAATTCTAACCGTAGAAGAGCATTCTGTTATTGGTGGTCTGGGCAGCGCGGTCTGTGATGTACTATCGACGCATTATCCGGTACAAGTCGTGAAAATCGGTATGAATGATACCTTTGGTGAATCAGGGAAACCAGAAGAGTTATTAACCAAATATGGATTAACCGTTGAAAATATTTATCATACAGCACAAAAGACAGTGAATAGCAGAAAGTAAATAGAAAAACACTGCGCATCCTTTCAAGTAATAAAATGAATTGAACCACAAAGACGCAAAGGGGTTATTTATTATTTTTGTGTACTCCTTTGTGTGCCGCATCAGCGGCATTGCGCCTTTGTGGTTCATAAATTTCTTACATTATAAAGCTTCAATACCGATTATTAGCTTGCTAAGAATGAAGTATCGATTTGGAGCATAGATGAAAAGGAGATCTGATCCGTGAAGAAAATAGGAGTATTAACCAGTGGAGGGGATGCCCCAGGCATGAATGCCGCTATTCGAGCCATTGTGAGAACCGCCATATATAACGATCTCAAGGTCATTGGAATCCAAAGAGGTTATACGGGACTCTTAGATGGTGAGATAAAAGAAATGCATATCTCATCTGTGGGAGATATTATTCACAGGGGCGGAACCGTTCTTAAAACCTCAAGATGCGAGAAAATGAGAACGGAAGCTGGTATCAACGAAGCAATTGGTATATTAGAAAAAAATGAAATTGATGGATTGATTGTAATTGGTGGAGATGGCTCTTTTCAGGGAGCCAATAAAATTAGCCAAACTGGTATAAAAGTTGTGGGAGTTCCAGGTACGATTGATAATGATTTAGCATACACCGATTATACAATTGGTTTTGATACGGCAGTCAATACGGTTCTTGATTCCATCAGCAAAATAAGAGATACATCTATGTCTCATGAGAAAGTAACCATTATAGAAGTGATGGGAAGGTGCTGCGGGGATATCGCTCTTTATGCAGGTCTTGCTGGAGGAGCAGAAAGCATCTTAGTTCCAGAGGAAAAATATGAAGTAACTAAAATCTGCGAAAAAATGTTGCAGGGCAAAAAACGGGGGAAAGCTCACAATATTATTATTTTGGCTGAAGGCAGGGAATCCGCTGTAGAGCTGCAACAAGAGATATTTGCCATTACGGGTATTGAATCGCGGGTAACGGTACTCGGATATTTACAGCGGGGCGGAGTTCCAACAGCTTTTGACCGAATTCTCGCAAGTAAAATGGGCGCTAATGCTGTTAAATTATTAATGGAAGGAAAATCAAATCGTGCAATTGGCATAAAAGACAATCATTTGATTGATATTGATATGATGAAGGCACTTAGCAAAACAAAAGCATTTGATCACGAAATGTATAACTTATCTCAAATCTTGTCAATATAAAAATTCTTTTCATAAAATGCAATAAGAACCTAGGGGCTGCTTCGCCGCGATTTTTAAAAAATCGTGGCAAGGCAGTCCCTTTATTGTTGCGTTTAATTCGATGTATCATCAGTACAACATCTATACAGAGGGCACAGAGATCCACAGAGAACGCGGAGAAGTATTTTTTTTATTTCGTTCATACAATCTTTTTGACTCATGGGAATCGTTATATAATGTGGTTGGGATAGTTGATTAACCATTATATGGGGATTTATATCGATTTCATTAATAATCTAGAGGTGCACCGAGAGCACAGAGAAAAATTTAAGAATGTACACCCTTTTCGTATACATTTACTGATTTTACTATGATACTATGTATGAAATTTTCAGAAAAAGGTGAAAAATCATTTCAGTTCAGGGAAAATGCTGATTGCGGGGATGTGAAAAATTATTTTTTGTATGGCACGGGACTTGCGTATTATATAAGCAGAAGAGGGGTTTTGTAATGGATGTAAAGGATAAGATGTTAAGTATTATAAAAACGGAAAATGGAAAGGAACCATTTACAGATGCAAAATTAGGGAAAATGCTATCTACTACAAGGGAACAAATTACTATTTTGCGCAAAGAGTTAGGGATTGGCAATTCAAGAGAACGGCGTCGACCTCATTTGAAAAAAGCGATGGAAAGAATCATAGCGGAAAATGGGAAGTTAAACATTGCTGAACTTACGAAGAGGCTAATGGAGGCTGGTTTTGATATATCCAGACATGTAGTAGAAGACTTCTTCAGTGAAGTAAATAGCGGTGAGTTTCAAGTAGAGGAGACCCACGTATTGCAAGATCCTTTTTCAAATTTGGTGGGTCATGATGGCAGCTTGGAACAAAGTATTACACAATCAAAATCGGCAATCTTATATCCTCCCTTTGGACTGTCTACGCTAATTATCGGGGAAAGCGGCGTTGGGAAAACACAATTTGCTGAATGTATGTACCATTTTGCAAAGCAGAAACAAATCATAGCCGATAATGTACCTTTTATCGTTTTTAACTGTGCCGATTACAGCGATAATCCCCAGCTTTTATTGTCGCTATTATATGGTTACAAAAAGGGTGCTTTTACTGGTGCTGATAATGATACGGAGGGACTGGTGGAGCATGCCAATAACGGTATTTTATTTTTAGATGAAATACATAGGCTGCCGCCGAAAGGTCAAGAAATTCTTTTCTCAATATTAGACCGGGGGCAATTCAGAAGATTAGGTGAAACCAGAGACGAAAGAAAAGTAAAAATCATGTTTATAGGTGCTACTACAGAAAATTTGGAATCAAGCCTACTGTTAAGTTTCAGAAGACGTATACCCATGATTATTTCCATTCCGTCCCTGCATGAACGCGTCTTCGTTGAAAAAGTTGAGATTATCTATGAATTTCTCCAACAGGAATGCAATCGAATTAATGTAAAAATCTTTGTGCAGTCGAAAGTAATCGAAATTTTAACATTAAAGCGATTTAGCGGTAACATCGGTCAATTAAAAAGTACAATCCAAGTGGTTTGCGCTAGAGCCTTTATGAAAAATATAGGAAAGGATCAAGACATTATCAGCATCGGGTATGAGGATATATTGGAAACCAACAGTATTCAGCATGATTTTGTTTTAGAAGATATCAATATTTTAGAAATCAGAAATTATATACAGGATATGTTGTTTATCCCCTTCGTCAAGAATCATGTGAATCTAATGAAACGAAATCAAGATGGCGAAAGCTTGCTTCCGGAAGATTTCTATCGGCAGATTGAGAAGAAGTATTATGAATTGACCAAACTGCATATCGATTTTTCGGAAGTAGAGGAAATATTATGGACTTTTATTATCAATAAATTTAGCAACCTTGAGCCCAAATCTGCGAGCAATCATAAATATTTCTCCCTAAATGAATTAGTAAATATAGTGGACAAAGACATTATTGATTTGGTGAAAAAAGTAAGGCTGCTATTACTAAATGACCATATGCATAATGACATTAATGAAAATATCTTTATTTACTTAGCCATTCATCTGAATGAAACCATCAAAAGAGTCCGATTGAAACAGCAAATTATAAACATCAATTTAGCAAAAATAAAAAAAGATTTTATTAAAGAATATGAAATCGCCATTCAAGTTGCTGCCTGGCTGCAGGAATTGAAGAAGGTAGAAATACCAGAAGATGAAATTGGCTTTATTGCCATGTATATTAAAGCAGCTCTTCAAAATAAACTGCCTCAAAATAGAGTAGGCGTTATCGTAGTATCACATGGACGTATTGCGACGGAAATTATCAACGTAGTTAGAGCATTGCTGAATGTGAATTTTCCCATCGCTATTGATATGCCTCTAGATGAAAGTCCGTCTGTAATCTATGAAAAAATTATTGGGATTTCAAGAATTGTGGATGAGGGAAGAGGGATCTTGTTTTTAGTGGACATGGGTTCCCTTGTCGACATCGGTAAGATGGTTACCGATAAGCTGGCGATACCGACCAAGACTCTAGACCGGGTAGATTTGCTTACGGTAATAGAAGCGGTGCGCAAGGCATCTATCCCTGAAAATAATTTGACCCAAATCTATTCTAGCTTAGTGAAGACACGCTATAACTATCCTTTATTGAGCATAGAAGAAACCAGCAAACCAATGGCGTTAATTGCCTTGTGTCTTACTGGTGAAGGGACAGCTCAGCACATTAGACAGGCGATTGAAAAAAAATATGCCAATGTTACCGTGTTCCAAATGGGCATTATGGATGAGCATTTAAAAGAGAAAATAAGAGAGCTTCAAGAGAAATATAAAGTACTGGCGATTATCGGGACCATTAATCCGGAGATTGAAGGAATCAACTTTGTTGTATATGAACCCTACTTGTTCGATAGTGGTATTAGAGAGTTTGATGTATTTTTAAATGCCGAAAAAACAAATGCATGGGTGGATTTTCCGAAAGAAGATTTACTTGTTTTTGAATCTGATATGAGTTCCCAAAAAGAGTTAATTGAAGTGATGTGCTTATTACTGATTAATAAAGGCTATGTAAAAAAAGAATTTTTGGAATCTGTCGTGCAGCGTGAAGAGATGTCACCTACTTTTTTAAAAGGGGGAATTGCTGTTCCTCATGGTGACTCCCATAGCGTTATGAAATCGGCGATTGTGGTTGCTAAATTAAAAGATCCCATTCAGTGGGGAAGAGGTTATGTAAATGTTGTATGCTTACCTGCGTTTAAAATTAATGATAAAAAAATTGTGAAGAGTCTTTTAAAACCTTTTTTGAATCTGGATTTTATAGAGAACTGGAAAGAGATAAGGGATATGAATCAATTTAAAGAAATGCTTTATGAAAAAATGAAAGAATAAAAGGAAAAAGTGGTATGCTTTCTGATTTTTGTAAAAACATATAGATATTTAATTTAAGGAGTGGTTATACATTATGCTGGATTTGGATTTAGTTGTATTACATATGGAAGCAGAAACTTCAAATGAGATTATTCAAAACTTAGGAGCCTTGATGTTATCGAAAGGCTATGTGAAGGATAGTTATATTGAAGCGGTACTGGAAAGGGAAAGAAATCTTCCTACAGGGCTACCCATAGGTGATTTTTGTGTAGCGATTCCTCATACGGATTCGGGTCATGTGAATCAATCGAATATTGCCATAACAACGCTAAAAAAACCATCTGTATTTCATTCGATGGTTAATCCAGAAGAAGAATTAAATGTAGAAGTCGTATTTTTATTAGCTGTGAAAGATCCCAACTTACAAATTCAATTATTAAAGAATCTAATGTCTGTTTTTCAGAATAAAGAGCTGCTGATCAAAGTTCGGGATGCCAGCTCCAAAGAAGAGATTTCAGAGTTATTAAGTTGCCTGGACCAATAGGCCAAGGCAATGAAATAAAGTAAGAGTTAGAAGGGAGTAATGAAATGAGAAAGTTTAATGTACTATCAGTGTGCGGTTCTGGTACAGTTACTTCATCAATGATCGCTGAGAAGCTAAAGGAAGCAATGGAGGAACAAGGGATCAAAATTACGGCGACAGAGGCAAAGCCAACGGAAGCACTGCAATTATCCGAAGGTGGTAATTATGATTTTATTACCCACACAAGTCCGCTGCCAAAGGGCAACTATCCTGTTCCTACCATTGATGCAGTCGGTTTTTTGACTGGCTTTGGTGAAGATGAATTTTTGGATGAGGTTATGCGTGTCATCAAAGAAATAGAAAGTAAATCATAAAATAAATAAAGTAAAAGGGGGAAATCAATGTGTTTTTTGAAACCTTAAAAGAAGTTTTCCAGACCTTTGGATCGCCTGTATTTGTTCCAGTTATCATTTTTATTATTTCCAAAATATTAAAAGTGAATAATAAAAAAGCTTTCTTCTCTGCCTTATATGCTGGAGTTGGGTTAGAAGGGTTTACACTTCTGCTGAATGCATTTACACCGATTATTACACCCGTAGTCAAAAGCATGGTAGAAAATACGGGGATTCAACTTCCTGTATTTGATGTAGGCTGGCAGGCTACCGCATTGGTAGCTTACTCTACCGAAGCGGGCATGATTTTCTTAGGAGTTGGATTATTAGTACAGACGGTACTGTTTCTCACCAGATGGACCGATGTATTTCAACCTGGTGACTTATGGAATAACTACTCCTATATGGTATGGGGTTCGATGATTTATATGGTAACTAAAAATATGATCCTATCATTAGGATGTATGATTTTATTGAATATGTATAGTCTGCTCATCGCAGAGCTCATCGCCAAACGCTGGTCAACCTATTATAAATACCCCAATTGTACAATTATTGCTATGCATAATATTGAGGCGGCACTGTTTACAGTAGCCTTTGATCCGATATTAAACGCGTTTGGTTTGAATAAAATTAAATTGAGTCCTGAGGAGCTGCAAAAAAAATTAGGTTTTTTTGGTGAGCCTGTTTCCCTAGGTTTATTGCTGGGCATCTTTATCGGCATTATGGGGAATTTCAAAGCCTTAGGTACATTAGCTGCATGGGGGCAAGTTGCGACAATGGGGATTGCTACAAGTGCGATCATGGCGATCTTTCCTCGTGTTGCAGGCTTATTTGCCCAAGCCTTTCTGCCAATAACCGATGCTGCTAAAAAGTCCGTTAAGAATGGCAGTAAGTCACGTAAATGGTATCTTGGCGTAAATGATGCTACTGGTTATGGTGAACCTGCGACGTTAATTTCCGGTATCATTCTCATTCCCATTATGGTCTTCATGGCTCTTGCCTTACCAGGAAATCAGGTACTGCCCGTCGTTGATTTGTTAGCATTGCCTTTCATGGTACAAGGGATTGTGCCCCTGGTAAACGGCAATATCTTTAAAGTACTGATTACTGGTACCATATGGTTTAGTGCTGGTTTGTATATGTGTACCTATACAGCGCCCATGTTCACTGATATTTGTGCATCCGTAGGCGTTCATTTACCAGTAGGTGCTTTATTGATTACTAGCTTTAATATCTTAGGAAAACCTTTGATGGGCTTAGTCTTTTTAGCTTTCCTCAGTCAATCCCCAATATTGATTGGTATTGCAGTAGCAGTCTATCTGGTCTTGTACGTCTTGTTCAGAAAGAACAAAGAAGCTGTGTATGATTATTTGGATCAAAATGCCCTGAAAAATACGGCAGAAGAGGCAAAATCAGAAATAACTGCATAATACATAAAGGCAGAGAGGAGATACAGGGTGGATAACTTACAGGTATTAAAACAGATAAAGTGCTTTATTCTTGATTTAGATGGAACTGTTTACTTAGGAAAAAAAGTGTTGGATGGTTCAATGGATTTTTTAGAAATCTTAGGAGAAAAAAATATACAGTTCAAGTTCTTTACCAATAACTCATCTAAAAATGCAAAATTTTATGTGAAGAAGATAAGAAATATGGGGTATGATGCAAAAGATGACATGATGTTGATTTCCAATCAAGTCATCATCAGTCATATACAAAATACAATGCAGGATAAAAAAGTCTTTGTCCTAGGTAATGAATATTTAAAGAGTGATTTTATTTACGCTGATATTAATGTAGTAGAAGAGGATCCTGATGTTGTAGTGGTTGGTTTTGATACATCCTTGGCCTATGAGAATGTTTCAAAAGCTTGCAAATTTATTAGAAATGGTGCTGTTTTTCTCGGAGTACATCCGGATTTTAATTGTCCGATTGAAAATGGTTTTATTCCGGACTGCGGGTCAATTTGTGCGATGATTACGGCCTCTACGGGAGTAAAACCAGAGTATTTTGGCAAACCGTCCATTCACACTTTGCAGTATATTTTAAATAAAACTGGATTTAAGGCAGAGGAGATTGCTTTTGTAGGAGATCGATTGTATACGGATATCGCTATCGGTCAAGGCAATGATGCGATTACTATTCTTGTATTGTCCGGAGAAACGAAGTTAGAAGATTTACAGAGATCTAACATACAGCCAACCCTGATCTTTGACTCACTTAAAGAAGTAAAGAATGCATTACAAGAAGTATGTTAAATTGTAAAAATAATGGAGTCCAATGTACTAGTTGGTGTAAAATGTAAAAGAGGTGCTGCAAGAAGCACGACAGCTCCTTGCAGCAATCTTTTATACAAGTAACAAGTTACGTAAAATAAATAAGAATACGGGGTGGTTCGTGATATGAATGAATTATTGCAGAAAAATCCTCAAGAGTTGGCAGGTTTGAAATTTGTGTGTTCCTGCGGAAAAACTCATAGTATTGATATTAACGATGTTCGCATTGGTAATCACATCCTTACGGATATTGTCGATTCTTTGCAATCCTTTCCAAAAGGGACATTGTTATTGGTTGCCGATTGTAATACTTACGAGGCGGGAGGACGAGATGTTGAAGAGATCCTTAGCAAGACCTTCCAACTGGAAAAAATGATTTTCTCCAATCCTCATCTCCATCCAGATGAAACTTCAGTAGAGCAGCTGCGATCAGCCATGAATTCAGATATAACAGGAATTGTCGTTGTCGGTTCGGGAACGCTGAATGATATTACCCGCTATGTCAGTTTTGAAACAAAAATCCCCTATATTGTAGTGTGTACTGCGCCTTCTATGGATGGGTATGCTTCTATGGTGTCACCGATGATTACCAAAGGCGTTAAGGTTACCTATAATGCAGTGTATCCATATTCCATTATTGCCGATCTTAGCATTATGAAAGAGGCACCATTTCATATGATTCATGCAGGGCTTGGCGATATTGTAGGGAAATACAGCGCTCTGGCAGATTGGAAATTAGCCAATATTCTTCATAATGAATATTACTGCGAGACTACAGCCCAGTTAGTAGAAAAGGCTGTTGAACAGTGCGTTTCCAGTGCTCCTGGTATTATGACAAGGTCACCAGAGTCCATTCGCAGTATCATTGAAGGTTTAATTTTATCGGGCATGTGTATTGGTATGACAGGTAGTTCTCGTCCAGCTTCAGGCGAAGAACATCTTTTATCCCATACCTGGGAGATGTTGGGTCTCATTCGAGGGCAGGAAACTCACTTACATGGCAATCAAGTAGGGATCGGAACGGAGATTATCCTTCATGTATATCAATTTTTATTACAGCTGGATATACATAAAGTATATGCGGACGGGAAGTTCAGATCGTTTACGCGGGAGAAATGGGAAAGCCATATAAAGCAATTATTTGGTAATGTTGCGCCTCAGATTATTAAACAGAAGGAACCCTATGTAAACTTTAATGAAGCGGCTCGCGAAGAAGCTGCCCAGCATATTGTGGAAAAATGGGAGCAGATGAAAGAACATGTTTTCTTAAAAATGCCATCACCATCTTCTTACCGTAAAATGATGGAAGATGCAGGATCACATCTGGGTCCTTTGGATCTTAAGCTTGATAGAGAATCCTTCCGTTTAAGTTTGATTACGGCAAAAGAAATTCGTCAGCGGTTCGGTGTGATGCAAATGCTGGATGATTTAGGACTTTTAGAAGAAGTAGCAGAAATGATTACTGCCAGGTACTATTTATAATCTTTTGAAGATAAATCCTACTGTGGAGAGATCTTTATTCTAAAAGTGAAAGGAGAGGTTGTCATTTGCTGGAGGAACTTAAAGTGCAAGTATGGGAAGCCAATTTAGAACTGCAAAAAAGAGGGCTCGTCTTATATACTTGGGGTAATGCAAGCGGCTTTGACAAGGAAAGTGGATTGGTTGTTATTAAACCCAGCGGTGTCGAGTATGAGAAATTAGAACCCAAGGATATGGTAGTAGTGGATTTAGCAGGGAACCAAGTAGAAGGAGCGCTTCGTCCTTCATCTGATACTCCGACTCATTTAGTGCTATATCGGGAATTTTCTGAGATTGGAGGTATTGTTCATACCCATTCTACCTATGCTACGGTTTGGTCCCAAGCCGGCAGAGGCATTCCTACATTTGGTACGACTCATGCAGATTATTTTTATGGTGAGGTGCCATGTACTCGTAAGTTAAAATCAGCGGAAGTCGAAGGACGCTATGAAGATGAAACAGGAAACGTCATTGTCGAGACCTTAAAGGGAAGAGTTCCTCTTCATGTTCCAGGAATTTTAGTAGCGAACCATGGTCCCTTTTCCTGGGGGAAAGACGCTCATGAAGCTGTTTATCATAGCGTAGTATTAGAGGAGCTCGCTAAAATGGCTCTTCATACTTGTGCTTTAAATAAAGAAATTGAGGAGATTGATCAGGTACTGCTTGATAAGCATTTTTTAAGAAAGCATGGGAAAAATGCCTATTATGGGCAAGGCACAATATGAAAATCGTTGTAGTAGGAGATACCTTAGTAAGTGCTGACTATATGGAAGAACAAGCAAAAAGACTATTTCCAGGCATTGATAAAGAGATTGTAAAATTTGATTGGGAAGTAACGACAAAAAAAGAATTTCAGAAAATCATTTTTGATTTAGAGAAAAATGGTTCCCGTGCGAGGGCGTTATCTGAGCCCATTATGAAAGAATTAGAAAGGGCAGAGATTTTTCTAGGTCACTTTGCCCCATTGTCAGAAGAGACATTGGACAATGCAAAGCAATTAAAACTGATTGCTACATGCCGGGGCGGGGTAGAGCATATTGATGTAGAAGCGGCGACAAAGAGAAATATTCCTGTGGTTCACGTCATTCGAAATGCAGAGCCAGTAGCGGAGTTTACCCTTGGTCTAATCTTAAATGAATGCAGAAACATAACTCGGAGTCATGAAGCTATCAAGAAAGGACTATGGCTCAAAACCTTTCCGAATAGTGCATTTACTACTGTTCTTATAGAAAAGAAGATTGGTCTATTAGGACTAGGTGCTATTGGAAAGTTAGTTGCAAAAAAAATGAGCAATTTGGGGATTCAGGTGATTGCTCACGACCCTTACATTACGAAAGATCAGTTGGAGCAAGAAGGCATTCAGATTGACTTAGTTTCTCTCAAGGAATTGTTTCAAGAAGCGGATATTGTATCATTGCATATTCGATTAACAGATGAAACGGAAAGATTGGTAAATCTAAAATTGCTTTCTCTCATGAAGCCAAGTGCTTACCTGATTAATACAGCACGGGCTGGAATTTTAGATGAAGATGCTATTATCAAGGTCCTGCAGGAAAAGAAGATTGCAGGTGCAGCATTAGATGTCTTCTGGCAGGAGCCCATCCCCGAGGATCATCCCCTTTTAAAGCTGGAAAATGTAACGTTAACCTCCCACATAGCAGGAGATACCATCGATGCCATACCTAAGGCTCCAAAGTTATTAGTGAACGAGATGATTGCGTTCTTAGATCATGGAAAAACCGATATGGTAGTAAATTATAATCGTATCAATTGGAAGGGCTGGATGCCTTGAACCACAAAGAGGAGAATGCGTGGGGGAAAAAATAATTTAACCGCAGAGACGCAGAGAACACAGAGAAAAGACAGATAGGGTTAAAAATTCCCCTCAGCGTCCTCTGCGTCTCTGCGGTTAAATCGTTCTATTTGCTCTGTTTGCCATTATCAAGAAAAGCCCAAATAGCGTGTCTTTTCTGATACTCCTGTGATTTATTTCATAGCCGTTGCGAACAGAGTGAAGCAATCTCCAGCAGGGGATTGCTTTGCCCTGCTCGCAATGACAGATTGATATTATTTTAAAAAATAAGGGGGCGAAGAAATCATTCTTCGTCCCCCTAAACTCATAGCATTCTGAAGTTTATATTTGTTCTCCGCGATCATAGGTATAATCAAATTCTACATTGGAAATGTTATTTGATACAATGGGATCTCTTACTGGATCTGGCAATAATGTGTAATCCTTTTGAGAGTAGGATTTCATAAATCTAGGCTTTTGCTCGAAAAAACCTCTTTTATTGGGAGCATAGGCAGGCTTACTTTTTTTCATAATAAATAATATACCTCCTCGATGATTACGTGTTTACCTGAAAAAATTGTTCTTCATTATGAATAGTGTGCCACGTAATAAGAGAACTATTTATCCGATGAAAAAATGATTTCTTGCCCTTTATGACTAATTTGGGTTGTAGTGATTCCTAGTAGTTTAGCTCTTTTGGTAAATTCTTTACTGGCACCATAGTCGTCGCCAAAATGCATGGGCAGCAATAGTTTAGGCTTGACTTTTTCAGCAAAATATTCTGCTCCCATGGAATATGCTTCTTCTAGACGACGGTCTACAGGGAAGAAAGCAACATCCACTTTCTTTCCTTCTATTCTTTCCATTTCCGCCTTGAAGATTTTTTCAGCATAATCTCGCTCTTCTTTTGCCTCTCCCGACCAATGCCACCAGTTCAAATCTCCTGCGTGGAAAATGGATATACCATCTGCCTGAATGAGAAAGGATATGCCTTGGTCTGTGGAGCCAAAGGCTTCAATGACGATGTTATCAACGTTTAATTCTTCATATGCAGAAACAATATGGAGATGCAGGCTATCACTTTTAACCTGTATATCGCTGCTGAGTATGTAATGAATATTTGGGTTCTCTTTTCCCCATTTTAGTATAGTTGGATCAAAGTGATCAGCATGGGCATGAGAAGAAAACACCATTACATTCTTTTTGTTCTTTAGAAATTCGCTGGTAATCACTCCATCGGCGATACTACGTTTATTACCGGAAAAAGGCTGATAATAATCGAAAATAATAAAATGATTTGCTGTTTCCACAGCGTAGCCGCTATGGAATAAGTAAGTAATTTTTGCTTTCGAAGGATTCATTTTATTCACCTCATAGTATTTTTTATTACGATACCCGTTTTAAAAGTCATTTTAAAGAGTACTCATCTGCTTTTAAAATCATTATAGCATTAGTCCTATTATTTTAGAAATGAAGAAGCTGTTACGAAATTCATAACAGCTTCTTCATTTTTAGTTTGAAATTGTCTTAGTATCTTTCCGATTACTCCATTTAGCGATTGAAGGCAGTATGAGCCCTAAACCTAAAAGGACAAAAGGTGTCAATAAATTAAGGGACAATTGGAAATACCATTGTGAGGTATAAAGCTGCACACCTTTCGGGAACATACCCATGATACAGGCGAAGGCGGTAAAGAGGAAACACCATAAGCCAATCGCCCTTGCTAAGAAAGAATTTTTCAAAAAGGTATAATCGGAAGAAAACTGACTGATAAGACGACGAACAGCTACATATGCTGCAAATACCCATAGATAGCGAAGCGGCATTACGATAGAATTTAAATCGAGTAACCAGTTATAGAGATCATTCATATTACCAATTCCCAGTGCGGGAATGATAATAATGATACCGACTAATACCGCCGTCATTTTATAGCCATTAATTGGTGCACCATACTTATTGGTTTTGCTTAAGACATTAGGAATGTATTTGGAATCGGTTTCTGCTAACAATACTTTAAGTGGTGCATCAATTGAAAATATCAATGCAGAGGTATGAGTAAGAAAGTTTGCAATTGCATATAAAACAAGGAATAAGTTGCCAACGCCATAATACTCCCCTAATAGCTTGAAAGCATAATATGGACCATTCATTTTTAAATCTTTTGGAATATTATTAGAATCAAACATCATGCCCATGGCAAGTGAACCTAAAAGTGCCGAGAGGGCAACTAAAACTGCCATTATAATCATGGCCCTAGGAAATTCTTTACTTGCATTGAAGGTATTTCTTACATATGGCGAGATCTTTTCACATCCGCCTACCGCAAAAACCAACATGGAGATAGTGGTAAAGTAGGTAAAGTCAAAATTGGGGATAAAGGTATGTAAGCTTAAATCAGTGGTAGCTATGGGAACTCCTCGAAGAGAAGGGGCTGCCAGCATTAACAGTACATACATAAATGACATGATCAACATTGAAGTGCCAGCAACCATGCCTATGCGTTTTAAGGATGTAATACCTCGAGATGCAATCCACATAAAAAAGAGGAATAAAACCAATGTTGTAAGCTGTAATACCATGGGAGTGAATGTTTTAATAAAAGTACCGTTTTGATATACACTCCAGCCTAAGGCAATTAAAATTTGCTGTGGCTTTTGGGCAAGATAGGGAACATGTACTACCCAATAAGTCCAGCCAGCTAAATAGGCTAGCAATGGTCCCATAGTAGAAGCAACCCAGGTACTAACGCCTGCTTTGCCTTCTTGAAATGTCGAACCCATTTCTCCTACCATGAGTACGTAAGGAACAAAGTAAAATGAAATAATGAGTATCCACGAAACAATAACTGTGAGTCCTTGGTTAGCATAGTTATTAACCACATTGCCAAAACCCCAAACCATGACAAAAACCATAAGTGCAAGATTATACCATCGAAGTTTTTTTGCATCATCTTGGGTCATATATAAATCTCTCCTTTCGAATTGTCTTCTCTGAGAAGACAATTAATTCTATCATTCTTTTAGAAAGGAGGCAATCAGTCTTAAAATTAGGATTGATTGCGTTAGAATTGTTTGAGATTGTGGAAGGAAACTCAAGTTTTTTATAGTAAAACAATGATAACAAATATAGATTCCAAAAGGATTAGATTAAGGTAATAAATTCACTAATAGTACACTGTAGATGGAAAATACGTCCTATATGTGGACGTATTTTAATGGATAAAAATATGAAATATTTAAAAAATAAAGGTATCAGCTACTACTACTGATACCTTCTACTGAATTAAATTGTAATCTGAGCGCCTAACAACTCAACAAAAGCTTTGAGCCAAGCAGGATGATTAGGCCATGCTTGAGCGGTGACTAATTTGCCGCAGGTGACAACAGGCTGATCTTGCCAAGTGGCTCCGGCCAGACGGCATTCTGCAGAGCATGCAGGGTAAGAGGTAACATTGCGATTCGATAAAACATCAGCAGCAGCGAGGAGCTGCGTACCATGGCAAACAGCGGCAATAGGTTTGTCTGCTGTGAAAAATGCTTGAACAATGGTAATGCTTTCATCATACATTCTAATATATTCAGGTGCCCGTCCGCCTGGAATGACGAGACCTACATAATCATCGGGATTTACATCAGCAGCTGCTATATCTACAGGGATACGATGACCAGTTAATTCGATATAGGTATCTAGATTAACAAAATCATGCACGACTAGCTGTAATGTATCACCAGCTTTTTTGTTTGGAGCGGCGACATCCACTTGATAGCCTAGCATCATTAATGCCTGTTGAGGTACTTTCACTTCATAGTCTTCTGCACAGTCACCCGTTAACAATAAGATCTTTTTTGTCATGATTGTAAAACCCTCCTTTTTGATTACCACAGACTTTCTAGATCATAAGCTATCTTTCCTGCATCATTCCGGTATTGATTAAAAGATTCCTTTTTTTCTAAGATAAAGACCAGCGCAGCAGCTTGTAGTAAGGGCAAGAAGTAAAACGAGCCAAAAACCTATCGTTGTATCATCTCCAGGTACAGGCAGGGTCATACTCCAAAAGCTTGAAATCATCGTTGGAATAGAGACTAAGACCGTTGCGGAAGCCAAGAATTTCATAATATGATTTAGATTGTTATTGATAACAGAAGAAAAGGCATCCATCATACTGCTTAGAATTTCACTATAGGTCTGCACGAGTTGTAATGCCCGTTTATTTTCAATAATAACACTTTCTAAGACATCTTCATCCTCTTCGTGCATTTGCAGTAAATGGCGCATTTGCGGGTTCGAACGCATACGAAGTATCGTCTCAGCCACAATTACATTGCCACGCAGGGCAGCGGTAAAATAGGTGAGTCCTTTTTCCAAATCAAGGAGCTGAAATACTTCTTCGTTCGTTGTAGATTTACGCAGGCTAAGTTCAATCTCATCGGTCCGCCTGCGGATTTTGCGTATGTACTTTAAAAATACCGTATCTGCATGATATAAGATTTGAAAGAAGAAGTGAGTTCTCTTAGCTGTATCGAATAAGAAGCGGCTACCATCGTTATGATCAGGGAGTATCTGCACCAAATCATTACTTATGGTGATCGTTGTATGTGGGGTTAGTATAATACTAAGAGGAGAGGTTTCATAACGATCCTCACCGCGAGAAAGAGGTACGTGAATAATAGCAAGAATACAGTTCTGTCCCACGATGATTCGAGGACAGTCATCTTCATCAATTGCAAAGCGAAAAAAGTATTCGGGAATTTGAGCTGCAGCTGACAGTTGTAAGATTTCTTCTGCTGTTGGGTCAATGAGTTTTATCCAAACTCCTCTTTCAGAAGAGTCCCATGGAACTTCCTGGAGTTTGTCTTGCAATGTTTTGTAGGTTGTCAGCATATTCTTCTCCTATTAGCCTTTTTGCACCCAATATTGTGCTTTAGAAATACCTTCTAAATCGATATTTTCTACAATTCCGACAATGGCTGCGTCAACTGCACTATTGTCGTTGTTCATTACCCGTCGTGCAGAGCTTCCAGTAGATACTAACACCGTATCGCTATTGCCTGCTCCTACAGTATCTACAGCAACTTGCAGGCTGATGGTGTTCATTCCGTCTAAATTTAAGGGTTGAACCACTAACAATTTATTACCAATTAAACTTTCATTTTTGGTCGGGGCTACAACTGTTCCTACCACTTTGCCAAGCCACATAAAATTTCCTCCCAGTCCGTTTTCGATTTAGTCTTTTCCGTATCTATTGTCTTTATTGGATAAAAGATTACAATTCCCTTTGTATTATTTTGTGTCACCATGGAATATTATTGTTTTGCAATTATGAACATAAAAGGGATTACATTGGAAATGATATTTTTATAAGTATAAGTTTTTAAAGGAGAACGTTTTTAACCGCAGAGAGCACAGAGGACACAGAGAATACACGAAAGAGAGTACTTTTACCCTATCTATCTTTTCTCTGTGTTCTCTGCGCCTCTGTGGTTCAATTATGTCTTCAATATTTTAAAAAGAGGCGAGTATTTTCCTTAGATGGCGGATCTGAGGATACCTTCAATTTCCTCCTGAGGACCTTGGCGAGGATTGGTTACGCAGCAAATGTCTTTGAGAGCGTTTGCTGCAAGAGTTGGAATATCTTTTTTATTAAATCCCCTTACTTCAGAAAGGGTTTTAGGGATCTTAAGATCCTGAGTTAGTTCTTTAATTGCTGTTACTGCCAGCAAAGCCGCAGATTCGTCAGATAGATCTTTAGTATCCTTACCTAAAGCGCGGGCAATGGCAGCATAGTGATGAGGGACAGCATGTCGATTATAGTCGACAACATAAGGCAGCATGATCGAATTGGCTAAACCATGGGGCAAGTTATACATTCCGCCTAGTTGGTGTGCTAGAGCATGTACATAACCTAAGCTGGCATTATTAAAGGCAATTCCAGCCAAATATTCGGCATAAACCATCATTTCTCTTGCATGTATATCACTGCCATTTAAAAAGGCAGTTTTAAGATAACCCGCAATCAGTTCAATGGCTTTTAGAGCTTTACAATCTGTGACAGGGGTGGCATTGGTAGATACATAGGCTTCAATCGCATGAGTCAATGCATCCATTCCTGTAGCAGCAGTAAGACCGGGCGGCATTCCTAACATCAGTTCTGCATCATTTACGGCAATAATCGGTGTTACATGCCAATCGGTAATTGTCATTTTAATGTGATTTTTTTCATCCGTAATGACACAAAACCGAGTCAATTCGCTGCCCGTGCCGGCAGTTGTATTGATGGCAATTAAAGGAGCGGAGGTCTTCTTGGATTTATTAAGTCCTACGTAGTTCTTGATCTCCCCTCCATTAGTTGCAAGTAAAGCAATGGCTTTAGCGCAGTCATGAGGTGAACCTCCGCCAAAGGAAATCAGAAAATCACAACCATTATCCTGAAACAATTTTAAGCCATAATCCACTTGCGGGATTGTTGGATTAGGGGAAACATCATCATGGATGATGTAAAATACACCCGCACTTTTTAAAACATCTGTTAATTTATCAATTAATTTCATTTCCACTAGTATTTTATCGCTTACAATAAGAGCCTTGCGAAATGACATAGGCTTTATATAGTTTACGATTTGATCCAAACAGCCAACGCCTAAAATGCTTATAGGTGTCATAAAATATTCAATGACTTTTTTGTTCATATTTTTCTTAACCTCCTTATATCAGCGTAGTTAAAATAACCATAACATTGCTATTTTATTTCAGCAAGGGTTATTATGGCTAGTTTTGGTGATTGAGCAATAAATCAATACAAGATAACAAGGGAGAACCTATATATGATTTTACTTTGCCAGTTGCAAGAGTAAATCAGATTATGGAATTTTATTAACATCTTACGAAAAAAAATTGCTAAATGTCTAAATGTAAGAAGGAAAGAAACTTCACGTTACGGAATGATTATTATATGGAAAGTGCAGCAAGGTATGAGGGAGGCAAAAAGTTTGTTTGGAAATGTGATTGGCGATTTTATTACCGGGTTTCAATTTTTGACACGAATTCCAATCAAAGCACAAACCCAATGGTCGCCAAATAGCTTCAGTCAGAGTGTTAAATATTTCCCGCTTATTGGCGGGATTATTGGTTTGCTTTTAGCTGGGATTGTATATGGAGCGCAAGGGCTTCTGGGAGTAAAGATACCGATGCACCTTCTGGCAATCGGATTGATCTTGTTTGAAATCATATTGACAGGGGGTTTACACTGTGATGGGTTAATGGACACCATTGACGGTGTTTTTTCAGGAAAACCTCGTGAAAAAATGTTAGAGATTATGAAAGACAGCAGAGTCGGTGCTTTTGGTGCAATGTCTTTTTGTCTGTTAATCTTTGTAAAATATTCTTTGCTTATGGATATGGATCCTAAGTTGTTACCCTTAGCCGTTTTAGTTATGCCAATTGTAGGACGGACAGCCGTTGTCATTCCGATTACATTCTATCCTTATGCCAGGCCGGAAGGGCTAGGAAAGGCATTTTATCAATCTTCACATAAGTATACC
The DNA here is from genome assembly GCF_000271665.2 of Pelosinus fermentans JBW45. Lineage (GTDB taxonomy): Bacteria > Bacillota > Negativicutes > DSM-13327 > DSM-13327 > Pelosinus > Pelosinus baikalensis. The sequence continues at coordinate 3,676,920 of NZ_CP010978.1, read as the reverse complement.
CTTTATGTGGCCGGAATATTAGCAGCGCTGCTGCTAATTCCTTTGGGTAAAATTGTAATCGTAAGTGGAGTTATCAGTATAGGTTTTGCGTTTCTTCTTTCTGAATATGTCAGTAAACGTCTCGGCGGTTTAACAGGGGATGTATATGGGGCGACGATTGAACTGACGGAAATTGTTACCTTGTTGGTATTCATTATCTATTCATAGGGGAAAGAAGGTGATTCCTTGACTAGGGTAATTTTTGTGCGCCACGGTCAGACTTCTTGGAATCAAGAGGGGAAATATCAAGGGCATAGCGATATTTCATTAAATGAAAGAGGAATAAGACAAGGAAATTTAGTAGCAAAACGCTTAGCGAATGAAAAAATAAGCGCAATCTATAGCAGCGATTTACTGCGAGCACAGCAGACTGCTGAGGCTATTGCTGATTATCATGGATTGCCCGTTATAACTAAGCCGGAATTTCGCGAAATTAATTTTGGCATTTGGGAAGGACTTACGTATCAAGAGATTATGGCAGATTGGTCAGAAATCTTAACTGCGATGTATTCTAAGCCAGGTGAAATCGGTCCGCCTCAAGGGGAAAGCTTTCAAGTTGTTAAACAGCGTGTAACTCGCTCACTGCAAGAGTGTATTGCAAAGCATCAAGAGCAGACCATTGTGCTTGTTTCCCACGGTGGAACGATGAGAGTGCTGCTTTGTGCTGCATTGGGAATCGGTTTAGATAAAATATGGTCAATGCGCCAGGATAGTTCGGCAATCAATATAATTGAGTATATTGATAATCGGGCAGTAGTATCGTTAGTGAATGACACTTGGCACGTTAAAGATATTTGATGCAGGCTAAATGGGATTTTTTTAACGAACTACTTGATTATATTGCTCATCTGCGAATAGTGGATAGGAGAATGAGATAAACTGTAGTACTATTGTGATAACAGAATAAATTGCCACCAAACAGGTGCCTCTTTAACTAGAGGAGAATAGGGAAGTTCGGAAGGGAAGTATATTCCTTAAACGACGCGGTCGCGCCACTGTAATCGGGGAGAAAGTCCTGCAAATGCCACTGGGAAACCAGGAAGGCGCAGGAATTTTAAAGATCCGTAAGTCAGGAGACCTGCCTGTTATGGCTGTCATCTACCCTCGCGTAAGGGGTAATGCCAGAAGGATGGGATTTTTATATAAAATACCTAGCCTTTTGGGCTAGGTTTTTTTGTGTTTGAATATCAGAAATTAGAGGAAATGTTGAACATAAAGAGTAGAAGTTTTAGGTGTGAAAAAGATGAGATTTTCGAACCACAAAGGCACAATGCCGCTGATGCCCTTTGTGTCCTTTGCGCCTTTGTGGTTCCGATTCGTTTTCTGTTTTAGTAGCGTTTTTCTTATCTATTATAATTTTAGGAGGGGTAGATATGGATTTGGAAGCCAGAGTTGATGAATTGCTGAATGGGGCGGCTAAGCCACCTCAGAGTTTAGGAAAATTAGAGAAACACCTCAAGAAAGTAATATTGGCATGGGGAGAAATTCACTCAGAGATGAAACCGCATCATATCATCTTTGCGGCTGATAATGGAATTATTGAAGAAGGTGTTGTCAATTACCCTGGGGAAATTACCTATCTGCAAGCCAAGAATATGGCAGACGGCAAAGCGACGATAAGTTGTTTTTGCCAATGTAATCAAATACCTTACAGCGTGATTGACATTGGTATTAATAATGCGCAAGAAGCTGGCATTCATCATAAAGTAGCCTTTGGAACGAAAAATTTTATGAAAGAAGAGGCTATGACGCAAGAAGAATTTGATCGGGCTTGGGCGGTTGGAAAAGAAGTGGTAGCAGATCTTGTGCAGCGGGAAGGAGTGAATATCTTCTCTTTTGGTGAAATGGGGATTGGCAATACGACAACCTCGTCGGCTGTTTTACATGCTCTTACGGGAATGCCGCCGGAATTCATTGTTGGCTATGGAGCAGGATTGAGCAGCAGCGAATTCTTAAAGCATAAGCGAAATATAGTAGCAAAAGGTGTAGAGTGTCATAAAAATAAAATGCAAAAAGTAGAAGATATTTTACGCTGTGTAGGAGGGTTTGACATTGTAGGTATTTGTTCTGGAATGCTGCAATGTGCAAAACTAGGAGTTCCTTTTGTAATCGATGGATTTATTACAGCAGTAGCCTATGCTTGTGCATTTCGTATAGACAATACAATTGAAAAGTACGGGATTCCTTCTCATATGTCAAAAGAACCAGGTATGGCTTATTCGCTATTGTTGGGCAATATTCCGGTTGATGATGTGATTATTCATGCCAACATGGCTTTAGGTGAGGGGACAGGCGCGATTCTAATGGTCTCTATGCTGAAAACCATGTCATACACCATGCAAAATATGGCAAGACTTTCAGATTTTGTACTAAGTCAACCTGCGTCAGCACAGACTACTGCCGTATAGTATATTGTCTTTGTTTGCTGTAACATAGTAAAATATTGCTGTTTGCAGGAACTGCTTTCCCTTTTATCTAATACTTATCATGTTAAGGATGGCTTAATTCAGCTGATATTTTTCACATTAGCTGCATGAAGTCATATTATCAAAAGATGCTGCCGCTCTAAAACCCCGCTTGTCAAAGATGGGATCTTGGAGTGGTTTGGTCATTGGATGATACAACAAAATGATATAGTATAGAAGTTTTGATAAGGGGAGGATTGCGAGTGCAAGCATTAAATCGATTTACCTTAGGCGAAATTGTCAATACTCAAATTTTACAAGAGATACAAGATAAATTCTCTGAAGCAACTGGATTGGCGGCAGTGATTGTTGATCCTGAAGGTAATCCGATTACGAAACCCAGTAATTTTACGAAATTTTGCAGCTATGTTCGTTCTCTTCCTCAAGGGTTAACTCGATGTGTGCAATGTGATGATAAGGGCGGACGCCGTAACCAGAAACCTTTTGTGTATACATGTCATGCTGGCTTGACGGATTTAGCGGCTCCTATAGTTGTAGAGAATCAATATATTGGTGCATTTCTCGCAGGACAAGTTATTTTGCTGCAGGAAGATAATGATGTTAAAAGTAATATGTTTTGCTGTACAGAGGATTTGGGACTAGAGGAAGCAAGATTATCCGAATTTTTTGATATCGTGGAAGTCGTGCCGGAAAAACGCATAAAGGCGGCAGCTGATCTAATCTACATTATGTCAAATTATATTGTAGAAATTGGTGTGGCCAATCTTGCGGGCAAGCACCTTGTAAAAGAGATAAAGGCCAAGGCAGAATTAGAAACAATGCTTCGTGCTACGGAATTAAAAGCACTGCAATCTCAGGTCAACCCGCATTTTTTATTTAATACCTTAAATACTATAGCTCGTTTAGCAATGCTGGAGGGAGCGACTCAGACTCAGGAAGTAGTCTATGCTTTATCTGATTTGTTACGTAATAATTTGCGGGATATAGAAATATTAAGAACCTTAGAACAAGAAGTAAAATCCATAAAAGATTATTTGCTGATTCAGAAGATGCGTTTTGGCGAACGTATACAGACCTATATTGATGTGGATGTGTCCGTTATGGAAATGAAAATTCCTCCTCTGACTCTTCAACCTTTAGTGGAGAATGCCATTATTCACGGACTGGAAAGTAAGGTGGAAGGTGGAGTGGTTCATATTAGTGGGCGACTTGAGGGGGAACAGGTTATTCTTATTGTCAAGGATACTGGTATTGGCATATCATCCGAGGAAGTTGCAGCTATTTTTCGTGAGGAAAAACGTAAACAAATTCATGGGCAGACGACAGGCTTGGGAATTATTAATGTTCATAAGCGAATTCAGCATTACTTCGGTAATGAATACGGCCTTACGATGGAAAGTAAACTAGGAGAAGGGACGAGCATTTACATCCGCCTTCCCTACAGTCCAATGTAAGAGCAGTGCAGCAAGGAGAAAAGTATGTATACATTATTGATTGTAGATGATGAACAATTAGAAAGACAGGCCTTACACTTTATTGTTACGCAAAAATGTCCTGCCATTAAGGTGATTGGCGAAACGGGAGATGGAAAGAGTGCTGTTCAGATTGCTGCAGCGCAAAGGCCGGATATTGTTTTAATGGATATCCGTATGCCGGAAATGAACGGGCTGGAAGCGGCAAAGCGCATTCGTGCTTTATCGCCTGATACTGTAATCATCATGCTCACGGCTTTTGATGAATTTAGTTATGCAAAACAAGCATTAACGATTGGAGTTGTAGAATATCTCTTAAAGCCTGTTCGCCCGGATGACATTATGCATACCTTAGAACTTACCATTCAAAAAGTGGATGAATTGAAGCGAAAAAAACAAGAAGAAGCTTCTTTGCGAAAAAGTGTAGAAGATGCCATTCCCTTTATTCAAATGTCTTTTGTCTATGATTTGATTTCCGGAAATATTAAAGAAATGGAGCATTTTCAAGAACGATCTCGTTTCTTGGGAATGAAAGTAGACCCTGGTGTAGTCTTGGTTATTGATGTTGATAATTTTAAACAGCTTACCTCTAGCGATAGTGAATTAGAAAAGCAAATGATTAAACAAAAAATTCACAAACTTATTTGCAGTGTTGCTGGTGATTATGCATTGGTTACCCCTTTTGGCAGTGACAATTTGATTGTTTTATTAGGGTTTGCTGAAGTGGAAAGCGAAGAAAGAATAAAAAGTAATGCACAAAAAATTGCTGCTGATATACAAGAGTGTATTGCGCAAACCATGAATATCAGTATTACCATCGGAATTGGGCGGTATTACAGTGATCCACGAGAAATTCATAAGTCCTATTTAGAAGCTCTGCATGCGCAGCGGCAGCGGTTTTATTTAGGTGATAGTCAGATCATTCACGTGGAGGAGGTACCCTATCTGACTACAGGACCTTTTAACTATCCTTTTCACTATGAGCGAAATGTGCTTGACAAGGTGCGATGCGGTGATCGTAAGCAAGCAAAAGAAGCACTGCATGAATTGTTAGATGGAATATTTGCCAGTAAGGCTAATATGGATACGATTAAAGCATGTGTGCTGGAATTGTTGATTGTATTGTCTCGGTCAGCGGTGGAGGGTGGTGCCAATGTAGAACAATTAACACTATTGAATTTAAACTGCATAAATCACTTGCATGAGTGTAATAATAAAACACAGGTAGAGGCATGGCTGTTTGCTTCTTTGGATCATTTTATGGACAATATGCTTGAAAATAGAAGCAGTATGAACCTTAGGGTCATTAATAAAGCATGTGATTATATTGTAAAAAACTATCATAGGAATATATCCTTAGAAGAAGTTGCCCAAACAGTGCATTTAAGTCCTTTTTATTTTAGCAGGCTTTTCAAACAAGAGAAAGGTTATAATTTTGTAGATTTTCTAACGAAAGTAAGAATTGAAAAAGCGAAGAAAATGCTCCAGAATCCTGATTTTACGGCAGTGCGAATTGCTGCAGAGGTAGGATATCAAGATGCCAGCTACTTTAGCCGTGTATTTCGTCAGACAATGGGAATGACGCCAAATCAGTATCGAAATGAAATTCGTAATAGCAAGCAAGAGTAAAAAAGCGATGCAAAAAAGTTCTATATCAGAGCAAAAAAAGAATAGAATATAATTCTGAATAAAAAAGGATTATGAAAGATAAAATAGGACTACGGTAAAGTAGTCCTATTTTGCTTTTGTAGTAGAAATATTTGAATGAAAAAACAAAATAATCCTGCAAGATAAATGCGAAAAAAATATCCAGATTATGGTTGAGGCGGATATAGCAATTATGTCCAGTGGCTAAGCAATAAATATGCAAGGTAAAAAAGTAAAAACGGGAAATAGTTATAATTGTCAAACTAATGTAAGGAATGCGAGGAAATGGTATGTCGGAAGAAAAGGTAAGAGTGGTTCAAGAATATGTACCAGGCAAACAAGTGACCTTAGCCCACCTCATATCCAATCCCAAAAAGGAGTTATGTGAAAAGTTAGGGTTAGAAAGCACTTCGGCGATTGGAATCTTAACCATTACCCCTAGTGAAGCTGCCATTATTGCAGCGGATGTGGCAACAAAAGCAGCAGATGTAAAGATTGGCTTTATGGACCGTTTTACGGGATCACTGGTACTGGTCGGTACCGTATCTAATGTGGAAGCGGCCCTTAAGCAAGTAACCAATTTATTGGTCAATAGTTTGGGTTTTAGTGGTCCCAAACAAACGAAGTCATGATATGCAGAAGGTAATGTTAGTTGGGGCAATAGGGGCGGGCAAGACATCTTTGATTCATACGCTGCAAAAAGATGTCCGATCAGCCGCAAAGACCCAAAGTATTCAGTTTTCAGATGGAGCCATTGACACTCCTGGAGAATATGCTCAGATACCGCGTTTCTATTCGGCATTAATGACAACAGCTATGCAAGCATCTGTTGTCGCTGTTGTACAGGATGCAACGAATCTGAAAGTAACTCTGCCGCCTGGATTTGCCGGAATGTTTTCCCGCCCTGTTATTGGGGTAGTAACAAAAGTCGATGTACCTGGCATTGATCGAGAGAAAGCCAAATCTCGCTTAATGGAGGTCGGTGTTAAAGAACCAATCTTCTTCGTTTCCTCTCGTACTGGAGAAGGGATAGAAGAATTAATTGCACACTTTGGGGAAGGGAGGTGTAGTTCATGAGTGAAGCATTAGGGATGATTGAAACAAAAGGATTAGTAGGTGCTATTGAAGCTGCAGATGCTATGGTAAAGGCAGCAAACGTTGAATTAGTAGGTTATGAAAAAATTGGCTCTGGCTTGGTGACAGTAATGGTGCGTGGTGATGTTGGTGCGATCAAAGCGGCAACAGATGCAGGTGCCGCAGCGGCTCAAAAAGTTGGCGAAGTCGTGTCTATTCACGTTATTCCACGTCCCCATACAGATGTGGAAAAAATTCTTCCCAAAATAAAATAGGAATTAAATGTGGAGGTAGAATTATATGCAAGAGCAATTAATTGATAAGGTTATGGATGAAATTAAAAAGCGTATGGAGAATCATGCTCCTACTGCTTCGCAAGGGGTTCAAGAAAAACCTAAAGCATCAGTAAATCCTGGTATCACTGAATTTGTAGGAACTGCAATTGGTGATACCATTGGTTTAGTGATTGCAAATGTGGATCCTATGCTGCATGAAAAAATGAAAATCGATCCTAAATATCGTTCCATTGGTATTTTAGGTGCTCGTACTGGTGCTGGCCCACATATTATGGCTGCTGATGAAGCTGTAAAGGCAACCAATACTGAGATTATTTCCATTGAATTGCCTCGTGACACCAAAGGTGGAGCAGGACATGGTTCCTTGATCCTCTTTGGTGCAGAAGAAGTATCAGATGCTCGTCGTGCAATTGAAGTCGCATTAAAAGAACTAGATCGTACTTTTGGCGATGTATATGGCAATGATGCTGGGCATATTGAGTTGCAATATACAGCTCGGGCAAGCTATGCAATTAATAAAGCCTTTGGTGCTCCAGTGGGAAAAGCCTTTGGATTGATTGTTGGTGCTCCTGCTGCCATTGGCGTACTTATGTCTGATGTTGCAGTGAAAACTGCTAATGTTGAAGTAGTTGGCTATGGCAGTCCAGCAAGCGGGACGAGCTATTCGAATGAAGTAATTCTTCAGGTTACTGGTGATTCTGGTGCTGTACGCCAAGCAGTACTTGCCGCTAAAGAAGTAGGCGTCAAATTATTGGAAGCTATGGCCGGTCCGGCTCCATCATCAACTAAACCATATATCTAAAGCAGGGAGGGGAAAACAATGAAGAGATCAAAACGTTTTGAAGTTTTAGCTGCCCGCCCTGTAAATCAGGACGGTTTCGTAAAAGAATGGCCAGAGGTTGGTTTGATCGCTATGGGCAGCCCTAACGATCCGGTGCCTAGTATCAAAATTGAGAATGGCAAAATCGTAGAAATGGACGGCGTTGCTCGCAGTAATTTCGATTTTATTGAGCAATTCATTGCCGATTATGCGATTGATGTAAAGATTGCCGAAAAAGCTATGGCAATGGAAGCTAGCCAAATTGCCAAAATGCTTGTTGATGTAAATGTTTCGAGAAAAGAAGTGGTTGACATTGTGCGTGGTTTAACTGCTGCCAAACTGGTAGCTGTGTTTAATACCATGAATGTAGTAGAAATGATGATGGCTATGCAGAAAATGCGAGCTCGCAAAATTCCTTCTAACCAATGTCATATTACGAATGTAAATGATAATCCAGTTTTGATTGCTGCTGATGGTGCAGAAGCTGCATTGCGTGGCTTTGATGAAATGGAAACTACCGTTGCTGTTGTCCGTTATGCTCCTTTTAATGCCTTGGCATTATTAATAGGCAGCCAAGCTGGTCGAGGTGGAACACTGATTCAATGCGCTTTGGAAGAAGCAACAGAATTAGAACTTGGTATGCGTGGTATTACTGCCTATGCAGAAACCATTTCCGTCTATGGTACAGAAAATGTATTTGTTGATGGTGATGATACACCTTGGTCAAAAGCATTTCTTGCTTCAGCCTATGCTTCACGGGGCTTGAAAATGAGATTTACTTCCGGTACTGGTTCAGAAGTGCAGATGGGCTATGCAGAAGGAAAATCCATGCTGTATTTGGAAATTCGCTGCATCATGCTTACCAGAGGTGCTGGAGTACAAGGTCTGCAGAATGGTTCTGTAAGTTGTATTGGCGTGCCGGCTGCTGTTCCATCGGGGATTCGTGCTGTATTGGCAGAAAACCTTTGCGCAGCGATGTTAGACATGGAAGTAGCATCTAGTAATGACCAAACCTTTACACATTCGGATATTCGCAAAACAGCCCGTACCTTGATGCAGTTCCTTCCTGGTACAGACTTTATCTGCTCGGGCTATAGCGGTACACCGAATTATGATAATATGTTTGCTGGTTCAAACTGGGATGTTGATGATTATGATGATTGGAATATCTTGCAGCGTGACTTGAAAGTAGATGGCGGTTTGCGTCCAGCTTTAGAAGAAGAAGTCATCGCAGTTCGTAATAAGGCAGCCAAAGGACTTCAGGCTGTATTTAAAGAACTAGGCTTCCCAGCAATTACCGATGAAGAAGTGGAAGCTGCAACCTATGCTCATGGCAGTAAAGATGTGCCAGCACGTAATGTAGTTGAAGATTTAAAAGCTGCTCAAGAACTAATGAGCCGCGGCATTACAGGTATCGATATCGTCAAAGCATTGGCAAAAACTGGCTTTACCGATTTGGCGGAGCATATCTTAAATATTTTGAAACAGCGTATTTCCGGAGATTATCTACATACATCCGCGATCCTGGACAAAAACTTTAATGTTATCAGTGCGGTAAACAGCCGTAATGACTATCAAGGTCCAGGTACTGGCTACCAAATTAGTGATGAAAGATGGAATGAAATCAAAAACATCAGTCAGGCAATTAATCCGTCTGATTATGATGCTTAAGTTAGAAAGAGAGGTGTAGTGTAATGCAAATTAACGAGCAAGTGATTCGGGAAATCATTCTGCAAGTGCTGCAAGGTATGGAACAGCCTAAACCTACTACAAATACAGCAACAGCTGCTGCGACAGGACGTCCCATGACCTTAGTGGAAAAAGGGGAAGCACGTCCAGGCACAAGAGCCGATGAAGTGGTAATTGCCTTGGCTCCAGCTTTTGGAAAATATCAAAATAAAACCATTGTCAATATTCCTCACAGTGATGTATTGCGTGAAATGATCGCAGGCATTGAAGAAGAAGGGTTAACTGCCAGAGTGATAAGAGTACTGCGTACTTCTGACGTTGCTTTTGATGCTCATGATGGTACTAAGCTAAGCGGATCTGGAATTGCGATTGGTATACAATCCAGAGGGACAACGGTAATTCATCAGAAAGATTTACCGCCACTTAGTAATCTGGAACTTTTCTCCCAATCTCCTTTACTTGATTTGCCAGCCTATCGTGCCATTGGGCGTAATGCGGCAAAATATGCAAAGGGTGAATCCCCTGTGCCAGTACCAACGAAAAATGATCAAATGGCGAGACCTAAGTTTCAGGCAAAAGCAGCTGTATTGCACATAAAAGAAACCGAACATGTCATTCAAGGTGCTAAGCCAGTCGAAATCGAAGTGAAATTTAACTAAGCGGAGGTGAATAATATGTCTCAAGAAAAAATGATTGAAGATATGGTTCGTGAAGTATTAAAATCCATGACTAAAGGCAGTGCACCAGCAGCGCAAACAGCGCAAGCTGCTCCAACAGTGGCTACCCAAGGATTAAATCCGGATCGTGACTATCCTTTAGCTACCAAAAGACCAGAGTTATTAAAATCTCCTACAGGGAAGAAACTTTCAGATATTACTTTAGCAAATGTGTTAAATGGTGATGTTAAACCCCAAGATGTGCGTATTGCTCCAGAAACATTACGTATGCAAGGTGAAATCGCAGATGGTGTTGGCAGAACGCAGTTTGGTGATAATTTGCGCCGGGCTGCTGAATTAACAGCCATTCCTGATGAACGAATACTGCAAATTTACAACGCTCTTCGTCCTTATCGGTCCACTAGAGCAGAATTAATAGCCATTGCAGATGAATTAGATACGAAATACAATGCAAAAATAAATGCCGCTTTTGTGAGAGAGGCTGCAGGAGTATACGAACGGCGTAATCGTCTCAGAGCGGAGTAAGGTGGAATTTTCATGGCTATAGTTGCGGGTGTAGATATTGGGAATTCTACAACAGAAGTTTGCTTGGCTGCAATGGAATCAGCAAAGGTAACAAAGTTTTATACCAGTAGTATTGTCAAGACTACAGGCATAAAAGGTACGCTGGCAAATATTCCGGGCATTGTCATTGCTTTAGAAGAAGCGTTGAAAAAAGCTGGAATGACAATGGCGGACTTGTCTGAAATCAGGTTGAATGAAGCAACACCTGTAATTGGTGACTTGGCAATGGAAACCATTACCGAAACAATTATTACAGAATCCACAATGATTGGACATAACCCATCTACCCCAGGCGGTGTAGGCTTAGGTGTTGGGCAGACGGTTTCCTTCAGTCAGCTGGAAAGCCTTACGTCTGGTGAAAAAGTGATTTGTGTCATCCCGGAAAACATTGATTTTGAAGATGCTGCTCGCGTTCTGAATCAAGCATTAGCACGAGGAATTGACCTTCAGGGAGTCATTGTACGGCAAGATGATGCAGTACTTATTGCAAATCGTTTGCAGAAAATAATACCCGTAGTGGATGAAGTAACAATGATTGAAAAGGTTCCTATTGGGATGCTGGCAGCTGTAGAAGTGGCAGAGCCGGGACAAACCATTAGAACCTTATCAAACCCCTACGGAATCGCCACAGTATTTGAATTATCAGCTGGCGATACAAAGATGGTGGTACCCATTGCTCGTGCCTTAATTGGCAATCGCTCAGCGGTTGTTGTGCGCACCCCCCAAGGTGATGTAAAAGCACGAACCATCCCTGCAGGATTTATCACCATCTTTGGGTCAAAGGGTAAAGCTGATATTGATGTTGAATCTGGGGCTGGGAAAATTATGGAAACGGTGGAAAGAGTGCAGCCAGTTCTTGATGTGCAAGGCGAAGCTGGCACTCATGTAAGTGGAATGTTAGAAAGGGTTCGCCAGGTTATGAGTGAGCTTACAGAGCAGCACCTTGACGATATGAAAATACAAGATATTCTGGCTGTTGATACCTTTGTACCGCAAAAAGTACAAGGCGGTTTAGCAGGAGAATTTGCTCTGGAGAATGCTGTAGCTTTGGCAGCTATGGTAAAAACAAGCCGCCTTCCCATGGAACAAATTGCGAATCAATTGAGAAGTAATTTGGGGGTAAAAGTGGTCATTGCAGGGGTTGAGGCAAATATGGCGATTCGCGGGGCATTAACAACTCCCGGTACGGATAAGCCCTTGGCAATCCTTGATATGGGCGGCGGATCAACAGATGCGGCGATTATCACGAGGGACGAACGTGTATTGTCCATCCATTTGGCTGGTGCTGGTGATATGGTTACCATGCTGATCAATTCTGAACTGGGATTGAATGATTTCGATCTGGCAGAGGATATTAAAAAATATCCATTGGCTAAAGTCGAAAGTTTATATCATATCAGGTTGGAAGATGGAACCGTTCGTTTTTATGAACAGCACCTTCCGCCACAGGTTTTTTCTCGTGTGGTAATTCTAAAGGATGGCGAAATGGTTCCAATCCCCAGCTCTCATCCTTTGGATAAGATTCGTCACGTAAGGCGGGAGGCTAAAAAACGCGTTTTCGTAACAAATGCAATTCGGTCTTTAAGCCGCGTGGCACCTACAGGCAATATTCGCCATATTGAGTTTGTTGTACTAGTCGGGGGATCTGCCATGGATTTTGAAGTAGGAGATATGGTGACCGATGCATTGGCTGAATATAGCATTGTATGCGGACGAGGAAATATTAGAGGTTCCGAAGGTTCACGCAATGCAGTAGCTACTGGACTGGTACTGTCATATCTTGACAGAGAGGCGTGATGCTATGCTGCCAGATCAAAGTAAACCTTGTATCCTCATCTATTTAGCTCCTCACCCAAGCGGTAAAGAGAAGTTACGAGAAGTACAAGCGGGAATGGAAGAAGAGGGAATACCTTATACTGTGATGCAAAGTAATGATACAAATGCCGCTGCACTATCTTATGAAGGGGCTTCTAAGTCAAAGCTGGGAGTCGGAGTCGGAATTGGACCAGAAGACCTGTGCATTCATTATGTCAAGCTGCCTGCCCAAAAACCGCTCTTTTCCTTACAAGAAGCCGGAAGTCCTGTTCAGTGGCGGCATTTTGGCTATAATGCCGCACGTTTAGTAAAAGGAATTCCTTTTAAAGATCGACCGTCAAAAAATGAAAGCTATGAAACAAATCATCGGGATGACTTATACCAGGTAGTCTACCGTATTGTCCAAAAGGTTCTTCAAGAAAGTGCACAAGGCCATGGGGAGGTGAAAGCATGGTCCAAAACGCTTTAGGTCTCATTGAAATCGTTGGGTTAGCTGCAGCATTGGAAGCCGCTGATGCGGCACTGAAAGCAGCCAATGTACAGTTAATTGGTTATGAGATGACAAAAGGTGGCGGAATGGTGGTTATTAAATTGACTGGCAACGTTGGTGCAGTCTCAGCTGCTATTCAAGCTGGTAAAGCAGCTGGCAGTAAGGTCAATAAGGTATTCGCTACTCATATTATACCTAGACCGCATGACACGTTGTCTGGCATTGTAACAACCAAGGATACAGTAGGATTCAAAGAAAAAAAGAGTTTGGTAGAAAAAGAGAAATCTGAAGAAATTCAGAAGGATAAAGAAATTGTTGCAGTAGATGAACTGCAGTTAGAAGTGCAAGAGGAAATCGAAACAGCAGAAAAAAAAAAGATAGAGCCGAGTGAACAATTGCCAATTACAGAACAACCCAAAAAAATATCCGGTTATTGTAACATTTGCGGCGATCCTGCTTGCCCTAGAGTTAAGGGTGACCCTAAGATAACTTGTATTCATTATGATAGAAATAATAAGGAGGCGGAATAATATGCGCGGAGAAGCTTTAGGAATGGTAGAAACAAAAGGTTTAGTAGGTGCAATAGAAGCTGCGGATGCAATGGTTAAGGCGGCTAATGTAATATTAGTAGGTTATGAAAAAATTGGATCTGGTTTGGTGACTGTTTTAGTACGTGGTGATGTAGGAGCAGTAAAAGCAGCTACTGATACAGGAGCTGCAGCAGCTCAAAGAGTTGGTGAACTGATTTCAGTTCATGTCATTCCACGTCCTCATACAGACATTGAAAAAATTCTTCCTAAAATTGACGAATCTTTATAAAAAAGTTACGACTAGTTAAAGTGTAAACACTATATGAATCATAGTTGCACTAGGACTTCCACTTGCCAAAAAGATGGAAGTCTTAGGGCGATTTAGCAATTCTTGAAATAAAATAGAGAAATAGGTGGATTGAGGTGTGATAGTGGAAAAGAATATATTGGATGAAGTCGTAAAACAAGTCATGCAGGCTCTGGAGAAGACTACCTCACTAGAGACAAGAAGTATGGACATTCCTGTGGGAGTATCGAATCGTCACATCCACCTCTCTGCTGAGCATATTGAAATATTGTTTGGTGCTGGTCATACCTTAACGCGGCAAAAAGATCTAAAACAAGTTGGTGAATTTGCTGCAGCGGAAACGGTCACTATGGTAGGACCAAAAGGTGTCATTCGAGGTGTGCGGGTTTTAGGACCTGTGCGCAAGACAACACAAGCTGAAATATCCCGTACCGACGGATTTAGTCTTGGTGTTGTGCCGCCTTTACGTGATTCAGGTGATATTGAACAATCAGCGAGTATAACGATTGTTGGTACCCAGGGTTCAGTTACTTTATCAGAAGGTTTGATCTGTGCAACCAGACATATTCACATGCATACAGACGATGCTCGGCATTTTGGTGTTTCAGATGGAGAGCGTGTATGGGTTGAGACTAGTGGAACTAGAGCGACAATACTAAAGAATGTGTTAGTGCGTGTAAAGCCTGATTTTCGCTTGGAATTCCATATTGATACGGATGAGGCAAACGCCACTAGTCTAAAAAGTGGTGACGTGGTAACCCTAGCTCGATGCCAGGAGGTGTAACATGGACAATGAAGAAATGGTGCAGCTTGTTACAAAGGAAATTCTGCGCCAATTGCAACAAAATCCTGTTATTACTCAGGGACAATCTATCCAATCTCAACATAAGGCTTTAGTTATTTTCACTGGTGGAACCATTGGATTTGAACAAGGTTTAGTCGAAATTAAAAAATTACAGGGCCTTTGTTTTGCGGTAACAGCAATTTTATCTGCAGCTGCTGAACAAATCTTGGGAATTGAAAGAGTAACAGAGGCACTGGGCAGTCACATCGATATTGTTACTGCCCATTCGCCGTATCCAGGAAAGACATTGCGTGAAGCAGATATTGTGATCGTTCCTGTACTCACCCAAAATACCGCAGCGAAGTTAGCCCATACCTTTTCCGATACCATGGTTTCAACGCTGATTCTGCAAGGATTAATGATGGGAAAACCGGTAGTTGCAGCATATAATGCTGCTGATCCTTTAGACAGCTGGCGGGCGCAATATACTATGGGCAACTCATCCCCAGGTCTTGTAAAAGCGTTGCAGGGAAATCTGCAAAAATTAGCAGACTTTGGTATGGAACTCGTTCCTGTAGATAGCATTGCAACAGTCAGTCAAAAACGATTATGCCGAGAAGAGCAGATGACCGTGAATCATAAAGCGGAGCAAGCAGTAAGTAAGCCAGCTCACAAAAAGGCTGTGCTGGATGCTGCCGCAATACAGACTGCTGCACAAAATGGTACGAAGAGTGTCATAGTTCCTAAGGGGACCATACTGACACCACTGGCTAGGGATGTCGCTCGAGAATGCGATGTAGAGCTTGTGCAGGGGTAAAGTCAAAATGATAATATCGAGTTAAATACAGCTTTACTCGAGGAGTAGTGTATGATGAAAGTATATACAAAAACGGGAGATGAAGGACAAACCAGCTTGCTGAGTAAGCAGCGAGTGTATAAGGATAGTTTACGGGTAGAGGCTTATGGAACAGTAGATGAAGCAACTTCTGCTATGGGCTTAGGCAAGTCATTAATTCATCAATCACCTTGGGCCGCTGACATGCTTGATTCTGTTCAAAAAGAGTTAATTGTCTTAAATGCAGACTTGGCAACGGAATCGTTAGAAGTTGCTGACTACCGTATTACGGAAGCACATGTTGCCGGGCTTGAGTCGATGATTGATCAATTAGAGCAAAAACGGATTCCCCAAAACTATTTTATAACGCCTGGAACTTGTTCTGCCAGTGCAGCATTGGATCTGGCACGAACGATGGTACGGCGGGCAGAACGTTGTGTTATCCGTCTGAAAAGAGAAGAAAAAGTTACTGTACCAGTATCCTTATATTTAAATCGCCTTTCCGATTTCTTATATGTTTTAGCACGATGTGTAGAACAAGAGGA
This sequence comes from Pelosinus fermentans JBW45, assembly GCF_000271665.2. Lineage (GTDB taxonomy): Bacteria > Bacillota > Negativicutes > DSM-13327 > DSM-13327 > Pelosinus > Pelosinus baikalensis. Next base: position 3,660,910 of record NZ_CP010978.1, on the reverse strand, counting down.
AGTCATACTGACTGTTAAGAGTAAGGTATTAGCAGCATTAGGAGGCAAAAAATCACAGGATAAAGCAGAAGAACACGTAAGTGTATTAGGAAAAGCAAAACAACTGATCGCAGCAGCGGAACAAAAAGCAGCAGAAATAGGAGTACCCATGGTAATTGCGGTAGTCGATGCAGGGGGAAATCTGGTAGCACAGCATCGTATGGATGGTGCCTTGCTAGGAAGTATTTCGATAGCCCTTGATAAAGCCTATACTGCTCTTGCCTTAAAAATGTCTACAGAAGAAGTTGCTTCTGTAGTAACGCCAGGACAGACACTCTTTGGTTTAAATACGTCAAATAATGGTAGATTTATTACTTTTGGCGGTGGATTTCCTCTTGTTGCTGGAGGAAATGTAATTGGCGGGTTAGGTGTAAGCGGCGGTACAGTTGAGGAAGATATAACAGTTGCTAGGGCCGCTCTAGCTGCTTATTGAGTAGTAGAGCACTAGTAGGAGGAGATTATATGAGTATAGATCAAGCTCTAATTGAGAAAATAACATTAGAAATTTTGACGAAAATGCAAACCGGAGCAAAGGCAGCTCCAGCTGGTTATGGTGACGGAATTTTTGAAACGGTTGATGAAGCCGTGGCTGCAGCCCGCAAAGCATATCAAGAGTTAAAGACTCTATCTTTAGAAAAAAGAGAAGTGCTCATCAAAGCAATGCGAGATGTAGCCTATGAAAATGCTACAATTCTGGCGCAAATGGCTGTAGATGAATCCGGTATGGGAAGAGTATCTGATAAAATTATCAAGAATCAAGTAGCTGCGCTTAAAACACCTGGCACAGAAGATCTAACTACCCAGGCTTGGAGCGGTGACAACGGTTTAACATTAATTGAAATGGGACCTTATGGTGTCATTGGTGCCATTACCCCTACCACGAATCCAACAGAAACGGTTATCTGCAATGGAATTGGCATGATTGCAGCGGGGAATACTGTATTCTTCAGCCCGCATCCAACTGCAAAAAATACATCCATGAAGATCATCACACTGTTGAATCAAGCCATCGTGAAAGCAGGTGGTCCCAATAACCTATTAACTTCAGTGGCAAATCCTTCCATCAAGGCAGCTAATGAAATGATGAAACATCCAGGAATCAATATGTTAGTAGCAACAGGTGGTCCTGGAGTCGTTAAGGCCGTCTTATCTTCTGGCAAGAAAGCCATTGGTGCAGGGGCTGGTAATCCTCCTGTCATCGTAGATGAAACTGCAGATATTGAAAAGGCAGCTCGGGATATTGTTGCAGGATGCTCCTTTGATAATAACTTGCCTTGCATCGCAGAAAAAGAAGTAATTGCCATAGGATCGATTGCAGATCGATTGATTACCTACATGCAAAAATATGGTGCATATCTGATTTCAGGATCCAATATTGATCGCCTGCTTAACGTTATCATGACAGTGCAGGAAGAAAAGATAGCAGAAGGCTGCACTGATAAGCCGAAAAGAAGCTATGGTATTAATAAAGATTATGTTGGTAAAGATGCAAAGTATCTACTAAGCAAAATTGGTATTGATGTACCGGATAGTGTGCGAGTTGTTCTATGCGAAACACCAGCAGATCATCCTTTTGTTATTGAAGAGCTAATGATGCCTGTATTACCAGTAGTGCAGGTAAAAGACATTGATGAAGCCATTGAAGTGGCTGTAAGAGTAGAGCATGGCAATCGCCATACGGCAGCGATGCACTCTAAAAACGTTGATCACTTAACCCGATTTGCTAGAGCCGTTGAAACGACCATTTTTGTCAAGAATGCTCCTTCCTATGCAGGAATTGGAGTAGGCGGAGAAGGCTTTACCAGCTTTACTCTTGCTGGTCCAACAGGTGAAGGAATAACCTCACCACGCAGCTTTACTCGGCAAAGACGATGCGTTCTCGTTGATGCTTTTTCCATTGTCTAATTGAAAAATTCTTGCTTCAGATGGAGTCTTTACTCCATCTGAAACTGGGGTGTACTTATCCTTCAGACTTAGTCGCTCTAGTGCTTCCAATTGTATAAAGGGGAGTCTTAGAGCGATTTAGTCAGTGGATAGATGAAAGTTTGGGAGCTGATAGAAAATGCGTGACGAGATTGTCGCCGCGGTAAAAGCAGCAGGTGTAGTAGGTGCTGGCGGAGCTGGTTTTCCTACCCATGTTAAAATCAACGCTGCTGTTGAATTTGTGATTGTTAATGGTGCGGAATGCGAACCGTTATTAAGAGCTCATCAGCATATCATGGCAGCAGAAAGTACGAAGATGGTTCTAGGCTTGAAAACAGTGATGCTAGCCACTGGTGCAAAACGCGGTTATATTGGTTTAAAACGTAAGTACGAAGAAGCCACAAAAAACCTCCAGGCTGCTATAAAAGAGATAGGTGAGCAGGAAATTGAATTGTTCTTTTTACCTGACATTTATCCAGCAGGAGATGAACAAGTACTTGTTCATGAAGTCACGGGCCGAATTGTACCTGAAGGCGGTATACCTCTCCACGTAGGAGTGGTAGTGGCTAATGTTGAGACCCTAATCAATATTGCAGACGCTTTAAAAGGCCAAGGCGTAACGGATAAATATGTTACAGTTGGCGGTGCCGTAGCCAAACCAATCACATTAAAAGTGCCCATTGGTATGAAAGTACAGGAACTGATTGCTTTGGCAGGGGGAGCACTTGTGAACCCTTATGCGATCATTGACGGTGGTCCGATGATGGGAAAATTAATTACCGCAGATGCACCAGTTACCAAAACTACAGGAGGCATCTTGGTCTTACCTATGGATCATTCCTTAATTACACAAAAAAATACAACATGGCAGATGATTGCCAATCGGGCGAAGGCAGTATGTTGTAATTGTTTAGCCTGTACCGATGTTTGTCCGCGCCACCTGTTAGGTCATAGTTTAGAACCTCATCGTATCATGCAGGCGATTGGTAAAGGGCAGGTAGGTGAGTCAGCTATTTTTTCTCGTGCTTTGTTGTGTTCAGAATGTGGTGCATGTGATACCTTTGGCTGTTCCATGGGTTTATCTCCCCGCAGAGTGAATGCAGAGTTGAAAAAGCAATTGGGAAAAGCCGGGATAAAAAATCCTCATAACAATAAACCACAGCAGGCTCTGTCAACCCGTATAAATCGTTTAATCCCTACCAAACGTTTGACAGCACGTCTTGGAATTGCTCAGTATGATGTAAAAGCACCACTGAGTGCAAACGAAGTAGTTGCAAAAGAAGTTACGTTGCCTCTCTCTCAGCATATTGGAGCGCCAGCCTTACCAATTGTTAAAGTAGGAGATATGGTTAAAAAAGGTGATTTAATTGGAACTATACCTGAAGGCGCAGCGGTAGGAGCTAATTTACATGCCAGTATATCTGGAGAGATCTGTAGGGTAGACACTAGTATTGGTATCCGGGCGGTTTAGGATAACAGGGGGGACATAAAATGAAGCGTGCTATTGGTCTATTAGAATTAAAAAATATTACCAGAGGTCTTTTAGCAGCAGATGCCATGCTAAAGGCAGCCAACGTAGAGATCCTTATGGCGCAAGCCATGTGCCCTGGCAAGTATGTTGTCATGGTTGCAGGTGATGTAGGAGCCGTCCAAAGCGCAGTCAGAAGCGGAACGGCAGTAAGCGGCGCTGAAAATGTTGTGGATGAATTTATACTTCCTAATTTGCATGACAGTATTTTCCCAGCATTGTCAGGCTGTACCGAAGTCAAAGAAGTAAGATCCCTGGGGGTAATTGAAAGCTATTCCGTAGCGTCCGCGATTATTGCAGCCGATACGGCAGTAAAAGCTTCCAATGTAGAATTGATTGAAGTTCGCCTGGCAAGAGGAATGGGCGGCAAAGCTATGGTGACACTAACTGGCGACGTAGGAGCGGTAACCGCTGCCATTAAGGCTGGCAGCAATGCCATACATGATAGCGGATTCTTAGTCGATCAACTCGTATTGCCAGCACCTCACAGTGCTTTACATAAAGTCTTGTTTTAATAGTAATTCCAGTAAATATAAAGATCATGCCTTGACTGGAAATTTCAAAGGGGTACAGACTTCGTAGAAAAAGATGATTGTGGGACAAGGAACTAGTCCCTATATCCAGAGATAGCTGTGAAAGAATGGCATAATTTGATTAAAAGCTTAATAAAATAAATTGTAGAAATGATTAATTCTCACAAGTATTGACAGATTAAAAGCATTCCTCTATACTAAAAAATATAACATTGAAAATTCCGATTATTAAAAATTTAATAATCTTCCATGTGAGGGATGCGGGAGAGATCTGGTTTCAGGCGCCGAAGGAGCAAAGGCAATAAACTCTCAGGCAAAAGGACCGTATTCTAATGGAACTCTGGAAAGATCGCTATGCGGCACCCAAGGAGTAACCGAGATATTCGGGATTCTCTGTAGGTAAATAAGACAGAGGCCAACTAGGTTGGTTTCTGTCTTATTTTTCGGTCTGGCATTAACTACATACGGAATGATGGTTGCGGGAGAGAACGCTTAACTAGCGTCACCGAAGGAGCAAAGCTTTGTTCAAACTCTCAGGTAAAAAAACCGTAACTGGACCGAACTCTGGAGAGTACACTTCGTAACCGAAAGTGTCGCCGATGGGGAGCCCCGCTGCGGGCGAATCTCTCAGGTAAAAGGACAGAGAACAAGAGTGAGTTTTCACTCTTGTTTTCTGTCCTTTTTAATGTATTAAAGAAAGATTGGAGTGGTTTTCATGGCAGTAAAACAGACACCGCTTTATGAGACGCATTTGCGGTATGGTGGCAGAATTGTTGAGTTTGGCGGTTGGTCTCTCCCGGTTCAGTACACTGGAATCAAGAATGAACATCAGGCCGTCAGAACAAAAGCAGGGTTATTTGACGTATCCCATATGGGGGAAGTAGTAGTTAATGGACCAGATGCACTTATCTTTCTGCAAAGGTTAGTAACCAACGATGTCTCCAAACTGGAAAGAAATCAAATACTCTATACACCCATGTGCTATAAGCATGGTGGAACGGTAGACGATCTATTAGTTTACAAAAAAGATGCTGATCATTATCTCCTAGTTATCAATGCAGCAAACATTGATAAAGATTGGAATTGGATGCAGGAGAATGCTGGGGAATTTGAGGTTAAGCTTACCAATATCTCAAATGAAACAGCTCAGATCGCTCTGCAAGGACCATTATCAGAAATGATTTTATCGAAATTGACTGATGCACCACTTTCAGAACTGAAATATTACTGGTTTATGCCTGAAATCGACGTTGCTGGCAAAAAAGTATTATTATCGAGAACTGGATATACTGGAGAAGATGGATTTGAAATTTACTGCAGCCCAGATGATGTTACATGTTTATGGGATACAATCATGGAAGTTGGGCGCCCCCTTGGATTGCTTCCCGCTGGTTTAGGTTGTCGTGACACATTGAGATTTGAAGTTTGTTTTCCTTTATATGGCCACGAACTCTCGGTCGACATTTCGCCCATTGAAGCAGGACTCGGAATGTTTATAAAGCTTGATAAAGAGGGATTTAACGGACAAGGAACGCTGCAGGAACAGAAAACCAATGGACCAAAACGCAGAATAGTCGGTTTTGAAATGGTTGATCGTGGAGTAGCACGGGCGGAATATCCGATTTTGGTAGAGGGCAGCTATGTTGGAGTGGTAACGACAGGAACTTATGCTCCATCCCTTGATAAGAACCTTGGATTGGGCATAATTCAAGCAGAATACGCAAAGGTTGGACAAAAAATAGATATTGAAATTCGCGGCAAGAATGTATCTGCCCAAGTCATTTCCAAGCCATTTTATAAAAGAGAGGGGAAGTAATAATGAATATTCCAAAAGAACTAAAGTACTCTAAAGATCACGAATGGGTCAAGGTAGAAGGGAAAGTTGCTATCATTGGGGTAACTGATTTTGCTCAATCGCAGTTAGGTGATGTCGTTTTTGTAGAATTGCCAGATGAGTTAAGTACAGTGAAAGTAGGCGATAGCTTTTCTGTCATTGAGTCAGTAAAAGCAGTATCGGATATTTATGCTCCCGTTTCCGGAAAAATTGTAAAAGTGAACCAAGCACTTACGGATTCTCCCGACCTGATCAATCAAGAACCTTATGGTGAAGGTTGGATCGTTGTTATTGAAATGTCTGACAGCAGTGAATTAGATGATCTTTTAGATAGCGATGCATATGTTCAGTTGGCGGCGGAGGGAGGACACTAGAAATGGCTTGGAGTTATCTTCCTCATACAAAAGCTGATAGACGTGAGATGCTAGATGCTGTTGGCGTTGCTTCAGTGGAAAAATTATTTGAAGACGTACCAGCCGATTTGCGAATGACCAGGACATTAAATTTGCCGCCAGCACTGCCTGAACAGGGCTTAGTTAAACATCTCAAAGCACTGGCAAAAGCGAATGTCAATCTTCAGGAATTAACCTGCTTTCTAGGTGCAGGAGCTTATGACCATTATATTCCCAGTGTAGTTCATCATATCATTGGACGTTCTGAATTTTATACTGCCTACACGCAATATCAGCCAGAGATTTCCCAGGGTTACTTGCAGGCGCTATGGGAATACCAGTCAATGATCTGCGAGATTACAGGCATGGAAGTGGCTAATGCCTCCATGTATGATGGCGGTACCGCCGTTGCTGAAGCCGCTATGATGGCGTGTGCCAGTTCTAAGAAAACGGCAATTGTAATGGCCGAGACTGTCCATCCCCATTATCGGGATACATTTCTGACCTATGCCAAGGATAAAAAGATCGAGCTTAAACTGGCGCCATATAGCGATGGCTTGACTGATTTAAACAAGATGCCCCAGATGATAGATGATTCGACAGCGGCTGTTGTCGTGCAATTTCCTAATTTCTTTGGCTGCATTGAGGATTTGAAAAGCATCGCAGAAATGGCCCACGCTAAGGGAGCATATCTGATTGCTGTTGTTGATCCTATTTCTATGGGGCTTCTAGAATCTCCCGGTGCGCTAGGCGCAGATATCGTAGTCGGAGAAGGTCAAGGCTTGGGAATTTCAATATCTTTTGGCGGTCCATATCTCGGTTTCTTTGCAACAACGGAAAAGCTCATGAGAAAAATGCCTGGTCGAATTGTCGGTCAGACAGTAGACAACAGAGGCAATCGTGGTTTTGTACTGACGCTTCAAGCTCGTGAACAACATATTCGGCGTGAAAAAGCTACCTCCAATATTTGTTCCAACGAAGCACTTTGTGCTTTGACATCTGCCGTTTACATGAGTACTTTGGGCAAAGCAGGTTTACGGGAGATTGCAGCACAATGCATTCAAAAAGCCCATTATGCATATCGTTCACTGACAAGTTTAAAAGGATGTGAACCGGTATTCTCGGGAGCATTTTTTAAGGAATTCACTGTCAGACTAAACAAACCAGTTTCTGATATCAATAAAAAATTGTTGGCTAAAAAAATCTTAGGGGGACTAGACCTTGGTAGATACTATCCCGAACTTGAAAATTGCATGCTCATCTGCGTTACTGAAAAACGTACCAAAGAAGAGATAGACTGGTTGGTTCGTGAAATGGGGGAAGTATTATGAAAACAAAACAATCAACTATATTCGAAATCAGCAAACCTGGTCGTTTCGCCTTAGATCTGCCCAAAAGTGACGTTCCCACTTATGAGATTGAAACACTTGTACCAGCTAACCTCCTAAGATCAAAATACGCGGAACTTCCGGAGGTAAGCCAACCAGATGTAATGAGGCATTATACCGCCCTCTCAAATCGAAACTTTGGTGTTGACTCGGGATTTTATCCCCTTGGTTCATGTACGATGAAGTATAATCCTAAAGTGAATGAGGATATCTGCCGATATCCAGGTTTTGCAGAGATTCACCCTTTACAGGATGTTGAGTCAACGCAAGGTGCGTTAGAACTTCTATATCAAATGGAACAGTATTTAGCAGAAATTGCCGGAATGGATGCGGTTACATTGCAGCCTGTGGCGGGTGCCCATGGTGAGTTGACAGGATTAAAACTCATCAGGCAGTATCATCGCTCGCGGGGTGAAGTAAGAACTAAAGTGATTGTGCCTGATTCTGCTCATGGTACAAATCCGGCCACCGCAGCTGTTTGTGGATTGGAAATCGTTGAAATTAAGTCCAATGATGACGGTTCAATTAACCTAGATGCGCTAAAAGCTGCTGTGGGTTTAGATACTGCGGCATTGATGCTTACTAACCCAAGTACGTTAGGTTTGTTCGAAAAAAACATCAAAGAAATTGCCCAAATCGTTCATGCTGCCGGCGGACTGTTATATTACGATGGGGCTAATACGAACGCAGTAATGGGGATTGTGCGTCCAGGCGATATGGGTTTTGATGTAGTACATATTAACCTCCATAAAACCTTTTCTACGCCCCACGGCGGCGGCGGACCTGGCTCTGGGCCTGTCGGTGTAAAAAAAGAGTTAACTCCATTTTTGCCTGTTCCCATAATAACCTTCGATGGGGGAAGATATGATCTGGAATATGATCGACCTCTCTCCATTGGAAGAATGCATTCTTTTTACGGTAATTTCGGAGTGATTGTACGGGCCTATGCCTATATCCGGACGATGGGACCAGATGGACTTCGGCAAGCAAGTGAAGATGCCGTTCTAAATGCAAACTATTGTTTGAGTCAATTAAGAGAAGACTACTACGCTCCCTTTGACCGGTATAGTATGCATGAATGCATAATCACCTCTAAAAATCAAAAGCAGTTTGGCGTAAAGACGCTGGATATCGCAAAACGACTATTGGATTATGGGTATCATCCGCCAACCATTTACTTTCCGCTTATCGTAGAGGAAGCGATCATGATTGAACCTACCGAGACGGAAAGCAAAGAAACGCTGGATGGTTTTATTAAGGCTATGCGGGAAATAGCGAAAGAAGCGAGAACTGACGTAACGCAAATTCTTAATGCTCCCCACGACACCGTTGTGGGAAGGCTTGATGAAACTGCGGCGGCACGGAAACCGGTAGTAAGATGGAAACCTTAGATTTGCTGGCCCAAGAGGGGTGGCGGATCAGGCAGAAAAATTTTCAGTCAAATATTAAATTTTCATATCCAAATGAAACCAAAGCTGTAAGTGTTACAGGAGACAAATGCGAGTTAAACTGCGCACATTGCGGAGGTCACTATTTAAAGGGGATGAAGGCACTTAAAGATATCCCGGAGGGGAATGGACTTACAGCACGCAGTCTTTTAATCAGCGGCGGGTGTTCAGCTGAAGGCAAGGTTCCCATCGCTGAGCATATTGCCCAAATTGCGGCAATGAAACAAAAGATGAAGTATAACGTACATGTTGGTCTGGTTGACGAGGAAGACATCCAGGAAATAGCTAAGGTAGCGGACAAAGTTTCTTTTGATTTTATCGGGGATGATGCAACGATAAAAGAAGTTTTAGGAATTGATCGTACCGTTTCAGATTATGTTGCATGCTATCAGAAACTTAAGAAAAGTTGTTCTGTGATTCCCCATATATGCATTGGACTTCATGGCGGCGAGATTAGAGGTGAATACCATGCGATCAGGCACCTGAAAGCACTTGGCGTAGACGGGATTACTTTTATTGTATTTACTCCAACGAAGGGTACACGTTTTGCCGATTGCAAGCCCCCTTCTATTGAAGATGTATTAAACATACTGGCCAGCGCGAGAAGAGAGCTTCCCGCGCTGCCGATTCATCTTGGATGCATGCGGCCAGGAGGTGCTTATCGTCAGGAATTAGACTTATGGGCAGTTCGCTTAGGGATCAACGGTATTGTAAATCCGGTTTCAGGAGCGGTACGGTTGGCTCAAAATCTCGGATTGACGATAGAGCGGCGAGAGGAGTGCTGTGTATTATGACGTTATGGAAGTTATCTACGGGAACAGCCAGTGTAATTGGTAAAAAACGAATCAAAAGTGAAGCGCTTCCCAATACCGCCTATATTATGCTGGGGGAAAAATGTCGCAACAACTGCAGCTTTTGTTCCCAGTCTCAGAGCAGCACTGCAAGAGGAGATCTTTTATCTAGAGTAACATGGCCTGCCTTTGATGCGAATGAAATTACATCAGGTATTTCCTCAGCCTATTCGAAAGGAGATCTAAAAAGAGTCTGCCTCCAGGTTGTTAACAGCGAAAATAGCTGGGATGCTACGTTAGAAGCAGTACGAAAATTAAGTGCAGATGGTCCTAAGCCTATCTGCGTGTCAAATCATATCGAGGATGCTGGGCAGGCCGCCGAAATGATTGCAGCAGGAGCTGAAAGAATTTGTATCGCAATGGATGCTGCCACTTCAGAGATCTACCGACTTGTTAAAGGTCAAGACTGGGAAGAAAGAATCCGTTTGTTGCAAGAGTGCGCGAGTACTTTTCCGGGAGCCGTAACGACTCACCTGATCGTCGGACTTGGTGAGACGGAAGAAGAAGCGGTGAATTTTATCGCTGATTGTATTGAACTCGGAATCACTGTGGGGTTATTTGCTTTTACACCGATACCAGGCACGGCTATGGCTGACAAGAGGCCCCCTTCCATCTCTCACTATCGGCGGGTGCAAATTGCTCATTATCTTATGCGTAAGGGCTATTGCCGCAGTGCAATCCGCTTTGCCAACGGAAAAATTAGCAGTTACAACGTTTCAGATTTAGTTAAGATGCTGGCCGATGGAAAGGCTTTTGAAACCACCGGCTGTGCTGACTGCAATCGACCGTATTATAATGAACGGCCTGGCGGAATTATGTACAATTATCCGCGGCCGCTCACCAGAGAGGAAGTCGAGCAAGCAATAACGGAGAGCGGTATAGGCGGTGAATCTTATGGTTTGGCGTGTTCTTGATACTGGCATAAACGATGCTGCCTTGAATATGGCAATCGATGAAGCAATTCTGTTGGCTCACAGTGCGGGAGACGTTCCTCCTACCCTCCGATTTTACGGCTGGAAACCAGCCGCAGTAAGTTTGGGATATTTTCAAAAAGCAAAATCCGAGATTGATCTAGAACAATGCGATACATTGGGCATCGATGTAGTAAGAAGATTGACGGGAGGTCGGGCGGTATTGCACGAAACGGAATTGACCTACAGTATTGTCGTCAAAGAGGATGATCCTCTCATACCCCAAACGATAACGGCATCATACCGGTATTTTAGTAATGGACTTCTTGCCGGCTTGGAAAAGATGGGTATTAGAGCGCAGATGAGTATGCCACGCGGGGCATATGGTAAGGTAAGAGAAAAGGATCAACATTCATCTGCCGCATGTTTTGATGCCCCGTCCCATTATGAAATTACTTATGAGGGACGCAAGCTGGTTGGCAGTGCCCAAGTTCGTAAGCATGGCGTCATACTTCAGCATGGATCAATTTTGTTACATTTCTCTGCTGAAAAACTTGCCGCTGTACTGAGGGTTTCTTCCTCCCAGAGACGACAATTCATGATCGGCATGCTGTCTAGCGGCGTGACATCGATTGATCAAATTCGAGGGTGCCATACAACATGGGAGGAGACGCGTGATGCTGTAATGGCTGAATTTGGTCCGAAGATCGGCGTTGATACCCAAAGAGGATGCCTGACCAAAGAAGAAGTAGAAACCAGCAAAATGCTTATAGAATCCAAATATAGTCAATCGCAATGGAATTTACTGCGTTAATGAGGGAGGGGGAAAGGCATGAGTTATGATGTAGCCGTTATTGGCGGCGGTCCGGGCGGATATGTAGCGGCCATTCGGGCGGCGCAGTTAGGCGCTAAGGTTCTTTTGATAGAGAAAGATCAATTGGGCGGTGTTTGCTTAAACCGGGGCTGCATTCCTACCAAGACGCTCTTGAAAAGCGCTGAAAAATGGCGTGATCTACAACATTGCAATGAATTTGGTCTTACGGCCGACAATATTGGCTTTGATTTTAAATTGGTGACCAAGCGTATGAATCAGGTAGTAGAGCAGATGCAAAAAGGTATTGGGCAATTGATAAAAAGTAATGGTATTGATTATAAAGTCGGAAGAGCAAGTCTTGCAGCCCGTAATCAAATAAACGTGAACACGAATTCAGGGACTGAGCAGTATTCTGCTCGGAAAATCATATTGGCAACTGGTTCTGTGCCAATGGGTTTGCCAGTGCCGGGAGGCGAATTGCCAGCGGTTATCAATAGTGATCAATTATTGGCAATGAACCAGGTGCCTGGAAATATGGTTGTTATTGGTGCGGGAGCAGTTGGGATTGAGTTTGCGGCAATTTTCCAGTCATTTGGCTGCAACATTACTGTGATCGAAATGCTGCCGAACATATTGCCGAATATCGATAATGAAATCGTAAAACGTATGGCGCTGCTCTTGCGCAAGCAGGGAATTAACATGTTGACCAATACCCGTGTGACTGGAATTAAACCTGGAAATAGGGGCGCTATTGTAGAGATTTCTAATGGAACCACTACGCAGCAAATCGAAACGGAAAAGGTGCTGGCGTCAATCGGAAGAATTCCGGTGGTTTCTGGGTTAGGCTTAGATGAGGTCGGAATTGAGTATACTTCCAAGGGTATTAAGGTCAACGCAAAAATGGAGACAACCGTTGAGGGCGTTTATGCAATTGGAGATGTCACAGGAGAATTCATGTGGGCACATGCTGCCTCGGCTGCGGGGATGATTGCTGCAGAAAACGCCTGCGGACAAAATGTAACGGTAGACTACAAGGCAGTTCCGGGGTGTATATACACGACACCTGAAGTGGCTATGGTGGGACTAACCGAGCAGGAAGCACTGGCTCAGGGGAAAGAGTTCAAAGTAAGTAAGTTTAATTTCGCTGCGAATAGTAAAGCAGTATCAATGGGTGAAACCGACGGCATGGTAAAAATCATTGCCGATAGGATAACGGATGAGGTTTTGGGAATGCATATTCTAGGCGCCCATGCCAGTGACTTAATTATGGAAGGGGTACTGGCAATTCAAAACAAACTGCCAGTGAAGGCAATTGCCCACACCATCCATCCGCATCCTAGTCTGTCCGAAACCATTATGGAATGTGCCCATGGAATTAACGGCGCTATTGTGCATCAAGTGAAAAGAAAAGCATAACTGGATGTTCTACTGAAGAAAAGCCAGTAAATATAGAAGATGGAGGGAAAGCATGATCAATTTGAAAGAATTTGACCCTGAACTTGCTGAAGCGATTGAGCTCGAGAAAAACAGGCAACAGAATAAATTAGAACTAATTGCTTCAGAAAATTTTGTAACCCCAATGGTCATGGAAGCGATGGGAACGGTATTGACCAATAAGTATGCGGAAGGATATCCTGGTCATCGCTACTACGGCGGGTGTGAATATGTAGATATTGTTGAAAGGCTGGCGATTGAAAGGGCAAAGAAAATATTTGGGGCGCAGCATGCCAATGTCCAGCCTCATTCTGGCGCGACAGCAAATACCGCAGTATATTTCGCCTTTTTAAAACCTGGCGATACCATTATGGGAATGAACTTATCCCATGGAGGACATTTGACTCATGGCAGTCCTGTCAGCATTTCTGGTAAGTATTTTAATGTGGTTTCCTACGGAGTTGATCGTGACAGCCACCTGATCGATTATGATGCAGTACGGGAGTTGGCTCTGACTCACAGGCCGAAAATGCTTGTGGCTGGAGCAAGTGCATATTCTAGAGTGATTGATTTTAAACGTTTTGGTGAAATTGCAAGAGAAGCTGGCGCAATGCTATTTGTAGATATGGCACATATCGCAGGGCTGGTGGCAGCCGGAATTCATCCGAGTCCTATACCTCATGCTGATATTGTGACTACCACGACTCACAAAACCTTGAGAGGACCTCGGGGCGGTATTATTCTCTGCAAGGAGGAGTATGCAAAAGCGATAGACAAAGCAGTGTTCCCTGGGATTCAAGGTGGTCCGCTCATGCATGTCATTGCCGCAAAAGCAGTTGCATTAAAAGAGGCGATGTGTCCGGAATTTTGCGACTACCAAAAGCAAGTGGTCAGTAACGCAAAGGCATTGGCGCAAACTCTAAAGAATACAGGTTTTGATCTGGTATCTGGCGGAACTGACAATCATCTGATGCTTGTCGATGTTAGGAAGCAGAATCTTACGGGAAAGGCAGCCGAAGGATTACTGGATGAAGTCGGTATTACCGTGAATAAAAACACCATTCCTTTCGAGACAACAAGTCCCTTTATAACGAGCGGAATTCGGATTGGTACGGCAGCGGTAACCACACGGGGCATGGAAGAAATAGCTATGAAGAAAATTGGGGAAACCATAGCGGCGGTACTTGAAAATCCTCAAAGCAAAGAAGTGCATGAGCGAGCTAAAGCTGAAGTACGTTTACTTTGCCAGGAATTTCCCCTTTATTAAAAGTGAAGTAATGTCGTTAGCCTTGGAACGCTAGTATGGAAAAGTATAATGAAAAAGGAGCAGCTAATTGATAGCTGCCCCTTTTTTACGCAAGACCAAAATTGTCATAGTATGTTAGATAATGCCAAGACCTTTGGATAAAACAAATGCGATTAACCCGCCGATCATAGGTCCAACTACAGGGACCCAGGAATAGGACCAATCCGAATCTCCTTTGCCCGCAATTGGGCATATTGCATGTGCAATACGAGGGCCTAAATCACGGGCAGGATTCAATGCATAACCTGTTGTACCGCCGAGGCAGGCACCTAAACCAAAAATCAAAACAGCGACCATATAAGGGCCATAGCCGGGGCTCATTGCGCCTACATTCTTGGAGAACATAGCGAATACGGAAAATACGAGCATAAAGGTAGCAATAATCTCACAAATCAGATTCTGGGAATAATTGCGAATTGCGGGTCCAGTACAAAAAACGGCTAACTTTACGCCCTTATCTTCTGTAATTTCCCAGTGACCTCGGAAAAATAGCCAAGTAATGCAACCGCCAAGCACGCCACCAGCAATTTGAACAAGCATGAGGGTGATTGCCTCGCCGGTTGCATAGCCTCCGTTTAACATTTTGGCAAAGGTTACTGCCGGATTCAGATCGCCTTGACCACCTAAAGCAACAGATACAAATACTCCCATAAGTACAGCTACTGCCCAGCCTGCAATGATATTCAGCCAACCAGCACCTTCTGCCTTTGAACCTTTTAGTAGTGAATTTGCAACTACCCCATTACCAAAAATAATAAGAACTGTGGTACCTACAAATTCTCCTAAAAATGGAGTTGTCATAAATTGAAATCCTCCTTAAAAATTTACTACCTTGTCTAAATCCGTGTAACCTCCTTTTTGCAATATTTTTTGTTTTCACATATATCTGTATTTGCGAATTTTCTGCAACAACCTGCAGTGAAAATTGCTTCTTTCCATTACATTCTTGCCGTGCTGATTCCTAAAAAATGCAAGTTAATTTTCCGAAATCCTCAGAATGATGGTTTAAACAAAGAATATAGGATATTTTTGCCGACATTCGCTAACTATAAAACTTTTAAAGATGCTATAGAGTCGTATGATTACAAAAATGGGATTCGGGAAAAATAGAATATTCTTATTGACACAAAGAAATCCGGATGATATACTGAAAAAAATTAAATGAACAGCCGATTGGAAAACCAAAGGCTAAGAATGTCCCTCTCTAGCAGAGGCATTCTTAGTCTTTTTTATTTTCAAATACAGCATAAGAAATTAAGGAGGGTCACTATGAAGTTAGTAAAGTTTGGTGTAGTTATGGCGTTAGTTCTTGCAGTTGCTGGGGGCTTGAGTGGATGCTCTAGTACTACGAATACTACAGAAAACAAAGGCACAAAAGTTAGAATTGCTCATTTTCCAAATATTACTCATTCTCAGGCTCTTGTTGGTAAGGCAGATGGTCAGTTTCAAAAAGCGTTTGGGGATGCGAATCCGATTGAATGGAAAACTTTCAATGCAGGCCCAGCGGAAATTGAGGCCTTATTTGCAGGAGAAGTTGATATCGGCTATATTGGACCAGGCCCTGCTATTAATGGTTATACAAAATCAAAAGGTGATTTGCAAATTATTGCTGGGGCAACTGATGCAGGAGCTATTTTAGTAACAAGAAAAGATTTAGTGTTAAAGAATGTAGGAGAACTTAGCGGTAAAAGGGTTGCAATTCCTCAGTTTGGGAATACCCAGGATTTAACTTTACGGCATATTTTACAAGAAAATGGTTTGAAAGATACTACAAAAGGCGGCACTGTAGAAGTAAGACAGGCTGACAATCCTGATATTAAAACGTTATTAGATAAGGGCGAAATTGATGCTGCTCTTGTTCCAGAGCCATGGGGCGCTCGTCTTGTAAATGAAGTAAAGGCGAATATACTACTAGATCATAAACAAGTTTGGAGAGATGGAAACTATACTACAGCCGTTGTAGTAGCAAGTTCAAAATTCATCAAAGAACATCCGGATCTAGTAGAAAAATTTCTGCGGACTCACGTAGAATTGACCGATTACATTAATAAAAACCCCGATAAGGCTAAGGAGACAGTAAATAGCCAAATCAAAGAATTAACTGGCAAACCGTTGGCGAAAGAGATTTTAGATGCTTCCTTTACAAGATTAACCGTCACCAATGATCCAGAAAAAGAGTCTGTGATTGGTTTTGTAAAATTGTCGGTAGATGCAGGCTTTATCAAGACTGCACCGGATTTAAAAGATTTGTTTAATCTAAAACTTCTTAATAAAGTTTTAAAAGAAAAAGGGCTACAAGAAATAGGGGACTGAGGTGTTATTGATGAGTGTAGTAGTAGAAAATATCAGTAAGAGCTTTATTACTAAAAATGATACGATAAATACTCTTAGTAACATTAATGTTGAGTTTCATAAAGGAGAGTTTGTTTGTATTCTAGGTCCCTCTGGGTGCGGGAAGTCGACTTTGCTCAATATTATCGCTGGATTAGAGAAGGAAACCTCAGGCAGAGTGATTTGCAATGGGAAAGAAGTGAAAGGAGCCGGTCCGGACCGAGTCGTTATGTTCCAGGAACCGGCCCTATTTCCCTGGTTAAAAGTAATTGATAATGTTGAATTTGGCATGAAACTAGCTGGTATTTCCAAGGATGAACGAAGAGAAAAAGCCATGAAATACTTAAAAATGGTGCATCTTACCCGCTTTCAAAACTGTTATATACACGAATTATCAGGCGGTATGAGGCAAAGGGTGGCCTTGGCTAGATCACTGACTCTTGATTCAGATATTCTGCTGATGGATGAACCCTTTGCTGCACTGGATAGCCAGACGAAGAATATCCTGCAGTTAGAATTGCAGCAGATTTGGCTGGAAACCAAAAAAAACATTATCTTTGTTACTCATAATGTGGAAGAGGCGGTTCTCTTAGCCGATCGGGTTATTGTCATGTCAGCCAATCCAGGAGCGATAAAAAAAGAGTTTCATATCCAGCTTGCTCGTCCAAGGCAGCCAGACAATATTGATTTAGCTTATCTTGCAGCAGATATTATGAAAGAATTAAAAGAGGAGGTGGAGAAGGTTGCCAAAGCTGAATTCGACACTAATTGGACTAGTAAAAAAGATCTTGTTTTACCTGATTCTGATAGCGATATGGGAACTGGCATATAAGATAGGAGTAGATTGGCTGAGGTTATGGAAGCCGTATATATTTCCTTCTCCCATCGCTGTCTTTACCACCTTATGGAGCTTAATAATAGATGGAACGATGAGCATTGCCGTATTTGCAAGTGCAAAACGAATCTTTCTGGGCTATATGTTATCCATTATCATAGGGATTTTTGTTGGTCTGGCGATTGTTCGGTTTAAATATTTAGATGAAAATGTAAGTCCATTGATCTTAGGACTACAAACCTTGCCGAGTATTTGCTGGCTGCCGTTCTCTATCCTTTGGTATGGATTAAATGAAAGTGCTATTATCTTTGTTATCACCATTGGGTCAACCTTTGCGGTATCCATTGCCATCGAATCGGGTATGAAGAATATAAATCCTTTGTTTGTGAGGGCTGCAAAGACCATGGGGGCCAAGGGCTTTAATCTCTATTGGAATGTGATTATTCCAGCGAGCCTTCCTAGTATTATTTCAGGACTAAAGCAGGGCTGGTCCTTTGCCTGGAGAGCTCTCATGGCAGGAGAAATGATCTCTGCCACAAAAGGTCTGGGGCAGGTTCTCATGGTCGGACGGGATTTAGCTGATATCAGTCAAGTTATGGCGATTATGATTGTGATTGTTATTCTGGGAGTTGCGGTAGATAAGCTGATCTTTGGTAGAATGGAAATCAATATTAGACAAAAATGGGGCTTAGATAAAGCCTAGTAATAAGAAGAACTGTGTGAAAGGCAAGTACTGTCAGAGAAAGTAGGTAGCATATCGATGAATTTGAAAACTAAGAATCTTGAGACTGATATTCTAATCGTTGGGGGCGGAACAGCAGGCTGCTTTGCTGCAATCACCATAGCTGAGAATTCAGATGCAAAAGTAATCATTGCAGAAAAAGCAAATATAAAACGCAGCGGCTGCTTAGCAGCAGGGGTCAATGCTCTAAATGCCTACATTGTAAAGGGGCAGACTCCTGAGAACTATCTTACTTATGCCAAAAACGATGCAGAAGGCGTGGTAAGAGAAGATCTTGTATATACCATTGCCCAGAAACTGAATCAGGTGACAAAAAAGGTTGAGGATTTAGGCCTTGTTATTTTGAAGGATGAAGCTGGGCAGTATGTTTCTCGCGGCAATCGCAATATCAAAATAAATGGTGAAAATATAAAACCCATTTTGGCGGATGCAGTAAGTAAGCTTCCTAATGTTACTGTGATCAATCGCATGAATATCATTGATTATATCCTGCAGGATGGAAAAATTATAGGCGCATATGGATTTTCTCTTGATACCGCTGTTTTATATGTAATCTCGGCAAAAGCTGTTATCTGTACTACGGGAGGGGCTGCAGGGCTTTATAAACCCAACAATCCTGGATTTTCTAAACACAAAATGTGGTACTCTCCCTTTAATACAGGGGCTGGATATGCCATGGGCATTCGAGCAGGCGCTGAAATGACAACGTTTGAAATGCGATTTATTGCACTTCGCTGTAAAGATACCATTGCCCCTACTGGAACCATTGCCCAAGGAATTGGAGCGCAGCAGACGAATAGTAAGGGAGAAGAATACGAGAAGAACTACGGTATTCCAAAGACCTCGATTCGAATGTATTCTACAGTAATGGAAAACCAAAAAGGCAAAGGCCCTTGTTATTTGCAGACCTTGGGTATTAGCCAAGAACAAGAACAGGACCTATATAAAGCCTATTTAAATATGTCTCCAGCCCAAACCTTGTCATGGCTGGAAAATGGAAAGGGACCGGCCAGTGAGAATGTTGAAATTGAAGGAACCGAACCTTATATTGTTGGTGGTCATACAGCAAGTGGGTATTGGATAGATACGAATAGAGCCACAACGATTCAGGGGCTTTATGCTGCTGGTGACGTGGCTGGAGGCAGTCCTCAGAAATATGTAACAGGATGTTTTGCAGAAGGTGAAATTGCAGCCGTTGCTGCTGTAGCTTATATACAAGGCATAGTAATTACCCCACCTGACTTGCAGGATGTTGAAAGAAAAGCAGGAGCTGTTAATGCTTTTTTTAGAAACGAACAAGGTCTTTATACGGTGGAAGAAATCGAAGAGGCTATGCAGAAAGTTATGGATCAATATGCAGGCGGAATTTCTTCCGGCTATGTTTTTAACCTTAGTAAACTGCAAGTGGCAAAAAGACAGATTAAAGACTTATTGCAGCTTAGTTATAAGCTTAAAGCCCATGATTTACACGAACTGATGCTGATTTACGAAGTGATTGACCGATTGTATGTTTGTGATACATTAATTCAGCATTTAGGCGCAAGAAAAGAGACGCGATGGCATACGTTTCAAGAAAATGCTGATTATCCTGAGCGAGATGATGTCAATTGGCTGAAATATGTAAATTCACGTTTTTCTGAGGGCGAAGTCAAAATAATACTGCGAGATTTAGTAAAGAAGGATGACATCTATGAGCATAAAGATTGATCGTCATAAATGCACCGGCTGTGGAAAATGTCGAGAGGTTTGTCCTGGTAGTTTGTTAGCAGAAGATCCTGCTGGAAAGACCCAGATCAAATATCCTAAAGAATGTTGGGGCTGTACTTCCTGTGTCAAGGAATGCAACTTTAATGCAATCCAGTATTATCTGGGAGCAGATATGGGCGGCAAGGGGAGTTTTCTGTACACAAAGCAAGAAGGTCAACTCTTACATTGGATCATCGTTGCACCAGATGGCAGTAAGCAAATACTCACCATCGATAAGAGACAGGCTAATGCCTATTAGGAGGAAAAGTATGGATCATTTAGATAGACTCGAGGCTCAGAGTATTTTTATATTGCGAGAAGCCTATAAAAAATTTGGTAAGCTAGGAATGTTATGGTCAATCGGCAAGGACTCAACGGTGATGTTGTGGCTGGCTAAGAAGGCGTTCTTTGGTCATTGCCCATTTCCTTTTATTCATGTGGATACGACTCATAAAATTCCGGAAATGATTGCATTTAGAGATCGAATGGCTAAAGAGTATAATATCGAATTGATTGTTCATACCAATCAAGAGGCTTTAGATGCAGGCATGGGGCCAGACAAAGGTCGATTGGTCTGTTGTAAGGCACTGAAAACAGATGGTCTGCAGCAGGTAGTTACCAAGTATGAATTTGAAGGTCTAATTTTAGGGATTCGTCGGGATGAAGAAGGATCACGTTCCAAAGAGCGAGTCTTCAGTGAACGAAACAAAGATTCGGAATGGGACTATACAAATCAGGCACCCGAATTATGGGATCAATTTAAGACCGATTTTCCTAAAGGGAATCATATTAGGGTACATCCCATTCTTCATTGGAATGAAATGGACATTTGGGCTTACATTGAAAGGGAGAAAATCGAATTAGTAGATTTATATTTCGCTAAAAATGGCAAACGATACAGAAGCCTGGGATGTGCTCCATGTACAGGGCAAATTGATTCCAATGCGGTTACCGTTGCTCAGATTATTGAAGAATTGAAAAATACGAAAGTGGGCGAAAGAGCAGGCAGGGCTCAAGATCAGGAAGATTCATATGCCATGCAAAAACTCCGTAAAGATGGATACATGTAAGATGCGGCCTGTGGGTAATGAGAGAATCGTATAGGAGGAAAGTCAATGGATATTGCTAGAGAAGTATTAAATATTGTTGTTGTCGGACATGTAGACCATGGGAAATCTACAGTAATCGGTCGTTTGCTATATGATACAAAATCCCTCCCAGAAGGTGCTATCGATCGGGTCAAGAGAATTGCGAAGGAAAAGGGAAAACCTTTTGAATACGCATATTTATTGGACGCTTTTGAAGAGGAACAAAAACAGGGTATTACAATTGATACTACACAGCTTCAATTTCGTACGGATAAACGAGACTATGTGATCATTGATGCGCCTGGTCATAAGGAATTCTTGAAGAATATGATATCCGGAGCTGCCAGTGCCGAAGCTGCACTCTTAATTATTGATGCGAACGAAGGTATTCAGGAACAATCCAAACGGCATGGTTATATCTTATCGCTGTTAGGAATTCAAAAAGCCTATGTATTAGTGAATAAGATGGATCTAATACAGTATTCCGAAGAAAAGTTTAATGCGATTAAGCAGGAAATGAATGAGTTTTTAACGAGTCTACATGTCTATCCATTAAAATATATACCCGTTTCTGCTTTTCATGGAGAAAATATAACTGCTTCATCGGATAAAATGCCATGGTATAAGGGAGAGCCCGTTTTAAAAGCCATTGATTTATTTGAGAAGGATAAGGGGCTAGAGGGTAAACCTTTACGTTTCCCCATACAAGATGTATATAAGTTTGATAGCAGGAGAATTATTGCAGGAAGAATTGAAGCGGGTACCTTACGAACAGGAGATGAAATTTTAATCTCTCCTAGTAATAAGGTAACGAAAGTGAAAAGTATAGAGTATTGGGTGGAAAAAGATAAAGTAGATCAGATCTCTGCGGGAATGTCTGTGGGGATTACCGTAGAGGATGAGTTTTTTAACCAACGGGGTGAATTTATCTCTCATACCTATGATGCCCCAATTACTTCTGATACCTTTAAAGTTTCTCTCTTCTGGATGGGAAAAAATGATTTAGTAAAAAATAAGGAATACAAGCTCAAATTAGCCACACAAGAAGTAGAATGTGAAATTTATGCGATTAATAAAGTGATTGATGCGACTACATTAGAAAACCTGGAAAATGCCAGCCAGGCAAAGACCAATGATGTAGCGGAAGTAACGATCAAGACTAAACGGGAAATCTGTTTTGATGAATTTAGAAACAATCAAAATACAGGCAGATTTGTCATCGTGGATGGTTATGATGTCTGTGGCGGCGGGATCGTTACTGGTTTAGCACAAGAAAGACAATCTGTCAGCAAATTCTTAAAACAAGATGATGAAATAACAGCCAAGTGCTTTGATGAGTATTACTATGTCTTTACTGAGGGCGGGATTAAGAAAATTGAAGGTGTGCCTCATTCTTTTAGCTTAGGGGATGTTATACCTTCCACGGGTGTAACCTATGAATATCCAGCAGATTTCAATGTAGTTGATATAAGAACAGGTCTTATTGCAATCATCAGAAAATCCAAATTACAGGATATCATTTCAATGAAGCTTTTGACCTATGAACAGAGTCCTTTCATTGATTCACAAGGTGCTTTTATTAAGATTCATTCCGAAGAGGATTTTAATAACTTTGCAGCAGATCTTGAAAAATTGCAACAGTCGGAAATCAGCAGGACGGCAGCTTTTGCCAATCAATGGTTTGATTTTATGAAATTTAGACAAATCCGATATTTGACGGCGACCAAGTCTTTAGAAATTGAATATCAAATATAGATACAACGAATTGCTAGGTTGGAACACCAAAGGCTAAGACATATCATAAGATATGCTCTTAGTCCTTTTCCTTTATGCAAAAAAAGCTATATTTATTGTACATGCCTTGTTATTATGCCGAAAAATACCCATTAGGAAACCAAAAATACTTACAAGAAGGCGTAGTAAAGTGAAAATGTACCTAATTTGCAACAAATTTTGATTCGAAATTTATTTATGTTGCATAAAAGGTACTGATTTAAAAAGAGTAGTGTCGAAGAATACTTTAATATTGTTAGTTTTATTGGGATGGCAGTTGTAAGATTGTTTTGGCATGAAAGTTGCAGAGATTATATAATGACCAAATAACATATAAGGAACATCATGATTATACAGGTGTGATTCATGTGATATTATACTATGCCAAATGATTACAGTAAGCGTGAAAATACGAATCTATGAAGAGGCTGAGGAGGTTTATCTACTAATGAAAAAAATTGAGGCAATAATAGCTTCTGCACAAATTTTTCGTGATGCCAGTATGTTTGATTCTAATACTATAGTGTGTGATAGTGAGGCGAGAATCATTCATTTTGTACCTGCACTTACCTTTGATGCCAATGTTAAAATAGGAGAAATTGCATCAGGGGGACCAATCAAAGAATGTATTCGAACTAGGAAAATAGTGAGAAGTATTATTCCAGAGCAAGTATACGGAGTGACATTAAAGGCTATTATTTCACCAATTTTTGAGGATGATGGAACGTTTGTAGGGATTATTGGTACTGCGACTAGTTTGAAATTACAAGAATCTCTTTATAATGCGACACAAAGTATTGCCGCTACCTCTCTGCAACTAGCCACAACAACAACAGAACTGGTGGAAGATGCCAGCCATTTGGCAAATGATTTAGCATCGGCTAGAGTCGGCAGTGAGCGGGTTCTCACAGAGATTAATCGGACGGATGATATCTTACGATTTGTGAGCGAGGTTGCGGACAATTCCAATTTACTAGGGTTGAATGCAGCAATTGAAGCGGCAAGGGCGGGAGAACAGGGACGAGGTTTTGCTGTTGTGGCAGATGAAATTCGTAAGATGGCAGTTCATAGTGCGCAATCGGTAAAAGACATCAAAAATATTTTGAAAAATATACAAAATGAAACCAAAAACGTGGTAGCTACCATAATAGGTACTACAGAATTGGGCGAGCGGCAAGCAGCAGCAACAGAAGAAATAGCGGCAGCTATGCAGCAGCTATCTTCAGCAACTGCCGATATTGAAAAGATTGCAGAAATAAGCTAGTGTTATAAATGAATAGACTTATAAATAGTGATAAGGTATGATTTATCTTAGAAAGGATGACAAATCATAATGAGTGAATAAAGTAGAAACCAATACTCATTAAAGGTATAGGGAGGGATGATCTATTGCCGTATGTTTCAAAAAAAACAGAACCTGGATTTCACTTCGAAAAACGGAATATTGAAAAAATTTTAAATAATCTTCCTGATCCTATCTTTGTAACTGATCGTTATGGTAATGTATTGCTTTCCAATTCAACTACCGCATTGACACTAGACCTGTCGCTAGATCAATTATTGAAATCCAATATAAAGGATCTCATTCGTAAAGGCTATTATAATAAATCATATGCTTTAGAAGCTACGGAGAAAAAATGTAAGGTAAGTGGCTTATTAAAAACCAAACTTAATATCGAACAAATCTCAACGAGTACACCTGTTCTTGATGAAAATGGGAATGTAATATTTGTTGTGACGAGCGGTAAGGCCAAACAAAAGACTGATAAATGTGCAGGAAATGCCAACCAGGAAGTCCTAGATCAAAGAAAAAGAGAAATAGAATATCTTCGTAGTTATGTTTTGGAAACAGATAAAGTTGTAGCTGAAAGCATGTCAATGCGCAAGTTATTATTTAGAGCTCATAGTGTTGCCCAAACGGATAGTACCGTGATGCTTTATGGGGAAACGGGAACGGGAAAGGAGGTTTTAGCTAAATATATACACCGTCATAGTAAAAGATCGGACGAAGCCTTTATTGCTGTGAATTGTGCCAATTTACCAGAACATCTTGTGGAATCTGAATTATTTGGCTATGAAAAAGGAGCTTTTACAGGAGCTTCTTCCGAAGGTAAAATGGGATTGTTTGAAGCTGCCCACGGTGGTACACTTTTTTTGGACGAGATAGCTGAACTGCCGTTAGCTCTCCAGTCTAAGCTGCTTAGAGTCTTAGAAACCTGTGAAGTGAGGCGTTTGGGCAGCCATGTGGATCGAACAATGGATTTTCGTTTGATTGCTGCCACACATAAAGATTTAAAAAAAATGATGGAAGCAGGGTTATTTCGGTCTGATTTGTATTATCGCCTTGAGGTTATACCCATTTGCATACCTCCTCTACGCGAGAGACCAGAGGATATTCTGGTTTTGGCTTTGAGATTCCTGGAAGGATTCAATAAAAAATATGAAGTAGAAGTTGAGTTTGATGCAGCGATATTAGAATCGTTCCAAAGCTATAGTTGGTTAGGAAATGTACGTGAATTGAGAAATGCTGTAGAAAGAAAAGTCATTAATAGTTTACAAGAGGATTCTGTTGGTATGCTGGAGTTCAATCTTGCTGAAAACAGTTGTTTTTCCCAATATGATTGCCTAAGTCTATTAGGCTCGGATGGTACATTAAAAGAAGTGACACGCAGATTTGAAGAGATCTACATTAATAAAGTATTAAGAAAATGTAATGGGCGTATAGGTGATGCTGCTGAAAAGTTAGGTATTTATCGCACTGTTTTATATCGTAAATTAAAGAGATTTCAAGAGGAGAAGGATCGATCGGTTAATTAAGAAATAGGGATGTACCTTTTTGGGTACATCCCTATTTCTTAAGAAGTTTAAGATAAAATCAGCTGTAATTTAATTAGAACATCATCATTTAATGAAGAAATAGTACATGTAAAAAAACTATCAATTTGCATAAAATGTAACCAAATATGCTTATTGTCAAGAGAGAGGAAGTTATTTACTGAAAGAAGGCAGATGCACCTAAAAAGGTACGTTTGCCTTCTTTTAAATTTTTTCAATGTTCCAAAAAGAGTACGTACTACATTCATAATCAATTGAAAACTGCAAGCAAGTGTTGATTTTGCTAGGTTTGTTAATGAGGATAAGGACTGGCATGAATTTTGCAAATCACTATTCATGAGATACAGGATAGATCAAGAGAAAAGGGGAGATTGTGTTGTCTAAAATAAAAACTGCGGATGAGGTAGCTGAGCTGATTAAAGACAATTCGACAGTGGGAGCTACTGGTTTTGGCCTTGCTGGCTGGGCCGAAGAAGTAGCACAGGCGATTGAAAAAAGATTTCTAGAGACGAACCATCCTCAGAATATGACCTTAGTACATGGTTCCGCCATAGGTGATTGGAAAGAAAGAGGCACCACTCGTTTGGCGAAGGAAGGGCTGGTAAAACGTTGGATCGGTGCTCATATCGGATCTTCGCCGAATATGTCCAAGCTGGTAGCGGAGGGGAAGATTGAAGGTTATTGCCTGCCGCAAGGCGTAATCATTCTGCTTTATCGTGAAATTGCGGCGAAAAGACCGGGGCTAATTACCAAAGTAGGATTAGGAACTTTTGTAGATCCCCGTCTTGATGGGGCAAAAATGAATTCCTTTACAACCGAGGAGATTGTTAAAGTTGTAAATTTTGAAGGCGAAGAATGGCTGTTTTACAAAAGATTCCCGATTAATGTTGCGTTAATTCGCGCCACGACTGCTGACGAAAATGGTAACCTTACCATGGAAAAAGAAGGAGCACTTCTGGAAGCACTGCCATTGGCCCAAGCAACTAAAAATAGCGGCGGGATAGTCATTGCTCAAGTTGAGTACTTAGCTAAGGGGGGATCGCTGCATCCCAAAGACGTTAAAGTGCCAGGAATTTTAGTGGATTACATAGTAGTAGCGACGAAGCAGGAAGCTTGTTGGCAGACAGAAGGATTATATTATAGTCCCGCTTTCTCTGGTGATATGAAGGTGTCTTTGGATGCGATCCCTGAGCTGCCAATGAATGAACGTAAAATTATTGCTCGTCGGGCAGCTATGGAATTAACACCAGGTACAGTTGTTAATTTAGGGGTTGGTATACCGAGTGATGTTGCCGCTGTGGCGAATGAAGAAAATGCAACTCATTTGATGACCTTGACTACAGAAGCAGGTGGGGTTGGCGGCGTGCCGGCAAGCTTACCGAATTTTGGTCAATCTTATAATGGAGAAGCCATAATCGATCATCATGCCCAATTCGATTTTTATGATGGTGGCGGTGTTGATGTCGCATTTTTAGGCCTTGCCCAAACAGATAAAGAGGGTAATGTGAACGTTAGTAAATTTAAAGGGCGAGCTATGGGTTGTGGCGGGTTTATCAATATAACCCAGAACTCCAAAAAAGTAGTGTATTGCGGTTCCTTTACGGCTGGAGGACTTCAGGTTGCAGCTAAGGATAATAAATTGCTCATTGTCCAGGAAGGCAAAGGTAAAAAGTTTATTGATACTGTGGAGCAAGTTACCTTTAGCGGTAAGTATGCGGCTAAAATGAAACAACCTGTAATATATGTTACCGAACGTGCTGTATTTACGCTGGAAAATGGAAAAATGACCTTGATCGAAGTTGCTCCAGGCATTGATCTCGAAAAGGACATATTGGCATTGATGGATTTTAAACCAGAGATTTCCCCGGATTTAAAATCCATGCCAATCGAAATTTTTCAGCCCAGATGGGGACAATTGAAAAATATAATTGAAGCCAAAAAGAAAGGTTGATGAGAAAATGGCTGACATGACGCTTACACATGAACAACAAAAATTACAAGCACTTGCGCGTGAATTTACCGCAAAGCACATTATTCCTGTAGCCAGTGAATGGGATGAGAAGGGTGAATTTCATAAATTCATTCTGGAAGAAGTAAAAAATATTGGTTTACATTGTATGGCAGTACCAAAAGAATATGGTGGACCTGGATGCGACTCTGTTTCTCAATCGGTAGTTATGGAGCAATTTGGTTATGGTTGCTGTGCATTTGCTACTACCCTTGGTGGTAATGGATTAAGTTCATACCCCTTAGCAATCGCTGGTACTGATGAACAGAAACAATTGTACTATGGTCGGCTTGTCGCTGGAGGAATGGGAGGGTTCGCCCTTACCGAGCCAGGAGCTGGTTCGGATGCAGGATCATGTGCGACGACTGCTAAGTTAGATGGCGATAAGTGGGTGCTGAATGGAACAAAGTGTTTTGCAACTACTTGCGGCGTGGCTAACATAATGGTGGTATTTGCCAGTACCGATCCCAGCAAAGGCGTAAAGGGCCTTAGTGCTTTCATTGTAGAAAAAGAGCGGGATGGTTTTTCCGTTGGTGCAGTGGAGCATAAAATGGGTATCCGCAGTTCCAATACTGTAGAGCTGCTGTTGAAAAATGTTCGGATTCCCAAGAATCATTTATTGGGTAATGAAGGCGAGGGCATGAAAATCGCGATGAAGACCTTGGATATGGCTCGCCCAATTGTTGCTTCCATGGCAGTGGGGGTAGCTCAGAGGGCTTTGGATGCAGCGGTTGCATTTGCTAAGGCTTATTTGGATGTGAATGGTAAGCCTATCGGAATGCAGCAGGCTGTTAGCTTTAAATTAGCAGATATGGCAATTCAAGTAGAAGCTGCCAGACAGCTGGTGCGAAATGCTCTTCGCCTGAAAGATGCTGGCGTGCCTTATACGAAAGAAGCGGCAATTGCTAAGACTTTTGCGACAGATACAGCTATGCAGGTATCGGCAGATGCTGTTGGTTTGATGGGCAACTATGGTTATTCCAAAGATTCCTTTGTGGAAAAATTGATGCGTGATGCGAAAGTCACTCAAATTTATGAAGGTACAAACCAAGTGCAACGGATCGTCATCGCCGGTCAGTTGCTGCGTTAAGAACTGAATAAACAATAGGAGGGTAACGAATGAGTTACGCATTGACAGAAGAACAGCAATTGATTCAGCAAAGTGCCAGGGAGTTTACCCGGGAGTATATAGAACCTATCGCCACGGAGATGGATCGTACAGGGATTCATCCTAGTGCAGTTGTTCAGCAGATGGCTGAACACGATTTTCTCGGCTTATACCTGCCAGAGGAATTTGGTGGTACTGAGGCAGGTTATCTTAGCTATGTGCTTATCATCGAAGAGATTTCCCGCATGAGCGGTGCGGTTGCCTCCATTCTGATTAACCATGCTTCTTTAGCTGCTTATACAATGTATCGCTTTGGATCAGCAGTGCAAAAACAAGAGTGTTTACCGGCATTATGCAGTGGTGAAAAATTAGCAGCCTTTGCTCTTACTGAACCAGGAGCAGCTCCTGGGGTAGGAAGCCATAAAGTGATAGCAACCAAAGAGGGGGATCACTATGTGCTGAATGGCCATAAATGTTATGTGGCCAATGGTGGGGTTGCTGACATTTATGTGGTCTTCGCTCTTACAAATCCTGAGGCTGGTGCCAAGGGGATGAGCGCATTTATCGTTGATGCCAAGGCGGCAGGTCTATCGATTCAGCGCACCATAGGTAAGATGGGTTTACGTGGTTGCCAATCAGCAGAGCTTATTTTTGAAAATGTGATGGTACCACAAAGCAATTTGCTGGGAGCTGCGGGTGCTGGCATGAAGATTGTGAAAGAAGCACAGTTGGTTGCTAGTGTGGCTGAGGGCGCGCAAGTAGTTGGTATTGCGCAAGCTGCCATGGAGGATGCTGTGAAATATGGTAAACAGAGGGTTCAATTTGGTAGGCCGATTGCTGCCTTCCCTGCCATTCAGACCATGCTGGCTGAGATGGCAACCCATATTCATATAGCTCGCTTGGCAGTTTATGATGCGGCTAGTCTGATTGAAAAGGGTGAAGATTTCATGAAGGAAGCAGCTATGGTGAAGTTATTCACTGGACGTATTGGGCAAAGTGCATTAATTGATGTGATTCAAATTGAAGGCGGCTATGGTTATAGCCAGGAAATGATAGCCTCGCGTTTTTATCGGGATATTAAAGGGGCCGTCATTACAGAAAGCTCTGCTGCTTTCCCGGAAAAAGTGATAGCTGACGATTTGCTTGCATAATAGAAGGCTTTAGAATAAGCGTAGTTAGTGGAGAGGGCAGCCAATAGAACCTCTCCCTAAGAAGGGAGTAGTAACATGCCAAGAATTCTTGTCTGCTATAAATGGGTATTAGATGAACAAGATATTAAAATTAATCCAGGGGATTTATCCCTCGACTCTAGCAAGGCAAAATATAAAATAAGTGATTATGATAAAAATGCCATTGAAGAAGCAATGCTGCTGGTGGAGTCAAAGGAAGGTAGTGTAGATGCACTTACTTTTGGTAGTGATAAAGTCAAACAATCATTGAAAGACGTCCTATCCCGGGGGCCGGGCAAGGTAGACTGGATTGGTGACACCGCCTTTGAACAGGCAGATGCTTTTGTGACAGCTAATGTTTTGGCCGCAGCTATTCGCAAGAATGGATCTTATGACCTGATTCTTTGTGGTGAGGGAAGCTCTGATTCTTATAGCCAACAAGTAGCACCACGTTTAGCCGCTATACTTAGCATCCCAGCAATCACCTTTGTACAAAAAATTAGCATAGATGGCAGTCGTATCATTGCCACTCGTAAGCTGGGAGATTGCACGGAAGTTGTGGAAGTAGCGGGACCTGCGGTACTTAGTGTCCTGCCTGAAATAAATAAGCCCCGCATACCTAGCTTGAAACAGGTTATGGCTGCAGCAAAAAAGCCGTCCCAGGAAGTAAAACTTGCAGATTTACAATTAGGAGCAGAAGAGCTTCAGCCTAAAACCATTACCTTGTCGGTAAAAGGATACGTGATGAATCGCAAAAATATTTTATATAAAGAGGCCAATCAGGCCGATAATGTTGCTAAACTTGTAGCCAGTCTTGCTCAAGAGGGCATGTGCTAGGGGAAAGGAGTAAAAAATGTCAGGTATTTGGATATATTCGGAAGATAGCATGATTGCAAAAGAACTGCTTACAGTTGGTTTAGCATTGAAAGTAAGTATGGGGAAATCAGTAGGTGTTATTACCCTTGCTAGTGAAGAGCAAGATGCTTTTATTGCGGCAGGGGCAGATAAGGTCTGTATCTTAAAGGGACAGAACCCTTGGCCAGAAAGTTATGCTGGTGCAGTTGCTGACTTTCTTAGCAAAGAACAAGCTAGTGTACTATTAGTTGGCGGGACGCTGCGGGGAAAAGATTTAGCGGCTAAAGTGGCTGCCATTCTAAAAACTGGATTAGTAACAGATGCATTAACAGTAGGGTATGTAAATAATGGCATTGAAACAACTCGTTTGATATATGGTGGGTTAGCCATTCGGACCGAAGCTGTTTCACTGCCGGCATTCGTTACCGTGCCGCCTCGGACGTATACCGAAGCACCGGCAATGGCTGGCAGGCAAGGGGAAATATTTACTGTAGAAGTTGACAATACAGCTTCAGGGGTTTCAGTTAGTAATGTGTGTCCAATCATTCGTGAGGGCGCAGATATTTCAACTGCGAGCAGGGTTATTGGTGTTGGTCGTGGCTTTAGCAAGAAAGAAGACTTAGCAATGGCTGAAAAATTAGCCCAAGCCATTGGTGCTGAAATTGGTTGTACAAGAGGTATCGCCGAGGATAGCCATTGGCTGCCAAGTGAACGCTATATTGGTATCTCTGGGCAAAAAGTGAAAGCTGAGCTTTATCTTGCTGCCGGGATATCAGGACAAGTGCAACATGTTGTAGGCGTACGTGATTCTAAAATTATTGTAGCGATTGATACCAACGAAAAGGCGCCCATCTTTGCGGCAGCGGATTACGGTATTGTAGGTGATCTGTATGAAGTATTACCATTATTAGCAGAAGCAATAGAGAAAAAGTAAAGTACTCGTGTTCTTGTAAGGAGGTGTCTGACATGTCAGAAGAAGAAAAATTTGATGCTATTATTATCGGTGCGGGTCCTGCGGGAGCGGCCTGTGCATATGTCCTGGCGAAGGAGGGCAAAAATGTAATCCTGATTGAGCGCGGTGCAACTGCTGGCGAGAAAAATGTTACTGGTGGGCGTTTATATACCTATGCTATGGAACTTGTAGAGCCAGGATTATATAAGCAGGCTCCCATGCAGCGCAAGGTCGTACGTGAGCAGATTATGATGATGAGTGCGAACAGTGCCATCACTATAGATTACGGGAACTATGATTTTGGGACAGAAATACCCCAATCCTTCAACGTACTTCGTGCTCCTTTTGATGAGTGGTTTGCTGCTCAAGCAGAAGAACAAGGAGCTATGCTGGCTTGTGGAATTCTGGTAGAAGATTTGATCGAAAGAGATGGAAAAATTATTGGTGTAAGAGCAGGCGATGACGAGATCTATGCTAATGTTGTCATCGCAGCTGACGGAGTCAATTCATTGATTGCGCAAAAGGCAGGGCTGCGAGATGACATTTCTGTCCATGCCGTGGCGGTTGGGGCTAAAGAAATCATCGAATTACCTAGGAATGTAATCGAGGATCGGTTTAACCTAACAGGTGATGAGGGGGCAGCCCGAATGCTGGTTGGTGGTACAGATGGAGTTCTCGGCGGAGGCTTTATGTACACCAACAGTAACAGTATTTCTCTGGGGGTAGTGTTGAGTCCAGAGGATCTTGCTCGCCAGGGCAAAAAAATCCACGACATTCTTCAGGACTTGAAGATGCACCCAGCTATATATTCACTCATTAAAGATGGCACGACAGTGGAGTACGGAGCTCATCTGGTGCCAGAAATTGGTTTCAGCGGCATCCCCAAAAAACTATACCGTGATGGTTTAGTAGTAGTAGGGGATGCTGCAGGTATGTGCATGAATACAGGTACAATCCTTAGAGGCATTGATCTGGCAATTGTAAGCGGTGTAGCCGCGGCAAGAGCAATCATTGCTAATGAGGGTGCTAGTGATGTTGGAGCCGCATATATGCAGCAACTAGAACAATTACAGCTTCTGCCCACCATGCGTCTTTATGGTAAATATCATGAATTGTTGGGTAATGCTCGCATGATTTCTACCTATCCAAACATGGCGAATGAAATCATGAAGATGATGTTCAGTGTTGATGGCACATTACCCAAACGTATCGACAAGGCTATGCTTGGTATTGTAAAAAAACATGTTACCTTTGGACAAATAGTAGCAGATGGCTGGAAGGGGTTTAAAGCAACAACATGACAATAAAAAAACTTACACCAGAAGAACTTCTTGGACTGGATAAATTCGTTGTTGATGAAGAAGAACCCCATATTCTTCTAGATAAAACGATTTGCGCAAAATGTATGGATAAACCCTGCCTTGTGGTATGTCCAGCCGTCCTTTATACCGTAAAGGATGGAGAAATGAATTTTGATTATGCAGGGTGCTTGGAATGCGGTACTTGTCGAGTGATATGCAAAGACAAGGGAATTGTTCGTTGGACCTATCCGCGAGGGACCTTTGGAGTTGCCTTTAGAAATGGCTAAAGACTAAAAAA
Source organism: Pelosinus fermentans JBW45 (assembly GCF_000271665.2). Classification (GTDB taxonomy): domain Bacteria; phylum Bacillota; class Negativicutes; order DSM-13327; family DSM-13327; genus Pelosinus; species Pelosinus baikalensis. The sequence continues at coordinate 3,627,468 of NZ_CP010978.1, read as the reverse complement.
GGGAGGGCTAAAAAAGTGAGAAATGAACAAAACTTTTATGGCTGGAAATTATGTGGTGCATTGTGGTTCTTATATTTGCTTAACATGGGTTTTCCGCTATATGGCGGTGCTGTCATTAATACCTATATGATGAAGGAATTAGCCATGGATCGGACTACCTTCGGTCTGGGATTCACTTTGCTGAATTTTTTTATCGGTGTTCCATCCATGCTTATTGCTGGTTCAATTGGCAAGTGGGGTATTAAAACAACTTTTGGTATTGGTTCTGCATTTATTTGTCTCGGAACCCTTTGGATGTCTTTTATTGCGTCACAGCCTTGGCACTATCTGATTGGTTTTGGTGTATTGATTGGCACGGGGATCGGCTTTGGTACCATCGTTCCTTTGTCAACTGCTGTTATTCGTTGGTTCAAAAAGTATCGTGGCAGAGCAATGGCTGTAACCATGACTGCCTCTGGTTTTGCAGGCTTTATTGGTGCACCCCTAATGAATAAAATTTTGGCTGGTAATGGCGGTGATTGGCGGCAAGCATGGTTAATCGTTGCCGGTATTGCTGTTGCAGCTGGAGTTATTGCCTATCTTTTTGTAAAAGAACGCCCAGAAGATTTGGGACAAAGGGTTGATGGTGAGTTGGAAGAAACACCATCAATTCAAAATACTACATCATCAGCATTGTCAACTAAATATGCATGGACACCAGCAGAAGCTTATAAAACAAAATCATTTTGGATGGTTGTTGTTGGTTCCATTGCGTGCCAATTTCCTTTTATGTTTTTTACCGCTCACTGGATTCTTCACCTTAGAGGAGTCGGGATTAATCCTGCTGATGCCGCAATGGCTATGGGGTTATTTACCATGGGGGGGATCGCTGGTCGATTGATTGGTGGTTGGTTAATGGATAAGATGGCTGCTCGTTTTGCCTTTATGTTAGGGATTGTATGTTATTTTGTTGGCTCTTTCTTAGCGATTAGCGTTACGGCAAGCACTCTCTTACTTGCTTATATTGCGGCAATACTGTATGGTGCTGGTTTTGGCTGGACCTTTGTTTGCTTAAATACTATGGTTGGAAACTTTTATGGACCAGCTGCCTTTCCAAAGGTAAATGGAACAGTGTTATTATTATCAGCGATTGCTTGTTCACCTGCCGGAATCGTTGGTGGTAAAATATTCGACGCATTTAAAAGTTATACTCCAGCATTTCAATTGAACGTTGCCATTTGTGTAGTAGGTATTATTGCATTGTTTTTTGCCACAATGCCCCAAGCGAAAATTATAAATAATGGGCATTCATTAAAAAGCTAGCTCTATGGCGTCATCATCTGCTGTTGATTTAATAATATTAGGAGAGTGCAAAGATGAAAAATGTATTGAAAAAGGCAATCTTACCTACAATGGTCGCAATGACAATTACAGCCACTACCTGCGCAGCATCCTTCACGGATGTTCCTACAGATCACTGGGCGTATGCTTCGATTAATCGGCTAGCTAAAGATGGTTTGATTGATGGCTATCCAGACGGATATTTCAAGGGTGACAGGTCCATGAGTCGTTTTGAAATGGCAATTATCGTAGGTAAGGCCATTGACAAGTTTGATAAAGCAGATGAGGCTGATAAAAAAGAAATTGATCGATTATCTGCTGAATTTGCCGGAGAATTAAATCGTATGGGCGTACGTATAGCGAAGGTAGAAGCAAAAACGAATGTCTGGGCTGGTGGTGAAACACGGTTTCGCTATGTAGCCAATAATCCTCAGCCTCTTGGGGGGAAGAAACTTCACGGTTCAGATAGCTTCCAATTCCGACAACGTGTAAAATTATGGGGAACTATCAATGAAAAGACGTCATGGTTTGCACGACTGACAGCCAGTGGTCAAGCTGGTAATTATAGTAGTTCTACCGGTCCGGATGGTACAACTGCAGGGTTTGATGCCTTTGCCATAACTGCAAAAAAACAACTTGGTTTTGATAGCATTCGTATTGGTCGTTTTCCTTTCGATAGCTTTGGTGCTGGACTAATGGGGAAGGCGATTGGTGTTGATGGTATTCGCTTGGATAAGAAAATTGGTGATGTTTCTTTTATTGGTGCTGTTAATAATGTCAAGCCCCTAGCTGACTTAGGCACTGGAACAGGTACTAGCGGGGATGCCAAAACTCTCAGTAATGCACAATTGGGTTGGAAAGTGTCTGATAAACTGTCCTGGCGGGCAGGATATTACTGGGCGGATGTTCCTGGAACGGCAACGGCTGCTGGTACTGGTACCATGAATGTAGGATTGAACGGGGGATTTGATAAATCCCATGGTTGGGCAACTGGATTTGCTTCTAAAATTGGCAAGTATCAGTTGTTTGGCGATTACATCTCTAGTCAATTGGAAGGAGCAACAACTGGTCTTTCTTCTAATCCAAAAGCTTGGGCAGTAGAATTAACCAATAGCACTTTCTCCCCCCCAGTATTCTACTCTGGAGTTAATCTTGTGAATCCAGCAAAGAAAGGGACCAATGCTTGGATGGTTTCTTACCGCAGTGTTGATCCTGGTGCACTACCCGATGGTGCTGGTGGTTTTGATACCATGGCTGTTGCTTATGCTGGTCCGACCAAACCCTATTCTATTATGAAGGGTACTGATAACGTAAATGTCCTCTATCTGGCGTACCAGAATGTTGTAGCTAAGAATGTGGTTGCCTCTCTTGAATACCAAGACTTTAGGATCAAAAATAAAGGACTGACAACCTTAACTTCGGATAATCTGGATAAAACATACATGATGAAACTGGAATTTTTCTATTAAATCTCCTGCGGCCCCGGAATTTCCGAGGCCGTTTATTTATTGGCATTGGAACGTACTGTTTTAGGTCCATTGGGCTATAGCGAATCCACAGCGACAACCGATACAGTGATGTATCGCTCAGCTTCTCGGACAAAATAGAAAATAAAAAAGAATATTCAAATAGAATGAATATATAATTGTTGATAGATTGTAACAAAACAGTAACAAAAATCTTTTATAATATGAAAAATAAGGAAAATAACTTGGTAAGCTTTTACTGTAGGAAAAGAATAGGAGGGAGAAAATGTAGACAATACTTAGCAGTATAACAAGGCAGAACTAGTATTGTGAGCATGTTTTTAAAACAGAGGGTGGGATCTGATATGAATAAAAAAGGCGGATTAATTCTTATATTACTCGTTCTATTCAGTATCAATAGTTATACTTTTGCATCCTATTCACCAAAGCTTGAAGGTAAACCGAGTGAATTTCAGCAAGGTAACAGCATGGGATATTTTATGTGGCAGGACAAAGATGGCTTTCACTTGCGGACTAGTGCAGCAGGAATGAAGCACATATTTAATGGAAGCATCCGTACAAATGGTAAATTTAGTGATATCTTTGTAAAAATGCCAGGGGCGGATGACTCATCTTATGTGAATAGTGATCGAGACAAAATAAATTTTAACTTCACCAATTTGTCAGGAGAAGCAGGAATTGATTTATATGTTAAGGGTGGAACGGATGTTACATTTGAGTTATTCATGGATGGAGAAACGATTGACCCTAAGAATATATATATTGGCAGTGATGGATGGCATCCTGGCAAATCTAAATTTACTCTTCAGCACGATGGGGAAAAAGAAAATAAAGATGATCGAATTATAATTGTTGATGGTGGTTTTTGGTGGGGGTGGGATCATCCTTATGGTCCTTGGCGCCATGGACCGGGACCGAGAGATAGACGGTGGTAAAGTGGTTAATGGCTTGTCTAAATGTAATTGAGGAGAAATAAATGAAAAAAAGATGGTACAGTAGGTATGTATTAATAGCAGCAATAGCCATTATGACAGGTTTGCCTGCTACTTTGGCTTATGCCGCGGATTTTACTGGCAAGCAAATTGTTGATGTAAGTATTAGTGACAACAAAACATTACACGATCTTTCTATGGTGAAACTAAAGCCAGGGGATACATTCAATGCCGAGGTTATTCAGCAGGATCTAAAAACCATTTATGATCTTGGCAGTTTTTATGATGTACAAGCTAATTTTATTGAAGTACCAGAAGGCATTAAAGTGATATATGTTGTTACTGAGAAGATGATGATAAAACGTATTGATTTTGTAGGAACTAAAGTAGTTTCAAGTGAGACCCTGAAAAACCTATCTAAGGGAATGATTGGCAATCTTAGCGATAATAAAATAATTGATGATAAAGTACAAGCCATTGAGCAGTATTATCACGATCAAGGATATATATTAGCCAAGGTGAGTAATATTACTATGGATCAAGAGGGAATACTTAAGGTTTTCATCAATGAAGGTATGATTGAAGGTATTCTTGTAAAAAGCAACGAAAAGACAAAAACTCATGTTATTACTCGTGAAATAAAATTAAAAGAGCAAGAGGCTTTTAATTCCAAAGATGCAAAGCGGAGTTTACAAAGACTGAATAATCTTGGATTCTTCGAAGATGTAAATATGAAATTGAATCCTGGCAGAGAGCCGAATGCCGTTATCGTCCAAGTAGATGTTAAAGAGCAAAAAACCGGAACCTTTACGATTGGCGGAGGCTATAGTGAAAGTGACGGCGTGACAGCGGTTATCGGAGTGGGAGATAGTAATTTTAACGGATCTGGCAATAAGGTTAACCTAAACTATCAGCACGGTTACTCCAGTATTGCTGGTACAGGCTGGAGTCTCAATTTTACGAATCCTTATATCGATAAGAAAGAAACGTCATTAAGTGTGGATTTATTTAATTCGGTTAGTGAAGTGAGTGATTATGGGTTGGACGGCGACAACACAAAGCTTCGTTCTACTTATTATCGCAGATCTCGAGGCTTTAACATTACCTTAGGACGCCCTGAAGGGGAGTATGTAAAAAATTATATTACCCTTACGAAAAGGAAAGATCTTTATATTGAGCATGAATCTGGACCTGTCGACTACTCAGCTACGGACATGACCAGTACTTATTATGATAAGAATTATAATGCAGATTATCTAAAAGATAATTTCGGTGAAGTACATAGCGTGACCTTAGCAAGAGTATATGATACTCGTGATAATGTTTTTAGTCCCACAGAAGGGCAGCGTATTTCCTTAACAAGTGAATTTGCGGGAAAAGCTCTTGGGGGTGAATTTGATTTCAATAAATACATCCTTGACGGACGCAAATATTTTAAAGTTGGTGGCCAGCAAGTTTTGGCATTCCAAGTAACAGCCGGTACCAGTTCAGGAGACCTGCCTGATGCCAGCAAATTTTCTATAGGTGGTATCGATACGCTGCGTGGTTATGAAGATAACGAATTTAAAGGCGATAAAATGTTTACTGCTAAAGCCGAATATCGCTATCCAATAGCAAATAAGTTACAAGGTGTTATTTTTGCAGATGCTGGTAACGCCTGGAGTGGTAGTTATAACTTAAATGATTTGAAGTATAGTATTGGAGCAGGGATACGCGTAAACACACCTGTAGGACCAATACGTGTTGATTATGGATATGGGAAAGAAGGCGGAAAGTGCCATTTTAGCTTTGGTACTCAATTCTAAAGGTTGTTACGGACATGTATAGTAAAGGAAGAGGAAGCTGCTATTAATAATGCAAAGTTAGGGTTAGTTATGGCATTGATTTCCTATAGTTTTAGTTAGGATGGTTATAAGGATTAAATTGCTGTTTGGCTTTGATGAATTAAGGCTAAACAGCAATTTTTTTCTTGTGGGGAAGTTATGTTCAGTAGTTCTGATCTATATTTTATCTATTTGTAAAATATACGACTAATACTTAATGGATAATCGTGCTCATGAATTTATTCTTTAGCTGATTTTAAGAGAATTAATAAAGGTTTTATTCGTATCTTTATGGAATTTATGAGACAAAATGTAACAGTAAGCAGATTTTTTGTGAAGGATTTTGTGATTAAAAGTGGAATGAAAGTAATTAATAGAATAGTACGACAAAAATGACTACGCAAAATGTAACATATTTAATGAAAAACTCTACTTACAGGTTACCTGCTTTATGGGAACTCCCATACTAAATTGATATTTATTTTATGCAATAGGGAGTGGTATTGATTGGATGTTTCGGAGAAAGAGTTTGCTAGCAACTACGAAAAACTACAGCAAAGAATTAGCACGTTAACGGAGGCATGGGAACAATTTCTTTCTACAGGGAAGCTGGTTTCAGATAATATTATATCTGCTGAAGTACTAAGTTCATGGACTCGGTCCAGAAATAGAGGAATTGATCCTTATAATATACCCAATGTAACACTATCAGAAAAAGAATTAAAAGAGCGGCTTGAAAAAAATAGTCAACTGATTAAAGTAGCAACACCTTTTTTGCAAGCAATTGCAGAAAACGTGGAAGGATCTGGTTTTAGAGTTGATCTGTTTGACGCAGATATTTATTTACTGTGGTACTGTGGCGATCGAAAGGTACTTGATGATTCCAAATCGCATAGCCAGATTAAACCAGGAGTATGCAGAAGTGAAGCTACGTGTGGTACGAATGCTATCAATCTGGCGGCTTTACTTGAAAAACCAATACAATTAGTCGGACCGGAGCATTATAACGTAGCATTACAGCATTGGACTTGTTCTGCTGTACCGATAAAAGACGAGAATGGAAAAGTGATTGCAGTAATAAATGCCGCCGGTTATTATTGGCTTAGACACACTCATACTCTTGGTATGATGACAGCTCTTGGCAAAAGTATAGAATATTGCTTAATGCAGCAATCCGTTAGAAATGAGTTAGAGCAAGCAAACAATTTTAACAAAGAAATCATGGAATCGATAAACGATGCATTGATAGTGGTAGATGCAAATGGCAGTATAATGATGGCTAATAAAGTTGTTCGGAAGTCTTTTGGGTTGGGGGAGTTTGATAGTATTACGGGTTTGGCAGTGGACTCTTTATGGGGAAAAAATAACCCGTTTTCTGAAGTCTTAAAAACTAAGCAACCTATTTTTGATAGAGAAATTTCATTTACTATGCAAGGGAGAACAATAAGATTAATGGGTACTATACGACCAATTGGATTTCAGGAAAAAGGATTAAGATGTGTCGTAGGAACTTTTAAAGCTAGAAGTCATACTCGCGGGATGATTAGGAATTTTGTGGGATGGAAAGCTCATTTTACTTTTGAGAACTTGATTGGCGAAAGTAGCGATTTTAAGCAAACCTTACGTTTAGCAAAAGAGACTGCTAAAATGGACAGCAATGTGCTAATTGAAGGTGAGAGTGGAACCGGCAAAGAATTATTTGCTCAGGCAATTCATAATGATAGTGGATACAGTGATGGTCCGTTTGTTGTAATTAATTGTGCTGCAATACCAAATGGTTTGCTGGAAAGCGAACTTTTTGGCTACGAAGGCGGTGCTTTTACCGGAGCTAAAAAAGAGGGACAACCGGGAAAATTTGAGCTAGCTGATAGAGGGAGCATTTTTTTAGATGAAATTAATTCTCTGCCTATTGAAATGCAGGCCAAAATACTAAGAACTCTTCAAAATAGGACAGTAATACGTTTGGGGGGGACGGAGGAGATACCTATAAAGGTTAGAATGATCGCGGCAAGCAACGTTGATCTATGGAAAATGGTACAGCGCAAAGAATTTCGTGAGGATCTGTTCTACCGTATTAATGTGATAACGATTAATCTACCGCCGCTGCGGGAGCGAGAAAATGATCTTGAACTGTTAGTAAATAACATACTAACAATTAAAGGTATACCAACGGACATTTTGGATGAGTCAGCCATTAAAGTAATGAAGAATTATGTTTGGCCCGGGAATATTCGAGAGCTCGAAAATGTACTAGAGAGAAGTTTTGTTTTTGCCAAGGCACGAGGGGCTTTTAAAATAGAAGCTGAAGATGTATTGAATTATCCGGGAATAGAACGCGAAATGAAGAAAAATGATGCAGTAAGCAATAAGCTTATCATTCCCAATAGGGATGAAGAAACGTTAGGTCTCAAAGATAACGAGAAAAAAACGATATTAAATGCATTGGAGGCAAGTGGCGGTAATATTAGCATAACGGCACAAATGCTGGGAGTTGCTCGGAACACATTATATAGAAAAATGAAGCGGTTTGGCATTGACTTTCATGATTATGGGAAAACTGTTTAAAAAATTCATGCTGTCTTACTTTGGTTTATTTCAAAGGAGACAGCATTTCTTGTGTTGTTAAAGGAAATAATCTATTTGTTCTTTATAAGTACTAAGTGTGAACAAGGTAAAACAAAAAGTGATATAAAATGGAACAGTGTTATAGAGTGGAACGATAAAATGTTACATTTTATTGTTAAGAAAGTTGTTATTTTAAAAGTTTTTCTTTATTTTACGGGATTGTGGCTCAAAGTTTTAGTTGGCATGTATTTTGCATTATAAAGAAGTATGGGAATTTCTCTACAAATAAAAGTATGTTAACACTTGGTTGTAAGGCCGGGAAGGATTATGCATAACAAGCTGTTAATTGAGCTGAGTTGATTCTCAGAAGACTATTAAAAAGGTGATGATGCTAGGATTCGGCTTACTTAATTCAAACAATATTATAGTAATTAGCGAGGTTATTTTATGGAAAATGTTAATGAACGAGAAATTGATTTTAAACTCCTGTCGGAGTTATTTTTTACATTTTTCAAGTTATCTCCCATTTCATTCGGTGGTGGCTTTGCCATGATACCTGTTTTAGAAGCAGAGATAGTATATAAGAAAAAGTGGATTGAAGGTAAGCAAATAGTGGATACCTTTGTTCTCGCTCAATCGGCTCCAGGCGCAATTGCCACCAATTCCGCTATTTTTGTTGGATATCAGGTTGCCGGTATACCAGGAGCGATTGCCGCTATGTTGGGTATGGTTATTCCAACTTTTATCATTGTAATTATTCTTGCATCATTGTTTGTCTTCTTTCAAACAAATCATTATGTCCTGGCAGCGCTCAATGGAATTCGTCCGGTTATTGTTGCCCTTATTGCTTCAGCCGCTTATAAAATGTCAAAAACAAGTTTAATTGATAAGACTTGCTGGATTATTTGCTTAATATGTGTGGCGGTGCTTTTGTTGTGCCCTAACATTAACATTATAGTAGTAATTCTATCGGGTGCGTTTATCGGTATTACCATAATGAAAGTAAAGAAAATGTTCTCAAATTCGGTAAAAACAGAATGAGCTTATATATTGATATTTTCATAACATTTTTTAAAATAGGCCTAATCGGCTTTGGCGGTGGTTATGCCATTATTCCTATTATTGAAAGCCAGGTAAATTTACATCAATGGCTGGATGTAAAGCAGCTTACCGATATCATTGCCATAGCAGCAATGGCTCCGGGTCCTATTGCTGCGAACAGCGCAACAGTCATTGGCTTTAAACTAGCTGGAATACCTGGCGCGGCAATTGCGTGCGCTGGAATTACATTACCATCCCTACTGGTCATTTTGATACTTGGTAAACTTTTTATCAAGTATCAGGAACATGCGTTGGTCAAGGCCATATTTTATGGCTTACGGGCAACAATAATCGGTACAATTGTGTATGCGGCAATAAAATTTGCTGCAAGTAATGGTATTATCGGCGGCAGCAATCTGATTGATATAAAAAGTACCCTGTTGGTGTTGGTAAGCTTTGTACTTCTTGTGAAGACAAAAATAAATCCGGTGTATTTAATTATTGCGGCTGGTTTTATTGGCATACTAATATTTTAATTAATCAGAAATTGCCAAGAGATTTATCGGCTGGCCTGATAGAGAGTGACGGAAGAGAATGATTTATACAGAATGATCTGATTGTCTAAAGTTTATCAATTAAAGCTAATTTTGAATGTTACGCAATAGAATGGAACAGTGTTACAAAGTGGAACGATAAAATGGAACATTTTTTATGGATCAAATCTTTTTTGTTTAGAGAGATTGCTTTATTTATAGGATTTGTTGTTCTTTATTAATTTGGCACGCATTTTGCAATAAATATTGAATGAGGATATGTAAGGATATTCTTAATTAATCTGGATATGGATTGTGTCTCAATGACGCTAAGAGGGAGGTTTTGATGAAAAATATCTTTATCAATTTAAAACGATTTGAAGTCGCACGAAGTTTAGGTGGATTGTGTGATGTAGATTCACCTGAAAAATGGATTACAGGTCTGATGGGCGAATGCATTAAGCTTGGTCTTGGCACAGTCGCTGATACTCAATTGTCTTTTCTTCTACCGGAGGCGCTTATTATTCCCGCAGTTAATATACTGAAAAAATTTCCTATGGAAGAAACGATTGCCATTAGCATTGGCTGCCAAGGAGTGCATCGGGAAGATATTAAAATTGGCGGAAATTTCGGAGCATTCACCACAACTTTACCTGCTACTGCAGCGAAAGCAATTGGTTGCGAATGGGCAATGATTGGGCACTCGGAAGAACGAAGAAATATGCAAAGTATTATGGAGGCTGGTCTCCATAAATCCAAGGATTCTTATGCTGACATTGTCTCTGACACTGTAAATCAATTAATGAATAAAGAGGTACTTTGTGCGTTAAATACTGGCTTAAAAGTACTTTATTGTGTTGGTGAGACTGCTGAAGAAAAAGGGAATGGGTCCTTTGAAGAGCAGATGCCACAGATAAAAGCTGTACTAAAAAAACAGCTTGAAATTGGTTTAACTGGTGCTGGTTGTGAATTGAATAATAATAATGTTGTGATTGGCTACGAGCCAATTTGGGCAATCGGACCCGGAAAGACACCTCCGGACAAAGAGTATATCGCATATGTTTCCAGGCTTATCAAGGATACGGTAAAGGAACTTTACGGTTTTGAGATTCCTGTAGTATACGGCGGCGGACTAAAAGAAGAAAATGCTGCGATGATTGCTAGCATTGATACAATTGATGGGGGACTGGTAGCGCTCACTCGTTTTTCGGGGCAAATAGGTTTTTATATGGAAGATTTAAAAAAGATTATTGAAAAATATATACAAGTAAATGAGAAAAAAGGAGGATAAAATGAATTTAGAATTTGAATACGGACAAGGTACCATGTCCGCTAATCTACCGGATAATACTGATGTTTTCATCCCTGGTGTAACCGTTTCGGATCCTCCCTGCATTGCGGAAGATCAACTGGTTGAAGCTACCAAGAAATCCATTCTGCATCCCATAGGGATGGAACCTCTTTCAAAACTTGCGAAAAAAGGTTCTAAAGTTACTATTATTTTTCCCGACAGAGTAAAAGGGGGGGAACAGCCTACTGCCCATCGTAAAGTTTCCATTCCGATTATTTTAGAGGAACTTTATAAAGCTGGTGTTGAGAAGAAAAATATCCTGCTGATTTGCTCTAATGGTTTGCATAGGAAAAATACGAAACAAGAAATCTTTAACGTATTAGGAGCCGATCTCTTCCATGAGTTTTGGTATACTCATCAAATTATTAACCATGATAGTGAGGATTATGATCATTTAATAGATCTTGGTACCACTGATCAAGGCGATCCCGTATTGATGAATAAATATGTTTATGATTCGGATATTGCAATTTTAATCGGTCACACGCAGGGTAATCCTTATGGTGGTTATTCCGGGGGGTACAAGCATTGCGCCACCGGGATCACTCATTGGCGTAGCATCGCATCGCACCATGTTCCGGATGTTATGCATCGCAAAGACTTCACCCCAGTAAGCGGACATTCTCTAATGCGTACAAAGTTTGATGAAATAGGAATGCATATGGAAAAGTGCATGGAAAAAAAATTCTTCTGTTGCGATGCTGTTTTAGATAGCAAATCCAGACAGATTGAAATTAATAGTGGTTATGCAAACGAAATGCAGCCAATTTCATGGAAAACCGCCGACAAACGTACTTATGTCAATTGGGCGGAGAAGAAATACGATGTAGTAGTATTTGGTATGCCGCAGTCTTTCCATTATGGTGATGGTATGGGGACTAACCCGATCATGCTGATGCAAGCGCTATCTGCGCAGATCATCCGTCACAAAAGGGTCCTAAAGGATAATTGCGTCATAATCTGTTCCTCTATTTGCAATAGTTATTTTCATGAGGAACTATGGCCATATCTTCCAGAAATTTATGAGATGTTCCAGAAAGACCACATGAATATCCTGCCGGACATGAACCGTTATGGTGAATACTTTGCGACCCATGAGGAATATATCAGAAAATACCGCTATTGCAATGCGTTCCATCCATTCCATGGATTTTCCATGATGAGTTGCGGTCATATTGCCGAGAAAAACACTTCCGCCATTTATATTGTGGGGGCACAAGATCCGGGGATTGCTAGAGGAATGGGACTTAAGACTAGAGCCACCTTTGAGGAGGCGCTGAAAGATGCGAAAAAGAAATACGTCGGAGAAAATCCGAATATTCTAGCACTACCTTTAGCTTTTAAAACTGCTGCCGTTCATCTTTGCATGAAGGATGAACCGTATGATGGAAATAACGGTTGCTGTCATGATTGATTTCACGTATTTTAGTAAAAAATGAGAGGCGTTCAATTACTCCCTATGACCCGATGGGAGTGGCTAGACCGACAACCAAGTAGGACAGGCAGAATAGGCTGCTTTTCGTCAGGTTGGGACTACAGTCCGTCGGTATGTCGGCAATACTCCGAATATTCTTGCCTTACCTAAGAACTTCAAATTAGCTGCGGTTCACTTAGGGATGAAATGAAATAAATGCTGGAGGGTAAAATGATGGAAGCCACTGCAATAGTAACGGAAAATACAGAAATAAAAACAGCAAAAATATCCATAAAAGAAAAATTTGCGTATGCTATGGGTGATGTTGGTCAAAATTTTGTGTACGATCTAGGGCAGATTTATCTACTTAAGTACTTTACTGACGTACTAGGATTACCGGCAGCAGTAGCGGGTACTATCTTTTTAATCACTAAACTGTTTGATGCTGGTGTGGATGTAGGTATTGGAACTTGGTTGGAAGCTCGTAAGAATTTTGGTGCGCGTGGTAAATTTCGTCCATTTATGCTCTATGGAGCAATTCCACTTGGGCTTTTTTCAATTGCATGTTTTGCAAATCCCGGTACTACGGTTTCGACCAAATTGGTTCTTGCTTATCTAAGTTATATGGGATTCGGTTTATTTTTCAGTCTTATCAATATTCCCTATAGTTCAATGGGGGCGGCTATGACTCAAGATCCGCTAGAACGGACCAGTCTGGCTGCTTGGCGTCAGGGGGGATCCAATACTGGCCTATTGATTAGTACCGTGGCCTATATGCCCATTGTGCTTTCGTTTAGTAATATTCACACGGGATATATTGTCGCAACCTGCATTTTTACGTTTTTAGGAGTGTTGGGTATTTGGTATTCTTACGCTGGTATTAAGGAAAGAGTTATTGTAGAAAAGCCCAAAGATTATCGTGTTACTTTTGGTAATTCATATAAATTAGCGTTTAAAAATGTACCGTTAATTATGCTTTGTATTGCTAACCTGTTTACATTTTCAGCTTTTAATGTAAAACTGGCCGTCCAAGTGTACTATTGCCAATATGTACTTCAAAATATTTCGATTCTTCCGTATATGGGATTCTTTAGTATTGGCTGTGTTTTCTTTGGGGTTGCCTTAGTGCCTTTCGTGGTTAGAAGGATAGGTAAGAAATATGGTTATATGTTTGGGTGCGCTATCTGGGCAGTAGGGGATATTTTAAATTATTTACTTTCTCCGGACGTTTTTGGTTTTATCTTCTTAACTTGTGTAGCTTTCTTCGGCAGTGCTTTTGTAAACAGTTTAAACTGGGCTTGTATCGCTGATGCAGTGGAATACGGTGAATGGAAAACTGGGTTTCGTTCAGAAGGCGTTATTTACTCGTCCTTCGCATTTTTTAGAAAATTATCGCAATCGATGGCAGGCTTTATCCCAGGTGTAGTTCTTACTATGATCGGCTATGTCCCGAATGCAGTACAAAGTGCCGGTGCTGTTGCCGGAATTAGAGGGTTAATGTTTATTTATCCGGCATTCTTTGCTATTATGACAGTTGTTGCATTTGGTGCTCTGTATCCGTTGACAGAGAAACGTTATGAGGAAATCTTAGGAGAACTAAATGAACGGAAAAGAATGGGGAAGACCGCAGTTTGATAGTTTTAAATCTGAAAACAGTAGTTATATGTCATAAAGTTAAAAGGTAAAGTTGAAAATTTATAATATTCTAAGAAAAATGTGTATTTTACCATGAAAGGGGTATACAAAATGTTGGTGACTAATAAAGAAGCCTTACACCATGCTAATAAAAACGGGTATGCAATTCCGGCAATTAATACTCAGGGAGGGAATTATGATATAATTTGGGCAATTTGCCGGGCAGCAGAAGAATTAAAGTCGCCAATTATCCTGGCCCACTATGTTTCAACAGGTGCTTATTCAGGAAATGACTGGTTTGTACAGGTTGCAAAATGGTGTGCAAATAAAGTATCTGTTCCAGTATCGATTCATTTAGACCATGGTGATAATTTTGATATTTGCAAAGAAGCATTAGATCTCGGCTTCACTTCTATTATGATCGATGGCTCTGCAAAATCGATTAAAGATAATGCAGAGCTTACCAATAGAGTCATAGGTGAAGCGAAAAAAAGTGATGTACCTGTAGAGGCGGAAATTGGCGAGTTACTTCGTTTGGATGAGGCAGGGGGAGTTGCCGAAAATAAAAATCTCGTTAAACCTGAACAAGTTAAAGAGTTTTTATCATTTTGTCAACCAGATTCGCTTGCCATTGGAATTGGCAATGCTCATGGGTATTATAAAGGAGAGCCAGATATAAGATTAGAAATACTTGCGGACGTAAGAGCATTTACAGATATTCCGCTTGTACTTCATGGTTGTACTGGTATGTCGGAAAGTGTAATAAAAAAGGCAATTGGTTTAGGAATTGCCAAAATCAACTTTGGTACAGAAATTCGCTACAAGTATGTGCAGCATTACAATGAAGCATTAAACACGATGAATCACCAGGGACATTCCTGGAAGCTGTCGCAATATACGAATGATAAATTAACAGAAGATATAAAAGCAATTATTCGTCTAGCTGGATCCGATGGTAAAGCATAATTTAGTACTGTGGTCTATTTGTTAACCGATGATAATGCACTCCAATCAAGTACGATTTGAGCAATAAATGCTTTCGGATAATCGGAGTGTATATTATTAACTAGGAGGAGATTATTTTGAATAAACAATTAAATGTAGGTTTCGTAACAACGCTTTCAGGCAGATGGCCAAGAGAACTTCCCGAAAATCGTTGCAAAGAGTACGGGAACTGGCTTCAGGAAAACCTTCCTGGAATTAATATTATCAAAGCGGAAAGATTGGGGGATTCTCCTCAAGCATTAGAAGCGGTAGTCGAACAATTCAAAACAAATGCAGTTGATTTGATTGTTATGGTTTATGGTGCATTTACTGGAGATGATGCATCTGCTCATTTGGCAGAAATGTTGGGTGTTCCAATTATTTTATGGGCACCAAAGGAGCCTCCATTTGAAAAAGATACCAGGTTATTTGCAAATGCTTTGGTAGCTGCTACTATGAATTCCGCATCCTTGAAAAAATTAGGGTATACCTGTTATGCGGTATATGGAGATAAAGAAGATATAGCAACAGCATCTAAAGTAATTAATCTTGTTACTGCTTATAATGTGGTTAAAAAATTAAAGGGAACCATGCTTGGACTTTTTGGTTACCGTCCTACTGCCTTTTATAACTGTAGTTTTGATGAGAGTCTGATTCGTAAGAATTTTGGTATTCGTATCGAAGAAACAGACTTAAAAGTAGTTTTTGATCAAATGGATAATATACCCAAGGATGTTTATGAGGCAGATATGGCAGATGTGACATCTAATTTCGGCACAGATAAATTGCCTGATGGGCATTTGGAGAATCATTCTAAATTGTATTTGGCATTGAAAGATGTTATCAAACAACAAGCCTATGATTTTGCTACTATTAAATGTTGGCCTGAAATGGGAAATTTACATACCACACCCTGTGCGGTTTTGGGGCGTTTAGCAGATGAAGGTATCCATATTGGATGTGAGGGAGATGTAGACGCGGAAATTGCCCAAATTGTTCAGAACTACTTGACTGGGCTTCCCACATTCATTACAGATATGATAAATATTGACGAAGAAAAGAATATTATGACTTTCTGGCATTGCGGGAATGCTGCTCCATCTTTACATAATGCTAAATATGAATTTAGCATTAACAATCACCCTTTAGCAGGACAAGGTACTGCATTTTACGGCAGCTTGAAACCAGGAAAAGTAACAATTGCTCGATTCTGCAATATTGATGGTGCTTATAAGCTATTTCTAATGCGGGGAACTGCAGTTGATATGGAACGTTACACAAAAGGTATTATGGCGAATGTAAAGATAGAAACACCAGTTTATAAGGTAGTAGAACAGATATGGGCAGAGGGGATTCCTCACCATTACAGTATTGTTTGGGAGGATGTTGCCGACCAAATGATCGCTGTTTGTAATTTGTTACATATTCCCGTAATAGAAATGTAAGAATTACAAGGATATATTTTGCTTAGATAATGAGAATTTAGTTACTTGTTAACCTAAAAAGTCGTCTCCATAATCAGATTAGAGTTGAATACTTTTTCCATCGAATTATGGGGACGATTTAAAAGTTAAGTTACAAATTTGTTTCGGTAATGCCGAGGAGAAAATTGTAAAGAGATCAGGCAAAAGCCCTGCTCAATATAACATTTCGAATTTTTAAGAAAGTGCTATATGATAGGGGGAGGTATATTGTGATTGCCAAATTAGAAAATCAATTTGTGTCTGTGGAGGTTCAATCGAAGGGAGCAGAGTTATATAGCTTAATTCTGAAAGAAGATAGTACAGAATATTTGTGGCAAGCTGATCCTCGATATTGGCCTCGGCGTGCTCCTGTGTGTTTTCCAATTGTAGGAATTCTGCCAAATGGACAATACAAAGTTGGTGGTGAAACATTTGCTCTTTCTGTACATGGTTTCGCTAGAGATATGGAATTTGATATCATAGAGAATCATCCTGACGAAATTATTTATCGCCTTACATATGATACCGAGACGTTAGGTATATTCCCGTTCAGGTTTCAATTAGATATTGGATATAGATTAATCAAAAATGAGCTTTCAGTTGAATACAAGGTTAAAAATTTAGATGATCAAGGTATGCATTTCTCCATAGGTGCTCATCCAGGGTTTATGTGCCCCATTTTGCCAGAAGAGAATTTTACTGATTATCAACTGATATTTGAAAAGAATGAAACTGCATATCGAAATCATGTCAATAATGGATTACTTTCTGGAATCACTGAATTAGTTTTGCAGGAGTACAATACAATACCATTGACTAAAGCATTGTTTAAAAACGATGTCTTAATTTTTAAAAATTTGAAGTCTGAGGCTATTACGCTAAAAAGTCAAAAATCAGGGAAGTGGGTTACTGTTGCTTTTAAGGGATTTCCTTACTTAGGCATATGGACTAAGCCAGATGAGTCCCCGTTTGTATGTATCGAACCTTGGTATGGGGTAACTGACACTCCTGGAGATAGTAAACAATTTTCGGAAAAAGAGGGAATTCAAGTTTTGTTATCAGGCCAAGAATTTAATAGTTCTTATCGGATTTCTATCGGATAATATAGAGTTATTTCTATCCTTTTTGCCAATCATGTTACGGGAATGGGGAGTACTGGTTTTTTGATAAATCCAAGTTTTAGAAACAAAATTAATTTAGGTGGTATAAAAATGTATGAATCGAGTGGCGCAAATTTACTTATAGTGCATGGCGGCGGTCCCACAGCCGTAATAAACGCTAGTTTATATGGAGCAATTGAAGAAGCAAAAAAGCACAAAGAGATTGCCGAAATATACGGGGCAATGGGCGGTGTAGCTGGGATACTGGAAGAGAAGTTTATTAACTTTAGAAACCAATCGACTAGTAATATAGAACTTCTGCCGTATACGCCTGCCTCAGCGATAGGCACTTCAAGGAAAGAACTGTATGATGCAGATTATGAAAAAATAGTTAAAGTACTTGTAAAAAACAATATAAAATATTTGCTGTTTAATGGTGGAAACGGTTCAATGGATACCTGCGGGAAAATCCACAACGCCACAAAACAGTATGATATAAGGGTAATCGGCATTCCGAAAACTATTGATAATGATATTGCGATTACTGATCATGCACCGGGCTTTGGCAGCGCTGCTAGGTATATTGCAGCTTCAACGGCTGAGGTGTCCCAGGATATTAAAGCTTTACCAATTCATGTCTGCGTCATTGAGGCGATGGGAAGAAATGCCGGGTGGATTACTGCCGCATCAGCGCTTGCTAGAAGAAGTAGGGGGGATGCACCCCATCTGATTTATCTTCCGGAAAGACCATTTAATCAAAACGAATTTCTTGAGGATGTCAAAAAACTCTATGACGAACTTGGCGGAGTAGTTGTTGTAGTCAGTGAAGGGTTAAAAAATGACAAGGGTGAATCGATTGTTCCGCCTGTATTTACGCAAGGACGCAGTGTATATTTCGGTGATGTTAGTTCGTATCTATCATTGCTGATTATTAAAGAATTAGGCATTAAGTCTAGATGTGAAAAACCAGGGATTCTTGGCAGAGCATCCATAGCCTATCAATCTTCAATCGATAGGCAAGAAGCAATACAAGTGGGAGCTTACTCCGTTGAAGCAGCAATTAAAGGAGAAACAGGTAAAATGGTCGGATTCAACCGTATTTCAACTGTTCCCTATAAGTGTGAACTAACACTTATCCCCATAGCAGAAGTTATGATGCACGAAAAAAAGATGCCGGATAACTTCATTAATGATCGAGGAAATGATGTTACAGCCGAATTTGTTGAATACTGCAGGCCGTTAATTGGCGATCCCCTGGCTCAATTTACTAATTTCAGATAAAGAAGTTAAAAATGCTAGTTAGATGAGATTAATTGCTATGAATAATAACTATGCATAAAAGGTTGGGGATTGTCCAATAATTATGTAGCTGCTACCATATTGAATTTTATGTTCTAGTTTACAATGATGATCTACTCTTATTATAGTAAAAAGATAATCTCTGTATAAAGGGATAATTGTTATGTATGATTTTTTCCAGGCGTATTTATGGTCTTTTCCAGCTGCTATCGCACTGGTCGCATCATTTATTCAGTCTCTGACTGGATTTGGCTTTGCGATTATTGCTACTCCGTTATTGATAACCATTTATGATCCTAAAGAAGTAGTTCTTATTCTTCAGATAATATCCTTGTCAATCAATACAGTATTTAGTGTCATTTTACGCAAGTATGTAGATTGGAATTTCGTTTTTGTTCTGTCTTTTGGGTCATTACTTGGTCAGCCGATCGGTATGGCAATATATTACTATGTGCCGAGTAATATATTAAAAATATTCATCAGCGTAATTATATTATTATTTTTGCTCATCAAGCAGACAAGTTGTAAGCCGATGTACGAAACACGGTTTAAAAGTTTAATTGTAGGTGTAATATCGGGCCTTCTCAACACCTCTACTGCCCTAGCGGGGCCACCTCTTATTCTTTATCTCGCTGCATGCAACCGTGAAAAAACATCCATGCGAGCAGACAGTATTGTATATTTTACTGTGATAAGTTTGACTGGAATTATAGGCTTTATTATCGCTCAGCAGGATTTATCAGTGGCTGTTAGTCGCACATTTATGATGTTACCAGCCGCTATTGTTGGCTTGATTTTAGGAAATCTACTTTTCCCGTACTTGTCACAGAGCATGTTTCAAAAGATTATTTTTATCATGATGGCTTTTTCTTCAGTTTATACGATTTATTCTATTCTATAAAGGGCATGTTATAAGCCGCTTTAAGTAAGGAGACTAGTATGGACAGCAACAAATTGCGTAATGTATTACAAGACTTTCACGAGAGTCGATTGTCTTTTTACCCTATGAAGATTTGGATTTTGTGAAAATTGATCAATGGATTTGGAGCAGGACGTTTAGCAAGTATTATTAATAAAATGAGGTGATAGTATGCAAGCGCTATATTTAGATTGTTTTGCCGGTATTAGCGGCAATATGTTATTAGGGGCATTTTTACATGTGGGTTTACCAGAGGAAGTATTAAGACAAAATCTATCCTATTTACCAGTTGATGGTTATGATTTAATCATTGAAAAGGTAAAAAAGTGTGGCATTAGTGCAGTATACGTAGATGTAAAACTGACTCATCATCATCACCATCATCGTCATTTAACGGATATTTTTAAAATAATAGATAACTCTCAATTAGTGCAAAAAATAAAAGATGATAGCAAGAAAATTTTCATGCTATTAGCTCAAGCGGAAGCTAAGGTACATGGTGTAACTATAGATAAAATTCATTTTCATGAAGTGGGGGCTGTAGATGCAATTATTGACATTGTGGGTACAGCGATTGGTCTACACTACTTAGGGATTGAAGCAATTTATACCTCTAAGCTGCAAGTCGGTAATGGGTTTGTCGAGTGCTGCCATGGATTAATGCCAGTGCCAGCACCTGCTACCGCGGAACTATTAAAGAAAATACCTTATTATAATGGGGACATTAGTAAGGAATTAGTAACACCTACAGGTGCAGCTGTAATTGCAGCCTTAGGTACTAGCTATGGGACTAAGCCAGAAGGCTTTGTTAGCCATGCCATTGGGTATGGGGCGGGAACATGGGATTTAGATATACCAAATGTATTAAGAATGCATTTGGGGGAAGTTGTAACATTAGCCCGATGAGAAAAAAGGCCTACCATAGTGGTCAGATATTAAAGGGGATAGCCGATTTTAATTAAAATCGGCTATCCTCTTAGTTATGTTCTAGGTTTAAAACTTTAGTTTAATCGGATGACTATGTAATATTCCAGCTAAAGTCTTTCTGGTTAGGGCCATTTACTTATAATTGCTATGTAATTTTTGATAAGAGTCGATGATTATGAATATCATACCTTATTTTATAAAGAAAATACAGGCAAAGAGGAGATAAAAACCGCCTGCGTAGACTAAACGCTGGGGTGATAGTTTGTCCTGTTTTAAAGTTAGTAATAAGTAAAAAATAGAAAACAGCGTCATACAGCCTGCCCAGATAAGGTGAAAATCGAATAACCAAGGAGTAAAAAATAACCCTAATGCAGTTGGAATGGTGGCCTGTATCATCATTGCGCCACTAATATTACCTAAGGCAAGAGTTTCTTTTCCTTGCCTTACCCATATCACCGCATTTAATATTTCTGGCAATTCCGTAGCAATCGGACTGATCAATAGAGAAACAATCAATGGAGACATATTCCAAGAGATACTAAGAGCTTCTAAATTTTTAACAAAAAGATGAGAACTGATAAAAATAAGCATTAATGAAATAAAGGTTTGGGATAATACCCAAAATACAGTTGGATCTTTCTTTTTGGGTTGAAAGGTCAATGGCTCCATAATCTCTTCTGAGATAACACATTCTGCTCCCATCTCTTTATAAAAATAAAATGCATAGGCCGCTAAAAATAAGATGCCTGCCAAGGGTTTGAGACTAAAGATGAAAAGACCCATTAATACTTTGAAGATAAAGATGGATACAAACCATAGTTGGTCTCGGCTCAATTTTTTGCTGTCAATATCAATCTCGACGCCTAAATCTCGCTTCTTGCGGAAAAAGATAATACAGAGTCCCACTACCGCATAAGAAATGGTTCCCAGTACAAGAGGGCCACCCAAAGCGGCTCCAATGCCAATATCTTTTTGCTCAGCGCTGGAATTAAAGGCGACTGCCATCAGGGTTACAACACTTTCCGGCAAAGCGGTTCCAAAGGCTGCCAAAATAGTTCCTACGGCACATTGTGCAACGTTAAATTTTCTGCCAAACCATTCAATGGCATTGACAAACAATTCACAGCTGTAATAGATCACGATAATAGCTACTAATAATGTTACATAAAGACTCAGCATATAACTACCTCCCATTTTGATATGTAAGGGCAAATAAAAAAAGACTTTTGGTGCTCTTAAAAAGCACCAAAAGTCTCATTACGCAAATAGCGGGTACTACCAGGTTGTTACACCATTATGTTGACAGCACCTATATTAATTACTCCCCTTTGATAAATTAAGTATAATGCTTTTTCTTATTATCGTCAAGATTGGGCAGGGCTATGCAACTAGAAGAAGTGTATCCGATAAAATCATAGCCAGTAAGCAGGAATTATCATGAACTTCCAGAAACTATGGTGTAAAAGAAAATAAGGAAATAAAAAGATTAGACTGGCAACAGGATTGTTGTCAGTCTGATCGAGTACTGTCTTAAAATTTGTGGTTAATACCAAAACCTACACCATCTCGCGTTGAGGAATGGTCGTGTTTATCGGATTTATATCCAAGATTAAGAGAGGTTTTACCATCCATCGCATAGTTTAATCCTGTTTGCCATCCAGTTTCTACACTGTTTGTTATTACAGATGCATAGCCATCTAATCTAGGAGCTAAATTTGCACTTACGCCGACACCATAGAAGAATTTATCCGATTCTCCACTATAATTTCTATCGCCAGCAATCAGGCGTACATTATTGTCTAATTTATAGTGGACATAGATATCGGTAGTATGGGAGCCACCATAGTATGATGAATAACCATTTCTCTCAATGCCAGCAGTAAATTTATCTGAAAGAGCATGTTCTATATATACGCTATCATCGTCTATGCCGTGTCCATTTTGATCTAAATTATAATGATTATACCCAATTGTGGTTTCTCCTGGAGCAAGCTCCGTAAGCGGTGCAGCATATCCAATGCTGGTAGCCAACATAGTACCTGCCATAAGAGTAAATATTTTCTTTTTCATGAGTAATCCCCCCAAAAATTCGTAAGTAGTGTCTTTTTTATGAAATAAAAAGACTAAAGTTGATTTGATATATGTAAATGATCGGCTTTGCATCGGATTATTGGGCAAAGGATGTAGTATGATTACAAGTGAACCGATGCTGTGCCGATCAGTTGATGGATTTAGAATAACATGGAAGTATGACAAAAGTATGACAAAGAGAAATAATTGGACTATGTAGTCCAATTATTTCAGTTTATCTTTGACAAAGGAGATTTTCGTAATGGAAGGCATAAGCCATATTACTTTTATTGTAAAAGACTTAGAGAAAACAGCCGCTTTTTTGAAACATATCTTTGATGCTCAAGAAGTCTACTCCAGCGATGATAAGAGATTCTCAATCGCAGAAGAAAAGTTCTTCCTAATTGCTGGTCAGTGGTTTGCTGTCATGGAAGGGGAACCTTTAAAAGAGCGGACTTATAACCATGTAGCATTCAAGATTAAAGAAGAAGAGTTTACCCTATATGAAGAACGTGTAAAAGCACTAGGTGTAGATTGCAGACCTCCCAGGTCAAGGGTGGAAGGCGAGGGACGATCCTTATACTTTTACGATTTTGATAATCACCTGTTTGAATTGCATACAGGAACTCTTACGGAGCGATTAAAGCGATATAAAAAATAAAAAGACTTATGTTGAATAATTTTTAGGTGAAGACAATTTGCTTTATGTAAGGGGTAATTTATTATATTGTTTGATAGGAGTTTTTTCATGTCACTAAATAATATGGCATCTACTAAATCAAATTCAGCAAATGTTAATTCCGCTCCCTACAAAGCAGTAAAAGAAAAAATGACAGAAATAATTAAACAAGAAATGGAAAATTTGAACGCAGTGGGACTTAGTATTGCACTGGTCGACGACCAGCAAATCGTATGGGAGCGAGGTTTTGGATATCAGGACAGGGAGAAGAAATTACCAGCTACTGAAAATACCATATATCAAGTTGGCTCAATAACCAAGCTGTTTACTGTATTAGCAGCGATGCAACTAGCCGCGCAGGGAAATCTTGACATTGATCAGCCTTTACAAAAATATTTGCCGGATTTTTCTATTCAATCACGCTTTGCTAGTAATCAGCCGATTACTGCCAGAACAATTATGACCCATCATTCAGGTATTCCATCAGATCACTTGAATGGGTATATGTCCAAACCTTACTCAAGCCTAGTGAAAGAGTTGCAAAATGAATATGTTGCTTTCCCGCCAAATTATATTCATAGTTATTCTAACGTGGCCTTTACCCTACTGGGCCATACGATTGCAACGGTGAGCGAAAAAGAGTATCCAGACTATATACAGGACGAATTACTTCGTCCTATTGGCATGCTACATTCTTTTATCGCTGATTTCCCGTCAGTAGAAAATCCGTTAATGTCTAAAATATACCTAAATGGAAAAGAAGACAAGCCTATTTCAGAAAGGGATATTCCTGCTGGTGGATTATATGCCAATGTAAAAGATATGGCTCGTTTCATGCAAATGATTATTGCCGGAGGTTCGATTAACGGGCAACGAATCATAAACTCAGAAACTCTAGTGGAAACAATGCGACCACAAAACGAGAATATCCCCTTGGATCTCGATTTTCGTATTGGTTTAGGATGGTTCCTGTCAGAAGTAGTTCCAGGGTATAACGGAAAGGTTGTCGAGCACGCCGGAAATTACAATCACTTTAATAGTGAACTAATCATTTTGCCGGAAGCTAAACTAGGAGTGGTTGTACTAGGAAACTATGAGGAATCAGTAGCACAGGTACGGCAAATTGCTAAAAAAACCTTGGAACTTGCTTGGGAAGAAAAATCTAAAAGGAAAATCCCAATTTACCAAGACAGTAAAACAGCACCTCCCAATATACCTAGCAGCACTGATTTGCACAATTATGTTGGATATTACTCTATAATGGGAGAGATTGGCCAAATAGTTCATGAAAAAGATCGCTTTTTCCTTAAAACGAAAGATGACAACGCTTTTTATCTAGATAAAAATGATGATGGGAGCTATTCTATAAAAGATGGTCCGAAATTTTTCTTTCATACTATTGACGGATGGGATCTAATCGTAATGCAGTCATTTGTTCGAATATTATTTGCTACTAAAATAACCCCCTTGCCTTTATCTGCTGGATCGGATTCACTATGCGGTGCCTATAAAATAATAGTAAATCATATTGATTTGCCAAGCGATATGGATGATACTATTATCGCCAAAATAAAAGATGGTTTTTTAACAATGGCATATAAGGATTATGAGCATCCGGATTACAACAAGCCAAAAGTCCTTCGTGCAGTTTCCGATATGGAATGGGTGATCGATGGACTAGGAAGAGACCGTGGGAATACAATCATTTTTAAAATGGTCAATGGAGAGCAGTATCTTGCATACTCAGGATTACAATATAAAAAAATAGAGAATTTTGAAAGTGTGGAGTTAGATATAAATAAATCCTCCTGAAAAATAGTCCACCACCTGTATGTAAATACCGGATATAACAAAAATACAGCATACTAATCTTTAGAAGATTGAGTAAGCTGTATTCTCAAATACCATGTCTTTTCTGACACTTCTGTGATTTATTCCATGACCGTTGCGAGCATCACGAAGCAATCCCCCCTCCTTGTTAAGAGATTGCTTCGCTGTGCTCGCAATGACAAAAACTACCCTAACTTATCTCCTTTCTTGACCAATTGCTCTGGTTGGATTAAAACGACTCCTTGCTGTGCGTATACTCCTAATACTAGGACTTCTGATGTGAAATCAGCAATCTTTCTTGGCGGAAAATTGACCACTCCTAGTACTTGCTTGCCCATCAGTTCCTCTTTGGTATAACATTGTGTAATTTGAGCACTGGATTTTTTGGTGCCGATTTCATCACCAAAATCAACCCATAATTGATAAGCTGGCTTTTTGGCTTTTTCAAATGTCTCTACTTGAATAATTTCCCCCACTCGAATATCTAGTTCCATAAAATCATTAATTGTAGCCATTTATGTATTCTCCTATTTTCAGTTTCGATTTTAGATGTATCTATTACCCTATCTTCTTGAATTTATACTTAGAATCCTGCTTGATTATGACTATGGATAGTAGCAAGAATTGTTCATTATTTAAAAATAAATATGTTACAGTTAGTAAGGTATAATACAAAAATATCTGATGAAATCTTGTCTTGTGACACGAAAAAACGTATAAAATGAAAGTGAGCATAGGAGGATATACAATGAATAGACGTGTAGTGATTACAGGGATGGGATCCGTATCTTCGTTAGGATGTGGTGCAGATGCTCTCTGGCAGTCCATTAAACAAGGGAAATCCGGCATTAGCAGAATTGAGAGAATTGACGTCTCTGATTTACCTACGCAAGTTGGGGCTGAGATAAGGGACTTTGACCCCAATCCGTTTCTAGACAGGAAAGAAGTAAAACGGATGGACCGATTTACACAATATGCTATAGCTGCCACGCAAATGGCAGTTGAAGAAGCAAAGATTGATTTTGCTAAAGAAAACAAAAAACGTATTGGTGTTATGATTGGAACGGGTATTGGTGGTATCGAAACCATTGAAAGTCAGCACAGTTTGCTTTTAGAAAAAGGGACCAGCAGAATCAGTCCTTTTTTGATACCGATGATGCTGCCCAATATGGCTGCGGGACTGGTTGCGATTCGATACGGTCTTAAAGGATTTGCAGAATGTACTGTTTCAGCCTGTGCCTCTTCTACCAATGCAATTGGTGACGCTTATAAAATCATTCAAAGAAATGCTGCTGATGTGATGATTGCAGGTGGTACGGAAGCATCTATTACAAGATTAGCAATGGCTGGTTTTTGTGCCATGAAAGCAATGACTACGAATCAGGATGCTGCCTCTGCTTCTAGACCTTTTGATTTAGAACGTGACGGATTTGTATTGGGAGAAGGTGCAGGCATCCTAATTGTCGAAGAACTAAATCATGCTTTAGAGCGAGGCGCAACAATTATTGCAGAAATTGTAGGCTATGGCTGCACCAATGATGCATATCATATTACTGCACCTGCTGAAGGTGGAGAAGGGGCTGCTGAATGTATGAAGCTGGCAATTGAAGATGCAAATGTGCAGCTTCAGGATATTGGTTATATCAATGCCCATG
The DNA here is from genome assembly GCF_000271665.2 of Pelosinus fermentans JBW45. Classification (GTDB taxonomy): domain Bacteria; phylum Bacillota; class Negativicutes; order DSM-13327; family DSM-13327; genus Pelosinus; species Pelosinus baikalensis. Next base: position 3,600,441 of record NZ_CP010978.1, on the reverse strand, counting down.
GCACATCGACGCCATTAGGGGATAAAAATGAAACAAGTGCTATAAAAACTGTTTTTGGAAAGCATGCATATGATCTTGCAGTAAGTTCAACGAAATCCATGACAGGTCACTTATTAGGAGCGGCGGGAGCTATTGAAGCCATTATTACGGCATCTGCTCTAAAAGAGGGATTTTTACCGCCAACGATCAATTACAAAACGCCTGATCAGGGATGTGATCTTGACTATGTTCCAAACGAAGGAAGAAAAGCAGCTCTATCCTATGCTTTGACAAATTCTTTTGGCTTTGGCGGGCACAATGCAACACTAGTGTTAAAAGCTTTTTAAAGTTTGGGGGCTGGTCAAACAGATGATTGATATGAAAGAGACAGTTGCTGCATGTGTAAATTATATTGAAAACAATCTAAATGAGAAGATTGCCTTAGATGATATTGTCCAACATGCAGGGATCTCAAAATATCATTTGCATAGAATGTTTAAGTCCTTAACTGGTGAATCCTTAATGGAATATGTTCAGTCGCGAAAACTTTCAGCAAGTGTTAATGAACTACTTCATACCAATATGAGAATGATTGATATTGCTTTAGAGTATGGTTTTGATTATGAACAGTCCTATATCAGAGCTTTTCGTAAAAAGTTTGGGCATACCCCCTTAAAAGTACGTTTGGATAATCTATCACTCATCATTAAGGAAAAATTAAATATACATGATATTTTGTCCGTTAATAATTCGATTGTCTACAAACCCTTTTTCATTTATAAACCAAAAATTTATTTGGTTGGCAATCAACATAAGATCGTAAGTAAATCTGGGGATAAGACTGCCAATGCCTATGGGAATGATTTTTATTACAATTATAAACATAAAATTGTAAATCCAGTTAATCCGCAAGTATATTTTGGCTATACAGATTGGAGCAGGAATGATGAGGGATATATTTATTATATTCCCTCCCTTCAAGTACATGATTTATCCCATATACCGGAAGGTATGAGGGGAATTACAATACCGGCTCATAAATATGTAGCCTTTCGTTTTGTTGGTTTTTTTCATCCCAATGATATTAATGGCAGGCAAGTCGGTCGATTACTAGTCCATATGTATTCCAAATGGATTTTTAAGTCCGGTTTTAAATTCGCCGATACCTTTCGCTTTGAATACATCGATACCGCCATATCAAAAGATAATTATTGTGAATTAGATATATATCAACCCATTATGGAAAATGTCAGAAATGGGTTGTCATAATCAACTTGAATGTGAACTAAGAGCATTCAAGTTTTTTGTAGGACATAGAAAGTATAAGTTTGTAAGTGCGAAAAAGATGAGATTTTATAAACCACAAAGGCACAATGCCGCTAACGCGGCACGCAAAGGAGTGCACGAAAAAATAAATAAAAACCCTTTGTGTCCTTTGCGTCTTTGTGGTTCCTTTTTTTTATCGGTTTTCTAAAGGACGCGTAGCGTTTTTTCTTATAGTATCAAATTTAAAGCACATTTTTATGAGATGAAAAAATTCAGAAAAATGAGTGGAAGGAAAATACAATTTATAACAGAATAGAACATAAATGAATAAAAATGGTGTATAAGTGATAAAAAAGAGGTTCAATCATGGATATAAAGTTAAAATTGGTATATGTTTTTATGGATCTTTTACTTCCCCTCATGTTGGGGTACTTTTTTCGACGCAGGCAATACTTGAGCGAGAAAAATTGCGATAAATTGATCGTAGTTAATATTCTAGTAATCTCTACGGCGTTATCCATTCTTAGTTTCTGGGCTTTACCTTTGAAATGGGAGTTAATTTGGCTGCCCTTTTTTGGAATCCTGCTGAGTATCATTCCTGGTACTGCTGCCTATTTTGCATCAAAACACAAGTATACGAATTGTCTGGAGAAAGGAAGCTACTTAGCGTCGGCTATTTTATCCAATTCTGGAACCTTGGGCGGGCTTTGTGCCTATATTATATTTGGCGAAGCGGCTTTTGCCTACACGCAGATCGTTGGCTTAGCTCAAAATTTAGTATTGTTTTTATTTTGTTTTCCTATGGCACAGTATTATCGGCAGCAAAGCTGCTCTGGAATAGAAAAACAAAAAATTACGTTTGCTTCTATGTTTTTGAATCGGAATCAGTTACCAGTTGTAGGACTCATCATTGGCATAATCCTCTGCGTAAGTGGCGTGCCGCGTCCTGCCTTTTTTGGTGCAGTATTCGATCCTTTGGTACACATTGCAGCCTGGACGGCTTTGATTCCAGCAGGATATAGTATTAACTTTTCAGGAATGAAAGAGTATTATAGCTCTACTTTTGATCTGGTACCGATAAAGCTTGTAATTACGCCGATAATCGGATACCTATTAGCCCGGGAAGTCTTTAATGATCAAGCTTTGCTTGGTACGATTTTGATTTTAGCCAGTGTACCTACAGGAATAAATGCCATTGTGACCGCCAGGCTGTACGGTCTAAATTTACATGTCTCTGGTGCAGCGTTTGTATTAACTACAGCAGTTTTTTTAGTGCTGGTGTATCCGATATTGTTTTTTTGGATTACAACGAGTAGCTTGGTTCATTGAAGAAAGACAAATAGAATGGTTTTGTCTTTTATATTTTTTTACGGTTCATTTGCTTGTTAGTATGGGAGTCTGTCAGAAGATAGAAGAGGAAGTTGTTAGGGTAGGTCTGAGTTAGAGAAAGAGAGACTTATAATAAAAGTCACGAGCTGAGATAGTAAGACAAGGATTTACACTGTCCATAAATAAAGGTTTATGATAGAATAAACTAAAGATGTAACGGAAAATAATTAAACATGGGAGGTACAAATGGAAAAGATCTTGCAGCAGATACTCGAAGGACAAACTCAAATAAGCAAACGATTGGATGCTATAGAAAAAAATATGGTTACCAAGGATGAGATTAAAAAAGTCATTACAGAACAACAAAAGGATATAATCGCTATACTGGAACGAACAGCAACTAAGGAGTCCATAGCCGAGTTAAGCGATGACATCGAAGCCTTAAATCGAAGAATTTTTAAGCAAGAAGCAAAGATCATCCGATTAGAAAGAGTAAAAGAGAAAAGAGCTTGAATATTTTTGCATGAAAAGGAGCAACGGACCCCTGCCGTTGCTCCTTTTTATTCAAAAACTATATGGTTAACAGCCGCAGCATGGATATTCTAATGGAAGGAAAGCACTTTAAAGAAAAAAGCTTGAACCATTTTGAATGTGGTTCAAGCTTCTTTAAATAGTATCGTAGAAAACTATTTATCCTAGGATAAGTACGACTAAAGATTCAGGTGGAGTTAAAATCTGAGCCAAGTCTTCTTTAGCTCTTACGTGCCATTAAGTTGGATACTTTATTAGCAAAACTGATTGGATCTTCTGGGAGCAGACCCTCAATAAGCATTGCTTGTACGTATAATAGGTCACAATAATCCTTGAAGGCTTCAGAATCAGGGGTTGCTTCATGTAAGTCTTTTAAGACAGTAAAGACATCGTGATTTGGATTTAATTCCAGGATTCGGCTAGCCTTATACATGGTATTATTCATTTCTGATAAAATTTGCTCCATGGAAAGACTGATGCCATTATCATCACTAACAAGACAAACAGCACTGGATTTTAATCGATTACTAATCTTTACATCAGCTATTTTTCCTTTCAAATGCTCTTTGATTGCTTTGATTAAGGACTCATTTTCTTTTAAAATAGCTTCTGTGTCTTTTTTAGCTTCGGGAGAGTCGATATCGTCCAAGTTCAGTTCGCCGCGACTGATGGATTGGAATTTTTTCTCTTTATATTCCTGTAATGCATCAATCGTAAACTCATCAACCTGATCATACAGATAGAGAACTTCAATACCTTTCTCTTTCAGCAGTTCCATTTGCGGTAACCGTTCTACGGAAGCACGATCTTTACCTGTGGCATAGTAGATGACTTTTTGATTTTCTGACATACGTTCGATGTAATCATGTAAGGTTGTCAATTCTTCCGTTGCGTAGGAGGAAGAGAATAGTAATAAATCTTTTAATTTATCACGACTTTGGAAATCTGTATAGGCTCCTACTTTAAGAGCTTTGCCAAATTCTTTCCAGAATTTTTCATAGGTAGGTCGCTCATTAGCAAGGAGATTTTCTAAGGTTTTCAGCACGCTTTTTTCGAGATTCTTTCCAATTAATTTTAACTGTTTGCTATGCTGCAGCAGCTCGCGAGATATATTGAGGGAAAAATCGGGAGAATCCACTAAGCCTTTCACGAATCGCAGATATTCAGGGAGAAGATCTTGGCAGTTGTCCATGATGAAAATCTGTTTTGAATAAAGGCGGATTCCAGAGGATGATTTTTGAGTGTATAAATCAAAAGGGGCACGAGAAGGAATAAACAATAGACTTGTGTATTCTACAGTACCTTCTGCCTTGGAATGAATTAATTTTAGAGGATCTTCCCAGTCGTGGAAGAGATTTTTGTAGAAGGTATGGTACTCTTCTGCCGAAATGTCATTCTTATTGCGAGTCCATAGAGGCGTCATGGAGTTCAAGGTCCGAACCTCTACAGTCTCTGTCGCTGGAGCATCTTCAATTACCTTACCTTCTTCATCTTTGGGCTTTTCTTCCTTGATGAAGTTCATTTTAATAGGGTAGCGGATATAGTCTGAGTATTTTTTGATCAAATTTTCAATGGTGTAGCGGTCTAAGAAATTTTCTTTGGAGCCGTCGGCAGCAGTAAATTCATCATTGAGAGTGATAATAATGGTAGTACCGCGTGCTTCTTTTTCCGCTTCTTCAATAGTGTATGTTCCATCACCGCTGGATTGCCACTTAACCCCTTTGGCTTGTCCAGGAGCACGAGTGATCAGGGTAACTTTGTCAGAAACCATGAAAGCAGAATAAAAGCCAACGCCAAATTGACCGATTAATTCGTTATCGGTAGCTGTTTCTTTCTCTTTTAATTTTTCAAGAAAGGATTTAGTACCTGATTTAGCAATGGTTCCAATATTTTCGACTACTTCGTCATAGGTCATACCAATACCATTATCTGAGATTGTTAGAGTATGCATCGATTCATCAGGGACAATGAAAATTTCAAAGTCGGATTGTCCTTCTAATAGATCATGATTGGTTAAGGATTCAAAGCGAATTTTATCAATGGCATCGGAAGCGTTAGAGATCAGCTCTCGTAAAAAAATCTCCTTATTTGTATAAATGGAGTGAATCATTAAGTCTAATAATTGCTTGGTTTCCGCTTGGAATTCTCTGGTTTGCTTATTAGTTGGTTCTTGGCTCATGTAAAAAGTCTCCTTTTATAAATTTATATGTATATTTTCTTTTATTAGCACTCTCTTTGAGTGAGTGCTAACTCTCTTTCTCTATAATACCTTGATTAGTATTCGAAATCAAATACTTTTTTTTCACTAAAATTATGCAATAATAGCATTTTTTTACCATTTATATTGAATTTACTATAGAATTTATATGTTTTTCGATTAAATAACGTACTAGCAGAGCAATTGCTGTTAGCATAGAAAATACTAACGGCAATTGCTGCTGTCTGCTTAAGTATAGATTTCTCTAATTCTTCCTAACGTAAGTTAGAAAGGGTTCGCGTGATTTTGTGAGCGATATCAGGGTGAGAGTGGAAGAAACGAGGAAAAGCCATACCTGATAATACGAATATCTCCACGGAGTTAACTGCCACAATATCTTCTGTATGTTTGTTGTGCTCCGTTAAGCCATTTGCGCCGAAGTGTTGTCCAGATACTGTATATTCTTTAATAGGGTGATGAAAAGTCAGTGATTTTAGCTTTCCAGAAAGCAATATATCATAAGTATAGCTAATTTCACTTTGAGTAGTAATGATATCTCCTGTAGCGCATTGTACGAGACTGCCACAAGAGTGAAGGAATTTTTTTGCTTCTGTTTCCGATAATCCATGTAATATACTTATAGCTTCTGTTGGCGGATGATGCAGAAATTTGCATACAATAGACCATAGTTCTTCTTCTGTAATGATTTGACTATTTACAATTGAAGAGTGTTTCGTAAATTTTTCGTAGTACCATTCAACTGCCTGTGTGGTCACTAATTCTCTTTTTCGGGCAATGCGTAAGAGTGGTGAACGTACGGAGCGTAAATGGTGAGTATCATTAACAACAAATACTACAGGCACGACTAAACCATATCCCCCTAAAAAAAAATTATTGGTATAACGGTGAAAGCCCATTTGTTCGTAAAGGCGCACTAAATGAAGATTGCAGAGAGAAAAGGCAAATTGTACTTGATTCTGGTAAGCAAGTTCGTAACATTTTGCCATAAGTAGATATAGAGCAGGTGAGCTTCGATATAAGGGATGAACCATTAATTTTGCACAATAGGAAAATTTCTGAACAATGTTTTCGTTATTAAATTCTGAAAACTTATTTAATGAAAGAATTTCTACAATCTGCTGTGGAATTTTTGCTAGAATACCGATGTTAATTCGTGCGGTTGCAATAAGCTTTGAATCAATTTTCGCGTATATCAAAAATGCCCATTCATCAAGTTCATCATGTAACAGCTCATTCTCGTAGTCTACATCCTCAATACTCTTAGACATTTCTTCTACATAGATTTGATAGCGGAAATGGTATATTTCACGTTTTTCTTCCGCGGTAATGGCTATGCCAATTTTAATTGGACTTTCAGAAGCAACTATAGTGTTAGATGTTGTTTTTTGATCGTTATTCATTATTAATTCTCTCCTTTATAATAGCTAGTTAACGAAAGGGCTCTTCAAAATAAAAGCCTACGTTTTCATAACTATCACCTCCCCTAATAAGGGATACGAAGAGAAGTTCTAGATTCCTTGTAAATTGTAGAATAGTAGGGAAATAAGCAGAAATATATAATATTTTGACATAAAAAATCCCTTTTTCAGATGAAATATTATTCACTGATAAAGGGATTTAGATTATGATACTTGTGAATTGAAATAAACAGAAAAAGTAGTTCCTTCCTGGCTGGTATTTATTTTAATAGTGGCATTATGTCTGTGAGCTATTTGATAACAAATGGGAAGCCCTAAGCCTGTTCCGGTGTCTTTTGTAGTGATAAAGGGCGTACCTAGCTTATCAAGTATGTGGGAGGGAATTCCTAAACCTTGGTCACTAATTGATAAAACAACTTTGTTATCTTCTAGGAAGGTGCGAATATCCACATTGCCGCCTGCTGACATTGCTTCAATACCATTACGTACCAAATTAAGCAGCAATTGACGAATTTCATTTTCATCTAGCAACAATTCGGGAACTGGTGTAATATCAAGATTTACAGATACTTTAGAAGCGGTTGCATCAGCCTGAATTAATGGGAATAATGCTTCAATAATAGTGTTGATAGAGCATTGTTTTAAAATAACTAACTTTTCTCGAGATAGAGAAAGGTATTCTCGAATGATTCCATTTGCCCTATCTATTTCTTCGATCATTAATTTGAATTTATCTTTATCTTTTAAATATTCATGCTTTCTACTCAATACTTGTAAGTAACCGCGTACTGTAGTCATGGGATTTCTAATCTCGTGGGCAACAGTTGCAGCCATACTGCCTACCATATTCATCCGATCAAAGAGAGAGGACATTTGCTCTAATTTTTTTCGTAACGTGATATCTCGGATGATACCTTGCAAGGCTGAGAGCCGACCATCTTTATCATAAATAGGGACGCATTTTTGTTCAATCCATAGAACCATTTTATCTTTTCGAATTATACGCAAAGTCAGAGGTAGTATAATGGAGGATGGGAAGTTCATTATAAAATCTTTAATTAAGACATTATCATCAGGGTGTATCAGATCCAAAACTAATTTATGGTTTGCATAATATTCTTCAGCGGAAAAACCTGTAGCCATTACAACTGATGGACTTATATACTCAAGTTTTTTTTCAGGAGAAAATTTATAAGAATAAATAATGTCAACAGCATTATCTGCTAATAAACGATATTGAGTCTCTTTATTGGTTAAATCTGTTCGAGTTTTTTCAAAATATAGCATTAAAGTGCCAATCGCTATTGTCAGACGTAACATCCCACCTAATAAGTAACACCAGGGAAGTATCTGTGTATTAAAGGCTAGAAAAGGTAAGCCTAAACTGAGAAGGCTCCATGCAATAAAAGCATAACCAGTAACTAAGCTCCCAAGCTCCTGCTGTTTAAAATGGCGCAGGAAGGTTATACCAATCCATATTCCTATACAACTACTTAAAAATATAGGGAGAAATAATTTGTGAGCCAATGAGGATACTGATAAGTTTATAATAACACATATGAGGGACATGCTAATGGTTCCGTATAACCACCATTTATTCATTGGTCTGTTTATAAAGAGGTGGGTACCCCATACATAGGATTGAACACTAACAATGATGATTATTTCGTATATAGTCAATCCTAAGAATGAATCCTTCCAAGGAAATAGTCCTGAATCAAAAAGGACATACCTTGAAAGAAGGATGAGCCAACTAATTGACCATATTCCCATGTAGCGTTCACGATATAATAGGTATAAATATATGTAGATAAGAACTATTGCAACCGTTCCAATTAGTGAACCAATTAACGATAAAAGCACGATATCCATAATTACTCCTAATGTTAGTTATTTAGCACATATAATTTACTCGTTCTACAAGGTATATAAAACTTCCTTCAGGAAATTTAACATTTTATGTAATAATAGATAATTAGATGTCTTTATAATTTATTAATGGGAGGGATTATTTTACATGTGGCGAATGTTGCTTAATAATTTAGGTTAGATTTTCCTAACTTGCGTAAATAAAACTCATGTATTCTATAGGAGGAACTCTTTTGGATATAAGAAATTTAGAATGTTTTATGGAAGTTGCCCGTCATAAAAGTTTTAGTAAAGCGGCTGAGATGATGTATATTTCTCAGCCATCCATTAGCAGGGCGATTAAAGAGTTGGAAAGCCAATTTCGTGTTATTTTATTTTATCGTGATACGAAGTCTGTGGAGCTGACGGATGCAGGAGAAATCATTTTGCAGCAAGCACAACAAATTGTATCATCTTTTCAAAATATCACTTCTCAGCTCGGAGAATTAAAGAAAATGCAATCAGGGAAAATCTATATTGGTTTACCTCAAATTACTGCGATTACGACTTTTTCGAATATGATCAATTCCTTTAGGAAAGAGTATCCTAATATCCATATTCAACTGTACGAGTTTGGTCCTAAGAAAGTGGAGGCGTCAATTCAAGACGGTCTTTTAGATATTGGTATATTTACACCTGCGGAGGATAATGAAATCTATGAAAAGATTTGGTTTGAGGAAGATCCTCTTGAAGTAGTTATGCACCCAACAAATAGGCTTGCCCAATATGAGGTTCTGGATTATCATAAACTGATTGACGAACAATTTATTTTGTACAATAACGAGTATCATTTACACGACATGATCATCAATGCATGTAAACAAGCTGGATTTCAGCCTAAAATTATTTTGGAAACTTCACAACGCGAGTGGATGATACAAATGGTAATGGACAATCTCGGTATCGCATTGCTGCCGAGCAAAATCTGTAGAAGTCTGGATGCTAAGGTGATTGCCTCCCGACCATTTTCAGATCATAAGCCGTGGCTGCGATTGGCCTTGGTTTGGAAAAAGGGAAGATATCTATCCTTTGCTGCTCGTGAGTTCATACTATTTGCTAAAAAGCACTACGGTTTTAGTTAACCAAACCATTTGTAAGAGGTTTCCTCAGGGCATTTATTTTTGATGTAACTCCTTTATTCTAATTCTAAATACACTGGATACATAATGTGAATACACTAGTGAGTTGATAAATAAAGCCATAAAGGATAAAATAGGATTCACAGGTATTATGAAGAAATCGTGGGTTTTTTGCTATAAATCTGTAGGAGTTTTAGACAAAGGAGAAGAACGAATTAATGAAAATTGATGTTATACTTTTGCCAAAAGAGACTGCTGCTCTGGATCTTTCTGATAGTGTTTGTATCGTTTTAGATATATTCCGTGCAACGACTACGATTGTCACTGCTCTTGCGAATGGATGCAAAACGATTACTCCCGCCTTATCCATTGAGGATGCACAGACTCTGGCTAGTCAAATGGGGTCAGTATTGTTTGCAGGTGAGCGACAGTCAATAAAGATTGAGGGGTATGAGTTTGGAAACTCGCCTTTTGAATTTTGTAAGGAGAAAGTAACGGGTAGAAACATTGTCATGACAACTACGAATGGTACGATTGCCATAAAGGCAGCAGAAAAGGCATATCGTACATTCATCGGATCATTTGTGAATGCGAAAGCTGTTTGTATGCAGGCAAAGCAATATGGTAAAGATCTTGTAATTGTGTGTGCTGGAACAGATGGGCTTTTTTCACTGGAAGACACCCTTTGTGCAGGATTGTTAGTTCAGCTGCTTAAAGCGGAATGCGAAGTCACATTGAGTGACTCAGCTCTCGGAGCCCTACTATTATATACTCAAGCCAAGGATACGCTAGTTGAGACTGCTGTCCAAAGTCGAAATGGAAAACGATTATATGACTTGTGTCGTATGGATGATGTAGAATATTGTCTTAGTGCCGATTTGCTTACGATTGTACCTCAATATATAGAGGGAAAGATTGTGCTAAAAAATCAATAATAACAAAGTTGGTGTATTGACCAGTGAATAAGCAAGTATTACTTGTTTTTAGTGCAATAATACTATTTGGTGGCTTCTTGCTAAAGGCTTCGGCAGTTGAAGCAGCTCCTGTGCCTCAATGGCAAGAAATCACAATGCAGCAAGATGTGGTTGTATTGGTAGAGAAATCTGCTAATACAATGACCGTATTTTATCAAGGGAAGCCTGTGAAAAGGTTCTTATGCGTATCAGGTGTAAATACGCAAGGTGACAAACAGAGGCAAGGTGATAATCGTACGCCGGAAGGAACGTTTTTTATCACCGATAAAGAACTGTTACATGATGACCCCTACCTGGGGCGTAAATGGATCGGTTTAAGTTATCCTGATCCAGTCCATGCTCAAAGAGGAATGGAGCAGAAGTTGATTAGTGTAAGCCAGTATCAGGAGATTATCTTGGCGAATGAGCAAAAGGTACAGCCGCCTCAAGATACTGCACTTGGAGGATGGATTGGAATTCATGGGGGGCGAGATGATTTAACAGAAAGGAAGATCAATTGGACCGAAGGCTGCCTGGCGCTGCAGGATGATGATTTAACGGAACTATATAAAATGGTCCAGTATGGAACAACTGTGATTATTGTTGCTTAAGCAGCAGGGCTGATAGAGAGTCTTTTATAACTGATTTCAGATGATCTTGTTGAAAAATAAGAGTCGTTATTAATATACGATTCTTATTTTTTTGCCAATTTTTAAGAATAGGTCCAAGAATAAAAAAACAAGGGGATTCGATTTGTCTTTTGGTAATATATAGAAAAGTCGCAATTGTTAAAAATTTCTACAAGGAAAGGAATTTATTTATGACGAATAGATATGTTAAGTCTAGTGTGTCATGCAGATTCTTTTACACTATAAAAAGATTACAGAACCGTATGGACATTGAAGACGTTACCACCTGCAGTAAGAATGTAATACCAAATCAGATCTGATTGGTATTACCTAGTATCGGTGCTGCCCGAAAGGAGAAATTAAATGAGAATCTTGATGATGGTTGCGCTGTTACTTGGTTACTTTCAGTCCGCTGTTTGGGCTTCGCCAGAAATTCGTATTAACATTCCTGAGTTGGTGCTAAGGGTATACGATAATGGCAAGTTGGTCAAAGAATATCCTGTTGCCCTGGGGACCTCTTATGAAAAGACTCCTGTGGGTAATTATAAGATATCTTCCAAAGAACAAAATCCTACATGGATTCCTGGTTCTGGTTTTTCTGATAAGACCCCAGTGCCTCCAGGACCAGATAATCCTCTGGGCAGCCGATGGATGGAATTTAGCCCTGGTTATGGAATTCATGGTACCAATAAAGATTGGGATATCCAGTATCCTGTTTCTGGTGGATGTATCCGCATGCACAATGCTGACGTTGAAGAATTATATGAATTGGTAGATGTGGGAACACCTGTAACGGTTACCTACCAGACCTTGCTTCTAAAAGAACGCAATAAGTCCATTTACCTTACAAGTTTACCCGATATTTATAATTATAAAGATGGCAGCAAAGCAAAGGTCTCAGAACTATTTAAGCCTTACGCTAAAAAGTATAAACTTCTTAGTAACTGGGAATTGCCTAATGATCAAGTGCGTCATGAAACCAAAATTGGGGTAGCTAGGTAGGACTAATCGAACTTTGTAAATGCTTGTAGTATAACGTTATGGAAAAAGAAGAAGAACCGTGAAGGAATGTAAAGACCCAGTCGTCGCATTCCTTCACGGTTCTTCTTTTTAGCGCAGCCATTCGGTGACTTCTGCCCATGAGTTTCGAGGACGTGCATAGGGAGATTGATTAGGATAACCGATAGCTACCGCTGCTATAAGTTCATCATTACGTTCTAACCAGGAACATATCTCACCTTCCGAATAAAAAATATCACAGATCCAAAGCGTTCCTAGCCCCAAATCCTGTGCGGCTAAGATCATGGTTTGAATTGCGGCCCCAATGGATTGGGTATCTGTTAATAAACGATAGTGATTATAATCCTTTTCAAAATTAGAGAAGGCATTAAACACTAAAATCACTGATGACGCTTGTTGAATGGCACCTACACTTGTCTCACAACTACCAATATCCAAGCCTTGCTGCTTTCGAGAATGAATTTTGTCAGTCATGATTGTGACTAACATATCTTTCTTTTGACTTTCTAAGATAACAAACTTCCACGGCTGACGATTTTTCCCTGAAGGAGCTTTTATAGCTAGTTCTAATAATTCTTCGATCATTTCTCGTGGAATTGGTCGATCCTGATACGATCGAATACTTCTTCTATCCAAGATTGCTTGTTTAATATCCAAAAAATCCCTCCACGGTTTTAGTGTACTTTTCATTTTATATTGTCATCATATAATACTTTGCGAAAAAAGATCAATTGAAAAAAATTACAAAGATACCTCTTTCTTTGTTTTTACAGGAGTATAGGTAGATAAACTTATAAGGATAAAAACAATTGAATTAATAAGCAAAGCCACAAAACCTGCATTTAGATTCATACCAGCGAAGGGCAAAGGGTCCATTTTTCCTAGAATTAATGTGAACACTAGGATTTCTCCAATAATCAAACCTGCGTATGCTCCTAATTTTGTGGACTTTTTCCAATAAAGCCCGAGCACGATCATAGGAAAGAATTGTGTAACACCTGAGTAACCAGTAAGCAATAAGTTAACGAGCATATTGGGAAGAAAAATAGCTAAACAAAGAGCGATAGTAGTAAGTCCTAGTACGGCAATCCTTGCAACATTGATCAAGTTATTCGGGTCAGTATTCTTTCCAATGGTTTTGCTATAAATATTACGTGTAAAGAGCATTGAGGTAGATAAAAGTAAATCGGCAGCAGGAATCATACAAGCCAAGGCACCCGCACCGCCAACAAGACCTAAAGTCCAACCAGGAAAAAGTTTTTGTACAATGGTCATAAAGGCCATATCAGGTGTCTTTAAAGGTGCTTCGAGTAGTAGAAGCGCTGCAAAACCCACTAGCATTGGGAAGAGTAAACAAATCTGGTATAAGGGTAAGTAAATTGCGTTATGGCGAAGTACGTCAGGATTACGGGCGCTAAAACTGTTGGTAGTGAAATGAGGCCACATGTAAAATCCTAGGCTTGTTACTACTAAAGTGGACATTACCCAACTTACATCAAAGTTTTTTGTTCCTCCTGGTAAAGCGAGAAAACCAGGTTTTGCCGTTTCTAATGCTTCAAACATGCCACCTAAGCTACCAAAGTAATGGATAGGGAGGTAAAGACCAAAAAAGACAACAGCAATCATTAATAGTATATCTTTTAGTACAGCAGTGGATGCGACACCTTTTAAACCGCTTAAATAAACAAAAGAGGCAACTAAAATGAAAGCAATTAACATAGCAGGAATTCGAGTTAGTTGTCCATAAGAGCAAGTCTCGATAATGAGTCCAAGACCGGTTAATTGTAATTGTAAGTAGGGGAGCAAAAAGGCAACGCCAATGATCGCAGTCAATAAGCTTAAGGTTTTACTATTATATAAATGCTCAATCAAATCAGGTTGAGTCATTAGACCGTGTTTGCGTCCGATAGGGGAAATGGTAGGTAATAGATAGTATCCAACGATATATGCTAAAGCACCATACCCTAATATGTAAAAGGTTGGACCTCCGCGAGAATAAGCCCATCCGCTAGCGCCTAGAAAAGCAAAGGCCGTATAGATTTCACCGGCTAAGATAAACCAATTGAGCCATCTGCCAAAATTACGCCCACCGACGGCCCATTCCTCAAGATTCATCTTTTTATTCATACCAGGAATTAGACCTACAATTGTTGCGCCAATAATAAATAGAAATATAATTAAAAGTGAAACTGTCTCATTACTCATGTTGCACCATCCTTTTTGTAAAATTAAGAGTCTTGTCTATGCTTTGAATCAATGAAGTAAATAGCCTGTAGGCAGACGAAAGCAAGGAAAATTCCAGCAACAAACCAAAAAGCTAAAAAGGGTAATCCTAGCACGATCGGATGAACCTTGTTTGCAAAGGGGATCATACCAATTGTCCAAACAAAGGGAAGTAAAGTTAGGATTATTTTTAAGGTATTCATCTTGTATTCCTCCTTATAAAAAAATAGAGGCATCCCTCAGGGAAGCCTCTGCATTGAGGTAATACTATTATTATGTCTCAATAGAAATAGTATAGTACCAAAAGAAGAAAAATACAAATGTTTTTTGTGAAAATACAAAGACGCAAGGTGGGGAATAAACATGTCTCTGTGTTCTTTGCGGATCTCTGTGTCCTCTGTGTTTAACGTTCTCCTTAGGCTATAAAAAAGCCCTTTCAGGCATGTTATGAGGCAAGTTGCAGACCAACTACGCCAACTAGAATCAAACTTAAGAATATAAATTGTAGGATATTCATCTTTTCTTTAAATCGCATGATACCGACAATTGCAATTCCGATTGTGCCAATACCAGCCCATGCAGCATATGCGATACCGATTGCAATTTCCTGCATCGCTTGCGACAAGAAATAAAAACTAGCCATAAATCCAACGCCCATTACGGCAATGGGTTTTTTATGTTTAAACCCATCAACATATTTCATGGCAATTACACTAATGACCTCTTCCAATCCAGCTAATAAAATATAGATCCAAGCCATTATTCTCGCTCCTCCTTAGTGGTCAATTTTAAGCCAATGATTCCAATAAGTAAGAGAACTAAGAATGCGACTTGCTGTTTTGAAGTCGTCTCTCCAAGAAATGTTATGCTAACGATATAGGTTCCTACAGTACCAATACCAACGAAAACAGCATAAGCAATACCAACAGGAATAACCTTATATGCTTTAATAAGCAACAAGAAACTTGCAACAATTAAAATGAAAATCAGTATCCACATCATTACAGAGTCGGCATCTTTCAGCATTGATGCCCAGAGAATTTCCAATATTGCTGCCGCGAAGACAAGAATTCAGCCCATAGTAACACATCCTTAAAAAATTTTAGTCTAAAAGCGATCCAATCGATGGAGCAAACTCATCTGAATCAAACCTATTTCAACAAATGAATGAACGTCAGTCATTTTGCTATAAAAATCACCTATGCTCTAAAGCATGATGAATGAAAGTAAATAAATCTTGTTGATGTTCTGGAAGGGGCTTTTCTAGCTTATTAAATAAATAGATTTGTTCAGCAGAACTTTCAATCAAGCCAATAACCATCCTAGCCGCAACCATTGGATTTATATCTTGGCGAAGTGCTTTTTGTTGAATGCCCCTGGCAATCATCTCCGATAACCAGGAATAGTAAGGATTATAGATACGATCCCATTCACTAAGCGTATTTTCGATTGCTAGACCCGAATAACAAAGCGACAATACTTCTTTATATGATTTAGTAACCTGAAATGTTACTGTGATTATTTTATGAAAAAGGTCCCAAATATCATCTGAAGGTACTTGTTCTTGTTCTATTTTATGCAACATAGTCTGTAACAAATCATTGGCAATTGCTGGAATCAATGCATTTTTTGAGGAAAAATATAAATAAAATGTTCCTTGTGCCATACCAGCTCTTTTAACAATATCAGAAATAGTAGCTTTTTCTAAACCTTTTTCAGCAAGCACTTCCTTAGCAGCAGACAGTAAACGACTTTTCTTATCATCCAATTCTTTCACGACTCTCCTTACGATATATGACTGACTGTCATTCATTATAACTCTTTTCTCAAATATTGTCAATTTTGTCTGAACAAGCGAATGCTCTATTGTAGAGAAAGTACAGGAAGAATTCTTAAAAATTGTATTGACAGCCAAACAGAATTGATAGATAATAACAACATACCGACTGGTAGGTACGTTTCGAGGGGGAGAAATCTTGACGAAAGACAATATAATAGTAGCTGCTTTACGATTATTTTTATTACGTGGATACAGGAATGTGTCTCTCATGGATGTAGCAAATGAAATTGGCATTACCAAAGGTGGAATATATCATTACTTTGGAAGCAAAGAAGAATTATTTCGCGCAAGTATTGGTTATCTATTTGACTATTTCGGAAAAAGATATACCGAATTTTTAAGTAAAGAACAAACATTCCGAGGGACCTTGAACCTTTTGCTAAGCGGAGAACAAGAAGCTTATATGGAAGGCTTGCTCAATATTAAGCCAGGGGATTATCGTGCTAATAATGCAAGTCTTGCATTAGAGATTATGCACAATTTTCCTGAGATCCAAGAACAAATTGATCAAGGGCAGCTGAGATTGCGTAATATAATAAAAGACAAATTACAGGCGGCTCAAGAAACAGGCGAAACCAGAGGAGACTTAGATGCTAAGGTCGTAGCGACCATTGTACTTTCTGTTTCCAGCGGGCTGAATGTTTTAGGTAAGAATATAATTAACCCAGATATGCACCAGCAGGTGATAGACAGTCTTTGGCAGCTTATTGGGGTGAATGATGTAAAGGAATGAATGAATTCCTTCGCCCTACACATACCGACCAGTCGGTATGTGTAGGCGCCAAAGTAGTTACTTAGACTTTAAATATGATATGGACTTAGGGAGGATATGTTTGATGAAGGGTTTCAAATTTAAGTATTGGATTATACCAATTGTGATATTTATTGGATTAGTTGCAGTATTCCGCAGTGGTGCATTTTCCAGCGAGAAGACTCAATTGCAGACCAATACAGGAGTGAATGTTAAAATTGCAGCAGCACAATATATAGATACAATCCCCAAATTAATGCTGAATGGATCCATTGAAGGAAAAACAGCAGCGACGATTAGTGCTAAGTTAGCGGGACGTATTGAAGAAGTCATGGTACAAGAAGGACAGCAGGTGCAAGCTGGCGATCCCTTAGCCAGATTAGAAAGTACTGAATTAGCAAATTCCGTGCGGACGGCACAGGATGCTGTAAGTAAAGCGCAAGTTAACTATGAAATGGCAGTGAAAGATTATAATCGTTATCAGGCTTTGTTTGATCAAGGGGCTACATCCCAACAAACATTAGATAATGCTGAGGGGAAGAAAAGAATTGCGCAAGCAGACTTGTCTAGTGCAGTAAGTAGCAAAAGTAATGCTGAGCAGCAATATGGCTATGGTGTTATTACAGCACCAGTGGATGGTGTGGTTGCTAATGTAACTGTCACTGTCGGTCAGGTTGTTTCACCTGGTGCCGCGCTGATGAGTGTTCAAGATATTAGTCAAGTATATGCAGTTGTCAATGTGGAACAAAAAGATTTAGGTTTGATAAAACAGGGGCAGCCGGCAGAAGTCACTGTTGATACTTATGCCGACAAAGTATTTTCTGGTACTGTTGAAATGATTAACCCTGAGGCTGGTTCTAGCAATCGAATGTTTCGCACGAAGGTAAAAGTGGATAATACAGATGGCGCTTTAAAAAGTGGTATGTTTAGTAAGATACAGCTTGCTACTGGTGATGCTGTACAGATCTTAACAATACCACAAGCAGCTATCATTCAAAAACAAGGTATTTACTATGTTTTCACTATAGAAAATGATAAGGTAACTCGTCATCAAGTCGAGATCGGCAATGTTATGGGTGATAGTATTGAGATCAAATCTGGACTACAACCAGGTGATAAGTTAGCCGTAAGTAATGTGAGCCAACTTAAAGACGGTGACGTAGTTCAAATCGTAGAGTAGAGGAGTTAGCTATGATACTGACAGATATAAGCTTAAAACGTCCAGTCTTCGCAACAGTAACGATTCTGGCACTTGTCGTTTTAGGATTATTTAGCTATATTTCTCTGAATGTAGATGAATATCCGAACGTTGAAATTCCGGTTGTAGCCGTTACGGTCAATTATCCTGGTGCATCACCAGAACAGGTTGAATCAAAAATTACCCAAAAAGTGGAAGAGACTGTAAGCGTTGTGCCTGGGATAGAACATGTAACGTCTACGGTAAAAGAAGGGGTTTCTACAACCGTTATCCAGTTTACCATCGAAACTTCAGCAGCAACTGCTGCCCAGGATGTTCGTGATAAAGTTGGCAGAATGCAAGGGGTATTGCCAGATGAGGCAGAGGATCCTATTGTCACAAGGTTTGATCCATCGGATACAGCTGTTGCTTCCATTGCAGTCACAGGTAGTCTCAGCCCAAGGGAATTAACCATTGTTGCGGATGATATCGTTGTGAAACGGTTAGAAGCAATCAATGGGGTTGCAGCGGTAGATGTTAAAGGTGGGGTAGATCGTGAAATAAAAATTAATATGGATAGTAATAAAGTTGCTGCCTATAATCTGAGTGTTTCCGAAGTAATGAATAGTATACGCAGTGAAAATATGGATACCCCTGGAGGTAAGGTAACGGATGGCAAACGGGAAACTAGTTTACGATCAGTGGGTAATCTTACTTCTCCCAAACAGTTGTTAGATCTCCCCATTGCTCAAAGAAACGGAGTACAACTGTATGTAAAAAATATTGCTACGGTAGAAGATTCAACAAAAGATGCAACTGCTGTAACAAAACTCAATGATAAAACCGCTATTGGTTTGGATATTATGAAACAGTCAGGCAGTAATACCGTACAAGTTGTGGAAAACGCCAAGAAAGAACTAGAGAATATCAAAAAAGATTTACCAGCCGGCGTTGAATTGGTATTGGTACGGGATAATTCCAAAAATATTAATGAATCCATTCATGACGTATTGTTTAATCTGGTTATCGGAGGATTCCTGGCTGTTGCGATCGTATTTCTGTTTTTAGGTAATTGGCGCAGTACCATGATCGCAGCCATTGCCATTCCTACTTCCATTATTACCTCTTTTTTAGCGATGAAGTTGTTAGACTTTACACTAAATACTATGTCCTTGTTAGCCTTATCCCTAGCGGTTGGCTTGTTAATTGATGATGCGATTGTTGTCATCGAAAATATAGTTCGTCATCTTGAGATGGGTAAGGATAAATTTAAAGCTGCTGCTGAGGGGACAGCGGAGATTGGTCTGGCTGTTACCGCAACAACTCTTACATTGGTTGCAGTATTCTTGCCAGTAGGTATGATGACTGGTATCGTAGGACAGTTTTTCAAACAATTTGGTATCACGGTAGCAGTTAGTGTTTTGGTTTCCTTATTTGTTGCATTTACATTGACTCCTATGTTGTCGGCTAAATTTTTATCTGGTGAACATAAGGAATCTACAAGCAAAATAGGGAAAATATGGAGTTCGTGGAACGAAAAATTTGAATATTGGACGGGGCGCTATGGAGAATTCTTAAAATATGCGTTAGGGCATCGCAAGAAAATTATGTTACTTGCCGGTGCATTATTTGTGGGCAGTTTAATGCTGTTACCTTTCCTAGGTTCGACTTTTGTACCAGATTCGGATGCCGGTGAAATTACAGTGTCTGCTAGTGTTGATCCTGGTAAGAGCCCTCAAGTTGTCGGTGAAATTGCAGATAATATGACACAAATTATTCGTACGGTTCCTGGCGTGACTTTAACCTATAGTTCTGCGGATATAAACAATATTGATATCTTGGCAAAATTAACGGAAAAAAGTGAGCGTAAGGTTACTGATAATCAAATTGTAACCACGCTGCGTGAAAAATTGAGTGGTATTGCAGGAGTACAAGTCAGTGTTTCAAAAAAATCAGGAATGTCAAGCGGTAAGCCAATCTCCCTTGTTATCCAGGGAACGTCCTTGGATACATTAGCGGAAATTGCAGAAAAAGTAGAGCAAATTGTAGCTAGCACACCTGGTGCAATTGATGTTACTTCCAGCTATGAAGCTGGCAAGCCTGATGCGCAAATCGTAGTAGACCATGATAAGGCTTCCGATCTTGGTGTGTCTACTTCTAATATTGCGACTACTCTACAAACTATGTTTAACGGAACAGTGGTAACCCAGTACCGAGATGAAGATGATTCGTATGACGTGAGGCTTATTTTAGCACATAGTGACCGTAAGAGTTTAGCAGATGTAAACAATATCTATGCAGCAAGCTCTAATCGTGACAAAGACGGACAGATAATCATGGTTCCTTTGTCACAGGTAACTAAGATGGTGTATGCCACAAGTCCGACTCAAATCAAGCGATATGACCGTCAGGGACAAATCACTATTTCGGCAAATTTAAGTGGAGTCTCTCTTGGTGATTTCAATACAGCGCTAGACAAAAAGTTAGCAGAGGTTAAGTTGCCGGAAGGCTACAAGTTTGTAACTACCGGACAATCACAGCAAATGGCGGATGCCTTTGAAGGTATTTTAATGGCGTTGGCTGCTGCGGTGCTCTTCATCTTTTTTGTACTTGCCGCTCAATTTGAAAGCTATATTGAACCTTTCGCTATTATGCTGGCATTACCGTTGGCGATTATTGGTGCAATACTTGGCCTCTTAATTGCTGGCAGTATGCTTAGCATGATGTCTCTCATTGGGATTATTATGTTGATGGGGCTCGTAACCAAAAATGCGATTTTACTGATTGACTTTGCCAAACAACGTATGGGAGAAGGAATCGAACGAAATCAGGCATTAGTAGAAGCGGCTGTAGTTCGGATGCGTCCGATTTTGATGACAACTGCAGCGATGATCTTTGGGATGCTTCCACTAGCATTAGGAATTGGACCAGGAGCTGAAGCGCGTGCTCCTATGGCTCATGCGATTATTGGCGGTTTGGTTACCTCAACTATTTTGACCTTGGTGGTTGTACCAGTTGTATATTCGTTATTAGATGATTTTATGAAAAGAAGAGTAAAGGTAGATGTTACAATTCCACCCTTGGAAAAAGTAACAAAGGAAGAACCGATTTGAACAATATGAATGGATAACAAAAGTGCTCTATTGACGCCGATTTAAGAGGTCTGCTATAATGAAAGCAGGAAAATGGGCGATGGGGTTCGCCATTAAATCTGCTGATGCAGTAATGACTCCTACCAATATATTGGTAGGAGTCTATTTTTTTGTAAATAAACGCAGAGAAAGACCCTTCGCTTTTCTTGTAAGCATAGAAAGTATAAGTTTCTAAAAATTTTTGCTGGAGGTCGTGGATAGGAGTATAATGTGTAAAGGATGAGGTGGTGATAAGAATGTTGAGAATCATAGCGGTAGCCGTTGGAGGAAGTATTGGGGCGACAGCTCGTTATTTAGTCTCCGTATGGGCTGCCGAGCGGTTTGGAGCTGATTTTCCCTATGGAACACTCATTGTAAATGTAGTAGGGTGTTTTATTATTGGCATATTTATGACACTGACGACAGAACGTTTCATTGTAAATCCCTATTGGCGGCTACTGATTACGGTTGGTTTTCTTGGTGGTTTAACTACGTTTTCATCTTTTAGTTACGAAACCTTTCGTGTGCTGGAGAACTCTAATATGATAATGGCGTTGTATAACATTGGACTTAATCTTCTGCTTGGATTTGTAGCTACATGGATCGGGATTGGAGTTGCAAGACTGGTATGATACGATATCTTATATAGTTACAGCCGTGCTAACAGCTGTAGTTTGAGTAATTGGGATGAGCGGGGGAAGATTTGCAATGAAATCTTTGGCAATTTGGGCAATATCCTGAGGAAGTCCTATATCTGGAAAATTGTTTATCGTATACGACTGCAATGCCTTTAACGTCTCTGGGGTGATAACAAGTACAGGTGCTGTGGCGACAGTTGGAACCGCAGATGTGGAAGTAAGAGGAGCAGTGGGAGCTGTAGGAATGATTTCATTGGAGACAACTACATTCATAGCATTACCTGGGTTCATAAGGATGGGAAGATTTGAGAAAATGAAAAACTCTAAGGTATCTTGAAAATCAGATTTTAAGACCAAGATAACACTTCCCTTACATTTTAAGCATTCTAGTACCTCATCTGCGTTAAAACTAAAGTGGCACGCTTTTAATGCAGATAAGGACTAGGCTGTTTATAGTATGAAAGAACGAAGAATATGGTACATAGCGGACCTCCTTAATTGGGAGGTTCTATTATTTTTTTAGCGAAGCGAAAGGAAATTTAAAAAAAATGTCGAAAAATAGAAGAAAATACCATAATGAGCAAACCAACCTAAAGGTGGGGACGCAAAGCCATGGGTCTAAGGATGTTACATCTATGATTGCCAGGTTGCATCGTTTGTTGATTATGATGTAACTTGGCAATCTTTTATATTAAGACACTTAATTCAGTTTTTTATTCATTGGAATGTTAGGTGAGAGGAGAGGGCGTATATATGAAATTAAAAATGAAATTTTTAATTATGGTGGCGATTACGAGTCTGGTATTATTAGTAGCTACGACGATGGGGTATTTTTATGCGAAAAGTCAGGTAGAGGAAAATATTAAGAATGAAATGTTCTCGGTTGCCAATACCTATTCAACTCAATTAGACGGCTGGCTATTGGCGAAGGCGCAAACCGCAGTGACAACAAGTGAGAATATTCGAGTTGTGTTAGGTGATAGGGAAATCCCGGTTTCTTTTGTACAAAACTACAAAGCAGATTCTAGTTTACTGGATCTATATGCCGGATTAGAAGATGGTAAAATGATTGATGGTTCAGGAGCTGTTTTGCCTGAAGGATATGATCCCCGTAAGCGTGGATGGTATCAGACTACAAAAGATAAAAACAAACTAGTCTTTACGGATGCATATGTTGATGCATTTACCAAAAAATATATTGTGTCCGCAGGGGTACCATTAAAAAGTGAGGCAGGAAATTTTCGCGGTGTTGTTGGTATTGATATAGCCCTAGATTTGCTGAGTGAAAAGATTAAAGAAGTCAATGTAAATGGGAAAGGGTATGGCACGATTATTGATCAAAAGGGTATTATTTTAGCACATCCGGATGCTGCACAAGTTTCGAAGAACATACTTGAAGATCCTGTATTGCAAAAATTTGCAAAAGAAATGCTGGCCCAGGATAAAGGCATGCAAACCTATGAGGCAAACGGAGCAGAAAAGTTAATGATTTATACCAAGATTCCTGCTACTGGCTGGACAATGGGTATCACCGTTGACGTAAAAGATGTGTATAGCCAGGTCACGGCTTTAGGATATCAATTTGGACTAACTGCTTTGCTTGGCATCTTATTGTCAGCTGCTGCTTCTTGGAGATTGTCTAGTGGAATCACCAAGAATGTTGCAATTTTATCTCAATTTGCACAACATTTAGCCGGAGGAGATCTTTCGGAACAAAACCTTACGATTCAGACAAATGATGAGATTGGTCAACTTGCTGCAGATTTTTCTACTATGGCAGAAAATCTGCGTAATCTAATTAAGGCGATCGCTCAAACGGCAGAACATGTAGCTGCTTCATCAGAAGAACTTACAGCCAGCGCAGAACAATCTGCCCATGCATCTACTCAAGTGGCTGCCTCAATTACGGAGGTAGCACAGGGGGCGGAATTGCAGCTGCAAGCAATTAATGGAACTTCTGCGGCTGTAGAGGATATGTCGGCTAGTATAGAGTGTGTTGTCACAAATGCTGCAACCGTTAATTTGACTTCTAAAGAGGCCGCAGCAGCTGCAGGCCAGGGAAGTAAGGCTGTTTTCAATGCTGTCAATCAAATGAATATTATTGAAAAGACAATTTCAGGATCTGCAGGAGTAGTAGCCAAGTTAGGGGAACGATCAAAAGAAATTGGACAAATTGTAGATACCATTTCAGGAATTGCAGGGCAAACCAACTTGCTGGCCTTAAATGCGGCTATTGAGGCGGCACGTGCTGGTGAACAAGGACGCGGATTTGCTGTTGTAGCAGAAGAAGTACGGAAATTAGCAGAACAATCCCAGCAGGCGGCTAAGCAAATTGCGGATATGATTAATGAAATTCAAGCAGATACAGATGAAGCTGTAGTAACAATGAAGGATGGTACAAGAGAAGTTGAGATTGGCAATGAAGTGGTAAGCACTGCAGGTGCAGCTTTTAAACAGATTGAATTGCTTATTGGTCAGGTAGCCAGCCAAGTATATCAGATAACGGATTCCATCGGGCAAATGAAGACTGGCAGTCAAAGAATTGTTACTGCTGTACAGGATATTGAAAGTATTATGAAAAATACTTCTGGTGAAACACAAAGCATTTCAGCAGCGACAGAAGAACAGTCAGCATCCATGCAGGAAATCGCTTCTTCCAGTCATGCATTAGCTGACATGGCAGCAGAATTGCAACAAGAAATTAGGAAGTTTTCCATATAAGATCAATTTTATAAAAAAACAGGAGCAGAGAGGGATATTCAGATTCTGGTGAGAATCTGAATATCCCCATTTTTTATAGTAAAGAATCGATACGTTTTAGAAGATGAAAGTAGCATTAATTCGCAATGACAAAAAAACAGTAGTTTTTTTCTAGTAAGCATAGAAAGTATAAGTTTTTAGGTGTGGAAAAGGTGAGATATTATGAACCACAAAGGCACAATGCCGCTAACTCGGCATACAAAGGAGTGCACGAAAAAATAAATAAAACCCCTTTGTGTCCTTTGCGTCTTTGTGGTTCCTTTTTATTTTACATGTTTTATAGGACGCGCAGCGTTTTTCTTAATAGAATAATGCATTATCGAATATATACTGTATACAATCGATAATATTATTTACTGTATTGGCAGGGGAGCGTATAATAAAAGAAAAGATTTTCGAAAATCGAAATTGATTTTGATACATGTTATAATAATACTATGAAAAATAATAATTATAAAACCAATACAATTTCACATCGTAGTATACCCACTGCTATTACAGAAGCTCTTCGTGAAAGGATTTTAAATGGTAATCTGCAGGGTGGAATGCAATTAAAACAAGAAGAATTAGCGCTACAGTTCAATGTAAGCATGAGTGCCCTGCGAGAAGCACTAAAAAATTTGGAAGCGGAGGATTTAGTAAAATTCTATCCTAACAGAGGGGCCATTGTGAGTGAATTGAGCGCAGAGGAAGCAAGAGAAATATTTGATATTCGTCAATTTCTTGAAGTTGGTGCATTAGAGTTATCGGTTCCTCAGTTAACTACAATCGACTTGGAAGAAGCAGAGACAGTTTTAAAGCAGCTAGAGAATGAGATGAACAGCAGTCGATGGGGCGAGTTAAATAAACGATTTCACGAAATTTTATATCAGCAGGCAAGACGACCCCGCTTGCTGAAACTGATTCAAGTCATGCATAACAACGTTGAGCGCTATATGCGCTTGTATCTTGTATCAATGAATTATCAGCTTACATCTCAAAAACAGCATTGGGATTTACTTAATGCTTGTAAGAACAAGGAGGCTAAATTAGCTAAGAAAATTCTAAAGAAGCATATGAATGATGCCAGTGAGCGTTTGTCGGAGTTTCTATCCTAACTTTTTGACAGGAGGTAGTAAGATGTCCAGTTACAGAATTGAAAAGTTTAAACAATCCTATATTCATTCTAAACCTTCGATCAGCATTCATCGGGCGGTTGCTTTTACTCAATCCCACAGGGAAACAGAGGGGCAATCTGTAATTATTCGAAGAGCAAAAGCATTTAATGCCGTATGCAGCAGTATTCCAATCACTATTTTTGATAATGAACTCATTATAGGATCAATTGGTGAATTCCAAAGATCAGGCATTGTCTGTCCTGAATATTCCTGGAAATGGGTTGAACAGGAAATGGACTCTTTTAGTACTCGGAGCCAAGATCAATATCAGATTAACGAAGAAGACAAAGAGATCCTTCGAAGCGAGGTCTTTCCTTATTGGCGGGGCAAATCACTGGAAGAAACATTCTTACTACGAATTAATGACGAAACAGCCAAACTTTTAATTGATACAGGTGTTATCGATAATGACTCTAAGTGGAGGAGCGCAGTTGGTGAAATCACTGCGGACTATCAAGATATTATTTTCAACAAAGGTTTTGAGGAACTAAAGATGCATGCAGTAAGTCGTATACAAGAGTTAGAGCCTATCACAAAAGAGGCGCTGGAAAAAATTGATTTTTACAGGGCAGCTGTCTTAGTTTGTGACGGTATTATTGCTCTTGCTCACCGCTATTCCGATAAAGCATTGGTATTGGCAGAAGAGGAGAGGGATTCCAAACGGAAAAATGAACTTTTGGAAGTTGCACGCATCTGTAGAAAAGTTCCGCAATATCCCCCTGAGACCTTTCATGAGGCAATTCAGATGGTTTGGTTTACACAGCTAGGTTCCATACTGTCAGAGAACTCATTAGCTCTCAATTTAGGCAGATTTGATCAATATATGTATCCTTTTTTTGCTCATGACGTAAAAGCAGGGATTATTAATGAAGCGCAGGCACAAGAATTAATCGAATCCCTTTGGTTGAAACTTTCTGAATGGGTCTGGGCAATTTCAAGCAATACGGCTCAATTTTTTGCGGGTTACAATTCGTTTCAAAATTTAACCATTGGCGGAAGAACGAGAGATGGAAAAGATGCAACCAACGAACTTTCGTATATGTGCTTAAAAGCTACGGAGAATGTGAAAACGCATCAGCCTGGACTTAGTGTGCGCATTCATCCGGACAGTCCTGATGAATTTCTGCTGGCGGTATGTGATCTTATTAGTGTTGGAACTGGATTCCCGGCAGTTCACAATGATCGGGTTGGTTCCCAGATGCTCTTGGCTGCAGGATTGTCGCCGGAGGATGCAAGGGACTGGAGTAATTGTGGCTGCGTAGTACCTCATTTTAGAAAAGTTGGTGAATGGACCTCAGCAGTCAATCTAAATTTAGCTGCTGCTATTGAATATGCCTTAAACAGCGGAAGAAGCCGGATCACCGGCAACGTGATGGGACTTTTGGAAAAAGAAATTACTGCGTTTAAGAGTTATGATGAGGTTAAAGAGGCTTTTTTGCGACAGCTTTCTCATTTGATTAAGCATTCTGTCATCGGAACAGTAACCGCTCAGCAGATACATGAGGAAATGGTGCCTCGCCCTTACCTTTCGATGCTCGTAGATGGTTGTATGGATAAAGGTGTTGATTTGAGTAAAGGGGGAGCCAAATATAATGTTGGTCCTGTCATTACTGGAATCGGAGTAGCTGATGTTGCTAATTCTCTGATGGTTATCAAAAAGTTGATATTTGAAGAAAAGAAATATACCTTAGAAGAGTTGGGCAAAGCGCTAGCTGTCAACTGGAAGAGATATGAAGAAATGAGAAAAGACGCATTGGCTTGTCCTAAGTATGGTAATGATGAAGATGAAGTTGACAGTATTGCTGTAGAAATTACTGATTTCTATAATAAAGAAATTAAATCCTATAAGGATTATTTTGGATCGCCATTTAATTCTGCATTTATGGGGATTTCCAACTACATTCCTGCGGGAAGTATTATTGGTGCAACCCCTGACGGCAGGAAATCCATGACTCCTTTGACGGAAGGGGTATCGCCTCATGCTGGTACGGATATTACCAGTCCAACGGCTGCGATGCGGTCTGCTGCTAAAATCAATCATGATGTACATTCCGGAGGTACTCTGCTGAATGTTAAGTTTTCGCCAGATCTGTTAAAGACGCAGAGGAACAAAAAGAACCTTGCTTCGATCATTCGCGCCTATTTTTCTCTTGGTGCATTTCATGTTCAATTTAACGTTATTTCCACGGAAATATTACGAAAAGCGCAAGAGCAGCCAAATGATTATAAAGACTTGCTGGTGAGGGTGGCAGGTTATAGTACACAATTTGTTAACCTTTCTAGGGAAGCGCAAGATGCAATTATCGAAAGAACAACCTATGAAAGTCTGTAGTGTGATCTATGAAGGAGAGTAATCGGATCGCTGGCAATGTATTTCAAATTCAGCGATGGTCAGTTCATGATGGTGATGGGATTCGAAGTACAGTTTTTCTAAAAGGATGTCCTTTACGATGCAAATGGTGTGCTAACCCTGAATCCTGGAATCCCAATCCTGAAATCTTATACTTTCGTGATCGATGTATAGGCTGTGCACAATGTTCTTTGGCTTGTAATCATCAGGCAATTCCAATGGATGGGGGCATTCCTCTTTCTTTTTCCAGAGAGAAATGCTGCTGTTGTGGTGATTGCTGTGAAGTCTGCCCCAATGGCGCAAAGAAGATGATCGGATCATTAATGACAGTAGAGGAAGTCATCAAGATCCTTAAGCGAGACAGCATTTTCTATCGGGAATCGAAAGGGGGAGTTACCTTTTCTGGAGGAGAGCCATTTGCTCAAAGTGAGTTTTTGAGAGAAATGATTCTAGCTTGTAAAAGGCTTGCAATTGATACTGCGGTTGAAACCAGCGGATTTTTTGAGTGGGAAGATGCAGAAGATATTGTTAAAGAATTAGATACCGTATTTATAGACATTAAACATATGGATGAACAGGTTCATAAAAGGCTGACTGGCGTTAGTAATCGGAAAATCCTTGAGAATGTTATTAGAATCTCTCAGAATCATCATGATCTTATTATTCGTGTACCTTTAATCAGTGGGGTTAATGATGATCGAAATAATATTGAACAAATGTGCCAATTCCTTCAAGAAAATACCAGGATTCTTGGTGTGGAACTTCTTCCTTATCATCCACTTGGGAGCAGTAAGATGAGTGCGTTAGATCGTGAGGGATGGGAAATCTTCAACGCACCTGATGCAGAAAAAGTTGAACATATAAAAAAAATCATAGCAGAATATGAAATTCAGAATATCGATTTTAAATGAATTTATTTAGCTTATTTTTGAATTCTATATAAAAGTGCCTTCAGTTCAATACTGTAGGCACTTTTTCTTAAGTGCATACAAAGAGAATATTAAACACAGAGGGCACAGAGATCCACGGAGAACACAGAGAAAAATAAAAAAACTCCTTTGTGTCCTTCGTGTACGCGTAAGCGTCTTTGCACCTTTGCGTTTCAATCGTTTTTCTTATCTCTTTGTCATTCTAAGAGATTGCTTCACTCCGTTCGCAATTGACAAAAGGGGGTGCAGGATTTGAATGGAGATTGGAGTATATGGTAGTAGAGGTGGTATCCTTTCTTTAAATGTAGCTGTTTTTTATACGATAAGTAGGATTGGGGAAATGTATTATTAAAAGATGGCGTTACTTTTCTGGCATTTATAACGTTAGAATAGATAGGGAATGTTTTTTACTTAGGAGATGGTGATTGTTACGTGACCGATGAAAATAGATTAATTACAAAAGCAAAAGAGGGAGATCGGGAAGCCCTAAATACATTGATTTTACATTATTGGCAGCCGATCTATAGGCTCATATATAGTAAGATCGGTAATGAGGATGATGCAAAGGAATTGACCCAGGAAACCTTTATGAAGGCATTTCGCTCATTACCTCGATATAAAATCCTTGATGTACCATTTAAAAGCTATCTGGCGAGAATTGCCATAAATGCAGTGACTGATTTTTGGCGTAACAATGGGCGAGCACCTCAGATTGTCAACCTTACTGAATATCAGGAATCCATTCTTGATTGCAGGGAAAATCCTGAAGAATATATTTTGCGTATAGAAGGACAGGAGCAGATTGTCAATTTGGTTGAAAGCTTGCCAGAGGAGCAGCGTCAGGCGATAAAATTACGAATTATTTTAGGATTATCCATTCATGATGCTGCCATGCAAATGAATAAGACGGAATCAGCAATTAAGATGCTTCAGCAGCGAGCTTTGAAAAATTTACGTAAAATGTGTTTAAGTGTCGGCATACTACAATGAGGAGGTGGAGCGGATGCTAAAAGATAAAGAATATGATCAGGTAGAAGAACTCTCACAAGGTTTAGATCAGTTACATGATGGTAAACAGCCTGCTCTACAGGGTGAGGAAGTGAAGGAATTGATAAAGCTAGCTACTGCTGTTAAACAGTCTTATCAGCAAGAGGAGCTGCCAAGAGGATTAATTGGTGAAATGGCTGACACGTTGTCGGCGGAATTAGGAGCACAAAAGATAAAACGGCGCAGAATTTGGCTGTATAGTGGTTTTATTGGTACTGTAGCTGCAGTATTTATAGCTGCATTTGTACAATTCTTATTGCCGCAGACACCTAATTCTAATAGTGCACGGACAACAGACGATAGCATAGAAAAGCAGCAAATCGCAGCGACTACTGATCAAGCTGTTAATTTGGACATTGCAGAATCGAACAAGGAAAGTACTCCCCAATTGGTGAAACCGAAACATCAGGAAGAATCCTCCAATTCTAACTCAACTGACAAAAAGGCTGCTGATTCTTTACCGATGGTAATTGCAGAAATTATCCAAGGGACAGAATCACCGGCAAAAGAGGACAAATCGAATCAAGTCGCTGCTCTTCAGCAAGATGCACCTAAAGAAATAGACATGCAAAGAAGGATATTCATGGATGAGAAGATAGTCGATTCCCCGAAAGCAGAAGAGCAGAATCAGTCTAAAATTGCTGCAATGATGGTAATACCAAACTTAGAAGCACAGTCCATCAAAATAGATAATGCCCGCAGAGTCGTGCAGCAAGTTTATAATATAGGTAGTAATGATGAAATTATCATTACGCAGAAAATGCCAGATGAGAGTCAGCTAAAGAGCAAAATGAAGATGAAAGAAGACGCAACCCAGGATATTGTCCAAAGTGCAGCAATGGAACCTTTTATGAAAAGGGCAGGCGAAAGTATGAATAGTATCACAGTGAAACTTGACAAATATGATATCACAATTGAAGGCAAGAAATCAGCAGAAGAACTGCAAAAGATTGCCGATTCTTTAACGGTAAAAGAAATAAAGCCATAATGTAAATAAACGTAATACGATCCGTTACCTTTTGGATTGTATTACGTTTATATCTATGAATGACTAATTAGTAACAAGGAGAAAAAAAGATGATTAGGAATTTGAAACAATTTGCAGCAGGGGCAGCGATCGTGACTTCCATTGGAATGCAGATGCTAATGCCCAGTTATGTCGATGCTGCTGTGAAAACAGTTGATTTGGAATCATCTGTTTTTACCAGTGCAGAATCTATAAATTGCAATTCCAGCAAGATAGAACTGGCTAACCCTCCAGAATTTCATACCAATCGGAAAGCGTACATAGGAGCGGGAGTAGAGGGGCTTGATTATGAAAAAATGATCAAGTGGCAGCAAAATGTAGATGAAGGCAGAGAACTTTGGCGCATTGATCCTATGCAGGTTGCGAGAGTAGAAGGTAAGAAATATGGATTTACGGAGCAAGATGGATTTTCAATAGTGAAGATCCTGCGCAGCAGCTCAATTTCCCGTTATGGACAAATCGACGTTGAAATTTTACGACAAGGTAAAATACATACTATGACCTTGGTAAAACCATTTGCTCAGCGAGATACAATATGGACAACGTATAAGGTCGACGGTACCCTGGCTTCTTCTGATAAATCGGTAAAAACAAAGGTATTGTTTAAAACGAACAAGTATAAAGATTGGAAGTTCTATCGATCTGAGTATCCGCAAGAGATGTTCTTTGCTGCCATTGACAATCATAATGGACGGTTGAATTATAACAATGGTATTGCAAAGGAAATCGTTAATCAGTTTAAAGGATCAAAGTTTACAAATAAGCTTATTTTATTTGCAAATATGGGAGCGTCTTCAGCGCAGTCGGATATTGGCATTGAGAAAGTAATAGTAAGCGGCAAGAATATGACCGTATATGTCCATACAAAAAGTCCGCGTCCTGACCAGTTTATTACGATGAATATCATATATCCAGATGATTACGTTGCGATTGATCGCAGCCTTATTGAAGGGCAAGGTACAATGAAGATCACTTTTATTGATCAGAATGGTACGATCATCGGCAAAGATAAGCTGAAAATAAAAAAAGAATAATTTTAGTGAAAAAAGCCGTTACTTATTTCAGAATCAGACGTTTTACATTATAGAAGGGCAGTAAGAAATGACTTTTGCTGCCTATAAGGTTAAAATTATTGGAGGTATATGAAATGTTAAAAAAGATTATTTTATTAATTGCTATGAGTGTATTAATAGCCGTCCCAGTCTTCGCAAATGAGGCTCCAAAAACAGTGATACAGGTAACTGGAAACAGCCAAAAAGAAGTTACTCCTGACGTGGCGCGGATTACTTTTTCCATCAATTCGGTGAACGCCAAGCTGGAGAAAGCAAAGAATGATAATACTCAAATTGCAAATCAAGTATTTGCTAATTTAAAAGAGCAGGGAATTACACAAGAGCAAATCAAAACCAATACATACCAAGTTGACCCGGTTTATAACTATGAAAAAGAAAAGTTACCCAAATTAGAAGGATATCGTGTAACCAATACTCTTGAAATTCGTACTTCAATTGATAATGTTGGAGTTTTGGTGAATGAAATTACAAATGCAGGCGCCAACGAAATAAACTCCATCCGATTTGAAACAGCAAACGAAGCAGACAGTAAAAATGAAGCATTAAAAGATGCTATTGGAGATGCTTTGAAAAAGGCAGACGTAATTGCCGCAGCATTAAATAAAAGAGTTGCGAATGTAACACTGGTAAATGAATCAGGTGCATTTTATCACCCAATCATGATGGAAAGCAGGATGTTAAAGGCTTCCGCTGATGGAGCAGCACCAAATATTCCAGCCGGGAAAGTAACCGTAGGAGCAACTGTACAGGTAACGATTGAACTGGAATAGAAAATCTAGAGGTGCTTGAGTACACAACAGCGTAAGGCTGCTTGTGTACTCCTTTTTTGCGTAAGAAGATGTATCTATTTCGCTTCATATTGCTCTTTTATTGTCTTTACAGTATGATGAAATGGAAAAGATGACTACTGTATTTAAAATCGTGCCTTAAGAAAAAATATAAAATAGGTCTTATTTTGGTCAAGAGGATGTGCCTAGGATGGCTTTTGAACGAAAACAAATAGTAGATAGATTGAAAGCCCAAATTAAAGAGAAAGGGCATGTTATCGGTGTTGCTACCGGTGCAGGGCTTTCCGCCAAGTACGCTGCGAAAGGGGGGGCCGATCTCCTGTTAGCATTGAATTCTGGAAGATTCAGGCAGATGGGACTGGGCTCTATTGCAGGTCTGCTGCCCTTTGCGAATTGCAATCAGCTTGTCATGGAATTTGGCTCCAGAGAGATTATCCCAGCGATAAAAAATATCCCAGTTTTCTTTGGTCTTTGTGCTACTGATCCTACTATCAATTTAGAAAACTATATTGAAGATATACATGAAAAAGGTTTTTCAGGGATTAATAATTATCCATCTGTTGGAATGATTGATGGTCAGTTTAGAGAGGCTATAGAAGAACAAGGGCTATCCTATAGCAAGGAAGTAGAAGCAATTCAAATCGCGAATAAAAAAGATATATTTTCGATTGCCTTCGTATTTGATGAAATACAGGCAAAGGACATGCTTGCTGCAGGTGCGGATGTTATTTGTGCTCATCTGGGGATCACCAAAGGAGGAATCCTTGGTGCTAAAAAAGTCCTTTCTCTTGACGCAGCTGCCAAAGTGGCAAAGAGTATCTTTGGCGTATGCGATGAAATCCGACCTGGAGTTATCAAAATGATCTATGGCGGACCGATAAATTCTCCTTTGGATCTGAAATATATGTATGACAATACGAATGTAATGGGGTATCTGGGAGGATCTGCTTTTGAGCGTATTCCTTCTGAAGTCGCCATAACAAAAATAACTCGTGAATTCAAAATAGCTGGTCTCCAAGATGATGTCCTTGCTAAGATACTGGCGGAAATGACAGAGTATCATGATTATATTACCTTTGTTAAAGAATATATTTCTCAAAATTATATGAACAAAATATCCTTTAGTGATTTGGCAATCGAAGCTCATTTATCTCGAACCTATTTAAGTGCTTTATTTAAAAAAGAAGTAGGGTGTACCTTTTCTGAATATGTAACCCGATACAGAATTAACAAGGCGATAGAAATTATTACAAACAAAAGAATCCCCCTATCGGAAGTTGCCTTCGCTTGCGGTTATAGCGACTATGCTCATTTTAGCAAAGCCTTTAAAAAAGAAACAAGCTATTCTCCGAGTGAATATAAAAATGATACAAAAGGACATAAACACCATATTTAGATACATTTACAATATTCGAAATAAACAGTATTCTCTTATTGAGAAAAAGAAATACTGTTTATATTGAATATTTTTCTTTTTTTAATGCTGGAATGGAGGTTATCACATGAAAACAGTTGCCATCGTAGGTACTTTTGATTCTAAAGGAACAGAGTTTGCTTATGTGAGAGACATTATCCAAGGATTAGGCTTAAAGACTTTTACCATTCATAGCGGGGTTTTTGAACCCTTGTTTACTCCGGATGTTTCCAATGAAGAAGTAGCGAAAGCTGCTGGGGCAGAAATTCACGAAATTGCAGCAAAGAAGGATCGGGCTTTAGCAACAGAAATACTTGCTAAAGGTATGGAAAAACTAGTCCCTCAATTATACGCTGAGGGCAAATTTGATGGTATTCTTTCTTTTGGAGGAACCAGCGGTACGGCAATTGTCACTCCGGCAATGCGTGCATTACCTATCGGCATACCCAAAATCATGGTATCTACTGTAGCTTCCGGCAATACTTCACAATATGTTGGAACAAGTGATGTAATCATGTATCCTTCTATCGTAGATATAGCCGGAATTAACTCCATTTCAGTGAAGATTTTTACGAATGCAGCATTTGCTATAGCAGGTATGCTTACCTTTGAGGGAAGTAAAGAGATTGAAAAAAAGCCACTAATCGCTGCCACTATGTTTGGCGTGACGACACCATGTATAAATTATGCTAGGGAATACTTAGAAAAAGAGGGCTTTGAGGTCATTATCTTCCATGCAACAGGTATTGGCGGAAAAACTATGGAAAATCTTATAGAATCTGGTTTTTTTGATGGAGTGCTGGATCTTACAACGACGGAGTGGTGTGATGAATTAGTTGGAGGCGTTTTAAATGCAGGTCCACATCGACTTGAGGCTGCAGGGCGCTGTCAAATTCCTCAAGTTGTTTCAACAGGGGCATTAGATATGGTTAATTTCGGTCCTTTCGAATCCGTTCCTAAAGAATTTCAGGGAAGAAACTTTTACAAACATAATCCGACAGTAACATTAATGCGAACGACGATAGAGGAAAATCGGCAATTAGGACTAATCTTAGCGGAGAAGCTCAATCAGGCAAAATCGCCTACCGTACTCATGCTGCCCCTTAAAGGTGTTTCCATGATTGATGTCAAGGATCAGCCTTTTTACGGTCCCGAAGAAGATCAAATGCTCTTTTCCACATTACGAGAAAAGATCGATAGAGATGTGGTGGAGCTAATCGAAATAGACTCTGATATTAATGATCAGAAATTTGCCATTGCAGCAGCAAAGAAGTTAGTTGAGCTTATAAAGAAGACTTGATTCAGATGGAGTTCTAACTCCACCTGAATCTTTAGTCGCACTTATTCAGGGACCTAGTCGCTCTTATTCCCGCTTGGAGAAGATGGGAGTCTTAGAGCGACTTGGTCATCGGATAAAGAAGACTTGATTCAGATGGAGTTTTAACTCCACCTGAATCTTTAGTCGCACTTATCCAGGGACCTAGTCGCTCTTAACTCCCCCTTGGAGAGAGGGGAGTCTTAGAGCGACTTGGTCATCGGATAAACAATAACCGAAAATAACAAGGGGGAAAAGAAAATGGCATTAACTCGTAGTGAAGTATTAGCAAAACTTAAAGCTGAGGTAGCAAAGGGGAAAATTATTTTAGGAGCAGGAGCAGGAACTGGCATATCTGCAAAA
The DNA here is from genome assembly GCF_000271665.2 of Pelosinus fermentans JBW45. GTDB lineage: Bacteria > Bacillota > Negativicutes > DSM-13327 > DSM-13327 > Pelosinus > Pelosinus baikalensis. Next base: position 3,564,128 of record NZ_CP010978.1, on the reverse strand, counting down.
AGCGGTGAAGCAGGCGGAGTTGATCTAATTATCATTTATAATTCCGGACGATACAGAATGGCTGGTCGTGGTTCTTTGGCCGGATTGCTTTCTTATGGGGATGCCAATCAAATTGTTGTGGATATGGGAGCAGAAGTATTGCCTGTAGTTAAGCATACTCCTGTGCTTGCAGGAGTATGTGGAACCGATCCTTTTCGTTTAATGGATGTGTTCTTAAAACAACTAAAGAATTCAGGATTTGTCGGAGTTCAGAATTTCCCGACAGTGGGATTAATTGATGGCGTTTTCAGAGCAAATCTTGAGGAAACTGGTATGGGATATGACTTAGAAGTAGATATGATTAGGAAGGCTCACGAGCTTGACATGCTTACAACACCTTATGTTTTTGATGAAGAGCAAGCCGTCAAAATGGCAAAGGCTGGAGCCGATATTCTAGTTGCTCATATGGGACTAACAACCAAGGGAACGATTGGAGCAAAAACAGCCTTAACCTTGGATGATTGTGTAAAGAAAGTGCAAGCCATATGTGATGCAGGAAAATCTGTAAATCCTGATATTTTAGTCATTTGTCATGGTGGTCCAATTGCTGAACCAGAAGATGCTCAATATGTAATTTCCAGAACGAAAGGGGTAGCAGGATTCTTTGGCGCATCCAGCATTGAACGATTTGCCACAGAAGTGGGTATAAAACAACAAGCAGAAGCATTTAAAAACATAAACATTTAAAATAAGTGATTGATCATGCTCAGTTACTTTTAAAGACCATCTGAATTAAAGGTTTAGATGGTTTTTAATATGCTAATTTATAAATTTTGTAAGTGAAAAAAATAAGTGATTATGAACCTTTGTTTCCTTTGCGAATTTGTGGTTCGATTGTTTTATACTGCAGGTTAATCTTAATTTTTGGTAAATACTATAGGTAAAGAAAAATTGATTGATGAAATACCGCAAGACATATTTGAGAAAGTTGCTAAACTATAATTATAGAAAGATTGTACACGAAATTTTGCTATTGGTGGTGGTGAGAGAAAATGATTATAAGTGCCAGCAGACGCACCGATATTCCAGCATTCTATTCCGATTGGATTGTGAATCGCTTAAAAGAAGGCTTTGTATATACGGTGAACCCAATGAATCCTAAGCAGGTTAGTAAAGTCCCTCTAACTGCCGATGTTGTGGATTGCATTGTTTTTTGGACAAAAAATGCCCAGCCGATGTTAAATAAGCTGGATGTCATCAATGGGATGGGTTATTCCTATTATTTTCAATTTACGATCACTCCTTATGATCATAGGATAGAGCAGAACTTGGCGGATAAAACTAAAATTATGGAAGGATTTAAGGCATTGAGTGAAAAAATTGGCAGGCAAAGGGTAATCTGGCGTTATGATCCTGTTATTATAAGTAACAGCTTTTCAGTGGAATATCATCTTGAACAATTTTACAACATGTGCAGTTCCCTTAAGGACTACACAACAAAGTGTATTTTCAGCTTTGTAGAATTATATGCTAAAATAAGGAAGCGCACAAAAGGTATCATTGATCAGGAAGTCGATTTTGAGAATCGGAATAAGATCGCTTATGCCTTCTCTGAAATTGCAAAAGGCCATAAACTTTCTTTAGAAACCTGTTCGGAAAAAATAGATTTTAGTAATTATGGTATTATACATTCTTCCTGTATCAATCAAACAACAATTGAAAATATCATCGGGTATTCCATCAATGGGAAAAGAGATTTGAATCAAAGACCGCATTGCGGCTGTATCGAAAGTATCGATATCGGTGCCTACGATTGTTGCTCTCATGGCTGTGTTTATTGTTATGCTGCATCGAATGAAAATAAGATCTACCAGAATATGCGGCAGCATGACCGTCATTCGCCTCTGCTGCTTGATCAACCCTATACAGATTATAAAATAAGGGATCGCGTAGTAACCTCTTTGAAAAACGGACAGGTTTCATTGTTCTAAATTAACATAATGCATATGGACACATACGATGGAGAGACTAATTAAGAATATGTTAGTATTTTTTTTAAAATAGCTATATACCAATTTTTAGTAGTATAATAATTAGTAGTAATATATCAAAATGAAAAGGAGTAATTGTGATGGATGAAGTTCTAAAATTTCTGAAAGATAACCCAACGTTTTATCTTGCTACTGTTGATGGGAATATACCCAAAGTACGGCCCTTCGGGTTTGTTATGAATTATGAAGGTAAGCTGCATTTCGGTACCAACAACAAAAAAGATGTGTACAAGCAGCTTAAAGCGAATCCGCATTTTGAAGTATCTACAACGTCTAAAACCGGTGAATGGCTGCGTCTGAAGGGGAAAGCTGTCTTTAATACGAACAAGCAATCCAAGCAAGCAGCTTTCGATTCTGCACCCTTTCTTAGTCAAATGTATAGTGTTGATGATACGATCTTTGAATTATTTTATATTGAAGAGGCTGAAGCGACATTTAACACTATGAAGGGTGATTCTAAAACCGTTCAATTTTAACAGAAGAGTTACATATTATCTATCATAGAAAGACAATAAGAAGCAATGGGGATTCCTCATTGCTTCTTATTGTTAAATTCATATATCAGTCAAATCCTCACCAGTGTAAGCGTCATATCAAACCATTGGGAGCCACCGTGAGTTGATTTAGAAAGTCCGTTGTTCACGTAGCCCAATGATTCATAATAGTGGACTAATGGATCTTTACAAGTCAGAATAATGCTTTTTCGCCCCGTATTCTTAGCGATCTGGATCAAATGATTCATTAATTGAGCCGCAATTCCCTTGCAACGGTACTCTGGAATTACATCCAAGCCAAAAACAGCTAGGTTTTGACCATTTGGTATATGGTGCTGTGTACTATAAAATAGTTCATCATAGATTACAGGACTATTGGTGATGCATCCGTTCACAAAGCCGATTAAAACCCCCTCTTTTTCAGCTATAAAAAAGCATTCAGGAAAAGCCGCAATCCTTGCCTTTAATGACTCACGCGTTGCTGCTTCCGCTGCAGAAAAGCAAATCGTTTCTATTTCAGCTACACGCTCCAAATCCTCCGGTCGAACGTTTCGAATTGTTATTTCTATCATAAGATGTCCTCCCAAGCTCAAGTATTATAGATGATTAGAACCCATTATATCATAGATTATTAGGACAAAGAGAGAATGAAATCGTAATGCGGATGCTTTTTGTATATACTATAGATACATGTAATATTGAAAGACATAAGAGGAGCAGGGGTGTTGATATGGCATATAAATTAGTCTGTATTGATATTGATGGAACACTTCTTAACAAAAAACATATCATCACGAAAAGAACAAAAGACATCCTAGTGAAGGCACATGAGATGGGTGTTCATATCGTCATCAGTACTGGAAGAATGTTTACGGATGCAGAATATTACTCCAATCTTCTTGGTGTTCAGTCTCCAGTAATAGCGGCAAATGGAGCATTTATAAAAGAAAAAAATAACGATACAGTAATTTACAAGGATGTCCTTGGTTCAGAGGTATCATTAGAACTACTGAAGATTTTTCGTAAACACCAAATAAAGCCTTACTTTTGCACACCCCATAAGTTTTATTACGGTAATATTATGTTTAGGCTTTTCTATTTAGGAACTCAAATATGGGGTACGCGAAGCAACAAACTGGATATGCAATATGTATTTTCCTGGAACCAGTGGCAAAAGGTGTTACATAAAGAGCAAGATAATATTGTAAAAAGTGAGGTTATTTATAGAAATCCGGCGTTAGTTTCTGCCTTAAGGAATGAATTAATGAATGTGCCACAATTAGAAATCGTCGATTCTTCAAGATATAATATCGAAATTACCCGCAAAGGAGTTTCTAAAGGCAAAGCGGTAGCAATGCTTGCGGAATTTTATAATTTAAAGCGAGAAGAGATCATTACCATAGGTGATAGTGCAAACGATATATCGATGATTGAATTTGCCGGCATGGGTATTGCTATGGGAAATGCTTTGGAGATCGTAAAAGAAAAGGCGGATTACATAACCGATTCCAATGACAATGAGGGTGTAGCGAATGCAATCAATAAGTTTATTTTAGATAATCGCTTTTGAATGATATAACCTTTCAGGAATTTTGATATTTTTGATTTCGCATTGCAAATGGAAGAAAGGCACTACATGCTAGTGCCTTTCTTCATGTCTTATCCGAGTTATATCTATTAGAGACTTTGTCAAACGTAAAAATTTTAGTTTTTAAGCATAGAGCTACTCTTTCAGTGATATAGTTAGACCGCTGCCATTAGGGGCTCTACCAATGTGGAAAGGTATATCACAGAAAACGGCACACGGACCGGCATAAAGAATATTACAGACATTGATAGCAACGCACGTGCCTACAGGGAATGTTGTGCCCGATACAACAAAATCGATTTCTCTAATGTAGTTGTCGTCCATGGTGCAGGTAAATGAACTGAGATTTATAGCTGCGGCCGGTCTTGTCAACTCCAACAGAATAAATTCACAATCGTCATCTACTTTAACATCAATGTCCAATTTTGGTGATTTACAGCATTTATCGTCTTTTTTACATTTTTCATCTTCGTGTTTGTGTTCGTGTTCATTTTCGTGGTCTTTGTCGCAGCAATCGTGTTCTGCCCGATCACCTATCAGGCCTTTAAACCGTCCAGTCAGTACCTGAAAATCCTTGAGAACCAAAGTTACATGAAGGCAACTGGCGAAATCGAAGTCTTTTGGAAATCCCATATTAATATCTCTCCTTTTTACAGTTTGACTTACTGCCTACTTCATAATATGAAAGTGGTTATGTAATAGTTACTTAATATCTAGGCAATGGCGGCATTATTTTTTACTTTTAAGAAGGACCTATGCTGCGGGATCGGCAGTGGTGCTGATTTTTTCACGAAAAGATTCTTGGTAATCACGTTCATGTTTTCTTTGAATAGAATAAAGTAAACAAAAATTTTATGAGTAGGAGTTGAACGTTTTGTCTATAAAGCAGCATCCTAGTGGATTAAAGCTTGATTTTGGTTCGACAGTGACAATCCTTACAACTGCCGTTGCGGACACCAAACATTGCAGGCGAGTAAGCGGGCAAGGAATATTTACTGGGGTTGTTCTTGAAGAATCTGAGCTCAGGTTAAAAAGGAGTTCCAAACATGTACTGATTTCCGTGGATGGCTTAAGTGAGTTGCAAGATGATAGTAAAAAAGAGGTGGGAGACTGCTGTTGTCATGAAAATAAACATGATGATAAACAGAATGATTGGGAGGAACATAAATCCCACTATCAAAAGGGCTGTGGAGAACATAAAAATGATTATGAGCATGAAGCAAAAACAATGCAAGAATTTGTGATTTTGTCTTTGACATGCTCGTCTTTTCCATTTACTCCAGGACAGATCGTTTGGATCAGCATCGATCAAATCATTGCTTTGACAGTACTTTGTAAAAATTAAATAATGATAAACGAGAAACTCCTGCAAAAACTTTAACTTGAGTTTGCAGGAGTTTCTCGTTTATCAATTCATGGACGCAAAGTTTTTATCCCTTTAGGGCAGTAGATGTAAGTTCATATTATAGTGGGCAGACCAATATTGAATGAGCAGCCCTAGAACCAAGGCAAAGCCAAAAAGAGTATTGGTTTGTGCTGTGGCTACCATGGCTGGTGCTAGAGATTCTGGAGTTGTATTCTTAAGAAAAATTCGTGCAGCTTTGATGGCCCTGGGTATACTGATGAAACATAAAAGCGACCAAAGGGGCAGTATGTCAATTGTCACTAAAAAAAAGATCCATAAATAAGAAAAGATAAACATTCCGATTAAACAGTAGGTTGCTTTGGTTCGCTTTAAAAGAATCGCCAGAGTTTGTCGACCATGTCTTTTGTCGTCTTCTAAATCACGCAGATTATTAGACATTAAAATAGCTCCGATTAATGTTGAAGTAGATATAGAGCCCATGACGGCTATGGTGGTGATAGTACCAGTTTGAAGATAAAAGGAAATTACAATAATGACGAGTCCCATACAAGTACCTGAAACCAACTCGCCAAAAGGTGTTGCTGAAAGGGGAAAGGGACCGCCAGAATAGAGATAGCCTACAGCAGCACAACAAAGACCAATGGGCAGCAGCCACCAACTACTTTCGTTGCAAAGATAGAGTCCCAATAAGATTGCAGTAGCCACAGTGCATTGTGCAGCGGCGAAAATTTGACGAGGATCAGCGCCATATCTAACAATAGCACCACCGATTCCCAAAGAATGTTCGTGATCCAAACCACGTTTGTAATCGTAATATTCATTAAATATATTCGTTGCAACTTGAATGAGAATGCTTGCTAAGAGCATAATAAAGAGTAAGTCCAGACGAATTTGATGGGAAGGCAGGGCTAAAATGGTGCCAATAGCTACTGGAACAAAGGAAGCTGTTAAGGTGTGCGGACGAAGTAGTTTCCACCAGATACTCCATTTGGGTTCAATGGCTGGAGTGAGCGCCTGTAGTGGTTGTCTGACTTGTTGTGGTGTATGCATATTCTGACACCTTCTTCTATTTAGTATCATTTTTGTATATAATTCATCCTAATTGAGGAAAATCCTTTATATTCGTTATAAGGCATTTACAGATCGAATTGAGAGTATTTTATGGAAATATTATAACCCAAAGGAGGTGTAGGAATGGTCAGTACAGGGAAAGTCACGAATGTTGCAGAGGAAGGTAATACAATAATAATCAATATTGTTTTTATGGATGACACTGAGAAAACTGTCGTTTTAGCAAATGAAGATAGTAACAAATATAAAGATAAGTATGTTATTTGTGGTATGGATTCAGATAATAATACTAAAATACTAGAGATCGTTGGTGATGATCTGGATTAGGCCATAAAAAAATAAGGTCGTCTGACCTTGCGGGGTAAGACGATCTTGCTTTATAAAAAAAGGACAAAATACCTAGGAAACTATGACATTTTGCATGTGTGAAGATCGTCTATTTATTACGATAATAGTAATAATAGGAAATAGTTGAATTTTCCATAAAGGAGACGATGTTATGTTTGTTATGGAGTCCTGGTTATCGAATTTATTACATCTTGTTTTGACTGTCGGATTTTTATTATATTTATATCGTCTAAGTGAGAAACTGAATGACTAAAACTGCAGAGATTCTCTTCATGTAAAACCCCGCTCAGTCAATAAACTGAACGGGGTTTTACATTTATCCAGCAAGGAGTGTGGAAAGTTTCTCTAACAAGGCAAGCGTTTTTAGGATACGAGATAACATTCAAATAGAATTAAACAGATATTAACATTCCCTTAACAAGCTGCCAGACAGGTTGTTTTATACTGAACTAAATAACAACCCCAAGGAGGCATTTTTTATGATTAAACATGGAAAGATACAGTCCCTACTGCTATGGTTATTTTTTATGATGACAATTCTGTTGGCTGGGTGTGGAACGGGAGTGCAGCAGCCTGAGGCTACTACCGGAAAAAGCGGAGAAATAAGCGGCAAGTTACAAGTTTATACATCACAACCGGATAGTGATATTAGTAAATTAGTGACTGGGTTTACGAAAAAATATCCTCAAGTTCAGGTAGAAGTGTTTCGATCTGGCACGGAAGAGGTAATTGCACGAATTAACACGGAAATGAAGGCTGGAAAGTTAGGAGCGGATGTATTGTTTTTGGCTGATGCTCCTACGTTTGAGGCACTCAAAGCGCAAAATTTGCTGCTGTCTTATCAATCAAGCGAGCTTAAGGGCGTGAATCGAGATCTGCTGGATAGTGATAAGATGTATTCTCCAACCAAAATGATTCCCATTGGAATTGTGGTAAATACCAATAAAGTGAAGGACTTAGACAAGGTTGACTGGAATACCCTGTCTGAATCTGGAAGCAAAGGGCAAACAGTCATGCCCAGTCCTTTGTATTCGGGAGCAGCAGCTTATAATCTGGGTATATTTAGAAATCAATCTGCACTGGGATGGAGTTATTATGAAAAGCTAAAAGATAATCAGGTGATGGTGGTAAAAGGTAATGGCGATGTCATTAAACGTGTAGCCAGCGGGGAAAAAAGTTTTGGCATGGTGGTAGATTTTATGGCCTTTAATGCTGCCAAACAGGGCTCACCAGTTGCCTTTGTTTATCCTAAGACTGGTTCTGCCGTTATTACGGAGCCTGTCGGTATTGCGAAAACCACGCAAAATGCAGCTGCCGCTAAAGCTTTTGTTGATTTTGTGCTTTCTGCCGAAGGGCAGCAATTAGCGGTGCAGCAAGGCTATCTGCCAGTTAACAAGGATGTGAATGGGCCAGAAGGCAGACAGGCCGCTGCCTTAAAGATCTTGACTGCACCAATTAAGAAACTGATTGAACAACGGGATGCTGACAAAAAAGACTTTACTGTATTATCCGGTGGGTGATTATGAAACGCATCAAATCATGGTGGCTGCCCATATTACCGATCCTTTTAATCATCTATCCCCTGTGGAATTTGGTGGCTGTTTCCTTGGGAGTATCTACTGTGCAGCAAGAAATCTCATTAGCTGCGTATGGTCAGTTGCTCCAAGATCCACAATTGCCGACTGTAATCAAAAATACCTTGTATATCGCAGTTGTTTCCACACTCGCTTCCTTATTTATGGGCGTCGTGGCTGCCATACTTACGGAAAAAACAGATATACCGGGACGCCAGGGCTGGCGTCTTGTTTTTATCCTTCCAGTGCTTTTGCCCTCTTATGTAATTTCCATTGCCTGGCAGCACTGGGCGGGTCCTGTCGGTTTGGTAAACGACTGGTTACAGAATTTGTTTGATCTGACAATGTGGGATTTAGCGGGCATTAATGAAATTGTCATTGTAATGGCTATTTCTCATATGCCGATTGCTTATTTGCTGGTACGATCTGCTCTTACTGCAATTCCGGCACAATTGGAAGATGCTGCTCGCATTGCAGGTGCCCGACCCGTTAAAGTGTTCACCTCTGTAGTCTTACCATTAACGGTGCCGGCTTTGGCCAATGCTGCCTTATTATGTTTTGCAAGTGCCCTGGATAATTTCGGTATTCCTGCTTTTATCGGTATACCTTCTGGTATTACAGTTCTTAGTACGCTGATTTATCAAAAAGTCGTTGGTCTGGGAGGCGGTCAGTTTGAACAGGCGGCGGCTCTGGCAGTAGTAACAGGGCTGCTATCCATGATACCTGTATATTTTCAGGGCAAGATTTTTCATGGACCCAAATATTCCCGGGAAGAAGGGAGCCGAGAAAAAAGAATATACCCTATGGGCATTTGGAAATGGTTATTGGTTTTGTTCGTAAGCATATGGCAGGGGATAACCGTTGTAGGACCTTGTCTGGCAATGCTGTTATTGTCTCTGGCACCTGCCTATGGCGTTTCCTTGACCTTAAGCAATCTTACCTTTGCTCATTACATTTCCTTGTGGACGGATACACCAGTGGTGGCTGCAGGTCTGAAAAACAGTCTGTTGTTAGCCCTAATATCTACGGCTGCAGTTTTATTGCTTGCCTGGTCCTTGGCACGAAGGATCGTACTTGCCCCATCACGCCTGGTGACTTTTTTGGATGGTATTGCCGCTATACCTTACTGTCTGCCGGGAATGGTAGTAGGGTTAGCCGTACTGCTGACTTGGATTCATCCTATTCCCGGCACCTCCTTTAGCCTGTATGGCGGTATGGTAATTTTGCTCTTGGCCTATATACCCCGATTTTATACTTTCGGCATCCGGACCTGGACCACGGCATGGGCACGGTTTTCTTTGGCATTGGAAGAGGCGGGGCATGTTGCAGGGGCTGGGCCCATGACGGTAACCCGTCGGATTACGTTGCCAATTTTTCGTGAAGAGGCATTTGGCGGTGGAGCTCTTATTTTTTTGTTAGCTTTTACCGAGTTGACCCTTTCTTCGTTATTAGCTGGCTCTCAGTTTCCTACATTGGGGGTTATTGTTTTCAGCATGGAAGCAGCAGGACGTGCTCTGGAAAGTGCGGCATTAGGTACGTTGTTGACGTTGCTGACACTGGGGTTATCGGCAGGCGTCTGCAAATATTTGCTTGACGAAAAAAATTCGGAAGAAAAGGAGAAAAAGGCGTGAATGCAGATTTGCGAGAGCGGCAACAAGCATTAGAGATACGAAATCTGGCAGTACATTACGGCAACTCGTCACATTGGGTTTTGCAGGACTTTGACCTTACTGTCAGACCAGGTGAGTTTGTTGTGATAATTGGACCAAGCGGTTGCGGAAAAAGTACATTGCTAAGACTGATTGCCGGTTTTACCCAATTGCAGCAAGGAGAAATCATCATTGGAAAAAGAGTGGCGGCAACTGCTGGCGGAGTGTGTATACCTCCCGAAAAAAGAGATGTGGGTTTCGTTTTTCAATCCTATGCCTTATGGCCCCATATGACGGTCAAAGCCAATATTGCCTTCCCGCTGGAGCAAAGGCGGTTTACTGCCGTACAAAGAGAGCAGCGAGTGGATGAAGTAATTATGAAATTCGGGTTGAGGGAATATCAGCATCGACATCCAGCAGAACTGTCGGGAGGACAACGGCAGCGGGTGGCGCTGGCCCGGGCTCTGGTCGGACAGCCTGCTTTATTGCTAATGGACGAACCGTTATCCAGCCTGGATGTAGCTTTGCGTAAAAAGATTCAGGATGAATTGTTGATTATGCACAGGGAATGGCAGCCGACAGTTCTTTATGTTACCCATGACCAAGATGAGGCAGTAAAACTGGCTGACCGTCTTATTGTGCTGCATGAGGGAAAAATCCAGCAGGCAGGAACACCATATGACATCTTCCATTCTCCCAATAATCCCTTTGTAGCGAATTTTTTTGGCGAAGTCAATGAATTAAGTGGCAGTGTAGTTGAAAATCAAGGAAATGGGTACAGCCGTATAAGAATTGGTGATCATACATTCATTTTGACACGCATACAATCCTCTTTAGACTGCGGGGAAAGGGTTAGGGTATTCATTCGTCCCTCATGGGTGGAACTACAAGAACGAGAAGATGTGTCCAATGCGCGCATTACAGGCAGTCGGTTTATGGGAGCCTATACGGATTATTTATTAGAATGGCAGGGCATACCTTTGCAGGTATCCACTCAGATCTCCATCTCCAAAAGAGTGGGTGACAGCATATTTGTACAGGTGAAAGATGCCTGGAGTATAAAAGAAGATGAAATATAAATGTGAGGAGAGTGCTTATGACTTTGTCACTGGCAAAGTGCCAAGCTATGCTGCCACTGGATATGGCAAAAGCATCAGCGATTGTCCAGGACAGTTATCATTATCTGCTGGAGACAGCTGAGAAGATTGAAAAGGAGTATTTGCGTCAACGTGTTTTAGCGGTTTTGCATAACCCAGCGCCCAGCTTTCTCAGTGCACTGGATGAGAGGGACAAAGCTAGCATACGTATGATGTTGATAAATAAAAAACTGATAGAAGAAGAGGTAAGCACAGCGTTGCTATTTCCGCCATGCGAAAATCCTCAAATAGCACCTCAGCCCTTTTGGTGTGCGCCCGGCAGCAGCTATTTCAGGCACCATGCTTATCCTGGAGGATTGGCTGTACACACCGCTTTGAATCTTAGCATATCATTGAGCTTCTGCGATGGTTATAAAAAGATATATCACTGCCTGCCTGACCGAGACCTTGTGGTTGCGGGACAAATTCTGCATGATTTTCAAAAGCCATGGATTCTGCAATGGTGCCCTGACGGAAGCTGCACACCGCAGCCAGTATTGGCGGGAACCGCAATGCATCATATTTTTGGCTTGGCGGAAGCGATGTTTCGCGGCTTTGAGCCGGAGATCGTGATTGCTCAAGCTTGCGCCCATCTTCCTCCTGGTACGGCTCCTTCTGTTAAACAAATAGCGCTCTGGTTGGCGATAGCCTGTCACATCGCGGGCAAGGAGCCGGCAGCTTACGGAGTCGGTAAAAAAGGACTGCTCAGATTATTGCCTCCCGTTGAATGGTTTATTGTATACCAAGGGGATCAAAATTGGGTAGTAAGTATGCAGGCTGCTACCGAGGTGATTGCCGCCATGCAGCGATATGCCCGTGAGGTGTACGGGATGGAAGAAAGTGAGCTAAATACCTGGAAATTTAATGCACTGCGTAATTATGTTTTTTCACAAGTTACGGTACTGAAACTGTACGAAATACTATCTGGAAAAGGATATGAGGAGTTTCAGCGCTGTGTGCAGGCTTTAGATTAAGAAATGAAAAAAATATGCACAAGTGGCTTGTATATATTTAAAGGCTCAACATCCGCTTGTTGAGCCTTTTTGGTGCAAAGAGTTAATTTTCTGCCAAGACCAGTATAGTTGCTGTTTTCTTAAAAGTGCTTGCCACATTTTTACTTAAGTATGAGTCGGTAATAATATAGTTGATTTTATGCAGTGGCGCTATGCTTATGGTGACATCTCTATCAAATTTGCTGCTGTCTGCTGCCACAAATAATTCTTTTGATCGTTCGATAATTATTTTTCTGGTAACTGCTTCTTGCATATTGAAATCGGAAACTCCATTTTCTGCGGTGATACCTCCGGCACAAATAAAACTTTTTTGAATGTTTAGTTGTGAAAAGTTGAAGATGTAATCATAGGTAACAACAGAACGTTCATTATGTCTTATTTTTCCTCCGATTATAATAATCTCAAAATCAGTATCCATTAACTCATTCACCACAGGAATGGAGTTGGTAATGATGGTGAGATTTTTTTTATCCATAAGGTATTTGGCAATATGATATGTCGTGGAACCGCTATCGATAAAGATACAGTCTCCATCATTAATAAATTCACAGCATTTCTTTCCAATCGATTCCTTTTGCAATAAATTATGAATCATTCTGCTTTCCATAGTCGGCTCAGAAAAGATAGAATTTTTGAGTTTCGCCCCACCATATACTTTTTGAATGCTACCTTGCTTTTCTAAAATACCTAAGTCTCTTCGTACAGTTTCGATGGAGATGTTAAATTCGGTAATAAATTCGGGAATGGTAACAACATCTTTTGTTGCTAACAGATCTAAAATTTTTTTTTGTCTTTCACTTGGTAACATGAATATCATCCTTATCAAAGTTAATATGTTAACATAGACAAAGTATAACGCAAGACATGACAATGTTCAAGGATGAATTGATTTAAATATAATAAGTTAGTCATAATATTATGTTTATATAGTGAAAATATAGTAATAAAGTTATCAAAAATGACGATGTTTTAACTAGATCTTAATATGTTCATAACATATGTATGGTTAAAGACATGTATAGTAAAGAGGCAAGCAGCATTTGGTTTAAACATATAGGGGGTGAATTTTTTGTTAGTATTAAAAAACGTACGGAAACAATTTGATGGCAAAGTAGTGCTAAATGGAATTGATGTCGAAATTGCCAATGGTGAGATTGTTTCTATGTTAGGACCTAGCGGAAGTGGTAAAACTACATTGCTTAATATAATATTGGGTTTGACACCAATGGACAGCGGCACAATCATTTTTAATGACAAAGACATAAGCAAAGTATCAATGAAAGAGCGCGGCTTTAATATTGTTTTTCAAGATTATGCGCTTTTTCCCAATCTTAATGCTTATAAAAATATTATTTATGGAGTAAAAAATAGGCCTGATTTAATAAGCAAGGAGGAACTTGATGGACTAATTGATTTTTTAGAGTTAGAGCCTCATTTGTCCAAACAGATTAGTCAGCTATCCGGTGGGCAAAAGCAGAGGGTAGCACTTGCTCGTACTTTAGCTACGAAGCCTAAAATACTTCTCTTGGATGAGCCTTTAAGTGCTCTTGATGGCGTCATAAAGGAAACCATTAAGGACAGAATTAAAGCCATTACAAGAGAGTATCATTTGACCACTATCATTGTAACCCACGACCCAGAAGAAGCTCTGACCATGTCGGATAAAGTATTAATTATTGATCAAGGAAAAGTTTCGCAATTTGGCACACCTAAACAGGTAATTCATCAGCCTCAAAATAACTTTGTGGAGGAGTTTATCTTGCGTCAACTAAGAATAAAAAGGGATAACATTTATAATTTATTTGAAGGCTGCCATGCGTAAAGAAAGACTAGAAACACAACTTATTTATATAACAGTTGCAATATTCTTTGCTGTCTTTCTCTTCGCTCCTTTATTTATACTGCTGATGAACTCTGTTAGAACGGGGCATGGCATAGGTATTTCCAATTATATTTCTGTAATTTGTGATAAAGATATTTTAATTGCAATCAAAAATAGTATATATGTTTCAGCGCTTACGGCATTAATATCAACCATTTTGGCCTTTATTCTTGCCTACGCCGTAAACTGTACAAAGATATATAAAGCGCTAAAAGAAATTATAAAAGTTGGAATAGTATTGCCGATGCTGCTGCCAACGATTACTTATGGCTTTGCCATTATATACTCTTTTGGGAAACAAGGCTTATTAACACAGCTTTTTGGTAGAGAACTATTCTCGATTTATGGCTTTAATGGACTTTTAATGGGATATGTTATTTATACCTTACCCTCAGCATTTTTGCTGATTAATAATTCTTTCGGCTATATTGATAAAAAATTCATTATTGTTTCTACTCTAATGGGGGATGGATTTTTTAGAAGTTTTACAAATACAATCCTCCGCCCATTGGTCGGTACTTTAGGAGGCGCATTTGTGATCGCTTTCATTTTAAGCTTCACTGATTTTGGAATACCTGCCTCGGTGGGAGGGACCTATAGTGTTGTTGCAACTCAGTTATATCAGGTGATGTTAGGTGCCATTCCAAACTTTAATAGTGGCTCAGCAATAGCCATGATCATGCTTATGCCAGCAATATTTGGAGTGCTGTTTTTAAATTATCTTGAAAGATTCAATTTTCATTATGATAAGTTTACGAATATAGGGATTGTTAAGAATAGGATGCGTGATATTTATTTAGCCAGTATTTCCATGACAACAATCCTTAGTATTATACTAATCTTTCTAGTTATGTTCATAACCCCATTTGTAAAAAATTTCCCCTATGATATGAGTTTTACCACTAGCTTTTTTAAAGATACTCTTTTTTCTACATCAATAATGGATGTATACCACAACTCATTATTCGTTGCTATCGCTTCTGCCTTGCTTGGAACCATTATTTCTTATAGTGCGGCCATCATAAATGTTCGTACTCCGATTAGTAAACAAGTGAAATTGAGCATTGATGTGTTCTCCATGATAACGAATACTGTACCAGGGATGGTTTTAGGACTAGCGTATTTGCTGCTGTTTAATAGCAGTGATCTAAAAGGTACCTTTGCTATAATCATCATTTGCAATATAGTACACTTCTTTACGACCCCTTATCTTATGGCGAAGAATTCCCTTGCCAAAATGAACCCATCTTGGGAGATTACAGGAGAGTTAATGGGTGACACTTGGATCAAGACGATCATTAGGGTTATTATTCCGAATTCCATATCGACACTGGTGGAGATGTTTGGCTACTATTTTATAAATGCTATGGTTACCATTAGTGCGATTATTTTTCTAGTAACTGCACGAACTTCGGTTGTCACTAGCAAAATAAAAGAGCTTCAGCATTTTGCAAATTTTAATGAAATATTTGTCTTATCAATCCTTATTTTTCTAACCAATATAGGTATGAAAATTTTTAGTGTATTTTTGCATAAAAAGCTATCATTCACTAACCAACGTGGATGAAATAATAAATAAAAAAGAACTGTAATAAAAAGGGAGAGATCGTATTATGAAAAAAAAAGTTAAGAATCTTACTCTATGCTTCATCTTAGCTTCGATGTTAATTGGCTTGGTAGGGTGCGCAAGTAACAATAGCCCACAAAAAGTAGTTATCTATACTAATGCAGATAAAGAAGCGGTACAAGCCATGCAAAATAGCCTTAATACTGCAGGATATGAAGGAAAATATGTGCTGCAAAGCATGGGTACATCTGAACTTGGTGGCAAGCTTATGGCTGAAGGTGACAAAATTGAAGCCAATTTAGTAACAATGAGTTCTTACTTTGTAGAAAGTGCTCAACAAAAGCATAAAATGTTTGCTGATTTGAATTTTGAAACGAAAGCACTTGAAAAGTATCCAGCATATTATACTCCGATGCTAGCAAATACAGGCGCCATATTTATTAATACCCAGGTTATAAAGGATAAAGGGTTAGCTATGCCAAAATCAATAAAAGATTTAACTAAGGATGAATATAAAGGGCTAGTTTCCATTCCTAACATAATGAATTCTTCCACGGCATGGCTTTTGATCCAGGCGATTATCAGCGAATATGGAGAAGTGGAAGGTAAAGTAGTACTTAATAAATTGATTCAAAATTGTGGTCCTCATATTGAGACTTCCGGTTCAGGTCCAATTAAAAAGGTAAGAGTGGGAGAAGTTGCAGTAGGATTTGGACTGCGTCATCAAGCCGTTGCTGATAAGGCTGCTGGAAAGCCGATCGATTATATTGATCCAATAGAGGGGAATTACACACTTACAGAATCCATTGCAGTCGTTAAAAAGGCAGATACAGCTACTACGAAGCTTGCTATGGACATGGCAAAGGTGATTATTCAAAAAGCCAGACCTGAATTAATTAAGGATTATCCTGTAGCCCTATATCAGGGTGAAATCGTAACGGATGTAAATAAGGCTGGCAATCCAAAGATCTTCGCGAAACCATTGACAGTAGAACTTCTTGAAGCTCATCAGGAGTTTTTCAAAGCTGCAAAATAGATAATAGAAAGAAATGGAGGGGGAAAGTTAGATGATAGGTTATAAACTTTTAACCCCGGGGCCTTTGACAACGACAAGTGGCGTTAAAAAAGAAATGCTCTTTGACCGCTGTACCTGGGATGAGGAATATAAAAACATAACACAAAAGATTCGAGGTCAACTTCTTGAGATAGCATCAGTATCGCCGAATGTATATACTACAGTGCTGATGCAGGGGAGTGGAAGTTTCGGCGTAGAAGCTGTATTAATGACATGCATCAGTAAGGAAGAGAAATGCCTTATAATTACTAACGGTGCTTATGGAGAAAGAATGGTAGCTATGGCAAAATGCATTGGTACGAATCATGTTGTTCATCGTGTTCAATATGATATGATTCCTGATGCTAATGACATAAAAAATATTCTTGAAAATGATATGGGTATTACCCATATCGCAATGGTTCACTGCGAAACAACAACGGGCATCCTAAATCCGATTCAAGATATAGCTGATATTTCTAAAGCGTATGGTAAAACTTTAATTGTTGATGCTATGAGTAGTTTTGGCGGAATTGAAATGAATGTTCAGGATTTAGGTATTGATTATCTAATAAGCAGTGCAAACAAATGCATTCAGGGGGTGCCAGGCTTTTGTTTCGTAGTGGCTAAACTCGAAGAACTTTTAAAGTGCCAAGGTAACGCAAGAAGTTTATCCTTAGATTTATATGATCAATGGAAACATATGGATAAGGATGGCAAGTGGCGCTATACCTCGCCAACCCAAGTAGTTGCCGCTTTTTCAAAGGCTCTTGATGAATTAGCAGAAGAAGGAGGCGTCTTCGCACGGAATAAGCGTTATGAAAGAAACAATAGACTTTTGCGAGCAAAACTTAAAAGTATTGGTATTGTTCCATATATAGGAGAAGCGTTTCAATCTCCTATCATCACTACATTTCGATTTCCAACAGCGGATTTTAAATTTAACACGTTTTATCATCATGTTAAAGAAAGAGGCTTTGTTTTATACCCTGGTAAGCTGACAGATGTAGATACTTTCCGCATTGGTAATATTGGTGAAATATACGAGCAGGATATTCTGCAGCTATGCGATATAATCAAAGGATATGTGAGGGCATAGATTGATGAGTAAAATAGAGGGCATTATATTGGACTGGGCTGGAACTACAGTTGATTTTGGCTGCTTTGCACCTGTTAATGTATTTATTAAGGTTTTTAAAGCTGCAGATGTAGAAGTAACTATTGATGAAGCGAGAGTTCCAATGGGCATGCTTAAAAGAGACCATATTAAGGCTATGCTGGAAATGCCAAGAATTAGCGGAATATGGGAAGAGAAATATGGTAGATGTTTTACTGAACAGGATATTGATGAGCTATATGTAAGCTTTGAATCGTTGCTTCTTGCGTCTCTTGCAGAATATACAAGACCTCTGCCTAAGGTAGTAGAAACAGTACAGAAACTCAGGGAAAAGGGGCTGAAAATTGGCTCAACAACAGGTTATACGGACTCTATGATGAAGATAGTAGCTGCAGGTGCAAAAGAAAAAGGTTATGAACCTGATTTTTGGATTACACCTGATTCTACAAATTCCTATGGAAGGCCCTATCCATATATGATATTTAGAAATATGGAGGCTTTGCAACTGTCTGTACCATGGAAAGTGGTTAAAGTTGGCGATACGGCGGCGGATATTGAAGAAGGATTGAATGCTGGAGTGTGGTCTGTAGGAGTAGTTGTCGGGAGTTCTCAGATGGGGCTCAGCTATGATGAATTTGAAAGGTTAACGGAGGCAGAAAAAAGACAAGTCATTATAAATACAGAGCAAACATTTTTAACCTATGGTGCAGATTTTACCATAGAGACCATGAACGAACTTCCTCAATTAATTGCAAGAATTAATACACTCCTCGGACAAGGAAAAAGACCAAATGCCAAATAAAACTGAAATAAACAGAGAAGGCGATGTTAATTCTAGCCAGCAAAGAAAAAACTGGATTAAGGCTCTTGATGAAAAAAGCATAGGGGTATTAAAAGCTGATGAAGATGTATTTATAAAACAATCCATGTCCACACCTTGCATGAATGTGATTGTAGATGCAGAAGGATGTTATATAACCGATATGAATGGGAAAAAGTATCTTGATTTTCATGGAAACAGTATCCATCAGGTTGGCTATAAGAATCCGTATGTAATGGAAGCGGTTAAGAAACAGTTAGATAAACTGCCCTTCATACCTAGAAGATATACATCTGACATAGTCATAACAGCAGCTAAAGCATTGATTGATAAAACGATATCAAAAGATTATAAGGTTTTATTTACCCCGTCAGGCAGTGCTGCTGTAGGAATTGCTCTTAAAATGGCCCGTAAAATTACAGGTAGACATAAAGTGATATCCATGTGGGAATCCTTTCATGGGGCTGGGCTGGATTCTATTTCTGTGGGGGGAGAGGCGATTTTCAGGCAGGATATGGGACCTCTTATGCCTGGATGCATACGAGCAATACCATATAATGCGTATCGAAATCTTATGAATAGTTCTTGTCCACAAACGGTTGCGAAGTTTTCTTTGGATTATATTGAATATATTATCAAAAATGAAGGCGATATCGGTGCAGTCATACTAGAGCCGATTCGAGCAACCGATACCCATATTCCTCCTACTATATATTTTCAAAGGCTGCGAGAAATTTGTGACCAAAACGGCATACTGCTAATTTTCGATGAAATTCCAACAGCCCTTGGTAGAAGTGGGATGTTTTATGTGCACCCAAATTTTGCTGTTGAGCCAGACATGCTTGTACTGGGAAAAGGACTTGGTGGGGCAGTCATACCACAAGCTGCAATCCTCATTAAATCCAAATATGATAATGCTCAGGATATCTCACTTGGTCATTACACTCATGAAAAACCCGCAGTGGGATGTGCGGCAATCTGTGCTGTCATTCAATATATTGATGAGCATAAGCTGCTAGATCATTGTAAAAAACAATCGGAATTTGTCCTGCAATATTCAAAAAAACTCTATGATCAATATGACTGTATTGGAGATTATCGTATAGCTGGTCTTTTAATATCTTTTGAACTCGTGAAAGATCGATATTCAAAAGAAAAGCATGATGAGCTTGCTGAAAAGGTACTCTATTATTGCCTAGAACATGGACTATCCTTTAAGGTATCGTCTGGAAACTGTATTACGTGGCATCCACCGCTCATTGTAACAACAGAGCAGTTAAGTTTTGCTTTTCATATATTTGAGGAGGCAATTAAGCATTGTTAGCAGCATTCTTTGCTGCTATTTTTTTATTTGCAAGATAAATATAGTGACTTGCTAAATATACTATGAATAAGTAAGTGTTTCTGATAGCTTTTAGTATATAATATGAATACTAGCATCATTTGGGTTTTGCTAAGCCTAGTGAAGGGGGAATGAAAGATGGAAATCAAGCACCCTGAATGGTTACAGATAAAAACGGGTAACCTTATTTTATATGGTTACAATCAAGAGTGGTATAAGACTTCTTTTAAGAAGACGAGAGGCTGCGGACCTACAGCTGCTGCCATGCTGCTTTTGTATCTGAATAGACGTGAAGCTGGATCGTTGCCATACCAAAGCAACAGTATTTCCTCTATAACTCAAATATTGGAGGATGTGTGGAATTTTGTAACACCTGGGTGGCTGTTAGGGCTCAATAGCACTAGGAAATTCTGCAGGGGAGTAGAGGATCTTGCAGAGCATTATGAACTAAGTTGGCGGTGCCATGAACTTAGCCTTTCTGCATTTAAGTTTAAGCGGGCATCACTTTCTCAAGTAATAAAATTCTTAAACGAAGGCCTCGCTTCTGATTGTCCTATTGCATTTTTGAATTTGCAAAAAGGACGAGTGACATCCTTAGAGAGCTGGCATTGGATTGTGCTTGTGTCTTTGTCTTATAAAGAAAGTGAGAATCGTTATCTGGCTACTTGTTATGACGGAGGTCGTTTACTTACTTTTGATTTGGGTCTTTGGCTGGAAACCACTAGACTTGGAGGCGGGTTTGTATATGTAACCGTTGAAACGAGTCATAAAAAGCCGAAATAGCAGAATGATCCCTAGATTAATGCAGAATAGACAGGTATCTCATGAGATAGTAAGATATTTGATGAAAAACATAATATTTACATGTTTCAACTGTCGATGGAATGAAGTATGCCTGAATGTGATTGTATAAGCAACGTTGTAAAATGGTAGACTATGGTATAATGAACCTAGGTTTACGATAGAAAAGGAGATGTTCGATATGGGAGACAAAAGCCCAAAGAACAAGGAAAAAAAGAAGAAAAAGGCAGAAAAAAAGGCTGCTCCACCAATTCTAGCAAATAAATCTGAATAATTTTCTATATGAAGCGCAACCACTAGCTGGTTGTGTTTTTTTCTGCGATTGCGATGGTTACATAAAGTTAATAGACGAATAAAATATTATAAAAAATTATGGTAAGGAGAAATTTCATGTATCCACAATATCCCTGTTACAATAAATTTAAAAATCTTAAGATTAGCCATAGGTATACTGCTAGGTTGCCAAAAGTGAATCTTAAGGATTTGAGGACTGTAGTGCATTATAAATTTTAGCCGAAATATCAGCAATAAAATTACTGGCATAAGGCGGCTGCTGTTTGGTTGTAGTATAAAGACTGATTAAAATCACATTCTGTCCGTCGTCAATAATACCTACATCACATTGGACTCCCGGCAGCTCCCCAACCTTGTGCAGCACTTTTTTGCCTTGCAGGAATCTGGGAATTTCTTCTTGAAAGATGGTATTGCTCAACTCTTCTTTTAAAATGGATGAGAATTCTTTTCCAAGATAGGTCTCATTATAGATTGTTTCAAAAACTAGCGACATTTCATAAGGGGTTGTAACACTGTGATATCCATATTCCTTGAAAGCCTCACGGCTATGGATTCTAGTATTGACAAGATTTAGGTCGGTTAGCACACGAGTAAGTGCATCCGGTTGCTTTGCTTCGATAATATCCAAAAGTTCATAAAAGGCAGGATTATCGCTAACGATCATCATTTGTTTTATATTCTCATCATAGTGTTGCTTTTCGCTAACTGAAGCATTTGGATATAGATATTTATAGATGGCAATTGCAACGACTAATTTATGGGTGGATGCTGTGGGAAAGATCATATTTTGATTAAATTGAAGCGTTTGATTTGTTTTAAGGTTTCGTGCATATAGACCGATTTGGCCATTAAACTGTTTCAATTCGTTAATAAGCTGCAAAGATTCTTGTTCAGGTAATGGCTGGCTGGCAATCGGCGGCGGTGTTCCTACCTCTGGTTTTTCCTGAGGAGCGTTTAAAGTACCACAGGCACTGACCGAAAATAGTAATACCATGGAAAAAAGCATCAATATTGCCTTGTTCATTTTGTCAACTCCTAGAATGTAAAATATTTCTTTATATTTAAAAATTTGAAGAGTACTACTATAGGGGAGTATCCTCCGTTAAAGTGAAAAATATACTGGCAATGGTTGTTAATGGTGATATGTAATGAACCGAATACAGAAAATTAGAAAGTAGTGTAGTGGCAGTGCTACACTACTTTCTAATTTTCTGTAGTGAACGATGTAAAGTTGGGAGAGGAATCCGGGATGATGTGTAGTGGCATGAATATTGCATGATAATATAGCTGAATTCTAATTGTAGGGAAATATACTTCTCAAGAGATTAGATATTTCTAAAAAAGGAGTTGCTTGCATGAAGAAAAAAGTCCTGATAGGATCAAGAGAGCGTTCTCGCTCACTAGAGGCTATGAGAATTTTGAATGCACAAGGCTATGAACTGATATTAAACCCTCATGATCGTGCATTAACAGAGAACGAGCTCCTGGAGATGATTAAGGGAGTCGAGGGCATGATTGCGGGAAGTGAAAAAGTCACAGCAGCGGTAATTGCTGCAGGGGCTCCGACACTTAAGGTCATTGCGAAACAAGGCGTGGGATACAACACGATCAATGTGGATGCTGCTAAAGAACATGGCGTGGCGGTTACTATTACCCCAGGTGCCAACAGTAAGTCAGTAGCTGATTTGGCAATAGGGTTGATCATGGCAGTAGCTCGCCAAATTCCCCAGATGGATCTTTCCATACGAAATGGAGGCTGGTATCGTCATACTGGTGTTGAGCTGGGAGGAAAAGTTCTGGGCATCATTGGAATGGGTAATATCGGTGGGGAAGTAGCCAAACGTGCTTATGGTTTTGGTATGAAAATTCTTGCCTATGATGTGTACCCTAGACAAGAATTTATTGACAATTATGGTGTAACCTATTTGCCGCTAGATGAAGTATTTGCAAAGGCGGATTTTGTCTCCCTGCATGCACCTGCAATGGCACAGACTGCTGGTATGGTTAATATAGAGCGGCTTCGCAAGATGAAAAAAACCTCCTATATTATTAATACGGCTAGAGGAGAACTAATTGTCGAAGATGATTTGTATAAGGCACTAACTCAGGGATTAATTGCCGGAGCTGCTTTGGATGTGTTTGCTCAGGAACCGCCAAAAGAATCTCCTTTGATGGAACTAAAAAACGTAGTTTTTACATCTCATGCGGGTGCGTATACGAATGAAGCAATTGTGGGTGCTGGCGTCATGGCAGCAGAAGAAGTAGTACGAGTTTTATCCGGCTCTGAACCTAAATATTCAGTTGTCAAACCATAATATAAAAAATTAGGAGGAATTAACGATGAGTAAGAAGTTTGAAAATTTACGTAAAATAATTGATGGTGGTATTGTAGTTATTATTCGCAGTGATAATACAGAGGAAGCTCATAAAATTGCTGAAGCCTGCATTAAAGGCGGGGTTGGAGCAGTGGAAGTTACGATGAGTGTGCCTGGAGCATTAAAAATTATTGAATCTTTATCCCAAACGTATAAAAATGGTGAAGTCGTTATCGGCGCGGGAACTATTTTAGATGCGGAAACAGCAAGAGCGGCTATACTAGCTGGAGCTGAGCTTTTGGTTAGCCCTCATTTGAATGTTGATATGGTTAAAGTAAGCAATCGCTATCAGGCTATTTCCATCGTTGGTGCGATGACTCCTAAAGACGTGATGGAAACTCTGGAAGCTGGCGCTGATATGGTGAAGCTATTCCCTGCAGATTTCCTAGGAGTTCAGTATGTAAAAACCATCAAAGCACCGATTCCCCAAGCATCAATTGTCCCTACTGGTGGAGCAACGCCGCAAAATGTACATGAGTGGATTCATGCAGGCTGCGATGCGATCGGCGTAGGCAGTTACGTTACGAAAGCTCATAAAAAAGATGGTGACTATAACAAAGTTACACTAGCTGCCAGAGAGTTTGTTGAGGCAATTCAAAAGGCACGTCAACAAGGTAAGTAAGCAAATTGTAAGATAAGGAGGCGATTATAGTGTCAGATTCCAATAACGAATTGGAAGAACGTATCCCGGGTATCGTTATTGTGACTCATGGAAAATTTGGCGAAGAATTAGTTAAAAGTGCTGAAATGATCATGGGACCAATGGAAAGTGTAAGAGCATTGTCTCTGATGCCAGGCATGGAACCGGCTGATTTTATGGCTGAGATTAATCGGGTATTAGAGTCCATGGCAGAGGGATCTTTGCTGATTAGCGATTTATTTGGTGGTACTCCGGCTAATGTTTCAGCAGCTATTTCAACCACTAGAAATGTGAGTGCGGTTGCTGGCTTAAGTCTTGGTATGGTTATTGAAGCCGTAACTGCCCGGACGGGGCTGCGAGGGGAAGAGTTAGCAAAGGTCGTGATTCAGGCAGGACGCGATGGATGCCAAAACATCCTGGTTGAAGTGCAGGAATTGGATAGTTTGTGAGATCAATAATCGAAGCATTCCATTTGTAAAAAAATAAAACCCGTTAGGAAGGATGAAATATATGGCTAAACTTTCTTTAATTAGAATCGACTTTCGCCTGATTCATGGACAAGTAGTGGCGAAGTGGCTAAAATCAATTCAAGCCACTAAGATCATTGTTGTCAATAATACGTTGGCGAAGGACCCTGTGATGAGTAATATTTATAAAATGGCTACACCGGCTGACGTGAAATGCAGTGTAGTGGGTATTGACACGTTTATAGCAGCATGGAACAAAAATCAGCTGGGCGAAGGGAATGCATTGGTTTTATTTAAAGATGTTCACACCACACTTGAAGTTTGGAAAAAAGGCTTTCCTATTGAACAACTGCAAATCGGCGGACTGGGTGCAGGACCGGGGAGAAAAGCAGTTTATTTGAATATGACATTAAATCCAGAGGATGCTGCTATGCTAACGGAGATGAGCAGCGGAGGCGTAAATGTATTTTTCCAGGCGACTCCTGAAGACAAGCCGATGGAATACGAAAAAGTAATGGAAAGCGTAAGTTTTTAAAGTCGTAAATAAGGAGGAAAAATTATGATTCAAGCTGTTTTTGTAGGATTGCTGGCTTGGGCGCAATCTTCATCAAACCCTTTGGGGTGGTGGTTAATTAGAGAACCGCTGATGGCAGGGTTCTGGGTAGGACTGATCTATGGGAAACCAGTTGAAGGATTGATTATCGGAGCCGCAATCAATGTAGCCTTTTTAGGTTGGAACAGTACTGGGGGGGCCAACCCCTCGGATCTTTATTCAGCAGGATTATTGGGTACGGCAGTAGCCATACAAAGTAATATGAGTACGGAGCAGGCAGTTGTAGTGGCAGTTTCTATTGGAGTTATTGGTAATTATGCTTGGATTTTATTTATGTCCATCAATTCTATGCTGCCTTCTATACAGGATAAGTATGCAGAAAAAGGCGATGTTCGAGGTATTATGCTTATACAGGCGATACCTTCTCAGGCTGTCGTAATACTGGTAAGAGGAGTTCCTGCCTTTTTGGCGGCTTTTTATGGACCAACTGTTATTGACGGATTATTGGCTGCAGTGCCAGCCTGGGGGATCGCTGGATTCAACACCGTTGGTAAAGTACTGCCGGCTGTAGGGGTTGCCATGTTGTTGAAATATATGGCTCGTAAAGATTTACTGGTGTTTTTCGGCCTGGGCTTTGCAGTAAGTGCTTATATGGGTATGAATAATTTATTATTTGGGGCATTTATTGGTGCTGCTATGGGGTATATTTACATTTCATTGCAACCAAAAGAAGTAGTCGTTAATGCGAGAGAGGAGGATGAAATATAATGGCAGAGAAAGTAGAGACAGGAGTCAGTTTAACCCAAAAAGATATTGAAATGGCTACATTGCGCTGGTGGTTAATGAGTCATTTATCCTATAACTATCAAAGAATGCAGGCTGGAGGCTTTGCATCTATGATCGGTCCAATCATGAAAAAATTATATCCTGATAAACCAGAGGAAGTAATTGCTGGCTTAAAAAGGCATATGATGTTTTTCAATACGGAACCTCGCTGGGGAGCCGTTATTCATGGCATAACTATCGCACTGGAAGAGCAAAAAGCCAAAGGGGAGGATATCTCAGAAGAAACGATTATTGATTTAAAAAGTTCTTTGATGGGACCTCTGGCGGGAATTGGCGATACAATATCAGGGGCACTCTATAAGCCCGTATTACTAGGTATCTGCCTTGGGTGGGCATCTACTGGCAGCTTTTTGGGACCATTGGTTTTTGCAATCGGTATGCTGGGGTATGATTACACGATTACTCGCTTAAGCATCCGTAAAGGTTATCAACTGGGTACAACTGCAGTAACAACCATACTGGAAGGCGGATTATTTAAAAAATTAACAACTTTCTTCTCCATCATGGGTCTATTTGTATTGGGAATCATGGTTTGTAAGTTTATAACCGTTGATGTTGCTTTGCAAACGGTGGTAGCGGGTAAGAAAATTGTCTTTAAAGAATTATTTGATCAGATTGTGCCCAAAGCATTGCCTTTAGCCCTAACTATTGTCAGCTGGCGAGCAATTATGAAGGGGTATCGTGTTATTAACGTACTCTTATGCCTTTTTGCTTTTGCATTGATTGGCGGGGCATTAGGCATTATTAAATAAACTACTACCTTGCGGATTCATAATTGAGTAGAGTTAAGGGGAGATTATTGTATGAGCAGCGAGCAAAACATATTTTCTGTTAGTTCACTGCATCAATTTGTTGTACAGGTACTGGTGAAAGCTGGTGTGCCTATTGCAGACAGTGAAATTGTTGCTGACAATCTTTTAAAGGCTGATTTGTGGGGTGTTGGAACACACGGGATCAGCCGCTTCCCTCGATATCTTATGAGAATAAAGGATGGATCGATAAATTCTCAACCCGACATTACCATCAACAAACTTTGGCCTGCACTACTTGCCGTGGACGGTGATAATGGGCTGGGCTCGGTGGTTGCGGTCAAGGCGATGGAAGCGGCAATAAAAGCAGCAGACAGCTTTGGCTTGTGTGCTGTAGGCGTCAGAGGAAGCAATCATTTTGGAACGGCAGGATTTTATTGCGATTTGGCAGCTAAGCGGAATTACCTTGCCATTGTTTTCACAAATGCGTTATCGGCAATTCCCCCTTGGGGCGGCAAGGAAGCTTATCTGGGTACAAATCCTATTGCTATAGGGTTTCCCCGGTTAGAGAAAAATCCAGTCATAATTGATTTAGCCACCAGTATTGTTGCAAGAGGAAAAATTATTACGGCTGCAAAACAGGGGCTATCGATTCCTGAAGGCTGGGCATTGGATAAAGAAGGGCGTCCGACCACGAATGCCGAAGAAGCACTGCTAGGGATGATTTTGCCAATGGCTGGACCTAAAGGCTACGCATTAGCACTTGCTGTTGATCATTTAAGCGGCGTACTGACAGGAGCTGCTTTTGGCCAAGAAGTTGCATCCTATAGCGGTACACATAATCAGGCTGACGTTGGACATCTTATTATTGTGATAAAAATCGATGGGTTTATCAGCATGACCGACTATTATGAACGTACTGAAAAATTTTGTGAGGAAATCAAGGCTGTCGAAAAAGCTGCTGGTGTTGGTGAAATATATTTGCCGGGAGAACGAGAGCAGATTTTAGAACAAAGTCTCTTAGTAAAAGGAATTGAAATTCCTAACAAATTACTTGCGGAATTAAAGGACATTGCTCATGAGTATGGAGTGCCTTTGGTTGGGGCATAGGCTGCACGTATGAATGGTTGCCAATGGTTGATGTTAGCATTGATTGTTGGCAACCATTATTATAGTATTAGAAGAGAAATTGCAAAGAGATCGATCATCTGGGCCAAAGGAAAAAGAGCAGTGTCGTAATTTGCGTCTTTTAGGTAAGGAGTGAAAGTAATGGCTGCTAGAATGGATAGGGTGCTGGAATATGTGGAACGTATCACAAAAGAAGGTAGCGAAAAGGACAAATCAGCAGGTGTAAGTGCTGCTGCCGTCGCTGCGGAGCTAGAAATTCATCGCAGCGATGCCTCAGCAGATCTTAATAAATTATGTAAATTAGGCTATGTTGAAAAAAATGGTACACGACCAGTCATGTACGTTTCCATTAGGAATGGAAAAAATCAGGCTAAAGCGCAAGCCTCACCTCTAAAAAATTCAGAAAATAAGAATAATGATGCTGACCATGATATTCCTTTTTCAAATATCATTGGGAGTAAAGGCAGTATCAAGGCTCAAATTGAGCTGGCGAAAGCTGCTGTAGTATATCCGCCTAATGGTCTGCATACTTTGATTTGCGGTGAAAGTGGTGTCGGCAAAAGCTTAATGGCAGAAGCAATGTGGCGGTATGCAGCTCAAATATGGGCTCAAAGAGGGCAGGAGAATGAAAAGGTTCCTTTTGTTACCTTTAGTTGTGCTGATTATGCCGATAATTCACAACTGCTGCTTTCCCAACTCTTTGGGTATGTCAAAGGTGCTTTTACAGGTGCTAATGAAGAACACGAGGGGCTGGTGGATCGAGCAAGTGGAGGCATCCTATTTTTGGATGAGATACATAGGCTTCCTCCAGCCGGGCAGGAACTACTCTTTACATTAGTGGACAAAGGAATCTATCGGAGGCTTGGTGAGAGTCGAGAAGAGCGAAAAGCGCAAGTAATGCTGATCTGTGCAACTTCTGAGGACATTTCCAGTTCATTGTTGATGACATTTCGGCGTCGTATACCAGTACAAATTACCTTGCCTAGAATTAGCGAAAGACCCGTAAAAGAAAGAATTGCTTTAATTGTTCTTTTTGTAAAACAAGAGGCCATACGTTTAGATTTGCCAATCTGGATTTCAGGGGAAGCCTTACGTACCTTTACTTATTATAATTGTCCAGCTAATATTGGTGAATTGCGCAATGATTTGCAGTTATGTTGTGCAAGAAGCTATTTATCTTATTTGGCGTCAGCAGTGGATAAGCTAACCATTGATACGAATGTGATACCACAAAGGATATTTTCCATGGTCAGGCATCAAGAGGTGATTGATGCTTCCATTAATAAACTCTTTAAGGATGGTCTTGCTGTTGAACCTGGAGGGCAGCCTTTAACTCAAAACTTATCCAATAATTATGATTTGCCCATTGACCTTTACAGTTTTATTGATAAGAAAATTGCCAGTCATCGGCAGATGCAAATGTCGGATGAAGATGTTGAACATCAGGTTGGAAAAGATTTAGAAAAATATTTTGAATCAGTTGTCCAGGCATTTTTCAAGCCTGAACATTCCGATATGCCAATCAGTATTATTCAACAAAATTTTTGGGAAGCTGCAAATTTGCTTTTAAATGATGCGGCAGGTAAGATGAATCGGAAATATGGAAGAAAGACATTAGTCGCCTTAGCACTGCACTTGCAGCAATTTAAGGAACGGGTTGTATCAGGGCGCGTCGTTTATAATCCCAATCTTAAAGCCATCAAAGCAGAGCATGGGCAGGCATATAGCATAGTACAGGATAATGCTGCTGTTTTAACAAGAAAGCTCGGTATCACGATGTCTCCTGATGAGATTGGTTTTATTGCCATGTTTTTAATTCATGGCTCTGATGATATCGCCACATCCAGAATCGGTTTGATTATTGTGGCTCATGGGCGGGGAACTGCGCAAAATATGGCGGAAGTAGCCAATAATTTATTAGGTACAGATCACGTGAAATCCTATGATATTCCCTTAAATAAAAGTAATGCAAAAACGGTGGAAGAATTACAAGAGGTTGTATTAAAGGCCAATGAAGGTCGTGGAGTTATTATACTGGTGGATATGGGTTTCTTAGTTACAATGGAGAATATGCTTGCCAAAGCGACTCGTGTTCCCCTAAGAATTATTCCCAATGTTACTACTGCATTGGTCTTGGAAGCGGGAAGGAGAGTATTAACAACCGATGATAATCTAGAGCAGGCAGTATCTAATATTTATACCTCATATGATGAATATACTTTGACCTTAAGGCAGAAAAGACAGTCTCAAGTTGATGGCAAAGACGGTAAAGGAATTATTTTAGTTACTTGCTCTAGCGGTGAAGGAGTAGCCAAAAAAATTAAAGAAATATTGCTTGACAATATTCCGGAAACTCACAATATGAACTTTATTACGGCGGGGGCCATGAGTGACATACAAGGGATGGCTGCAGAGGTTGGAGAGAATCTGCGAATTGCTATTGGCAGTATTGATCCAAGGTTAGAAGCGATACCTTTTATTCATGTCAGTGAATTATTTTCACAAGATGGCATTAATCGTATCTGTGCCTTGCTAAAGTTGGACTTAATAGAAGAAGAAAATCAGATAAGTCTAGATGAATATGCAAAGGGTGAGGCATATTCATTAGTTGCTGGACAACTTAATAAATTTGTAAAGACATTATCGGTAGATCAAGTCAAAGCTTGTTGTGAAGAGTTAGTTGAAAAAATTGAACATTACTTTTTCAATGGAAAAATATCACAAGATGCCATTGTCCGTATTTATTTGCATGCTGCCTGCATGTTTGACCGTATTCATGCTGGTGAAGCATTGCAGCCTCCGGATTGGAGTGAACAGATTAAAAGCGAGAGACAGACAGATTTTCAGCAATTAAAAAGTATCGTAGATTATGCTGCAATCAGTCTGAGGGTAGAGGTGCCTGATTCTGAAACCTGCTATTTTCTAAGTACACTTCCTGTTAGAAATAAATAGCATTATAAGCGGCAAGAAGAATAAGTAAAACCTGAAGCATGTTTGAAGGAAAAGATATGGATGTTGAATGCTGCATATGTGATTTGGACATGAATTATATCGTAAAAGATAAAAGACACTATTTGCTGATTTGAGCAAATAGTGTCTTTTATGTAAGCGAAATAAGTGGATACTCTATAATAATTAACATATAATGTGTTTATCGGATGTTTAAGTCCTTCTATACGCCCAGCTAAGGGTAGAAAAATAACTTGCAAGGAGTAATGACTATGCAATGTAATAATTTTAAAATTGTTATATCTGGAGATATATGCATAAACTCTCTTTATTGGACCACAGATCCTCAAAATAATAAAGGGCTGAATTGGCAAAATAGTTTAAACATACATAGTGTTTTAATGCCAGGCGAAGCACTGTTATTAGCAAAGTTAGTAACATTAGCAACAGGATCTTGTGTATTATCTCCTCACATACAAGATCTTGAATCGATTGCATCAAAGGAATATCTTAGAGCAATGGCAGAAGTAGAACTGTTTCCTATGTTTGGTAATAAAAAGAATAATGATAAAGTGTACAGAGTAAAACGTCTCCTTGGTTTTGCAGGACCGGTTTCTGGCGAACCTAAATTGCTGCCAATTGCAAATGATGACGCAAATGCTGAGATGGTTATCATTGATGATGAAAATAACGGATATCATTCGAATGAAGAATTTTGGCCCCTAGCCTTAAAAATGCCTGATAAGACACCAATTATTTTATATAAAATGAGTAATCCTATCAATACAACTCTTCTTTGGAAAAATCTCGAGAAGAATCATATGGATAAAACGATCGTTATTATCAATAGTGATGATTTACGCTCAAAAGGGGTTAACATTAGCAGAAGCCTTTCCTGGGAAAGGACTGCACAGGATTTCGTGTGGCAGATTAACAATAGTCCGAACCTTGCTTTTCTGACGCAATGTCGTCACCTTGTCGTTCTTTTTGGGCTCGAAGGCGCCATTTATTATAAAAATGAGGGTGTACCTGAATCGTGTTTATATTTTTTGCCTTACGAGTTTGAGGGAGAATTTATTACGGATAGTCAAGGAAAAATGTCTGGTTTTACTTCATGCTTTGTGTCTGGAATTGCACGCAGTATTGTTATGGGACATGAGAATAACGAAGATCTAGCGGCATCAATAGGTGAAGGGATACGGGAAGGAATTGTTGCTGCGCAGAAATACTTTATCGAAGGGTTTGGTAAAAATATCGGAGTTGCTCCCTTTCCTAATCCTGACATCTTCTTAGAAGGCGAAGATGACTTTATTTATAAAGAACATGTACAAGATGTAGTCATACGGCTTGCAGACAATGTCAGCTGCCAATCTTGCTGGTATATACTCAAAGATAACAGCTCAACCAACTTGGCGGAAATTGCATATAACATTGTTAAAAATGGTGTACAACATGCGCTTAAATTTATACCAATTGCCCAGTTTGGAAATTTACAAACTGTGGATAGGGGAGAAATCGAAAGTTACAGAAGTATTAAGAACCTAATGACGGAGTATATTTCTACAGCCAATGCACCTCGTCCGTTGTGTATGGCAGTCTTTGGAACTCCCGGGTCAGGAAAGTCCTTTGGCGTAACAGAAATCGCCTCCAGTATTGCACCTAGGCTCATTAAGAAACTGAATTTTAATCTATCCCAACTAAGCACTTCCCTAGAGTTAATTAATGCCTTTCACAAGGTAAGAGATGTGTGTTTGGAAGGTAAGCTTCCCCTCGTATTTTTTGATGAATTTGATTCTCCTTTTGGAGAAAAACTGGGCTGGCTAAAATACTTTTTAGCACCTATGCAGGATGGTGTGTTTAGGGAAGGGGACTCTCTTCATTCGATTGGTAAAGCGATCTTTGTATTTGCTGGCGGCACAAGCAGTACCCTGCAAGACTTTTGTGGCGAAGATATTGAAGATGAACAGGAACGTAAACGCTTTTTGCTAGAATTCAAAGGGGCAAAGGGGCCGGATTTCTTAAGCCGCTTAAGAGGTTATGTCAATATATTGGGGCCCAATCAGACCAATCAGCACACCGATCAATTGTTCATTATTCGCCGGGCGATGTTGCTGCGTGCCCTGTTAGAGAGAAAAGTACCTCACCTTATCAAAGATAAAGGTGAAGCCCAAATTGATAATGGAGTATTGCGGGCAATGCTTAAAATTCCAAGATATAAACATGAATCAAGATCTATGGAAGCCATACTGGAAATGAGTCTGCTCACCAATGCAAAAAAGTGGGAACAATCATACTTGCCTTCCCAAGAGCAACTGAAATTACATGTTGATGAAGAGGAATTTCTACGCCACTTGATGCATGATACTTTTTTTAGTGAGAAAATTGAAAGTCTAGCAATTGCCATTCATGAAAAATATAGAGAAATCAATAATCATAATACAAATATAGATTCTGAATTACTAAAAAAATGGGAAGATCTTGACGAAGATCTTAAAGAATCTGCTCGCAATCAGGCAAGAAATATTCCCAATGCTTTGCTGACGATTAACTATGATGTTATTTCTGTTAAGGAAACTCCACCTATTGTAGAATTTACACAAAGAGAATTGGATATGCTTGTTGCATATGAACATACTCATTGGTGTCGCTATCGTAAAGGGGCTGGTTGGAAAAAGGGAAATGTGAAAGACAAGACGAAAAAAACAGATCCAACCATTGTCAATTGGAATAGTCTGCCCAAGGAGAATCAATATAAAATTTACCAAATGGTAACGATTTGGCCGGAAATCCTGGCAAATGCAAATTTTAAGATGGAACGACTTAAATTTTTATGTGATTGTGAGACGGAAATGTAATCTGTTAAGATAAATAGTATATTTCACTGTATAGAGAAATTTGCTTATAGATTTCCAATATCACATACTTTTTATTTAAGAAGATACAATTCAAAAGTCCCCATGCATTTAAAATCGATTAGAAACGATTCTAGATGTATGGGGCTTTTTTTAGAGTATCTAGATATTTTTTTTGCATTGGTGTCTTTGCAGCTGTATTGACATAAATAAAGACGATAGATTACAATGAGGTGAAGAAGACTTAAACTGGACGACTGACTGATTTTACCTGAATTGAGTAATTAGTAGGTATCTAGATTTAATATGAAAAGAAGTACAGAAGGTAGATTATAAATTAGGGAATAAGGAGTGAAAATATTGCTGGAGTTAACAAGGGAGATTCAGCGTTTGAAACAGGAACGTAATGCGGTGATTTTAGCACATAATTATCAATTAGAAGAGGTGCAAAAGGTTGCAGACTATGTCGGAGATTCTTTTTATTTAAGTAAATTGGCAGCCAATAGCCAACAGGATGTAATTGTATTTTGTGGTGTTCGCTTTATGGCGGAAACAGCCAAAATCGTATCGCCAACAAAAACCGTATTATTACCAGAAAAGGATGCTGGCTGTCCATTAGCAGAAATGATTACAGCGGAAGGATTGCGCATTTTAAAATCTCAGCATCCTGGTGTACCAGTCGTCTGCTATATTAATTCATCAGCAGAGGTAAAGGCTGAGAGTGATATATGCTGTACTTCGGCTAATGCAGTTAAAATTGTTGCCTCTTTGCCTGATCGAAAGGTCATTTTCGTTCCCGATGAGAATTTGGGTGATTATGTTGCCAAGCAAGTGTCGGACAAGGAGTTAATTCTTTGGAAAGGTCACTGTGTTACCCATGCCAAAGTACAACCCAAAGATGTGAATCAGGTTCGAGAGTTATATCCTACAGCAAAAATTTTAATTCATCCGGAGTGCAATCCGGCAGTAGCTGCTTTAGCTGACTTTGTTGGCAGTACATCCGAGATTATTCGTTATGCACAACTCTCTGAGGAAAGCACATTTGTGATTGGCACCGAAATGGGAGTTGTATGTACGCTGAAAGAGACTATGCCTAATAAACAATTTTTCTTACTGCATCCAGGGTTGGTATGTCCCAATATGAAAAAGACTAGACTAGAAAGTGTCTATCGAGCATTGCAAGATCAGCAATATGAAATTCATGTGGAGTCAGAATATGCTTTACGCGCACAGCTCACCTTGCAAAGAATGTTGGAGGTAGTGTGATGGCAGAACGAAGCTATATTGTATCACCCAAGATAAATATTGCTGAGTTAGATGACAGGCATTATGATGTTATCATCATTGGTGCAGGAATTGCAGGCATGACAGTTGCCCTGTCTTTAGATCCTAAGTTTAAGGTAGCCCTTGTTAGTAAGGAGCATCTTGAGGAAAGCAGTACTTATAAAGCCCAAGGAGGGATGGCGATTTCTTTAGGGGCTGATGATAGCTTAGAAGAACACATTGCTGATACAATGCGAGTAGGCAGAGGCCTATGCCATGAGCCAGCAGTGGAGACCACGATTAGAGAATCGCCGAATGCACTAGATTTCTTACAGTCTTTAGGTACTGATTTCAACCGGGGGGAAGACGGGCTGTATTTGGGTAAAGAAGCAGGTCATTCGCACCACCGAATTGTACATTACTATGATTCAACAGGGCGGCATATTGCAGAGACGATGGCAAAACAAATTCAAATGCAGGAACATATAGATATGCTTGATCATTGTTTTGTCGTCGATCTTTTGACGCAGAATGATCAGTGTTATGGTTGTATTGTTCTACATTCTGGAAAGTTAGTAACGCTTCGTGCCCACGCTGTTGTAATGGCTACAGGTGGCTATAGCGGTTTATTTGCCCGTTCTACCAATAGCATTGCGGCAAATGGTGATGGAATTGCTGCGGCATATCGAGCTGGAGCTGCCATTGCGGATATGGAATTTGTTCAGTTTCATCCGACGTCCTTTGCAACATTATCAGGGGATATATTTTTATTAACAGAAGCGCTCCGAGGGGAAGGAGCCATACTGCGTAATGCAGCAGGGGAGCGATTTATGTTTTCGTATCATGGGGACGGTGAACTGGCTCCCCGGGATGAAGTTTCTCGCGCCATTGTTACGGAGCTGCAGTCTGCTAAGCAAGAGGTTGTATTCCTAGATGCTCGGCATCTTGGAAAAGAATTTTTAATGGATCGCTTTCGGCAGGTCTATGGGGAATTGCTAGGAAATGGTTATTATATGGAAAAAGATTTAATACCCATAGCACCAGCAGCTCATTATACTATTGGCGGTATCGCTACGAATCTTTGGGGGCAGACGACATTGCCATGTTTATTTGCCTGTGGGGAAGTGGCAGCTACAGGTTTGCATGGTGCAAACCGGCTTGCCAGCAATTCATTGCTGGAGGGTGTTGTCTTTGGACGGAGAGTGGCTCAGGCTATTAATCAAGGATTTCCTGTAAATCATTCTCTAATTAGCAGGAAAGCCATGATTGACGGCACAATATTGCGTCATCGGTGTGATACTAAGAAGTTAGGAATCACTTTGGATAGAGTAGCAGGGGTGGTACGCAACGGTGATTCTATGCGTTCGGTGCTGATAGAGTTGCAGCAAGAAGAGAATAGCGATAGTTCTTATGTTAGTAGTATTCAGGGGTATCAGGGGTATAATGCTTGTCAGTTGGCGGAATTAGTACTAAAAGCAGCGTTGCTGAGGTGTGAGAGTAGAGGGACACATTATCGCGAGGATTACCCTGAAAAAAAAGATGCGGATTTTTCTAAGCATGTGGTTCAGCAATGGGGAAAAGGGAGTGTCTTACATGAACAAGTTAGCATTAGATGATCTGCTGCGCAGATCTTTATTGGAAGATATCGGCTTTGGCGATATTACCAGCGAAGCTATTTTCCCTGAGGATCATATATCCCAAGGATTTCTTCTGGCGAAGCAAAATCTCGTTTTAGCAGGAATGCAAGTCTTTACCCAAGTTTTTGCCTTGCTGGATTCTCAGATTCAGATTAATCCCTATTATGCAGACGGTACAGCAGTTCCGGCAGGAGAAAAAATAGCAAGTATGGCAGGAAATACTCGCTCCTTATTAGCGGGAGAACGAGTTGCTCTTAATTTGCTGCAGCGAATGTCAGGGATAGCAACTCATACGAGGCGTTATGTCGAGGCTGTAAATGACTTTCCTGCAGTTATCGTGGACACACGTAAAACTACACCTGGCTTACGTATGTTGGAGAAATATGCTGTAACGGTTGGTGGTGGGAAAAATCACCGTTATGGGTTGGACTCTATGGTATTAATAAAGGATAATCATATTCAGGCTGCAGGAGGTATTTCTACAGCAGTACAACGTGTGCGCAGCCAAGGTGCGTTTTTTAGGAAAATAGAAGTAGAAGTTGAAAATTTGCAGCAGGTACAAGAAGCTTTGTCAGTGGGTGTAGATATTATAATGCTGGATAATATGCACATTCAGATGATTGAGCAGGCTGTAAAGATGATTGATGGGAAAGCTTTAGTTGAGGTTTCAGGAAATGTGGTTCTAGAAAGAGTATCGGAGCTGGCTGCTGCTGGAGTAGATATTATTTCAAGCGGCGAGCTGACTCATTCGGTAAAGGCAGCTGACATTAGCATGAGATTATCATAAATATAGGGATTGTAGAATATTGAAGTGATTTTAATCAATTCCTTATAGAGGGCAAGTAAATCTGACAATATAAGAGGCTGTTCTGCAAAGAACAGCCTCTTATAGTAGTGCTATTTATAGAGTTTCATGTTAGAGAAGATCAGTGTGCCTTTACCGCTAAGAGGTGAAATATTTAGAGTTCGTACAGGAGTCAATGAAAAGGGGTTATCCGTATCTGCTTCAGCCGGTTGATAATCAGTTCTAACTTTGAAGTCTTTGAACGGAACGGTAACTAGCTTGCCCTTCGCGGAATCATCTACGAAGATGAATTCGTATGAAACACCATTTCCGTCGGATAATTCGAGTCTGATTTTGTTGCCAGTCCCACCTGCAATACTAAATTGTAAGCCAGTAAAATTGGACCAATCTTCCTGGAATTGTTCACAAGTCGCTCCTAACCAGCCGCCTTTTTGTAATTCATACTTTATAGTCAATACACCTTTGGAGTCGACCACTGGCTTGATTACAGATGCTCCGTCTGAAAATGGTTTCTGACCTGCGAAGCAGCTAATATAGTTTTTGTCTACACTGCCTGAACCTTTTACGGTAATAGCCTCCGCTGCAAAAGCAGTACTGAAGATGCTAACCATAAATGCCATCACGAAAGTAAATACTAATTTTTTTCTCATCGTTTTTCCTCCTTGCTTTTTATAGAGAACACGAAAGAACGAATCAATAGATGATCCTTCTTTACTATCACCTTAATTCTCAGACTTGAGTTTGAGATCTTCCTGCGTTAATTTGTCATCAATTCTGGAGAAATAAGATAATATATACGTTACTGGTGCAGTATAATCAATTGCATATTCGTTCGTGGAATAAGAGCCGCTTACATCAAAATACACTTTAGCAGGAGGCATCTTACTGGTTGAGATTGCTTTTACCTGGATTGGATCTCCGCCTGGCCAGTTATTCGGTCCACCGACAAGTTGCCCTGGAACTTTAATACCCGTACTTTCATGGATTCTATTATGCACGTTCTGTGGTGTCTTGGTGCCAGCACCCGTTAAGTAACTGGTCCCATTAGTATTTCTGCCCAATATATAATGTACCTGATCCATTGCGCCATATAAATACTCTATTTTAGGTTCGATCTGATAAGCCAGCACCAGCATATTGCCCTTTGCTATCGCAATTCGGCTAGATGCCCAGGTGTATTCATCACTTCGTAAGGAACAAGCATAACCATCGGCAGCAATTTGTTTTACTGTAGCATCCGCGTAACTAAGAAAGGCTTCCTTTACCTTGATTTTTAACGTTTCATCTGCATGCTTATTGGTAAGATAAGCCCATTGTCCGAAGGCTAGTGTATTCATCCAAGAAAAGGCGTCAGGTTTGACTGTAAGTATATCGGAATATTTTTGCTGTAAGAATTGTTCATATGTTGCATTGCCTGTTGTCTTAAATAATTCTGCAGCAATCCATATACGATCATCAGCATCAGCTGTCATTTTAACATTAGAGTACTCTTTTCCTATAGCTTGAAGCCAGCTACGTTGTCCGTTCTCATTTGTTTTGTCATAAGGACCTGAACCTGTGTTCTGATTTGCATCAACGCGAAAGATGGGCTCAGGATGGCTTTCTAGAAAGGCAAAGGCTTTTTGAGCGGAAGTCAATAGTGTCGCTGCATATTGGGGGTCATACTGTTCGTAGATGCGGGCAGCCATAGCATTAGTAGCGCCAAAGATAGCCGTACCATATGTGGAAAGACCATAGATATACCGATTCTGCACATCTTCTACAGGTTTAGTTTTTAATTCAGGCCAATATCTTCCTGATGTTTTAAGATAGACACCACCATCTGGGCGCTGCATTTTTAGCATCCAATCAAGCTCAACCTTCATTTCTACCAGTACATCAGGCATATTCGAGGCTGTATCTACAGTTGATAGACTTTCAGGGAAAAACATTTGCCCTTTATTAAATTTTTCTGGCTGAGCTTCATATGCCAGTAAAATATTGGCTACTGTAACTCCGGCTGTCGGGGTATACTTGCCGTAATCACCTGCATCATACCAGCCGCCGCTTACATCCAAAATCTGTCCAGCAGTGCTGACTTCGTCAGTAAAAAATACTTTTGCAGTCTTATATTTTTCATGTCCTGCTGCATTATTTAGACCGGTTATCGGATCATTGATTGCGGTATTACTTCGTGCTAGCGTAAAAGACCGCAATGTATGTATGAAGGGGATATTATAGACATTATCTGCAATTTTAAAGTTGTAAGAACAACCAATCCCATCTACTGTCACCATATAGGTACCGGGGGTAGTTACTGCCGAGAAATCCGCTTGTCTTACGGTATCGTTGGAAGAGACATCGATACGCGGCGCTGACAAATTTCCTTTATAGACAATCTCATTAGTAGCAGTATTGACTACTTTAAATTCCTTTGCACCCTTGCCTGCTACAATAACCGCAACTTTAGGATATTGGGGCAAATATCCCACCTGGTCTACATGGATTCTGGCGCCTGCTATATTTATAGGAGCTGCAAGTACAGGTAGCACCATACTCAATGCTAGGATTGAAAGCATGCAAACTTTAATGATTGTGCTAATTATTCTTTTCATTCCTTTTTCCTCCATACTGTTTTCTAGTTACTACTATTCTCATCATCTTTCCAGCTCCTTCCTGACGGCGGTTATTTAGTTAAAATTTGCTTTATTTGGGATATATATAATTATAAAATTATTCTGAATATTAGTAAATGCATTCTCTAAGAAAGGGAACATGTCATTATAAAGGAAATTTGTTACATGAAAAAAACACTCTGTTATATTGGAAAGCAAAAAAAGATAGTAGCTCTCTTTGAGAAAAGCTACTATCTTCAGTAGTTAGAGGAGGGAGTAAGTGCCATATTGTGCACTTTTTTGGCAATTGTTTCAATAATAAATAATACTGGCAATTGAGTCGTTACGTCACTGCTAATGGTTCTTGCTGTTTGGATATAATAGGATATAGATAAGTCAGCTATTTTAGCCAAAGTACAATTTTTACTATTGGTGATACTGATAATTTGACTCTTTTTATTCTTAAGCATATTTGCCTGTCGAATGGGCTCAGTAGTCTCACCTGAAACGGAAAAAATAACCGATACACTATTCTCAAGGTCTCTCCCGACAATCGGGTAGAATGGATCGTCTATATATACAGAGAATTTATCTAAAGCAGAAAAGTGACGCGCGCCATATGACGCTAATATACCTGAACTACCGATCCCAACAAAGATCACATTACTAGCATTATATATCATTTGGCATGCTTTATTTATACTCACTTGGAAGATCGGGGTTGAAACCCTATCCATAAACTCCAAAAAGATAGTCTTATCATCAGATATTTTTTTCGGTCTTTGATCTTGAAGATAAATCTTCAGTTTAACTTTGAACTCAGAGAACCCAACACAGTGCATCTTACGGCAAAACCTTAAAATCGTGGTGGTGGAAACATGTGCTTCATTAGCAAGATCTCGAATTCTCATGTATATAACCTTATCTTTACTTTTGCTGACATAGTCATATAAAGACAATTCAA
Organism: Pelosinus fermentans JBW45; assembly: GCF_000271665.2. Lineage (GTDB taxonomy): Bacteria > Bacillota > Negativicutes > DSM-13327 > DSM-13327 > Pelosinus > Pelosinus baikalensis. Next base: position 3,523,160 of record NZ_CP010978.1, on the reverse strand, counting down.
GCTCATTCAAACTTTGAATCTCTTCAATATTAAACATGAATCCACCTCCATTCTTAGTACACATAGTTATTGTATCGTATTTAGGCAGTTGCTGTAAATATTTTAGATCACGAAGAAATGCAAAGACACGAAGGGGGCTATTTGTCTTTCAGGGTGATTAAATAGCGGAGGACGAGAGATACTAATTTAGTCATTAATAAAATCTTTCGAATCCGTTCCTTTGGTTTCTAAATATCCTTTTCCCCAAGTACTTATGGATTCTAAGATTGGCTGAAGACTTCTTCCAAGATCAGTCAAAGAATATTCAACCTTTGGGGGAACTTCAGCAAAGACCTTGCGGGAAATCAGTCCATCGTTTTCCAGTTGCCGAAGTTGTTGTGTAAGCATTTTTTGACTGATTCCGTTTATTCCTTTCTGCAGGCAGCCAAAGCGTTGATGATCTGTAGTTAGTAAGTTTCTTATAATAAGGACTTTCCATTTATGTCCTATTAAGTTGATTGCTTCTTCGATAGGACAGAGTTTCATATCCAAAGTGTCAGCCTCCAGTAAATTCAATAATACTTACCATCCCGTTTGTATTGAACGAAATAGTGCCTTATTGCAAAAAGTAACTTTCGCTCTTATTATAGTAACAAATGTACTTGTAGGCAATACGTAGTGCCAATTACATTATGGTTGAAAAAGAAAGGATGGCATTATGAAGATCAATAAAAAATATACAACGATAGTATTTGGATTTCTAATGGGAGGTTTCACATCATGTATTATTTCCGCTGTTTTAACACTTGCGAATCGTGGAACTGAAGATTTTCTCGTGCATTGGATAAAAGAGTGGATGATTGCTCTTAGTTTAGCTGTTCCCATTGCAACATTTATTCCCCCGATTATTAAGCGAGGGATCGCACGAATTACGGAAGATTTCTAAAAGTATAATCGCAGTAAAACGATGATGAAAAAAATTAGGAGGATTTGTAATGGAAAAAATAAATGTTAATTCGTTATTAGACTTTTCAAATGAAAAATCGGTGCGTAAAGCTCTTACCCATGAAGGCAGTAAGCTCGATACAGGACTTTTATTGTATGCCCCTGGGCAGAGTACGCCTGAGCATATCCATAAAGATATGGACGAAGTCTTTTATATTGTTGAAGGTGAAGGCGTACTCACGATTAATGGTAAAGAATTTACTCTCAAAGAAAAGGATATCATATTATCTCCGCGGGGAGAAGGACATGGCTTTTTTAATAAAAGTACAGGTAATCTAGTGGTTCTGCAGGTTAAAATTTTTTAAATGTAAGATAGCAAAGGATGTAAGGTTTCGATCATATAGGAGGTAAAACGATGAGAAGTATTCGTGATATTCACAAACAGGTAACTCATGATGAAGCGATGGAGATGTTGGGACAAGGCGAGTATGGAGTGCTTTCTACAATGAATAAAGATGGATATCCTTATGGATTGCCATTACATTATATCATTTTAGATGATGCTATTTATCTGCATTGTGACTTGGAAGGGCATATACTGGATAATCTTTCTTACAATGATAAAGTGTGCTTTACTGTTGTTGGATATACACAGGTGCTGCCTAGTTCCTTTACTGCAAACTATGAAAGTGTTATTGTTTTTGGAAAAGGGACTTTGGTAGAAGGATCTGAAAAAATTAATATGTTAAAGGGATTAGTGAGAAAATTTAGTCCTGAATATTATGATAAAGGGCTGAAAGTAATTGATGCTTTTAAAGATAAATGTTCAGTGATACGTATTGATGTAGAACATATTACAGGTAAGAGGCGAAGCTAACGTAGAAAACTCATTAAGTTGTTTTCTGGATTTTATTAGTAAAACATGTATAGAAACATTCAACATAATTGATAATAAGAAGAAATGTTTAGTAAGGAGTTCGGCGATGCAGTTGCCCTTGAAAATCTTTTTAGCAACCGTATTTCTTTCCATCGCTTTATTCTTTTTTGTTATATATGACTCGATGGCAGGTAATAATTTGCAAAATGTACCTTCTGAGGCAGTCAAAGGTAAAATGGTATTTCAGAAAAGAGCTTGTATTGAATGTCATACCGTATTTGGTAACGGGGGATATTACGGAGGCGATCTTACTAAGGTATATGAAAAGTTTGGAAGCAATGGATTAAGAGCATATTTAACCCAGCCTCCATTGCTTAGTGGAGCAAAGAAAAAACGACATATTTACTTAAGTAATGAAGAAGCAGAGGAAATTACTGCATATTTTCGTTTCCTACAATCAATTCCTAATATGGATTGGCCGCCAAGACCTGTATATGATAAAAAAGAGGAAGCTGGAGTAAAGTAATGAAAAGGGGTTAGAAAGTTGTTTCGATCTCAGCATCTGAGTTATAAATATGCTTTATTTGCCTACTTCCTTTTTGGCTTACAAGGGTTGGTAGCATCGGGTGGAGCAATTGATCTTCTCTTTCCCGACCTTGGTAACCCGATTCCGTTTGTATCCGGAAGAGCTTTTCATTTGAATGTTAGTATCTATTGGCCGTTGATTGGAATGATTGGCGCCATGTATTTCTTTTTTTGCCAAGAGGCGGAGCGGGAATTTTACAGTTTGAAACTAATAACGATTAACTTTTGGATTCTGGCTAGCACACTAGGCCTAATCTTAGGATCGTTATTGCTCGGTTTCAATGAAGGGAGAGAATATCTAGAAGCAATCTGGCCCTTGAAACTAGCAACGGCAGCTTGTACGATTCTACTGTGCTTTAATCTGCTTACGACCTATCTGGCTTCCGATATGCCTAGGAGTAGGGCAACATTAATTAGCATGGTAACAGGAAGTGTCACATTAATCATTTTTTATGTGCCGAATATCGTATCATATGCTCACCCGACAGTCGATGAAATCGCTAAATTTATGGTGGTACATATATGGGAAGAAATGTCTTTGGAGCTTATCGGTACGGGAGTATTAGCTGCCTTGCTGATTCAGGTGACAAAGGTTAAGCGGCAGGCTGTAGAAACAGCCATATATTTAGACATTACATTCGCAATCTTAGCTGGGATTTTGGCAACAGGGCATCATTATTATTGGATCGGGGTACCATCATATTGGCTTTGGATTGGTGGCACTTTTAGCGCAATGCAAGTACTGCCCGCGATTGTATTATTGTATACGACGGTGAAATCGATGACATTCAAGGAGATTTTTGATTTGTCCAATCGGGATAAAATAACGTTGTCTCTCATCGGTTCCAGTATGTTTTACCATATATTTGGTGCTGGATTTTTAGGGTTTCTCATGGCTTATCCACCATTAAACCGATATGTACATGGGACCTATATTACATCGGCTCATTCCCACCTTGCATTATTTGGTGTATTTGGTTTTTTAGTTTTAGCGCTCTGTTTTCATATCCTATTTACAGAAATCATACTTGTCAAGAAAATGTATCGCTGGTGCTGGGGTGCGATCATTTCTTTAAATGCCGGATTATTAACGATGGGGATTGGGTTATTAATCGCTGGCGGACTACAAGTTTATTTCTGGCGCGTGATTGGGCTCGGTATTGGAGAAACCAACGAATTCATTAGACCATATCTTTTTATTAGGGCATTTGGCGGTTTTTTATACGCCATAGGGAGTTTAACGTTAACCTTCGTTGTCATAAAAAGCATATGGCCTAAGATACAAGTAATCTTTCAAAGTGAAGGGCGGCTTTCTGTGATAAATTGTGATGATTTACATCGTATGCATAGATTGGTGGGAGATTTACTGCAAGAGGAAAAAAAAATAGAGCCGCTGCTTAAGAGAATTCAGGTTCTATACCAGAGTCTGCTTTTTTTTAATAAAGAAAAATAAAAGAGAAGGAAGAGGAGTATGGAAGGAACAGAATGCATATACTGCTAATATTAGACATAAAACGAGGGAAAAGCAGATAGGATAAGCTATAGTTGATTGTCACGGTATATTTGGAGCAATAGGGATTTTGCAATGAAGGCTGTGGTCATGATACCATGAAAAAAAAGATAAAGAAGGTGGTAAATTGGGCAAGAACAAGTGCTATTGTGGTAGTACTATGTTTGAGAAGGTGGATATTACGCCCGTTGGAATGATGGATAAAAAATTTTTTACCCGCTGTCCTCAATGTGGCCTTGTAATAAGCGGTTCTGAGCATCCTACTGAAAATAAAAATACTTCGAAATGCTCTGTCTTAAATTTTGTTCGTGGGGCACTCGAAAAATACTAAATTGATCAATAAGAGCCTGAGGGCTCTTTTTTTATAGAATTTATGAACCACAAAAGCACAGTTTTTTAACCCTAATTATCTTTTCTCAGTGTTCTTTGTGCCTCTGTGGTTCCTTTATTCGCTTTATTTATTTTAAAGGACACGCATACTGCTGTGATACTGTAAAGAAAAGAATGGATTTATCAAAATAGAATGAATTTACAAAAAAAGATTGAATTTATGGAATGGTAATGATATATTGTATTAGTAAAACGTTTAACGTGAAACCTTTTAATAAATAAGGAGGTGCATACTATTTAAATAGCTTACCAAAAGGGATATATGCACGAATCGTGATGATATAGCCTATGCTGACGTATTATGCTAAAATGTTAATGATTATCTTTAACGTGTGGGTTTGAGCATTTCATGAGCAGTATTGCGTTAGTATATTTAATTAAGCTATTTAAAAAGGAAACAGAAAAGGAGATTTTTATGGCAATCACCCTTAAAAGTATCGCTAAAGCGGCAAATGTGTCGATTACCACGGCTTCGCTGATTCTTAACCAAAAAGAAGGAGCAATTCGGTTTTCTGAAGACACCATTCGAAGGGTACGTGAAACTTCTCTTTCGTTAGGGTATGTGCCCAATATGTCTGCGCGCAATTTGCGCCAAAGTGAGAGTGGAAATACAAGTTTGACATTAGCTGTTTTGTGGCCTATCGATGCGCGTGTTGGGTTGATTGGAAGAATTTTAACAGGGATTCATCATTTTACTTCTTCCCTTGAAACGATTACAATCAACCTTCTAGTAAAGACGATGAACGAAAATGGTATTCAAGGTGTAAAAGAATTATATGACCCAAACCTATTTAATGGTGCAATTTTGGCGAATGCGTCAGTAGAAGACGAGGCGTATATTCATAAAGTTCCGCCAAGTGTTCCGATTGTGCTTTTTAGTAGAACCTCTCCAACCTATCCATACGTTTGGGCGAGTTATTTTGAGACAGCCAAAAAAGTAGCAGAGCATTTTATTGAAAATAAGCATCGACGAATCGTTATTTTGGCATCAAATCTTTCATCGCAAGCATTGGATCAAAAACTTGCGGGTTTTGTTGAAGCGCTGGATGGAAAGGAATATCTCATAAGACACTGCTCCTTTACAGAAGAGAGTGGATATGATGCAGTTGCTAAGCTTATCGAGGCTGGTGATGTACCAACAGGATTGATTTGTGTATGTGATCAGACTGCTATGGGAGCTCTTTCAGCTTTACATGATCGCGGCATTCGTGTACCGGATGAATGTGAGGTTTTTGGTTTTGACAATCAAAGCTTTTCAAATTTTACGATTCCTAAATTATCAACAGTAAATTTGCCGGTAGAGGAAATGGCATATAGTGCGATGGAGCTATTAGTTCAAGAAAATCTTGATCCAAACAATCTTGTAAAGCATAAAAAATTTGAATTAGAAATGATTCATAGGGGTACAACAAAAAAGTTAATATAAATATGAGGGGGAATAGGAAATGAGTATAGAAATTGTAGATTTTATTCAAAAACATAAGGTAATTACGATATGTCGTAGACTTTACGGACAGGATTTGCTTGATTTAGTTAGGGCTTTGCATCAAGGTGGAATTAATATGGTCGAAGTGACCTTTGACCAAAGTGATCCGGACTGCATTAATAAGACAGCTGAGGCGATCCGTATGTTAGTTGAAAATTTCGGAAGCTCTATGAAAATCGGTGCAGGAACAGTTCTTACAAAAGAACAGGTAGGAGCGACAAAAGATGCAGGAGGAAGTTACATTATTTCTCCAAATGTTGATGTTGAGATTATAAAGTACACAAAGGAATTAGGACTTGTTTCAATTCCTGGAGCAATGACACCATCAGAAATTTTAACAGCTCATAACACAGGAGCGGATTTTGTAAAACTGTTCCCAGCAGGAAACCTTGGATTTGACTACATAAAAAACATTATGGCTCCTATCAGCCATGTGAAGCTTATTGCTACAGGAGGAGTTACGGAAGAAATACTTCCAGAGTACTTAAAACTTGGTTTTGCAGGTGCCGGGATAGGTGGAAGACTTACAGATCGAAAACTTATCACCACAGGAGAGTTTGAAACATTTACAGAACGGGCAAAAGGATTTTCAAAAGTAGTAATGGAGTATTAATCAAGTTTGAACAGATTGGCGTATTGGAGTAAGAAATAAAACCTGGTCCTATAAATATTAAATCTGAGGAGAAGCTTCTTTTGAAACCAACTATATTATTTCTTATAGGTTTGCCTGCATCAGGGAAATCTACTATTGGAAAGATTATAGCATCGCAATTCAATTTCTGTTACTTAGATAAAGATGTTGTTTGCAATACATTTACAAAACAGTTGCTAGAACTAAAAGGACATTCCCCTAATGATCGGGAGTGTGCGTTCTACAGCGATGTTATAATGGATCTAGAATATAAAACACTATTAGATATTGCAAATGATAACATTCAAATTGGAAGATCAGTCGTTATTGATGCACCGTTTATTAGCTATTTTTCAAATGTTCGCTATGTTGAGCAGCTAAAAGAAACCTACGATTGGAAGAATGTGACGACCGTTGTGCTTCAAGTTCATGTGGACTTTCCTATATTGAAGTCTAGAATGATAGAAAGAGCTGTCGACAGAGACCAATGGAAACTAGATAATTGGGATACTTACATAAAATCAGTGCAAGAAAAACAATGTTTGTGGGAAAACATAGAAATAGTCCAATTTAACAATAATAACGCATCGATCAGCACCCAAGATATTCAATATCTATTTACAGTCTAATCCCAAGATTTACTGAAATTTCATACTAGGGGTTGCCAAATAAAGGTATCCCTTATTTTTTGACCCTTTTTTCGATGAAATGCCTTAATTGAAAAACCATTGGAAATGAAAAAGATTTAAAGGAGTTGTGGAATTTATGGAGACTAGTCCGACCGTAAAATCAACTAATAATAAAAAGAATGCAAGATGGTGGTTTGTTGTTCTGATTCTAATCGGTGCTATTGTAAATTACCTAGATCGTTCTAATTTAGCCATAGCAAATCCGTTAATAGCCAAAGAATATAACTTATCTCCCTTGCAAATGGGTGTATTAATGTCAGCCTTTCTTTGGCCATATGCATTGGCGAATCTTCCAGCTGGCTGGCTGGTTGACCGCTTTGGACCAAAAAAAATGTTTGGATGGGCATGTGGTCTGTGGTCAGCAGTAACCATAGCATCTGCTTTTACTACTAACTTTTCTTCGTTCTACATGTTGAGAATGCTTCTTGGTGTTTCTGAATCGCCTTTTTTCCCTGCTGGGGTTAAGGCGATAGACAGGTGGTTTACTAAAGAAGATCGCGGCACGCCTATTGCTGTTATTAATACAGGGTCGCAAATTGCCAATGGAATTGCACCACCGTTATTGACTCTTTTAATGCTGACATATTCTTGGAAAATCATGTTTATTATTGTAGGGGTTGCTGGATTTGTTGTTTTGGCCTTATGGTTATTATTCTATCGTGATCCGGAAACCAGTATGGGAATTGTTGAAAAGAAGCAGGAAAATAACCAGGAAAGCCTTACTGAAAGTAAGGAAAAAGAGGTTAAGTGGGGCGATTTATTCAAATATAAATCAACCTGGTATATGATAATTGGCAATTTTGGTTTGGTTTATACCATGTGGGTGTATTTAACCTGGCTGCCTGGCTATTTGGTAACTGGTCGAGGGCTTAGCATCTTAAAAACTGGCTGGATTGCTGCGATACCATTTTTGGTTGGTATCATTGGTGTACCCCTAGGAGGCATTATCTCTGATTATTTTATAAGAACAAAAGGCTATGCGCCAATTCGTGCGCGTAAAATCCCTCTTGTCTGCGGTGCTGTAGTGGCGGCCATTGCCGTACTCCCTGTTCCCTACGTATCAGATCTCAATACATGTGTAGCATTATTGTCTCTAGGATATTTTTCCGCATCGCTTCCAACGGGTGTGATGTGGACGCTTGCTACAGATGTAGCACCAAAAAATATGGTCGCATCCTTAGGGTCTATACAAAACTTTGGCGGATTTATTGGGGCAGCACTTGCACCTATTATTACGGGAGCTATTGTACAAGCTACAGGATCGTTTGAATATGTTTTTGCTGTGGGATCTGCACTACTGATTGTTTCTGCAATTAGTTACGGAGTATTCTTAAAGAAGCCTATTGTCCCTTGATACCTTCAAGGTATGTCCAAAACAACACTGATCTTATCAATGGGGGCATTAGGCATTATCAAGATGCTGCTTTGCCAAGTAGGCTGAGTTGACAGCGTCTTGCAGCGCTTTCTTATTCATTCTCTCACTCCATCTATCAAAATAGCAGGGATAGCTGGTTCCGCAGGTTCTGCATTCTATATATTGCTGCGTATCTTTTTGTTCGCGTTTATCATACATATGGGGAAGAAGCTCATTCGTATTTTTAAGCCCGGGAGCATCTGAATCTAGAACATATGAATATTCATATGTAGCTACATATTTTAATATAAGATGGTCATCATTACAGCTTGGACATATAATACGGTTCATTGCAGGCATAGTTCTTCACCCCTATTATTATTATTATTATTTTGTCATCAACAACATTATCCGAAGATGATATTATTTACTATTATTATAGCCATTTTTATCGCTATCACTCCCATTAATAGTAGATCGCTTTCGAGAAAATAGTGCCAAAAGTATTAAGTATGATCATTCTTAAAAAATGAGGTACTAGGGTATGTTATTTGATATTAGATGTAGTTGTATTATGGCAGCTCGCTGCAGTAAAATAGTAATTAAATAATCAATGAATTAGTAGGAGACTCATATGGATGAATTAAGCACAGAACATTATTTGCGTTCCATAAAATTATTGCGCGATCAAGTAGAAAACTTTGATCAGTATCCCTTTTCTCTGCCAATTTTTCGTGATTTAGATGAGTTGGAGTTTCACCCACAGGTGACATTTATTGTGGGGGAAAACGGTACGGGAAAATCTACACTGCTAGAGGCAATTGCGATTGCCTGGGGATTTAATCCTGAGGGCGGAACTCGCAACTTTAATTTTTCTACGAGAAATTCTCATTCTCAGTTACATGAATGCATTCGTTTAATTCGAGGTATAAGAAAACCTAAGAATGAATTTTTCTTACGTGCAGAAACCTTTTATAATCTGGCAACGCAAATTGATGAGCTTCAAGTGAGTCATTTCTATGGAGGAAAGTCATTGCATGAGCAGTCTCATGGAGAAGCTTTCTTTGCGACTTTCATGAATAAATTTAAGGGTAAAGGACTATACCTATTAGATGAGCCAGAAGCCGCCTTATCTCCCATGAGGCAAATGGCAATGATTTTAAGAATGCATGACTTGGCGGATCAACAATCGCAATTCATTATTGCAACTCATTCGCCTATCATAATGGGATACCCGGGTGCAACAATTTTACAAATAGCAAATAATAGGATTGAAGCGATTGCATACGAAGAAACAGAGCATTATATCGTAATGAAAGAATTTATAAATAATCGTAAAAAAATGTTAGACGTACTGATGGAATGATTGAAGTAATAGCGTAATACTAATTTGTTGCCTAAGATCGTAAGGCGAAATCCCCATGCTAGCTTGTATAGCATGGGGATTGACTTATTCCACCGTCTTTTTCTGTCCAAAATGATTCGCTCCAATAACCCCGGTTATAATCATCAGCGAGCCGATCAGATGATAGATGGTCACTTTTTCACCGAGAAATAGTGACCCGGCGGCAATGGAGACAACTGTTGATAGATTGGTGAATACACTCATTTTTGAAGCTTCTATTTTGGATAAGATATAGTTTGCTGTCAATGCTGTGACGAGGGAAGACAGGATGCCCAGATAGAGGATAGAGGTGATAAAAGTACCGCTGGCAAGAGGAGCAAAAAAGAGATCCAATGTCCCGGCCATTCCATGGTGGGCGAGAGAAACCGCTCCAAAAGCGACAAAGCCAATTGCCAGCATAAAATAGGAAAGTTCTGCTGGGCTAAAATGCTTCGAAAGAGAACGGGCCAAGACGCTGTAACCGGCAAAAGTTACGCATGTTAAGAACAATAGGAAGAGCCCCGTCAGGTTCGACAAATCGATGCTGCTTCCCGTCAGAATAAAGATAAATATAACGCCGAACACTGACAGGAAGATGGATAGCTTCTGCAAGAGAGTTGTTGCTTCCTTCAAAAATATAGATGCGAATACCATTGTCACGACTGGTGTGAATGCGTACATAATGCCTCCTTCGGCAGAGGTAGCATGCTGCAGTCCGAAGGATTGAAACATGAAGAATCCCAGGGGATAAATAGCTGCTAGCAGTAGTGCTTTATACAAGGGTTTGCCGCGGTACGTAATTTTGACCCAACCGAAGACAACTGGAACTGACATGACGAAAAAAGAGGCAGCAAAGCGGTAGGTCAGCGTGTCGAGGGGATGTGCATATTCGAGGGCTATCTTGGTAAATAAAAATGAAAACCCAATAATCACCGCATTAAGTACGGCAAATAAATAAGCAAGTCGTAGTTCTTTTGGCTTCATTGTATATCACCTTCCTAAACAATCGGGGAGTTGGCGAATGTCTCACCCGTTATCTTAACGGTATTATAAAATGCTGATTCTAACAATGCTTTTTTAGTAAAACTGTATCGTAACAGTTTCCTGAGGTATAATAAAGAATACCAAAAAGATTGATTACAACGCAAATGCCATATTGATGTCCGAGGATTCTAAGCAGGGGGAAAGTGGTGTGAAAAAATATTTTTCAATCCTATCCGATATCGAGGATAAAATCAGAGGAGGGCAGTATCGTTCTGGTCAAAGGCTGCCATCTCTTCGCAGCGCTGCAGAGTTGTATAGGTGTAGTATCAGCACAATTATGCGGACATATGTAGAGCTGGAAAAGCGTCATGCTATTTATTCAATTCCACAAAGTGGCTTTTACGTTGTTGCTAAGCCTGGAGATTTACATAATAGTACCAAGGGAGGAGCCATCGATTTTGCTTCAGCCTCGCCGGATTTAAATGTATTCCCGTATTTGGATTTCCAGCATTGCTTGAATAAAGCGATCGACAAATACAAGTATCACTTGTTTACCTATGGTGATTCTCAAGGGCTGGAGACATTGCGGCAAACGATTGTATCTCATTTGGCTAATGCCCAAGTGTTTGCAAAAAAGGAACAGATCATTGTTACTTCTGGTGTCCAGCAGGCATTGGAAATTTTGGCGAAGATGCCGTTTCCCAACGAGAAAATGGTGGTTTTAGTTGAACAACCCAGCTACGATCTTTATTTACGTTTTTTGGAAGCGGAAGGAATACAGGTTTGCGGGATTACTCGTAGGGCACAGGGGATTGATTTGCAAGAATTAGAGGAAAAATTCAAAAATGGCAAGATTAAATTTTTTTACACCATGCCGCGATACCACAATCCCTTGGGTACCTCTTATACTAGGGAGGAAAGAAAGGCGATTGTCAAGTTGGCTGATCAATATGATGTGTATGTTGTGGAAGACGATTATATGGCGGATTTGGGAGCAAAACAAGATTTTGAGCCGATTTTCGCCTGCGACCAGACCTCTCATGTTGTTTACCTGAAAAGCTTCTCAAAAATCATTTTTCCAGGATTGAGGCTGGGAGTGGTCGTTTTGCCGGAAGGGCTGCTAAAAACCTTCCTTGCTTACAAAAGATACGAGGATACCTCACTTTTGTCTCAGGCGGCGCTTGAAGTATATATCAAAAATGGCATGTACGAGCATCATAAACACAAAATAGGCAGCTTGTATACAGCGCGAATTCATGCATTGAATGACGCAGTAGAACGGTATAATATTAAGGACGAATTGCTAGAAGTGTCGAAGGGCAGTTCTGGCGTCTATATGCAGTTTAAACTGCCGGAAAAAGTGAATATAGTTGGTCTTATGAAGCGGCTTGCGGCCAGGAATGTTCGCGTCGTTCCTGGAAACGGATTTTATTTGTCTGATTACTTGAAGCAGGAGAAGTTTTTACGGATCAGCATTTCACGGGCGCAGCTGGAGCAAATCGATGAGGGAGTTAAGACGATTGTTGAAGAAGTGAAGCGTCAGAACAATCGATAATTCTTGACATTGGAGTAACTCTAAGGTTTATCCTCTTATAAGGGGTGATAATATGGGTGAAAGCATATTAGGAAAAGAAAAAATTACTACATTATTTCTAAAATACAGTATTCCTACGATTTCGGGGATGCTATTTTTAGGGCTCAATACAATTGTGGATGGTTTCTTCGTCGGTAATTATATTGGGGCCAATGCGTTAGCAAGTGTAAATATTGCTATGCCATTTTCGAGTTTGATGCTTGCCGTTGGTGTGATAATCGGGATTGGGACGCAGAGTCATATTGGTCAAATGTTAGGACAGGGCAACATAAAAGAGGCGAATGATACCTTCAAAACAGCGCTTATTTTAATCGTGGGGGTGTCACTCTTGTTATCCATAATGGCTATTGGAGCTACAAAACAGATCGCCGGTTTCTTGGGGGCAAATGAGCAATTAATGCCTATGGTAACAACCTATATTAGTTATATCGGTTTATTTCTGCCTTTTTTCGGGGTTATGTTTGTTTTGGATTATGTATTAAAAGTCATGGGAAAACCCATATATGCAATGGTGATTTTAGTTATTTCTGTTACAAGCCATATGCTGTTTAATTATTTATTCATTGTACAGCTGGCCTTAGGAATTAAAGGCGCCGCTTTTGCGACAGGACTAGGCTATAGTATCGCATTTTTATTAGCGATATTTCCCTTTATAACGGGAAGAACTACATTGAAGCTGTGCAAAGGCAGCTTTAAGAAAACATCAGCCGCTACGATCATTTATAATGGGTCAGCCGAAGGGCTATCGGAGATTGGAACTGGTGTTACCACCTTTCTATTTAATATTACGCTTATGCGCTATGTCGGCGAGGTCGGTGTAGCCGCCTTTACAGCCATTAGTTATCTGTCCTTTATTGGCAATAATGTACTGATCGGATTATCAGACGGTGTCGGCGCGATCATTAGTTATAATTATGGCAGCGGTGAAATGGAGCGGGTAAAAAAGACAGTGAAGCTTGCCGCCTTGTCGGCATTAACGATTGGTGTAGGATTTTTTGCTGTGATTTCCATCTTTGCTAGAGATATTATTGCCATATTCTTAGATGTTAACAGTGAACATATTCTTAATTTTGCTGTATATGGTGCGCGACTGTATGCATTTGCATTTCTCGTAAATGGTTTCAATATCGTTGCATCAGGTTACTTTACTGCGATTTCTAAGCCCAAAAGCTCTGCCTTAATTGCTTTGAGTAAAGGCATTCTATGGATTGGCGTAGGAATTATTATATTACCGATTTTACTTGGTATTAAGGGCATTTGGCTTACAGTGCCCATTGCTGAAATGATGACATTGTTACTGTCTATAGCATTGATGTATAAGCATTTTAAGTATCGCAGGTGCCGCGATTAAGATGAGAAAAGGGAAGAAGCCTAAAAATTATTTTAATGCCAACTAGTTGACATTTCAACTAGTTGGCATTAAAATTTAAGTAGTTGAAATATCAACCACTTAAATGAACTTTGCAAATATCGAATTCTTTGAGAAAAGTGAGCATGCTGACTGTATTCAGTCGATTCGTGATAAGAAGTACGGGAATTTAAACTGTAAAGAGGTCATTCTATAGAGAGGTGAATATATGGAAAAAGTTATTGTACAGAAATTTTCTAAAGAATATCAAGACGAAGTCATTGATTTAATTCTTACCATTCAGCGAAGTGAGTTTAACATTCCGATCAGCAAAGAAGATCAGCCGGATTTAAGTGACATACCTAACTTCTACCAATCTGGACGGGGGAATTTTTGGATTGCTATTTATGATCAACAGATTGTAGGAACGATTGCGCTGATTGATATTGGAAATCAGCAAGGTGCATTAAGAAAAATGTTTGTGAAAGCTGATTATCGAGGAAAAGGGCATAACATAGCCAAGCTGCTGCTATTACAGTTAACGTCATGGGCTAGTGAGCATAACATACGTGAAATATACCTGGGAACCACCGAGAAATTCGTAGCTGCACATCGTTTTTATGAAAAAAATAATTTTGTTCAAGTAGCAAAAGAGGTATTGCCAGATGCATTTCCGATTATGAAAGTGGATACAAAATTTTATAAGACGGGGCTTTAAATAATTACTAGTGGATGTTATACAGATGCCTTCACCCTTAATGAAAGTCTTATTGTGAAGATAACCTTGGTGGCATCATAGCACTGTTCATTCAGAAGAAAACGGTTGTTTCCCATTCTAATTCACCGGAATAGACTCAAGCCTTTATTAATTCGTAAGTTAATAGATGCATTGGCAGTTTGGAGTATGACTAATGCGTCGAAGCGGTCAGGCTCGCATTTTAAAAGGTAACTTTCTGTCCTGTACTGGATGGGAGGTTGCTTATTTTTTTGAAGAAAAATAATAAGATGTATGAACCACAAAGGCCCGATATCGCAATAAGTACTTGATAAATTGCCTTTAGTTATATATAATAATTACTATAAGTAACTATTTATAGTTTTAGGAAAAGAGGGATAGCATGGCTAAGGATGATATGGTCATTCCAATATTAGAGGCGTTGTGGCTTGCGAAAAAAGCATTAGAGTGTATGCCAGAACTACCTAAGGATATGAAACCTAGTCATATTCGTGTACTTGATGTGATTTACAGAAAGTACAATCAAAACGGGAGCGTTCGGGTCACCGATGTAAGTACAGCTATGCAGATTACCAAGCCTAGCATTACAAAGCTGATAAACGAATTGGTTGATATAGGAACGGTGAAAAAAACAGTGGCTGATGATGATAAAAGAATTGTACTGGTGGAACCTACCTCCTTTGGTAAAGAATGTGTACAAAAGTATGTTTTAGATTATCATGCAAAGCTGGCGGAATATTTTTCAGAAATGGAGCAAGGAAAATATCTGTCAATGATAGAGACTGTAGAATTCATCTATCAGTCTATGAAAGAGGTATCTAGAAAAAATGATGAATTGTAAAAGTAAAGATATTGAGATGCCAACACAATCTCATGTGTCTGAACGTAATACAATGATCGCTGTTGTATCCATTGCGATTGTTACTTTTATTGGCATTCTCTCAGAAACAGCATTAAATATTGCCTATGCTTTGTTAATGAATGAATTTGGCATATCAGCAGTTGTCATTCAATGGCTAACCACGGGGTATCTGCTAACGTTATCCATCCTGCTGCCGCTTTCTCCACTATTTGTGAAGCATTTTCGGACAAAAGCACTATTTCAGGCAGCAGTCACCATTTTTACCTTTGGAACACTTCTTTGCGCCTTTACACTGAATTTTGAAATGCTGTTCCTCGGAAGAATTGTTCAGGCAATAGGAACCAGTATTTCTTTCCCATTAATGATGAACATCATTTTAGAAAAAATTCCGATTGCTAAGCGAGGCAAATGTATGGGAATCGTTGGGCTTGTCACTAGTTTTGCACCTGCATTGGGTCCTACTTTTGGCGGGTTCGTTATTGAATGGATAAACTGGCATTGGATTTTTATCAGTATGCTGCCAATACTTGTGGTCTCCTTTATGATGGGCAGCAACTATATTCCTGACATTCATTCGAAAGAAAGAATAGCGGTTGATTTTCTATCTGTTCTTTTGTCCACCATTGCTTTTGTGGGTATTGTCTATGGAGTGAGTATATCCGCTGACTTAGGCTGGAGCAGTCCTGCCGTATTTGGCTATATTATGATGGGAGGGTTTAGTCTGGCTGCATTTGCGTATAGGCAGCTACGATTGGCTAAGCCGTTGATTCAGGTGCGTGTATTTTCCAATTCCATGTTTACCATAGGTGCATGTATTGTCATGATCAGTATGATGAGTGTCTTAGCGGCAGGCTTTGTGCTGCCATTGTATATACAAAAAACATTAGGATATTCCAGCATCGCAGCAGCTTTGGCAATGTTGCCCGGTGCGGTCGTAAATGGAATCATGTCTCCGGTTACCGGCAAGTTTTACGATACACATGGTCCTAGGCTTTTACTTACTACAGGGTTTTTGCTGCTTAGTATTACCCTGCTTCTTTTTTCACTTGTGTCGATTAGCTTCGTCGAATTAACCATTATCTATACCGTTTTCATGCTTGGCGCTTCTATGCTGGCAATGCCGGCGCAAACCAATAGTCTCAATCAGCTTCCCCAGCAATACTATGCAGATGGAGCTGCCATTATAGGTACATTGCAGCAAGTGGCCGGCGCAGTGGGAACCGCACTTGCCTCAAGTATTTTAACGATGAACAGTGTAAAATACTCCCAAGAGTTTTCCAATATGACGACAGATGGTATCGCTCAGTCGATTGCCTTTGGAACCCAGCAGAATTTCATGGTTTTTCTGATTCTGTCTGTTATTGGTTTGATATTGACATTGTTTGTGCGAAGAAATACGATTTGTACCTAGTACAAGAATGAAAGGATGGTGTTTCACTTGAAAAAACGATATATTTGTTTTACGTTCGGTCTATTCTTAGCTTTACGAGGTTTTCGTAAAGCTTTTTTCGCTTTCATAGCAGTTTTACACAACGTGGTGGGAAGTAAAAATTGCAACCGATTAAGGAGAAATATGTACCATTGTGGAATATATTAGGAATGATACTTTGGTATAAAATTGGATACTATAAAACAATTAAGTGCCTACTTGCTGATTTAAACTTTAGTATCTATTATTATAAATGTAAGAGTATATTTAAAGAGAAAATAAAATCACTCAGCAATAAACTAATTTTAGGGGGAATCGGAATTGGCAGTGAAAAATTGGCATAACGAAACAATCGGGAATAAGGCGGTGGATGCTTTAACCAAAAATGAATTCGACGCCGTATATTTTGCGACGACAAAAGAGGCAGCGGCTTTTATTATGGAGCATGTAAAACCGGGAACTACAGTAGGGTTTGGTGGATCAATGACAATCGACAGCATGGCAATTCAAGATCAAGTGAAGGCTGCTGGCGGAAAGGTGATTGATCATGGTGCAGCAGGTCTGACTATGGAAGAGAGGATCGCTACTGCACGAGAAGAATTGGTAAGTGACTTATTTTTATGCAGTAGCAATGCAATTACCTTAGATGGTTTGCTAGTCAATATAGACGGAATGGGAAATCGGGTAAGTGCAATGACTTTTGGTCCTAAAAAAGTAGTGATAGTCGTTAGCACAGATAAAATATGCAGAGATGAAAAAGCTGCTTTTGAAAGATTAGAAAGTATCGCTGCACCCATGAATAATAAAAGGCTTGACATGCCAAATCCCTGTACGAGAACAGGCTCCTGTATGAACTGTCAAGCTAAAACTAGAATTTGCAGAGTATACTCGGTAATGAGAAAAAAACCGATGGTGACAGATATAACGGTAGTCGTTGTAGGAGAAAGTGCTGGATATTGATAATGTCTAAGGCGGAAGCAGGAGGCAAATTATCTTAACTATAAGAATTCTAGTAGAAGCAAGAAGTGCCACCCTATCGGAATAGAGTGGCACTTCTTTAAAACTAACGATTCTAAAACGTAAAAAAGTAGAACTATTTAAAAATGAAGTTTTAAAAATAACGATAATTCCAGCCTGTAAACAGTATATCCTGGAATTGACAAATAGTTATTTGTATGATACAAATAACTATAAGACGATGGGAGTGAAAAGATATAGTTAGTGAAGAAGAAAAATACAATCGTTGTGTAGAAGACATTGGTGAGTTGCTGCAAAAGACAGTACGAACGTTTCAAATTTTGGAGAGAGAACAGATTAAAATATTTGGTTTTACCAGCTCTCAGTGTTATATATTACTAGAAATATATAAACACCAGAGCCTTTCTATTAATGAAATTAGTAAAAAAATGCACCTTGAAATTAGTACAATTACTAGAATTATGAACAATTTAGTTCGGGATGATCTTATCCTTCGTAAAAGAGGGGTATCTGATAAACGAGTTGTAGAGGCAGTTCTTACGGAGAAAGGTAAAGAGATTGCGCTGCAACTGCAGAAAAGCATTGAAAATTATTATAAAGATATCATATCGAACCTGCCGCGTGGTCATGTTCGCGAAGTCATGGGGGCGGTAGAATTGCTTGTAACCGCTTTAGAAAAAGCCAAGTATTAATAGTCAAAGGAATGCATTAGAGAGGTTTGGTAGGATATTTGTATAATACAAACAGTAGGCATCTGTAGGAAATAAGTAAATGACAGGAGTCAATCAATTGTATAAAAGGAAGGGATTGAGTATGATGGAAAATTTTATTCAGCAATTATTCGCGGAGCGAATCGGTGGAAATAATTTCGGCAACGATGCAGTCCTATACAAATTTGAAAAAATAAAACGAGCCAAAAGAGAGGCGTGTAAAAACAATCCTAATGTGAGATTGATTGATCTCGGAGTGGGTGAACCAGATTGGATGGCAGAGGATGACGTTGTAGAAATCCTATACAATCAAGCGAAGTTGAGAGAAAATAGAGGGTATACTGATAATGGCATCCAAGAATTTAAGGATGCTGCTGTTCAGTATATGGAGAATGTTTATCAAGTGCATGGTCTTAATTCAGCTAATGAAGTAAATCATGGAATTGGTTCCAAATCGATTTTGGCACTTTTGCCGCTAGCTTTTATTAATCCTGGTGATATTACGATTATGACGGTGCCTGGATATCCTGTTATGGGAACGATGACGAAAGGCTTAGGGGGAGAGGTGGTCAATTTACCACTCTTAGCTGAAAACAATTATTTGCCTGATTTAGATTCCTTGACCTTAGAACAACGCCATAGAGCGAAATTGCTCTATATTAACTATCCGAACAATCCAACCGGAGCTACAGCGACTAAAGAGTTCTTTGAAAAAGTCGTACAGTTTGCTAAAGCAAACAAGATTATTGTTGTATCTGATGCTGCCTATGCAGCACTTACTTTTGAAGGAGAGCGCCCGCTTAGCTTTTTGTCTGTGGAAGGCGCTAAAGATGTGGGAATTGAAATTCATTCCTTATCCAAGGCGTTCAATATGACTGGATGGCGACTGGCTTTTGTATGTGGCAATCCACTCGTAATTAAAGGTTTTGCAACGATTAAAGATGATAATGACTCCGGTCAGTTCGCTGCAATCCAAAAGGCAGGTGTTTATTGTTTGCAGCATCCTGAAATAACGGAAAAGACAGCTTTGAAATATTCCCGCCGACATACATTATTAGTAAATGCATTAAAACGTATTGGTTTTTCAGTCAGCAAGCCTAAAGCATCATTTTACCTGTATGTTGCCATTCCCCAACGTACTAAAGATGGAAGATGTTTTGTATCAGCAGCGGATTTTTCGGATTTTTTAATTCGGGAAAAACTAATTTCGACAGTTCCATGGGATGACGCAGGAGCATATATTCGACTTTCCGTTACTTTTGAAGCAAAGAATGAAGAGGAAGAGAAAAAGATCATTAGTGAGATAACAGAGCGCTTAGGTGAAGTTAATTTTGTTTTTTAATGGTGGAGCAAGGATAAGCAAAGAAAGACTGGAGGAGCATTATATATGATTAAAATCGGTATTCTTATTTTCCCTCAAGTAGAGGAGATGGATTTTGTAGCGCCATTTGAGGTATTAAGTTATATCAATAAAATTAAGGAAGATAGCTCTCAGGTATTTCTTATTGCTGAAAAGTTGGAACGAATACAAGCCTATAATGGAATGAAGATTTTTCCCGACCATTCATTTGCTACTTGTCCGAATTTAGATATTCTAGTTGTACCTGGTGGTAAAGGGCGTCTGGAAGCTATGTATAATCCTGAGATTCAAAAATTTATCCTGCATCAGTCAAAACAGATTCAATATATTGCATCAGTTTGCACAGGTGCATTTATTTTAGCGGAGATGGGATTGCTTGATGGTAAAAAAGCGACTACTTATCACTCTGCATTTGCAGAATTACAAGCTTATAATACAATTACTGTAGAAAAAGCCAAAGTTGTACGTGATGGTAACATAATTACGTCTGCAGGAGTGACCTCAGGCTTAGAACTCGGCTTTTATATTCTTAAAATTCTTTTTGGTAGTGCTCTCGCCAAGGAGGTTGCCAATAAAATCGAATATGCTGTAAATATTGATGCGTTATGAAATGGCTATTACTTTTGATGTGCAATAGTCAATGGCAGGACTTTGGTATGCCTATATAAAAGAATATAGTATATAAAAAGTGAACCTACTGAAGCAATCTTAACATATGAACGAGGGAAAGGGGTGAAATTGCAATTGTGAAAAGGATATGTTTATTTGTATTGATTATACTAGTGTGTGTGGCGACTCCTTGCTTTGCGGCAAAACAAAACAGAGAAAGTAAGGCAATATGGAGCTATGGTGAGGAAATACGGAAAATTGCCGATCCAGCTACCGAAAATATGCTTTTAATGCTTAATGAAGGTAATTATAATCAATATAGTAGGAATTTTAGTCCACAAATGAAAGCAGCTGTTGCAGAGTCTAAATTTAGAGAAATTGATGCCACGATTAAAGGTACATATGGTACTTATCTTTCCAAGGAATTTATGAGTATTGAAATTAGAGAAAACTACATTACGGTTTCTTATAAAGGTACGTTTTCTCAAGGGCAAGAACCTGTATTGATTAGAAGTGTCTTTACCCAAGAAGATGGTAAAACATGTATTGCTGGATTTTGGCTGAATCCTTTAAAACTTGTAGGAAAGATAAGAGAATGATTAGATATAAAGGCACAGTGGAGAGGAAACATAATACCAAAAATTTATATTGTTTTCAGTGAAAAATGATAGTAAGGGAGAGCAAAATATGAATCATCGTATTGTCCTAAAAGAAGCATTTAAGGTTATTGGCAAAGCATTCAAAGTATCAACAAAAGAGGGACAAGAACTACAACAAATTCCTGAATTGTGGAATACATGTAATTTCGATGGAACTTGTGAAAAAATTTGTTCAATCGATAGCAGACAACATATATTGGGCATATGTATGGATTTTGAGCATGACAAAAAGCAATTTTCTTACATGATTGCAATAGAAGATGTGAATGATTTGAAAGATACTGGTTTTGAAACCAGAGAAATCCCAGCGAGTAATTGGGCTGTATTTACATCAGTAGGACCCATGCCACATGCAATACAAACTGTGTGGCAAAGAATCTTCCAGGAATGGTTGCCTGCAACAGACTTTAAACATGGGGATGCACCTGAAATTGAAGTATATTTCCCTGGAGATCCATCAGCACAGGATTATAAATGCGAAGTATGGATACCAGTAGTAAAAAAATAATTAATGTTTAATATATGGGGACACCAAATAAAACCTCTTTCCAGGAGAGATTTACTCTCCAGAAAGAGGTTTTATTCTAGATGTCAGGAATTTTAAAATAGATCGAAAAGGAAGTTCCTTGCTCACTTGTTTTGATATCAATTGAAGCATCATGCCTATGTGCAATTTGGTAACATATTGGAAGACCTAAGCCAGTGCCAGTGTCTTTAGTAGTAATGAAAGGTGTTCCCAATTTATTAAGTATATATGGGGGTATTCCAGGGCCTTGATCAATGATAGATAGATTAACAGTATTATTTTCTTGAAATGTTTTTATAAATAGTTTACCTCCCAAGGGCATCGCTTCGATACTATTTAGCACTAGATTTAGTAGCAGCTGACGGATTTCGTTTTTATCCAATAATAAATTTGGTATGTCAGTCAGATCAAGAGCTATGGATACCTTTGAGGAGGCATCCGCTTTTAGTAAAGGAAATACTGACTCAATAACAGAATTTAAAGAGCATAGCTCTAAATGGGCTAGTTTTTCTCCTGATAGAGCAAGATATTCTCGAATAATGGTATTGGCTTTATCTATTTCTTCAATCATTAAATCAAACGTATCTTTGTCACTTTGATATTTGTTCTTCTTTTCCAAAAGTTGTAGATATCCTCGTATGGTAGTCAGTGGATTCCTAATTTCATGAGCTACCGTAACAGCCATATTTCCTACCATATTTAATGCGGCGGCTTGTTCTAATTTTCGATCGGTAATATCTCGAATAACACCTTCTAATGCTACGAGATTATCCATTTTATCATAAATTAACATGCATTTTTGTTCTATCCACACTATATTTTTATCTTTTCGGACTAGGCGTAATGTGATAGATAGCTTATTAGCCTGGGAAGGATTATTAATAAAATTATCGAAAACGTGACGGTCATCGGGATATATCAAATTGAAAACTAATTTTTCGTCTGCATAATATTCTTCAGAAGTATAGCCCGTAATGGCAAAAATGGCTGGACTGATGTAATCAAGCTTTGTGGTTGGCAGTAGACGATAATAATAAATGACATCAATGGCGTTATCCATCAAGAAGCGGTACCGAGCTTCTTTATGAATTAAATTTCTGCTACTTCTTTCTAAAAAAAACATTACAGTACTAATGGTAATAAGTAGCCTTAAAATACCGCCGGTGATAGCGATCAAATATGGAAAGGTTTCAAAGAAAAATGGCATAATTATAGTGAGAATGCTCCATAAGGCGAAGGCAATGCCAATTATGATTTTACCGACCCCGATTAAGTCCACATAACGGATGAAAGCTATGGCTATCCATGCTAACACTATGCCTGCAAACCAAGTAGGCGGTATTAATTTATAGAGGATAGGAAATTCCAATAAAAAAAATAAAATACTTAATAGTGAAGCGCTAGCGGCTCCGTACATCCACCATTTTTTGAAAGTTCGACCGACAAAGATAGAGGTACCCCATACAAATATTAAACTACAGCCAATAAACAATAGTTGATAGATCATAAAGGGGAAGATAGAGTCTTTCCAATCAAATATTCCAGAGTCAAAAAAGATATTTCTTAGTAAAAGAATAAACCAAGCAACTGTCCAAATTGCAATGTAGCGTTCGCGATACATAAAATACAAATAAATATAAATCAGTATCATTGAAAGTGTTCCTGTTATTGCGCCAATTATCATAATGTGAAAAAAATCCATAAGATCTCCTAATAATACAATTATTTACAGTATAATTGTACCATAAAAGAGTAAAAATTCCTTTTTTAAAAATATAAATTTGATGTAAATCCTGCTAGTTGAGCATTTCAATTTAGCAGGATTTTATTTTTATTATAGAAGAAGTCAATGGAGAGTAATATGTGCATTTTCATTTCTAGTTTTATATATAGTGCAGGAATTTCCAAAAAAAAATTGAAAAAAGTTCTACTTTTTTTTGCATATCGTTACTTTTATACTGAGTATGAGGTGGAAAGATGATTAGTAGAGATATAAATCTATTAGAATTTTTGTTAACGAAAACTGAATATATCTCATTTACAGAATTGACTGCTGTTTTTCAAAAAACAGAAAGAATGATTCGTTATGAAGTGGAAAAAGCGAATGGATTGTTACAAATCTTACATTTACCTCAAATTGAACAAAGCAGAAAATTTGGCTTGAAATTAACGCTAAATGATCCGCAAAAAAAGGTATTTCATCAATACGTCGAGGCCCAACCTAAAAGTATAGTATATTACACCAATGAAGAAAGATTAATGATCATTCTTTTTTCAATATTGAATGAAAACAAGCCAATATTGGGGAAAAATCTAGCGGATGAATTAGTTGTAAGCAAAAGTACGATTGATTCTGATATGAAAAAAATTCGCAAGATCGTAGCAAGCAATGATGTAACCATTAAAAGTGAAGCAAAAAAAGGCTTTGTTTTGCTGGGAGAGGAATGGTCAATCCGGATATTTATCAATAATTTCATTAACGAGTATATTGATGTAGGAATCATGATAGACAGTTGCTTGAATAAGCAGATAATGAATAGTAAGGAAATGATTATTTCTGATTATTTAGACCCAAAGATGCTTTTATGGATGTATTCAACCTTAAGAACGATGGGCCAATTTAGAGAGATCACTTTGGACGAATTAGGTTGCCGCCAACTTTCCATTATGTTATCGATTTGGCATAAACGACTTACACAAAAACATGAGATAAAAGAAGAATTTTTCTTGTCATATAAAAAATTGCACTCGTACAAGATTGTACTGGCATTTGTTTCGCAACTTAAAAAGAAGAGCCCAATTGAAATGGATGCAGGCGAAATGTATTTTCTTTGCTACATTATTGATAGTTTCAATTTAGGTACACGGCCTTCCTTGACACAAGCTTGGGGCGGGGCACAAATGCTAACCATTCGTTTTATTGAGAAGATGGAAATTTTAACATCCATACCTTTTTCTGAAGATAAGGAGATCTTTGAGCGATTATTTAATCATATTGAATCGTTGCTTAGACGCATAAAAAATGGTGTAACTCTATTCAATCCCCTCAAAAGTATGATCATGGAAGAATATTCTCCGACATTTCATGCAACGAAAGAAGCAATACAGATAGTAGAAACGTATTGTAAATGCCATATTTCAAATGATGAGATAGCCTATATAACAGTTCATTTTAGTGCCTCTGAAGAAAAATTAGAAGAAAATAATTTAGCGAAATATCGTGTAGTTGTCATTTGTGGACATGGAGTTGGAACAGGAATTTTGTTATCAGAAAATTTGAAAAAATACTATGATTTTGATGTTATTGGTGTATTAAACAGTTATAATTTGGACGCTATTAAGCGATTAGATGCTGATTTTGCATTAAAAACAATTGAGGCTGATGTTGCTGACATGCCTTCCTTGAAAATTGATCCATTACTGCGTGATTATGATAGGAAAAAGATTCAGCGTTTTCTAATAGAGAATTCTGAAATCAAGAAATCTAAAAAAAGTACATTGAATACAACCAAATTCTTTAAAGAAATATGTGAAGCTGTGGAAAGAAATAGTGCAAAAATCAATATGAAAAACTTTATTGATGATTTAGAGCAACTATTTGAAAAGAATAAAATTATTATTAATAAGAGGGGAGTCCAACCGATGATAAGTGAGATCCTGAAAGACAGGCAGATTCTGTTAAATAAAGAGGCAGAAAATTGGGAAGATGCAATTAAACTTGTTGCACAGCCATTGCTGGAAGAGCATTACATAAAAGAAGAATATATTACAGCAATGATTCATGCTGTAAAAACCTATGGCCCATATATTGTTGTAGGAAAAGGAGTTGCGCTCGCCCATGCAAGACCCGAAGATGGTGTCAATAAGCTGGGGTTAAGCATAATGACCTTAGCGAATCCTATATGCTTTGGACATGAAGATAATGATCCTGTGAAAATTATTTTCTGTTTGGCTGCTGTAGATAATTTCTCTCATTTAAATATAATGAAATCGATTGTAAACACCATTAATCAAGAATGGAAAATTGATCAGTTGCTGTCACAAAAAGATTTGGAAAATTTCAAGAAATTTTTATTTATGCATAAGGAGGAGTAAGAAATGACAGATAAACGCATTGGGATTATTACTAGCGGCGGTGATGCAAGTGGTATAAATGCGGTATTCCATGGACTCCTTGTTCATCAGAATATAGACGTTTTTGGATTTCAAGGTGGATATGATGGAATTATTCACAATGAACCGATTCACTTGACAAATTCAATGACAAGCCGAGCCATTTTAAATGGAGAATCGATGGTAAGGACAGCGCGTTCTAAAGCACCGTTAACGGAAGCTGGCAGGAAGGCGATTCTTAAGAAACTTACGGAACATAAAATTGATTCATTGGTTGTATGTGGTGGGGATGGGTCAGGGAAAGCAGCTTATCTTTTATCCGAAATAGGTCTGGATACATTACTGATTCCTATGACCATTGATAACAACATTTATGGAAGCGAATATACAGTAGGATATTATACAGCATTAGAATCGATACGGACTTGTGTACAAAGGATACATCAAACAGGTCACAACATGGCAGGACGTGTGTTCATGATTGAAACATTTGGTGGTGATTCCGGGCAATTAACGTTGGCAGCAGCATTATACTGTGGTGCGGATATTGCGATTATTCCAGAAAGAAAATTTGATCTTCAGAGAATTACCAATCGGATCAAAGAAGTTCTGGAAGAAAAGCAGCAATGCATTATCTTATGCTGTGAAGCAAGTTTCTTGAGCAAAGCATACCATTTAGGGGATCAAGGTGCCTCCTTTGAAGTGGGGGAACAGATTACGAAGATAACGAAAGAACGTGTTCGGCATACCATTCTTGGCTATTGTCAAAGGTCGGGTGATCCTGCGATTGCTGATATCGAAAAGGCATTGCTTATGGGGTATCATGCAGGGGAATCGTTACGCAATAAGATTACAGGGCAGATGATAGGATTCAAGGATAATAAGGTGACATGTATACCTTTAGAGGAGATATCGAGTATGAAAAAAGAGTTGGATCAAAATAATTGTATTTTGGCTGAGCAATTAAAAATTATATAGAAAAGGGGTGATCATCATGGCAAATAAAATCAATATTTTAATGGTGTGTGGGGCTGGCCTTGGGAGTAGTTTTGCTTGTCAAATGAGTGTCGAAGATGTATTGCAGAAATTGGGTGTAGAGGCAAATTTGGATCATTGTGATATTTCTTCGGCAGCTTCTATGCACCCGGATATCATTCTTACAGCGATGAATTTTAAGACACAATTTGAAAAATTTAGTATTGATGAAGTAAAAACCAGAATTATCTATTTAAAAAATATTGTAAGTAAAGCAGAAATCGAGGAAAAATTATCCCCAATATTAAAAGAAAAAGGTCTTTTATCCGATGACTAAAC
This sequence comes from Pelosinus fermentans JBW45, assembly GCF_000271665.2. Lineage (GTDB taxonomy): Bacteria > Bacillota > Negativicutes > DSM-13327 > DSM-13327 > Pelosinus > Pelosinus baikalensis. The sequence goes on along the minus strand of NZ_CP010978.1, from coordinate 3,496,108 downwards.
CGCTCTAAGACTCCTATCTTCTACAAGTGGGAGTTTAAGAGCGGCTAAGTCCTAAGGATAAGTGCGACTAAGATTCAGGTGGAGTTAAAACTCCATCTGAATCAAGTCTTCTTTATAAAAAGAGAGGAGAGATGAATTATGTCAATCATCAATTTTATTATTGAAAATATTTTGACACAAGCATCCATCACCATTGCATTAATCGCATTACTTGGGTTGGTTTTACAGAAAAAATCTTTTGGACAGATTATTTCAGGTACATTTAAGACACTCTTAGGCTTTCAAGTATTATCTGCAGGCTCTTCGATTATCGTAGGCAGTTTAATTTACTTTGGCAAAATATTTACTCAGGGTTTTGGAATGCAGGGGATTATTCCGTCGATTGAAGCAATCAACGGACAAGCAATGAATGAACTTGGCCTGGGCAGTCAAATCGCATTTACATTCTTGGCAATTTTTATTGTGAACATAGTCATTGCACGATTTACAAAATGGAAATATATCTTTCTGACAGGTCAGGCAATTTTATGGATGTCTACGATGTGCACCGCCTTTGGATACTTTGCAGGATTTAGAGGCTTGACGTTAATTATAGTCGGTGGGGTAATTGGTGGGATCTTTGCAGTAGCTATGCCAGCCATTGCACAACCCTTTGTTAGAAAAATTACAGGCAGTAATGATATTGCATTAGGGCATTTTTGTACAATTGGGTATTTATTTGAAGCATGGGTTGCAAAATTGGTTGGTGATCCTTCAAAATCAGTAGAAGATGTGAAATTACCGAAAAGCTTTGAGTTTCTACAAGATACATATCTCTCTGTAATGGTTGTAATGGTTCCCTTATATTTAGTTACCGCATTTTTTGCAGGGCCTGAATTTGGTGCTCAGTTTTCAGGCAATGCGAATTATCTTGTTCATGCATTTTTACAGGCCATTCAATTTGTTGTAGGTGTTTATGTACTGCTTTCAGGAGTTCGTTTAATCTTAGCTGAAATCGTTCCTGCATTTAGGGGCATAGCGATGAAACTTGTTCCAGATGCCATTCCTGCTTTAGATTGCCCTGTGCTTTTTGCTTATTCACCAAATGCAGTGATTGTTGGTTTTATAACGACGACAATCGGTACAGTGATAGCCATGTTTGCTTTACCTAGCTTTGGACTTGCAATGATCTTGCCTGGAATGTTAACTAACTTTTTTGCTGGTGGTACGGCTGGAATTTTTGGTAATGTTGCTGGTGGTAAGCGTGGAGCAATCATTGGTGGTATCGCTCATGGCATATTTATTACATTGCTGCCGGCTTTGCTGATAACAATATTGAACTCGTTGGGATTTGTTAATGCAACAGCTACCGACGTTGATACGGTTGCCGCGGCCTTGCTGTATGCATGGATTATTACTCCTCTTATGGGATTATTCTAAAGACAGAAGGGGGCAAAACGATAGTGTTTTCTTTTTTGACAAAAAAGAAAGGTAAAAAAGATAATGAATCAGAGATTAAAGAGCCAGTGATCAATGAAGAACAAAAAAATGAGCTGTATAAGCAAATAAAAGAGTTGGAAGAAAACCTTTTAATTTCATCAGCAGAAGATAGAATTAAAAGCCTAAATACACTCGGTGACATATTTTTTCAGCTCCAGGAAACGGATCAGGCAATACAATATTATGAAAAAAGTATTGAAGAAAATCGTACATTGGGAAAAGCATATACGAACTTAGTAAAGCTTTATAACATTAAGCGAAAAGAAGCTGCATGGGCTAAAGATGATGAAAAGCTCCAGCACTATTTAAATAAAATGGATATGTTGCTAAAAATGACGAAAGATGAAATTCGTGGCTTATAAATCAGTGTAAAATGCGGAGGTATTAAATTTATGTATACTACATTAAGAAAGGTTACAGAAAAAGCCGAAAAACTCAATTTTACAGTAGGCTCTTTTAATATGCATAATTTAGAAATGCTGCCATCCATGATCATGGCAGCAAAGGAAATGGGATCGCCCATTATAATTCAAACAAGTGCGGGAACAGCCAAATATATTGGTTATGGAGTGATTGCCAGTGTATGCAAATATATGGCAGAGCATGAAAGTGTAGATGTTGTTCTTCATCTGGATCATGCAAAAGATTTTCAGGATATTAGAGATGCAATTGAAGCAGGCTATACATCCGTTATGTATGATGGATCATCGTTACCATTTAAAGAGAATATTCTCAGAACACAGGAAGTTGTAAATTATGCCCATGCTAGAGGGGTATCGGTGGAAGGAGAATTGGGGACGATTGGCGGAACTGAAGAAGGGGTTTTTGTGAAAGAAAATGAAAAAGTTTTTACCGATCCTGAGGCGGCAAAACAATTTGTTGAAGCAACAGGTGTTGATGCCCTAGCTGTGGCAATCGGAACCAATCATGGTCAATATAAATCGAAAACCGAATTGAACTTACCCTTGCTAAAGAAAATAAATGAAACAATTGATGTACCCCTTGTTATTCATGGCGGTACGGGTGTGAAAGAAGAAGATATTCGTCAATGTACAAATTACGGTGTACGAAAATTCAATGTCGGTACGGAGCTTCTTGTTGGGTGGACCAAAGAAGCAAAAAGAATGTTTGGGCAGACCAAAGAAGATGCATCCTTGAGAAATAATATTCTGCCATGTAATGATGTAGTAAGTACAGTGATTAAACATAAGATCGGTATTTTCTTAAACCTGAATGCAAATTAACCCTACATTAAGGCGCAAGTATGTCAATGGGCATACTTGCGCCTTAATGTAGGGTTTTTAGGCTGTCGATGAGGTTTAAGTTTGTTGGCTTTTAAGACTTGTAAGACGTTCTCAAGGTTCAATGGCTAGGAGGATTTTTGCGATATCCATATAAAGTAGGAAATACAGTATATAAAAAGTAAATCGACAAGAGTGATCCTAACTTCTAAATGAATGAAAGAAAGGAGCAATTTGCTATTGATTTGACAGAGACAGATTTTTGAAACCAAATACCAGTAGTAAAAAAAAAATCATTAAAGTGGAGGGGAAAGATGGATTTTAATATGCAGTCTATAAGCTGGGATACTGAAAAGAGAATAAAAAGGGCAAAGATCATTGCAGAGCAGATTGCTCATACGGTTAAGCTTAAAAAGTCGTATAGTGCCCTAGAATTTGGTTGCGGAACGGGTCTTATTAGCTTTCAACTTTATGACAAGCTAAAAGATATAACCTGTATTGATACATCCCAAGGTATGATCGAAAACTTAAAATCAAAAATTCAACAGAATAAAGTAGCTAATATGGCAGCCTATCAACACAATATTGATGATGACCATCTGTTAACGCCTAAATATGATTTAATTTATACATCCATGGCATTACATCATATTATTGACATTGATACAACCTTAGCAAACTTATATAAATTGTTAAAGACAGATGGTCATCTGTGTATTGTCGATTTAGATGAAGATGATGGTAGCTTTCACAAATTGGAGGCTGATTTTAGTGGGCATCATGGCTTTAATCAAAATCAGCTAAAAGAAGTTTTGGGACAAATCGGATATAAAGAAGTAGAATCACATACCTTTTACAATGATGTAAAGAACATCGATGGAGCCGAGTTTCAATATTCATTGTTTATAGCCATTGGGAGAAAGTAAATATGAATTTATGGATATTTTGAGGAAGTTCTATGAATGGTTGCAGCGGTAGGTGTATCGGATACAGGAAATTTCGCAAATGATCTTACGGAATTATTTGTTCGATGGGGTCTCTTGCAAAAAATAGTGAAAATTCAGTGTGCTTATTTATTGATGAAATACAATATTTAAAAGACGATGAATTTGAAGCATTAATTACTGCTATACATAGAGTAAACCAAAAAGGACTGCCTGTTACATTGTTTGCCATAAAAAATAAAAATATCGATATTACATCCGTGCAGGAAGCGTATCCAGTATTTGAGAAAAGCCTGGATGATAGTTTTTTCAAAGTGCGCTATGATCGAGCTGCGCCGAAAGAAAAAGAATTCATGCTGGCAATGGTTGCGTGTGGTGAAGTGCCATGTACGATTGCTCAAGTCGCTAATAAAATGAATACCAATATGAAAAGCATTTCACCCCTTCGAGTGATTTTACATTTTGGTTTTTAATTTTTATTTTTGGCTATATATTATTCTATGACCAACGGTTTGTTGAAAGCGCTGACCGACATAAATACATATATCTTACAGGGACAGGGATGTTGTTTCAAAAAAGAAAAGGTGATGGAAGGTCTGAAACAAAGTCCCTGTTTTCTTCTGTCCCTTTGTTTTCTTTTTTTTGTTGAATATATTTCAATATATTTGGGAATCTATACCTTTTGCTAGATGCAATGACTTTTAAAACGATTTATCCTATAAGAAAGGGCATTAGAGTAGAGCAAGATAAATCCAAAAGGACGAATTTTATCATTAGTAATATCCAGATGGAGTAAGTAAAGGATTGTTAAAAAAAGGCTGACAAGACGTCCGCCGTCCCCTTATCTCCAGTGTGCAGCTCATAAACTGCCGCTTTCCGGGCGATCTGCTGACAGACTCGTTGCTGACAAAAATAACAATCGAAGGCGGCGACTATACCGGTTCCGATTTCTAAGAACTGGCCGCAGTCCAAACGACGGAAGGCGGGGCGGAATAACATGACAGACGAATATTTCCGGCTTTTCCAAAGCCATATCGTATCCAATTCCATTGCCATCGAGAATCTTGATCGGGAACACTATCCCTACAAAATGGATCGGGCCGCCTTTACCAGACTGGAGGACTTGGTCGTCGCCTATTATCAGCCCGACATGGGCCTTGAAATCTGCGATATGCTCCAGTCGCCCTGCTTTATGATCGCCGACCGGTTCCGGGACCTGTTCTCGCTCCTCGAACCGGAGCTCCAGTTTAAGGGTATTCAGCTCTACCCGCTGGATTTTGACGCGGCGGAAGGCGTGAAGTCGCCGGTGCCGCTATATTGGATTCCGCATATCGAATCAACGGAGTGTCTGCACAGCACAGCAAAAATCTACGATACCGGTATCGTGGAAGAACTCGTGGTGAAACAAGGCGCCGTCCGGGGCAAACACATTCTCAAAGTGGCCGGACTCGTCGAAGAAATCTGGCTCGTATCGCTGGCCGCCGCTGAAAGCATCTTAAGAAGAAGACCGCTGGCAGCCGGCCTGGAACGGGTGAAAGTGAAGGAATAACATGTCAACCACCGCATCAGGACCCGCGTATATCCCTCGGGGAACCAAATCCAAATGCAGCAAAGGCAGTTCGGAAAACATCCTGAATTTGCCTGTCGATCACGGCGTCGCCTATACGCCGGGACTGGAGCCGCTGCTCAATGCCAACGATCACAAGCCGGGTGAGCATATTCTGAAATACGGCTTTTGCGCAGCGACAAAATTACCCTGCTCGCCCGTAACGCCGCTGGCCTGGATCAACGTCAACAAGAAACATATCCTGGAGGGCGCGCCGGCCCTAATCGAACAGAGCAAACTCACCTGCGTCAAAGGCGGCGTGATCTCCATCGTCATTAACGCGGGCAGCGCCCAGAACGACGACCACAACGAGGCAGCCGCTGATAAGGTGGAAGCCGTTACTGCCGCCACAGAGGCGGAGAATCCGTATGGATTTAAGCAAGCAGTTAAAGATGCAATTGACAATGGCATATTACCAAATCCAGCTACTATGCAGAGTGATTATGAATTTATTGAAGGTGGACTTAGTACCCCTATATTTAAGATTGCTTCACTTGCAGGTGGGTTTATCCTGGATAAGAAGGGCAATGTTTATGCAATGGTTGATGCCAGTGTCGGATATGGTTTAGGACTTCCGTATCCGGTAACAGGCAGTGTAGGTCAGGGGTATTTTGGTAATGCAGACAAAAGCAGTGAGGAAAAATACAGAGATGCCTTGGCAGGAGGTTCTATCGGCACTACGACTGGAGCAGGAATACAAGGTAATGCGTCTATTGGTGTACCTAGCGGTGTAATATCAGGGGAAGTTTCATTTAATCCCAGTATTGGAAAATCATTTGGCGGTAGATATGCTTGGTATTTGTTTAATGTCAATGAATAAAAGTGAAGAGGATGACCAGGATGATCAAAAAAGTGTTTGACTGGTTTAGAACGATAGTTGTTGGGATAGGTTTTTTTATTGTTCTGGGTTCATTAATAATTCCGTTTCTTTACCGAGTTGTTAACCCCTCAGATATAGAAAGTAGAGAGCAAAATTTACGTTTTCAGTTTCAGTCCATTACACATCCGGAAGGTTCAAAACAGATAGAGTTTAGTATAAATAGAAGAAAAATGGTCAAACGATGGATCAATGCTGAATATAAATATGACAATATGAGTGATGCAGAAGTGGAGAAATATTACTATCAAGAGCTGATCCGAAAAGGATGGGTTAAGCAGCCTGTGAGCGAAGAAGCTTATAAGCATTTTCATAAGTCAATCTATCGGAAAGGAGATTATGAGATAGTTTTTAAGTCGAGTAAAGATTCAGTGGCAATATACCTGTATTACAGAGATATTTTTGATAGATTAGACTTGTAAAGTAACTGGATATGCCTGGACTGAGGTTTTATTGTCTTGATAAGAACGGTGAGTAATTTTGGCTATAGTATTGATTTTAAAGGCATAACATTGCGGATAGGCTTGATTCATTAGCATTATTCTGAGCATAGCGAAGAATCTTCTACATAAGGTATCCTAAGTTAGCAGCGAAATAATTAGGTTTGAATCGCTGGTAGAAAGCTGGAGAGCAAGGTCTTACTTTTGGCATTGCCCCAAAAGTAACAAAAGGTCTAGGCCCGAAGCCTCCAAAGGCTGAAAAGCCAGGCGGTACTCCTAAAATCCGTAAACTCGCTGCGCTCAAACAGTACGGATTTCTTAACGGAATACCGCCCGGCTTTTCTCCTGCGGAACGCTTTTTCCGGCAAAGGGCCAGGGTTCCGGGGTTACGAGAGTCAGGGGTATTTTGGTAATGCAGACAAAAGCAGTGAGGAAAAATACAGAGATGCTTTGGAAGGAGGCTCTATTGGCACTACGACTGGAGCAGGAATACAAGGTAATGCGTCTATTGGTGTACCTAGTGGTGTAATATCAGGGGAAGTTTCATTTAATCCCATTTACGTTTTCAGTTTCAGTCCATTACACATCCGGAAGGCGCAAAACAGATAGAGTTTAGTATAAATGAAATTCTAATCCCCCAGCTATGCTGGGGCGAACAGAGTAAGCGGAAGCGTTACTGCGAGTGAATTAAGAGACCTCCTATGTTAGTATGATAATGGACTAAGTAGAACAGAGCATTTTGGGCACGAGGTTATTACGTAATAACTGTTGGAAATATCACGGAAGAAGCAATTAAGAGATATATACAAGAACAAGAGGAAGAATCAGAAAAAGAAGAAATGAACTAAAAAAGCCTCGTTTAGAGGCAGATGGTAACAATGCTTGCGATACCCGCCTTTTAGGCGTAGCAAGTAATCAGCCCTTACAGGGCTAATGGCAAACCACCACTTGAAGTGGTGGTCATGACTTAGAGGTAGCCGTGTATTCTGCGGTTACCTTGACCTATTTTTATGGATTTTTTTGAGGAAGTTCTATGAAAATAATCAGTATGGTTAACTGTTCTCCTGCAATACTTTTTTGCTTGCAATCCCACCGAAAAGTACTATAATTAGTAATAGGTGGAAATTAAAAAGTCGCCGTGTCCTAAGAGTGTTGCACCACTCTCAGGCACGAGCAGGTGTCATAGCACCTACACGTAACAGTTACCTGTCTACGACGACAATTTATTATACCGTGATCTTTCCCTGAAAACAAGGGATGGTGTGTTCGGGATAGTAGGATTGTAGTTTTGGCAGAGGCTGAGCGTCTGCATGCAATCAAGATGAAGCAAAGCGCATGTGTAGGTTTGAAAAACCTCGCATGGGCTTTTTAATTTCTCCCATTACACTAGCTGTATTCTGGCTTCTTCTTCTGGTATCTTAGAAAGAAGAAGCCTCATACAGTATGAATATGGGGGATGATATACATTGGTATCAATAAGAAGAAGTAAAAGAAACAGGAACAGCCGGCGGCGTCAAAGAGTTTTGACAGCGAAAGCAGAGAGCATTCAGCCCCGCAATCAACAAAGGATCGTGGAGATGAACATACCCATTAGAAGTATAGTTACTGGGCAATGGATGGAGAAAGGCGATGTACTGCACGATTGGCAGGAATTTGTTCTTATGCGCCAAGAGAAATTAGAAGGAAAGCTGCAATTTGGTAACTTCTCTAGTGAATATACAACAATCATGAACCAAGTCGATCAACTACTAGAGGGGCAGCCGGAAAAAGTTGATGAAGCCGTTACTCAGCTGGTGGTGACAACTACCTATATGCACTATAACAAGGGTTTTCTTGATGGAATGAAGATTGGAATGGTTATGGGGAACGTATAGATAGATATAACCAATGGAATAGAAAGAACCTCTGTCAGATGTGGCGGAGGTTCTTTCTAGTTGTTATTTTACGAATATAAAGATATAATTGCGCTAATAATCATGTTAAGAAGGTGATTGTATGATAATAAATCCTTATACACCTGGAGCTGGATTAGTACCAAATTATTTAGCGGGCCGTGATAATACGATTGAGGAAGCAAAAGAAGTGATTTCTTATGTTGCTCATGGATATCCTACTCGTTCCGTGATTTACTATGGCTTACGTGGTGTTGGAAAAACGGTACTATTAAATAAAATTGAAGATATCGCAGAAGAAAATGATGTTCTATATGAACATATTGAAGTATCAGAGCGCTCTTCTTTTAAAATTTCGATTTCATTACATATACAAAAATTAATCAAGCAAATGAGCGTTAAGGAAAAAGCTAAAAGTTATGTTCAAAAAGCAATGTCGGTTTTAAAAGCTTTTAAGATTACGTATTCTCCAGAGGGTGAGGTAAGTGTCGGTTTCAATGAAGATGTGGTTGCAGCGGTAGGTGTATCAGATACAGGGAATTTCGCAAATGATCTTACGGAATTGTTTGTCTCTATGGGGACCCTTGCAAAAAATAGTGAAAGTTCAGTGTGCTTATTTATTGATGAAATACAATATTTAAAAGACGATGAATTTGAAGCATTAATTACGGCTATACATAGAGTAAACCAAAAAGGGTTACCTGTTACATTGTTTGCGGCAGGATTGCCTAAAGTTGCAAAAATTGCTGGAGATATAAAATCCTATGCGGAAAGACTATTTAATTTTATTTCGATAGGCTCTCTAGAACCTAAAGCAGCTAAGTTAGCACTGGTGGAACCAGCAAAAAAAATAGGTGTAACATTTACAGATGAGGCTATTCATGAGATCTTAAAGATTACAGAAGGATACCCCTATTTTCTACAGGAGTATGGCAAACAAGTTTGGGCTTTCATAAAAAATAAAAATATCGATATTACGTCCGTGCAGGAAGCGTATCCAGTATTTGAGAAAAGCCTGGATGATAGTTTTTTCAAAGTGCGTTATGATCGAGCTGCACCGAAAGAAAAAGAATTCATGCTGGCAATGGTTGCGTGTGGTGAAGTGCCATGTACGATTGCTCAAATCGCTAATAAAATGAATACCAATGTGAAAAGCATTTCACCCCTTCGAGCACAGTTAATCTATAAAGGTTTTATCTATGCGACAAGCTATGGGGAAGTAGATTTTACAGTACCTCAATTTAATAGGTATCTAAAACGGATTTATAATAGCTAATCGTTGCGAAGAAAACTACAATGTAGCTATAAAGGTTGTGAGAAATATGGAAAAGTCCATTGAGCGAGATCGATGTTATTATGTTGATTGGCTGAGGATACTAGGAATAATTTGTATATTCTTTTTTCATAATACGAGATTCTTTGACCTTATGGATTGGGAAGTGAAAAATAAAGAGACTTTTCTAGAACCTACCATATTTGTAATGTTCATTAGTTTCTGGATCATGCCGCTGTTTTTTATGCTGGCTGGTATCGGGACTCGATTTGCATTAAAGACCAAAACCACTATTCAGTACATTAAGGACAGATATTGGAGGCTAGTGGTTCCGTATCTATTTGGGATCTTCATTCTTATACCGCCACAGAGATATGTAGAGAGTCTGAGCAAAGGTAAGTTTTCGGGAACATTCTTTGATTTTTTACCGTGGTATCCAGAACATAAATTATTGATCGGGAACTTTGGTTTTAGTCCGGTGTGGTTTGGCGAACCAGGAACTCATTTATGGTTCTTAGCTTTTTTATTTGTCTTTTCGATACTTGCCGTGCCTGTAATTCGTTATCTGAAAAACAAAAGCGGCGAAAGGCTTATCAAGCATCTGGCGACAGTGAGTGAAAAAATGGGAGGCATATATCTTTTTGTAGTACCACTTGTTTGTGTGAAGATCGCATTGCAGCCGATCTATCCAAAGTATTCGTCATGGGCTGATTTTACATTTTGGTTTTTAATTTTTATTTTTGGCTATATATTATTCTATGACCAACGGTTTGTTGAAAGTGCTGACCGACATAAATACATATCCCTAAGTATTGGCATTTTACTTTTAGTATTGTTGTTAGTATTATTTATATTCTTTTTAGATCATTTGAAGCAATGGTGGGATCATCCGGATTACTCATGGGGCTGCATTTTTTTTCATGCTATGTGGACCATTACAACATGGTCGTGGCTGATGTTCTTTTTGGGGGCAGGTAAAGCGTTCCTGAATTTTCAAAATTCATGGCTGAGTAAATTGAATGAGGCGGTGATGCCTTTTTATATGCTGCACCAGACTATTATTTTACTAATTGGTTTTCAGATTATACAATGGCATATGAATGCTTGGCTTAAATATACCGTGATAAGTTCAATGTCATTTATGGTTATTATAGCAATCTATTATTTATGTATAATGAGGTTTAATTGGTTGCGTATATTATTTGGAATGAAGCCTCTTAGGGGTGGTGTAATTTCACAGGTAAGTATAGAAGGGAAAAACTGAGAAACTAATATTTGACCGACTTAAACCTCTGCCAATGATGTGACAGAGGTTAAATTCTTTTTGCATAGGCGATCCGCTCGATTTTTGATACAGCCAAATTCCTATTTAGAGGCTTTAAATAGTTTTCTTGATAATAGGAAGCTCCAATATCCTCGACTAGTGTAAGATGAAATGGCGTTAGAAAATCAGTTAAACCTAATGGATCAAGTCCAAAAATCCAAGGGTGAGATTTTGACTCGAAATAGTTCAACACGTTATCTGCTCCCGGTATATCGGAGGTCTGATCGATGATACTCTTCAAAATGTATGAAAAGACTACTACACTTCCCGATGAGGCTTTTGAAATAAATTCGAGCGTACTTACTACACCTTCTTTAGAAATATAGGGAGTAACTCCTTCCCAGATAAAGAAAATCGGTTTTGAGAAGTCTAGTTGTTGAACGTTCAATACTTCATCTAGAGTTTGATGATTAAAGTCAATGGAGGTAAAGGTGACATGGGGAGGTATTGCACCAAGAAATTTTTGTATCTTTTCCTTCTTTATATTTTGCATAATCGGTAAATCAACTTCAATTACCTTCATCTTGTCGATGCCTGGGATTCGATATGGTCGTGTGTCTAAGCCGGCTCCCAATATAACGATCTGGTCAATGCCATTCGTCATTGCTGTTTTAAGTAAATCATCAATATATTTAGTTCTACAGATTAATGCACCAAAAGCACCTTTTGTCATGAGTTCAGAAAATAGAATTTCCATATCCCTGATGAATTTGAATTTCATCTGGAAAAGAATGATTTTACTGAAAAAGTATTTAATAACAGGATCATGAAACAGTTGCGTTTCTTTTGGCTGGTACTGTTCAATCAATCGCATGGATGCCACTAGAAAGGCCGTTTTCCAACTTAGGTTACTGGACATCAGGTATCATCCTTTCTCTATTTAGCATAACTTATTATAGAATACTTACAAATAGACTTGGCTTAACTACTATATAGTTACGCCAAGGCTTTGCTATTCCCTTTATATGTAAGAAAGATATCCCTACAAAAAACTATGAAGTATATGGACTCTAGCAAAGTATCCATAATTAAGATAGTTGTGTGGAATTTTGCAGGAGTTTGTATTTTTGTGGTTGAAGAAAGGCATAATAAAGTTTTTAATCGCAGTAAAGAACTGGGGGTTTACACATGATTGTGCTAAAGAGTGAACGAGAAATTAAAATGATGCAGGAGGCAGGTGAAATTTTGGCTTCTTGCCATAAAGAGATTCAGAAAATCATTAGACCTGGTATTCGTACCTTAGAAATCAATACCTTCGTTGAAGATTATTTAGCTGCACGGAGAGCTACACCTGAGCAAAGAGGATATCGCGGATATCCCTATGCGATTTGTGCTTCTGTTAATGATGAGATTTGCCATGGGTTTCCGAATAAGAAACCACTTAGAAATGGCGATATTATAACAATTGATATGGTGGTTAATTATAATGGTGCGCTTGCTGATTCCGCTTGGAGCTATGCAGTTGGTACGATCTCAGATAAAGCACTGCATCTGCTTAAAGTCACTAAAGAGTCTTTATACAAAGGTATTGAACAAGTACAGATTGGTAATCGGGTGGGAGATATTGGATACGCAATTCAAACCTTTGTTGAAAAGGAAGGATTCTCTGTTGTGAGAGATTTTACAGGGCATGGTGTCGGACCGCATATGCATGAAGAGCCTTCTATCCCTCATTACGGTAAAGCTGGTAAAGGTATTCGATTAGAAGAAGGTATGGTGATAACAATAGAGCCAATGGTCAATGCGGGTGTGTGGCAATGTAAAATTGATGAGAATGAGTGGACTGCCAGAACGGTTGATGGTAAGCTTTCCGCTCAATATGAACATACGATTGCTATTACGAGTAATGGACCACTTATTTTAACGGACCAATCATAGGCTTAACCAAAAGAAGCTAAACAATGGCTCTTTTTGGCATCGACTGTTAAAATCATATTCTTTGGTTAGATTTTGAAATACGGATGTGAAGTGTATTGAAAACATTGGTCGCTGTGGAGTGAGAGTCCACTGGCGACCTTCTCTTTTTGATAGCTTGCTGAATCGTATTTATTTTATCAGCGATACCGCATCAGGGAATATCATGAAAAGAACTAACGGATATCGTTTTCCTTTAAAATGCCTTTTACCTCGTATCCTTATTCGAGGATACCTCGAAATATAAAATATTCAACTCGAATGATCTGTTCTTTAATTTTAAAGTTACCGAATGGTACCTGGATGCCGCCGATATGCGTATGTAGTTTTATGGGCTATATGTCGCTTGAGAACTGATTAATCGTAAAATAATTGCAACAATAATTATTTTAATTTATAGAAAATACTAAAAATTATAGAAATAATACTTGACGAAATTTTTAAAAAAATTTATAATAAATACATGGAAAACGTTTTCCGTTTTATGAAAACGTGAATGCTTTTGGTATAAATAAGTTTGATTACTGGAGAGGTAAATCTATGGCGAGAATTTCTATGGAAGATGTAGCCGAGCGGGCAGGTGTATCAATCACAACCGTTTCGCGGGTACTTAATAATACAAACCATCCTGTTTCCGAAAAAACCCGAAAAAAGGTTATGAAAGTGATTCAAGAATTGGATTATAAACCGGATATTTCGGCTCAAAGTTTAAGACAATCTTTTAATAATATTATTGCACTTATAACAAGGGATATTTCTGACCCGTATTTTGGGGAAATGGCTAGAGGTGTTACTGAAACAGCAAATAAGTATGGAATCTTAACCTTTGTATGTAATACTGGTAGAAATCCTGAAAATGAAATTCAATATCATGAGCTACTTTGGCAACATCGAGTAAGAGGGATTATTTTAGGCGGTGGTGGGCTAAATTTAGAAGCTTATAAAATAAAATTACAAGAGCAAATGAATCGTTATAAAGATAATGGCCATAAAATAGTCTCTTTGGCACCACAAGGCTTTGATATGGATTATGTTATGATAGATAATCGAGGTACTGGTGAGTTAATTACAGATTACTTAATAGCAAGGGGGCATACCTCAATTGCTTATATTAGCGGTCCACAAAATACGTATACTGCTTTTGATCGCTTAGAAGGGTATAAATTATGTTTGAAAAAGCATAATTTGCCATATGATGATTTGATGATTGCTTACAGCGATAATTCATGGAAAGGAGGTTATGAGGCTGCGAATATCCTGTTGGATCGTTCTATAAAGTTTACGGGTATATGCTGCGGGAATGATAATCTTGCAGTTGGTGCTTTACGTGCATTTAAAGAACGAGGTTTAGCAGTTCCAGAAGATGTTTCTGTAATTAGTATCGGCGATTTGCCAAACGCAAATTATACTGCACCGCCACTTACAACTGTAAGAGTTCCACTCTATGAGATGGGAGCTAAGGCTGTTAATATAATAATGAGCGACGATACACAGGAATACAATGCCAACATTATATTCAAGACCGTGATAAGTGAAAGACAGTCTGTAAGCAATATTAAATAAATAAATAAAAAGGAAGTGCTGCAAATGAGCAACAAATGGATAGGGCTTAATCCTGCAATTATGGTACCTTTGAATGATGATTATACGGTCAATGAAAAAGAACTTAGAAATTATGTGGAATGGTTGATAACACATAAACATATTACTGGTTTAGTTACTAATGGACATACTGGGGAAATTACCGGATTTGATCGAGAAGAAAGAAAATTAATCACTAAAATCGTGGCTGACCAAGCCAAAGGACGAGTACGTGTTATCTCCGGTGTATGTGCTGAAGGAACTTTTGAAGCTATTGATCATGCAAAAGATGCTCAAGAAGTTGGCGCAGATGGCATTCTGCTTATGCCTCCCCACGTTTGGCTGCGTTTTGGTATGAAACCTGAAACTCCTGTAAAATTCGTTAAAGATGTGGCAGAAGCTATCGATATCAAAATCGTAATTCACTTATATCCTGCAAATACAAAAGGTTTTTATCCAGTACAGACTTTGTTGAAGATGTGTGAAATCCCTAATGTTGCAGCAATTAAAATGGGAACAAGGGATGAGGCTCTGTATGAACGTGATATCCGTATTCTGAAAGAAAAAGCTCCTCATGTAGGCTTATGGACTTGCCACGATGAATATATCTGCACTTCATTACTTCCAGGCATGGATGGCGCGCTGATCGGTTTCTGCGGGTGTGTACCTGAATTGATTAATAATATGTATCAGAAAGTTTTAGAAGGCGATTTAAAAGAAATTCTAAAAGCAAATGAACCGGTGTCTAAAATGTCTGCTGCTATTTATGGAACAGGTGAGCCTACAGGCGAAGCTCATGCCAGAATGAAGGAAGTATTATACCAACGACGCATTTTCAGCTTACCTTTAATGCGTCTGCCACTTTTACCTTTGTCACAAGAAGAAAAAGACGGTGTTACTGATGCCATTAAAATGGGTGACGTTGCAAAAGTTAATTTGGTATAAAAAAACTCAGATACATTAGAGCTGTACCTGAGTTAAGGGATAGTGTAGGCACATACAAAAACCTACTAGTATAATAATACCATAACATGGTAGAGCGAGCAATGTGTATCTGGGGAACGGGAAACATGATTAGTAAAGAAGATCAGTTTCCCTTCTTTTTGTAAGATATAGAATGCTGGCGGTTAATTATATAACGAATAGACTTAATATTCTGTCTAACGAAGCATTCAACATTATAATTTAGGAGATTCTCAGCCTCTTAAAAGGGGTGTGTCATGTCTAGTTTTATAGTCTGAAAAATCAGAATTGAGAGGAGATTACATGATGACAGATTCTAAGTCCATCAGTGTTAATATACGACCTGAAAACTTACTTGCTCGTCTAGAACGACTTCCAATGACAAGGTCACTCATCTTGATGCGAGTGATAGTTGGTCTTGCAACACTGTTCGATGGTTTTGACACCTTGGCCATTGCATTTGTGTTGCCTGTACTTATTGGACAGTGGCATCTAGCACCAGCAGAAGTTGGAGCTATCATTTCAATAGGATATATCGGTCAGTTAGTTGGAGCCTTATTCTTCGGTTGGGTTGCCCAACGGTGGGGGCGACTTAATTCTCTGCTTATAACCATATTAATTTTTGCAAGTATGAGTTTTGCCTGCATTTACGCCTGGGGCCCAATAGCCTTAATGGTATTTCGTTTCATACAAGGAATTGGAACAGGGGGAGAAGTTCCTGTTGCCAGTGCCTATATCAATGAATTCATTGGTGCAAATAAACGCGGGAAATTTTTCTTACTTTATGAGGTGCTATTTCCTATCGGGCTAATGATGGCTGCTGTGGCAGGCTACTTTGTGATACCTGCCTATGGCTGGCAAGCGATGTTCATCATTGGTGCTATACCCGCAGTAGTAACTCTTCCACTGCGGTTTTTCATGCCGGAATCGCCACGATGGTTAATCAGTCAGGGGCGTATCGCCGAAGCGACTGCTATCATAGAGCGTTTGGAACGAGAGGCTGAAAAAGCTGGACAACCCCTATCGCCTGTCCAAGAAGATGTATGCATTGCCCAATCTACTACTAAGGCTAAAGAAGAAAAAGGAAATTGGACAGAATTGTTCTCCAGCTTCTATCGTCCACGAACTTTAATGATTTGGGTTTTGTGGTTAGCTGCCTATATGATAAACAATGGGCTGGCTACTTGGCTGCCCACCCTCTACAAAACAGTTTTCAAACTACCTCTGGATACAAGTCTGTTTTATAGCTCTTGTACCCAGGCGTTTGGTGTTGCCGCTTCAATTCTATGCGCATTTTATATAGACAAGGTAGGCCGCAGGAAGTGGTATATCGCAGCATTCAGTTTGTCTATCATACCGTTGACTATTATGTCGGTAATGGGCGTGGTGTCCCCAACTCAGGCATGGTTCTTCTGCACACTCGTCTATGCCTGCCTGCAAACAATAACGTTCTCTTTGTATCTCTATTCTGCTGAACTATATCCCACTCGTATTCGCGCGATCGGCAACGGATTTGGGAGCGCATGGCTGCGGCTCGGTTCTGCCGCAGGTCCGATGATCGTTGGAAATCTCGTAGCAGCTGGTGGTATCTCTTCGGTATTCTCAGTTTTCGCAGGTGTTGCCTTCATTGCTGCAATTGTATGTTGGCGTTTCATGATAGAAACCAAAGGCCGCGTTCTTGAAGAAATCTCACCTTGAGCATAGCAACAATGGTGGATTCTTTGCTTACCAAACTTATTAAAGAGGAGCGTTATTTATGAAGAAAAAAGCGATCATGGTACTGGCAGTTATGTTTAGTATCAATCTTAGCACCAGTGTCTATGCGGATCCTGCAAATGAAGAAGCTCAGGCAGCTAAAATTTTGAGTCTGGAGCAACGCTTGGCTAAACTAGAGCAAGAGCAGGGGAAAATGTCTAAAGTTGAAGTACCGTCTAAAGCAACAGAACAGTCCAAGGTATCATTTTCTGGGATGTTTAGTAATAGATACCGAAATGTGGATTATCTTAAATCTGGCACAGCCAGTTCGGTTACCAATGCATACCGCATTCGGTTAGATGGTAAAATCAAGGTTGATGCAGATTCTTTTGTTGGTTTTCGTTTTGTGACCAAAGCACCTAACAAAAATAATCTTTTCAATGACTCATTTACTAACACGGGTGGCGATAATCAGGTAAGTGCTAATGGCACCAGTGATACTTACAGCAATCTCATAGATAGGTATTATTACACTGCAAATCTTGGTAGTAATACAGTACTTACTTTAGGAGAACAGGCATTGGTAATTGATCCTATGAATATTATTGTGGATAGTACCTTCTATAGTTATGGCGGTGGAAAAATAAGTTATAAATTAAATGGGTTAGGTAAAGGTGCAGCTGTTACGGCACAATATGGTAGTTTTTACAGAGGGGTAACACTCAAAGGTTTTACTGGCTGGGGTAATAAATCAGCAACAGATTTTAATAATGCTGACATAGCATCGATAATTTTAAATGGCAAAGTTAAAGAGATGAATTATCAGGTTGGTTATGCTGATTTCAAAAATAATAAGAACGATGTTGATTTATTAAAGTATACCTTTGCCAATATTGGCTTTCTTGCAACACCAAAGGTGGGATTATCCTTTGAATATGCTAATAACAGTGTGGATAGTCAGGGAAGCTTTGGTGCTGGAAAAATAGTGTATGGGGATCAAGTATTAAAGAAAAAAGGCCAATGGAATGTATCATACCAATATTTAGATGCGCAAAAAAATGCTATATTTAATCGATATGCAATGCTTGAAGGTGCAGCAGGCGCCAATACGAATCATGCGCAAAAGATATCTGATACCAGAATTAATTATGCCTTTTCGCCAGCAGCGACATTCTATATACAGAGAATGACTGTTGATGATAAGGAGGCTGCTAATGCTGCCAATGATAACACGATTTGGAAGGCTGAATTAGACGTAAAATTCTAGGCGGATCTATCTCCGCTTTAGTGAATTAAGTATTGCAGTTCAGGTGGGGGAGATTGCTCCACCTGAACTGATTTCGTCTATAGCGGCGGGCGTTTGACTCGGATGCAACCAAGGAGGAGAAACTATGTATTTTTTAACGTATGAATTGAATGGGTTGCAAGCAATCGGTTTGTTGAGTCCAGACAAGGAAAATATAATTCCCTTGCTTGCCACAGAACAACATTATTATGGCGAAATCACGCTGGCAGATACCATGCTTACACTGATCCAACAAGGCGATGCCGCTTTGAAACGAATTAGTGAATTGGCGGGTCAAGTAGAGGGCAACAAGGATTTTTCACTGTTGATTCCGGTAAAAAGTGTTCTCATTATGGCACCTATTCCCAGACCGACCAAAAATATTTTCTGCATTGCAAAAAACTATGCCGACCCTAATAGCGTCAATCCTAAATATCCTGTTATTTTTACTAAGGCTCCGACAGCAGTAATTGGCCCTGGAGGCTCAATTAATAGTCATAAACAAATTACGAGTGCCTTAGATTACGAAGCAGAATTAGCAGTTATTATTGGTAAAAAAGCTACATATGTAAGCAAGGAGGATGCGATGGACTATGTATTTGGCTACACGATTATAAATGATATCACAGCGCGGGATTTGCAAAAACAACATGTACAATGGTTTCGAGGTAAGAGTCTGGATGGTTCGGCGCCGATGGGTCCATATCTGGTTCATAAGAATGCCATCTCGTCTGTCAATAATCTGACTATCAGTACAAAGGTAAATGGTGAAGTAAGGCAAAATGGCAGTACAAGAGACTTTATCTTTGATATACCCACACTGATCAGTACAATTTCCTCAGGCATAACTCTCGAGCCTGGCGATATTGTTGCTACAGGAACGCCCGATGGGGTAGGGGCAAATATGAATCCGCCTACATTCCTAAAGCCGGGGGACGAAGTAGAACTGATAATTACCGGCATTGGCACATTAAAAAATACGGTTGTGTAAAAAACGAAATATCTTTTCGGTTCTTACGGGGAAAGGGTGTTTGTGCCCTGTAAACTAGTGAGAACGAATTAGGAGGTGTCATTTTTTGAAAAACATTCGAACTCGATTATTAGTAATGGTTCTAACTATCATGCTTATATCATTAGGAGCCTTAGCAGGATTGAGTTACTATTTTTCCAAACAAATTCTTTCGGTAAGTGTTGACGATACCGTAAAAGCAATTGGCATTGATTACGCAAAGCGAATTGAAAATTCAATTGAACAAAGGGTTAACTACCTTCAGGGAGTAATCAATAATCCGAATATTCGCCCTGATAGCGATCGGGAAAAAATGGTTGCTGCTCTGGATGGAGCTTTGAAGCGCAATGGCAGCAAGTTTGACGGGATTAATTTTGTATATCTGGATGGAACAACTGTGCGGTTTGACGGCAAAATTATCAACTTAGCTGACCGTGACTATCTGCAGCAAGCAATTAAGACTAAACAAGTAGTAATTTCTAAGCCTTTGATTGGCAAAGAAACCAAAAAAGCTACAGTAGTGATTGTTATACCAATATTGGATAATGGTAACCTGGTAGGACTTCTCAACGGCACTACATCACTGGAAATTTTGAATGAACTTGTGAAGGAGATTAAATTTAAAGACTCGGGCTATGGTGAAATTATCGATCAGTCAGGGCTTTTACTCGCACATAATAATACCGAGCTGGTAGGAAAGTTAAATTTATTAGAAAAGAAGATTAACCCTGATCTTAAGTTAGGTATAAGCGAAATTGATAATCGTTTTATAACTTTGCTCAGAACAGTCAGTGAAAGCGGGCAGCAAGTCAAGGGGACCTTTACCTCGATTAATAATAGACCTTGTCTTGGTGTATTGACTCCCATCAATCTTCCTGGTAATCAACACTGGATTCTTATGGTTTCAGCGCCAGAAGCGGAAGTTGCCCGTGAAGTCGGTACTCTGACCAAACTGCTCATTTCGATTACCTTAGCTGCAATCCTTCTGTCTGGATTATTGGTATTTTTCCTCAGCAAACAATTTGCCCAGCCAATAACCCGTCTCAAAGATGAAGCTCTCATGCTGGCAAGCGGTGATCTGCGGCAACGGGATGTAAACATTCACACAAACGATGAAATTGGGCAATTAGCCGATGCTTTTCAGGATATGGGCGAGAATTTGCGCAATCTTATCGACAATGTGCAAACTCGTTCGGAAACGGTTGCTGCGGCGAGTCAGCAATTAACAGCGGTTGCCCAACAATCTGCCGAATCAGCCAATCAGGTGGCAGGTTCAGTCACATACATAGCGGAAGGATCGGAACAGCAGTCTCTGGCAGTACACCAAGTATCAGATGTAGTAAAAGAAATGTCAGGACATATCCAGCAAATTGCCGATACCAGTAAAAAGATCAACGCAATTACGGAAGAGACATCACAATTTACTGGACAAGGCCATGAGGCAATTGAACGTGCGGCCTTCCAGATGAAAAAAATTGTTGCCGAAGCCGAAACGGTTCAGACAACAATTGGCGAACTAGGCAAAGGGGCACAGGAAATTGGCGAAATCGTCAGCTTAATTTCATCAATTACTGGACAAACCAATTTGTTGGCACTTAACGCAGCGATTGAAGCCGCCCGTGCGGGTGAAGCCGGTCGTGGGTTTGCCGTAGTGGCCGAAGAAGTACGAAAACTGGCTGAAGACTCCAATCAAGCAGCACAAAAAATTGCGGCTCTGATTCAAAAAAATCAAATAGATATGCAGCAAGCTATTAGTGCAACCAGCGCTAACAGTCAAGGTGCCAAAGAAGGTATCAAAGTAGTAGAATTGGCAGGGGATAGTTTCCAGAACATTGCCTCCTCGGTAGAACAACTATCCGCACAAATTCAGGAAATAGCCGTATCAATTGATCAAATTGCTGCAGGCAGTCATAGTATGGTCTCCTCTATGCAGGACATTGATAAAATTAGTAAAGAAAATGCAGCAGAAACACAAACCGCCTCTGCTGCCACAGAAGAACAGTCGGCCACCATGCAGGAAATAGCCTCCTCTAGTCAATCTCTGGCACAAACATCTGCTGAGCTAAATTCAGCTATTGCTAATTTTAAATGTAAATAAAATAATAGCAGGACGACATTGAATCTATTAAGTGCGTTTCCATATCTGGAAGCGCACTTAACAATTCTCAATATGAAATAAAAAAGCTTAAACGAGAAATAAAGAATTTGAGGCGGAGCTAGAACTGCAAAAAAAAAGGTTTTTCGCGGGTTTTTAGTCTTGCCCAATAAAGATGTCAGGTGGTAAAGGGGGAAAGTTACTGCTAATCATAATTTCTCCCGATCATGTACATGATAATAAGAAAAGCCCAAAAGGAGGATCATATGGATAACAAACAACGAAGTTTTTCCGCAGGGTATCTTATTATCGCCATTCTGGCAACTTGGCTCTTTAACGATCTTGTTTATAAACCATTCATTATCCGCGAAACAGAGGTCAGCTACAATGTTTTCCTCCAGAATTTAAAAGAGAACAAGATTAATGAGGTTATTTTAAATGGCGACCGCATTGTTTTTACGTTGAAAGCCACGGAAAATCAAAAAGAAACTTCCGCTAATGTTGTGGCAGTCACTGATCCAGACTTGGTGGATCGCCTGATTGCCTCGGGAGTAGCTTTTTCGGCTCAAGCTCCAACGAAAGGTTTGCTTTCAACCCTATTTGGATTTATTCTGCCTCTACTACCTTTATTCTTAATCTGGTACTTCATTTTTAAGCGGATGGGAGGCGGGGGGCCTAACGCCATGTCTCTGGGGAAAAGTAAAGCGCATGAGATTAGCGGAGAAATGATTGGTATTAAATTCAGTGATGTCGGCGGGGTCGGCGAAGCAGAAGTTGAATTGCGGGAAATCATTGAATATCTGAAAAATCCAGAGAAGTTTAGCAAAATGGGAGCGAAGCTGCCCAAAGGGGTGCTTCTTGCTGGTTCACCTGGAACAGGAAAAACGCTTCTTGCTAAGGCGACAGCGGGAGAGGCGGAAGTTCCATTTTTCTTTCTTACCGGTTCAAGTTTTGTTGAAATGTTTGTCGGGGTAGGAGCTGCAAGGGTACGAGATCTTTTCGAACAGGCACAAAAGAAGGCCCCCTGTATTATCTTTATTGACGAAATTGATGCCATTGGACAAGCACGGACGAGTGTAGCAGGGATAGGCGGAAACAGCGAACAGGAAAATACTTTGAATCAGTTGTTGGCAGAAATGGACGGATTTGCGGCTAATTCTGGTGTGGTCATTATGGCAGCTACCAATCGACCGGAAATCCTGGATGCTGCATTGATACGACCAGGCCGTTTTGACCGACAGATTCAAGTAAATTTACCTACTGAGCCAGGTCGTCTTGAAATTCTAACCATTCATACTCGCAGCATGCCCCTTGGCGATGATGTAAATCTCGAACGTCTCGCTAAGATAACAGCTGGTTTTTCAGGAGCGGAATTAGCCAATCTTGCCAATGAAGCTGCCTTACTAGCCATCCGGCAAGGGACTAAGACAATTTCTATGGCTGATTTTGATTTAGCTATCGAGCGGGTTGTAGCCGGACTGCAGCGAAAAACGCCCCTTTCCGATGCGATTCGGTCTAAGGTTTCTTATCATGAGGTCGGCCACGCACTTACTGCTTATTATCTTCCTGGAACCGATCCGGTTCACAAAATCAGCATTATCCCAACTGCAAAAGGTGCGCTGGGCTATACCATGCAGATGCCGGAAGAAGATCGCTATCTAATCGGAGAGAACGAACTTAAGGCACGCATCGCCGTAATGCTTGGCGGAAGGGCGGCAGAACTCATTATTTTTCAGGAAGCCTCTACCGGTGCTTCCAATGACCTTGAACGAGCTACAGAAATGGCACGGCGTATGATTACTGAGTTCGGGATGTCCTTAAAGCTAGGACCGGTTCGCTATGCAAATACTACAGGAACTTACCTAAGAAGTGGAGTTTCAGGTCGGGAAGATTTAAGTCCTGCTACGATTTTACATATTGATCAAGAAATTCATCGATTGCTGGATGAAGCACAAAATACAGCTAAGCAGATTCTCACCGAGCACATTGCTGTTTTACATGAGGTCGCACAGTTTTTAAAAGAGAAGGAAGTCATTTCCGGAGATGATCTTACCCGTATTGTAACTTCGATGTCTTAATCAGGTTTCAGTAAGATAACGCAGCTATAACGGAATCACTAGTAATGGCGAAAAATCCTGCGAGATATAAATGATTGCAGGATTTTTTGTATGTAAATTGTATATAAATGTTATAGGGTAATACGGTATTACAATTCGCTTGGCCCCCTCTTTTTTACCAGTAGCCCGTGTTTTGATCTTGGGGGGCACTATAAAGTTGAGCAAATAATCCATTATGAAAATTGGTAAATTAAAACTATACTTATCTAAGCCAGGTAGAGTTAGGTTACTAAAAGTAAAGGATTAGGGGTGGACACTATTTGTATTACATGCCGGATTATAAATAAAGAAGTAATACCACCAGGAGGGATTATCTACAAAAACAATTTTGTTATCCTACACCATTGTTTGGATATAAATATAGGCGGGTATTTCATTCTGTCACCAGTAAGGCATGTGGAGGGTTTGGAACAATTAGAGCCAGAAGAGCTATCTCAAATAGCAAACCTTTCTAAGGCAATAATTGAAGTTCTTATTAAAGAAAAAGACATTGATAGGGTTTACATACTTAGTTTAGGTGAAGAAACTAGTCATTTCCACTTTCACTTATTTCCAAGGTATAAATGGATGCTGGATTTCCCATCTGAAGACATCTGTACAAACAATAAGATCGATGGAGGCAAGCTGTTTAGTTTTATCCGGAATAAATATAAAGTAGATAAGCAAGAGCTATTTGATAATAGGCTTTTGAAAATATTAAATAGCGTTAGGGAGTGGGCAGATTTATAAAATGAGGTGAATAGCTAGGACGATTCTATTAAGACTTTTCAAGTATAGTAATTCTATCATATATAGTTTGATATCTTTTACGATAGTGGTATTCAATTTGTAGGAGAATTACTTAAAGTAGTTATAAGATGTCTTAATCTTTTCCATAAGTTCAAAATAATGATTTCACCCGCATCGATAAGTATAGGACCTCTGACAGTTATATGAGCCAAGGTGACCGTATCACTGGTAACTAGCCTGAATCCATAGTAATTAGGATTCAGGCTAGTTTTTGCTGAGGAGGGTATTTATGTAAATGGATTGCAATAAAAGTTGATATTTCAACTAAAGAATTATATAGTTATAATTAGTGAAATAATAACTAATTTAGTAATGGGGGAATGACTGATTAACAAATTGAAAAATGAGGTCTTAAGGGAAGTTGGAATGCTCGCACGCTGCATTCAGTCCATTAGTGATATAAAATTCCGAGAAATAAAATTACAAAGAGGGCAATTTATTTTCCTGACTCGTATTTGCGAGTGCCCTGGTGTTAATTTGGTTGAACTTTCTAATATATTGAAAGTGGACAAAGCAACAACAACCAAGGCGGTTCAAAAGTTGATGGATGAGAACTATGTGCGAAGAGAACGTGGTAATGATGATAAACGGATGTGGCATCTTTTTCCTTCAGCAAAAGCTAAGGAGGCTTATTCCTATATCATTCAAGAAGAGAATCAGAATATTGAAAGCTGCTTTAATGGATTTAATTTAGAGGAAAAAGAAGCCGCATTTCAATTGTTAAAGAAAATGCGTGAAAATATTGAACAGGATTGGAAAGAACTAAAGAATTTCAAAGAAGAACGAGAATGAAGATGGTATATACAATATTTAATTGGGGGAATAGCTTTGAAAATTGTTGATTTACATAGTGATACTTCTAATAGGCTAAAACTTACTAAATAGGGGGAGTTAGCATGAAGACGTATAAAGTTGCCGTTATTCCTGGTGATGGAATTGGCCCAGAAGTATTGGCTGAAGGTATAAAAGTATTGAAAGAAGTGGCAAAACTAGACGGAACATTTTCATTTGATTTTGTAACCTTTTCCTGGGGCTGCGAGTACTACCTTAAACATGGGAAAATGATGGACGATGCTGGCATGGATTGTTTGCAGGAGTTTGACGCCATCTATTTAGGAGCTGTTGGTTACCCCGGCGTTCCAGATCATATTTCTCTGTGGGATTTGTTGTTAAGGATCAGAAAAGGCTTTGATCAGTATATCAATTTGCGGCCGATTCAATTGTTAAAAGGTGCGCCTTGTCCTTTAAATGGTGTCCAGCCAGGCCAAATCGATATGCTTGTCGTTCGCGAAAACAGTGAAGGAGAATATGCAGGGGCAGGCGATTGGTTATTTAAAGGCAAACCTGAGGAAGTAGTTTTACAAACTGGGGTTTTCTCGCGTAAAGGAACAGAACGTGTTATCCGTTATGCTTATGAGTTAGCCCGGAAAACAGGAAAAACACTCACGAGCATTAGTAAAGCCAATGCTTTAAATTATTCCATGGTCTTTTGGGATCAGGTATTTGTAGAAGTTAGCAAAGAATATCCGGATGTAAAAACCTATTCCTATCTGGTTGATGCAGCCAGCATGTTTTTTGTAAAAGATCCTGGGCGCTTTCAGATTGTCGTGACCTCTAATCTTTTCGGCGATATACTTACCGATTTAGGAGCTGCCATTACTGGTGGTATGGGTCTGGCAGCCGGTGCAAATTTGAACCCAGAACGTAAATATCCTTCTATGTTTGAACCAATTCATGGCTCTGCGCCTGATATTGCTGGAAAAGCCATTGCCAATCCTATAGCTTCCATTTGGTCAGTTAGTCAAATGCTTGACTTTTTTGGACAGGAAGAATGGGGAAAAATCGTTTTAACAGCGATCGAACAAGTATTAGTTAAGAATGAATGCTTGACGCCGGATTTGGGAGGAAAAGCTAAGACGAATGAAGTTGGTGATGCCGTTGTATCTGCTATTTATGCCATGAAAAAGAATTAATTTATAATGCAAAAAAGAGTCGTATAAAAAAACGAATTGATTTTTTTTGCTCCCTTACGTTTTTTGCCATATAATAGTAGGAAAATAGGAAAATAGGAAAATAGGAAAATAGGAAAATAGGAAAATAGGAAAATAGGAGGGAATAGAAATGGAGTGGTACTTAGATTATGACGGTAAGCAATTTGGCCCGCTGACCGCGACTCAAGCAAGGAGCTATGCAAAAGCGAATTCTAATGGTCTTGCTTGGAGGGAAGGATTTCCTGAGTGGATTCCCATTGAAAAAATAGCTGAATTAGCGGCAGCATCATCTAATGCATCTGGTCCGCCAGTACGCAGTGTGCTTCCTACGACTATACGTACTCGCACTTCTGATGAAGTGGACTATAAGATATTTGGCACTGAGATGCAGTTTGTCGAAGTGGAACTTGATCCTGGTGAAAGCGTGATAGCGGAAGCTGGAGCCATGATGTACAAAGACAGCGCCGTAGAAATGGATACTATTTTTGGCGATGGATCGGCTAAAAGCAGCCAAGGAGGCTTGTTTGATAAGCTAGTGGGTGCTGGTAAACGATTGCTGACAGGCGAGAGTCTGTTTATGACTGTTTTTACTCACCGTGGTTATAACAAAGCTAAAGTCGCTTTCGGCGCGCCCTATCCCGGCAACATCATTCCGATGCATCTAGCGCAACTTGGCGGTTCTATAATTTGTCAGAAAGACAGTTTTTTATGTGCAGCAAAAGGTGTTTCAGTAGGGATTTATTTTCAACGTAAAATCATGACAGGATTGTTCGGCGGTGAAGGGTTTATCATGCAGAAACTTGAGGGTGATGGTCTCTCGTTTATGCATGCTGGTGGTACTATTGTCGAGCGTCAACTTCAGTCGGGTGAAGTATTACACGTTGATACTGGATGTATTGTAGCTTTTGAGCCTAGTGTTCAGTTCGATATTCAACAAGCGGGAAATATCAAGAGTTCTTTGTTTGGCGGCGAAGGATTGTTCTTTGCCGTTTTACAAGGCCCAGGGAAAATTTGGCTGCAGTCACTGCCCTTTTCTCGATTGGCTGGGCGGATGTTGGCAGCAGCGCCGCAGAGAGGCGGAAGTAGAGAGGAAGGAAGTGTGCTTGGCAAGGCTGTTCTAGGAGGCACCATACTTGGTGGTCTGGGTAGTTTCCTTGGTGGTGACGGTGAGTAATTTGTATCCATCTCGGCTTCCATTATTTTCTGCAAGGTTTTGTTAAACAGATCCTTAAGCATCGATAAAATGTCATCTCCTTTTCTCGGCGAAAGTGAGTTAGTAAATACTTTTAAAGCATTAACTGTCTTACGGCACGATAAAGTTCAATAGTAGTTACATTATTCGTGCGTGCATCCCTTCCCTGAATGAAAATATGATTTTTATTTCCTAAGCTATAGTAGTTGGCATTAGTCGGCCCAAATATAGCAACAGTAGGCGTTCCCACTGCTTGAGCAATATAGAGGGGGCCTGTATCACCGGAGATAAATGTACGTGCTTGTTTTGTTATGGCTCCTAGCTGCTTTAGATTGACTAATCCGGTAACATCGATGGGTTTATGTCTCATTCCAGCTATAATCTTTTTAGTAAGAGGGCGATCGCTTTTAGCCCCAGAGATTAGTATTGGCAACTGGTATGTGTCTACCAGCATATCTCCTAACTTTGCGAATTTAGCTGTAGGCCAGCATTTATCTGGCTGACTTGTCGCAGGATTAAGTATAAAGAAACCTCTCTCCTTAAGACCGTGATTCGCCATAAATTCCATAGCAAATCGTTCGTCGCATAATGAAATCTGCATTTCCATTTCGGGCTCAGTCCTATGAATGCCGAATTCTTTTAGAACACTCAAATACCGTGAGAACACGGTAGGAAAATTTTCAGTCTTCACTTTAACATTAGCAAAGTATTCGGCATGCTCCGGAGGGTTGGGTAAACATAGTCGGTATTTAGCACCACTGAGATAGCCTAGTAACCCACTTCTAAGCATTCCGTGCAGATCAATACTGACCTGAAACTTCTCCTTTCGTATTTGCTTAACGAAGGCTAGAGTTTTTTTGACTAAAGCATGATAGTCGCCTGCTTTTCTGGCCTCGTCGTTCCACTCCTTGCGAGGCCATACAAAAATGCTGTCAATATTACTGTTATCTTGAATGACTTCTTGTGATTTCGACTCTACCAGCCAAGATATATATGCAGAAGGGAAAGCCTTTCGGAGTTCACGAGCGACGGGTGAAGCCTGCAGGACATCACCAATAGAACTTAAACGAAGGATTAGGATTCTTGGTAACTTTTGATGACTAAGAAATTGATCTAGCAACAAATATATCACCCCGCCAAGATTGTTTGATAATATTATTCCAATAATCTGTCCTAATTTCCCTGGGTGTTATAACCAGAAAAGACATTGGCTACAATGTCCCCTCGCTATTGAGCAAGTGAAGGCATGGTATATCGAAAAGAATCAATTACTCGGTAAAATGAACGATATGATTTCTGGGTATTGCATGGGTGTACGATCATTTATTGCGGGCTGTACAGAGAATAAAGTAAAGAAGTGATAAAGGAGGAATGATCATGTTTGGAATCGTTCACTATGAGATGTTCTTACTTGCGGGTATCATACTGAATCTAACTCCTGGACCCGATACCATATATGTTTTAAGTCGCAGTATATCACAAGGTCGTAGGGCGGGTATTTATTCTGCATTAGGTATTAGTTCAGGAGGTTTAGTTCATACCTTACTTGCTGCATTGGGATTATCTGTCATCCTAGCTCAATCTTATTTTGTATTTACCATTGTCAAAATAGCCGGTGCTTTCTATCTTGCTTATTTAGGTATCACTACTTTACTTGCAAAAAATAGTACGCTGGTTTCACCTAATGGAGAAGTCATGTCTAATCAAGATCTATATTTGCAGGGGCTTCTAACCAGTGTACTCAATCCCAAGGTTGCCCTTTTTTTTCTGTCCTTTCTTCCCCAGTTTATTGTCTTAGAGAATAGCTATGGTATTTTACCTTTTATACTCCTTGGAGTAACTTTCGTAATAACCGGTACTCTTTGGTGCTTACTACTCGTTTTTTTCTCATCTGGTATGACAAATTTCCTTCGGCAAAGAAGTCGAGCGACTCATATGATGAACAAAGTATGCGGAGGAATTTATTTGCTTTTGGGGGTAAAAATTTTAACGGTTGAACGATGAAACTAAGCTGCATTATTAAGGTAATGGACTTAAAGACGTTAGACGATATCATTCAAAGGTAGGCTGTCATTAAAACTCAACCCGCATGTATGAGTATAATATGACTAAAAAATCCAGGATTTCAAGCATTTTTGCGAAATCCTGGATTTTGGTATAAAGAAACGTAATAATTTCTGCGGTTTTTTACGAATCGTAATGAAGATTAACTATTTTATTGCCATTTTACTACTTTAATGAAATGAAAATAGATTATTAGAGGGATTTGATTACTATTAGTAGAATATTTTCTATAAATAATTACTTATAGTTTGCAATGAGATGAAATGTGATACAATTATACGAGGAGGATACTTATGGATCATATTGATAAAGAGATTATTAAAATTCTAGAACAAAATGGTAGAGTTAGTCACGAAGAAATTGCTAAAAGATTACACCTGTCTAGACCAGCTATACATAAACGGATTGAGAATTTAGAACAAGAGGGGATAATAACTGGGTATAAGGCATTAATTGATTGGCGAAAAGTTACACCCTGTATCCGATGCTTAATATTTCTAAAAATAAACGGAAGCTATTTTGCCAAAATTGCGGAAGAAATAGCTGGCTTGGACATGGACGGAGTAGTCGTAGAGGAGTGTCACCGTCTGGCAGGAGAATGGTGTGTGCTATTAAAAACGAGAATTTCATCACCGGAAGATACGACAAAGATACTAGATCGTGTTTGGAAATTTGATGGGATAATAGAAACATCAACAACCTTTGTTATTGATACTGTTTTATAATGAATCCCAGGCATTCTCAAATTTAAAAAGGGGGACTAATTAATGGTTACTTGTTATTTGCGATATATTATTGATCCTTATAAAGTCGCAGAGTTTGAAGAATACGGAAAGATGTGGATACCACTTGTAAATAAACTAGGTGGTGTTCATCATGGATACTTTTTGCCCCATGAAGGAGCAAACAATGTTGCTTATGCTTTATTTAGCTTCCCAAGTCTTGCTGAATATGAGCGATATAGAGAAATTATTAAAACTGATGATGCATGCAAGATTGCTTTTGATTTTGCAGAAACAACTCGCTGTATTTTGAGTTATGAACGCAGTTTTTTAAAGCCTGTATTTAAATAGTGATTCATTTAGTGAGGGATGTGGAATGAAAATAGAGGAATATATTAAGGAAAGAGTATCTGACTATTATTGGCGTGAAAATGTTAATTGTGCGACAACCATGCTAAATACATTGTCGGAGTTATATGAAATAAATTTAGATAGGCAAGTAATTCATTCTGCTATCGGTATGCATGGTGCTGGCGGCTTTGGCGCACAGTGTGGCTTGGTAGAAGGCTCTTTGATGTTGATTGGTATTTTGGGAAAAGAGAAAGGGGTACCGGCAGAAGAAATAATTAATGTATGTTATTGCTTTGCACAAGAATTTGAAGGGAAATTTGGTAGCTTATCATGCAAACAATTGCGCCCACAAGGTTTTAAGCCAGATAATCCACCACATTTATGTGAGGGACTAACAAATCAAGCTGTACAATTTACTGTTGAATATTTGGAGAGAAAAATGAGATAGTAAATAAAAGACTGGAAATACCCCATTATGAAAACTGGTAAGTCATAATAGGCATTGGTCAAAATATTGACTAATGCCTATTTTTATCCGCAATTCAACTCATGCTAATTTGTATTACTATACGGTGGGTAAAAACCCATTAGATTTTTAACACTACGGCAGTTATCCACGGATCATGCTTGGTCTAGGAATTTCCATGCTGCCTAGGTTTACAGTTGAAAAAGAATTAGCAGAAGGTCGAATTCATGCTATCTGCTGGGATGGGCCTATTCCCAATTACAAAGTACAGATGTTGTATCACAAAGATAAATGGATATCACCAACCCTTCAATCTTTCTTAGGCACGACGCGAGAATATTTATTTGGCAACAGGGACTGATAATAAAATCCAATTGCCTCCAGTATATAAGTGCAGGATAAGACAAGGGGCAGGAAAAAGCAATGTACCTGTAAAAAATGCTGTATGATACTACTTCTCATTAGCAGTATACGATGGTATGATAAGAATATATATGGGTTATTCTTTAAAAGATAGGCTGCAGATAATGTAGGATAGGAATATACGCAAAAGAAAACATTTGAGGAAGGACTAATGCCCAATGAAGATTATTGATGCCCACATCCATTTCTGTCAGGACCCTTACTTTGACCAGATTGCAGAAGTGGCGGGCCATAAAAATACTAGTGCGCATCTGAAAGATCAATATGCTGCGCATAACATTGTTCATGGTGTGGTCATGGGCAACCGGAGCCTGGAGCTCCGCGAACACGATTACCCTGACTATCTTAGCTATTGCATCGGGCTGGATAGCACCTGCTTTAACGTGGATGAGGTGGTGCAGCAAGCTTATTTAGTAGAAAAACATTTGCAAAGAAAAAACTGTGTGGGCATTAAGCTATATCCGGGCTACAATCACTTTTATATTTACGATTCGGTGGTTGACCCGTTTTATCAGCTGGCAATGCAGTATAAAAAACCAGTGGCCATTCATACCGGATTGACAGCCTCCAGCAATGCCCTGTTGAAATACAGTCATCCTATGACTTTGGATGAGGTAGCAGTACGCTATCCTCATGTTCAGTTTGTTATGTGCCATATTGGTAATCCATGGCTAGTAGATGCTATTGCGGTTATTGAGAAAAATGAAAATGTAGCTGCCGATCTTTCGGGAATTTTGGAAGGCCGGATCGATAGCATGTCGGATTTTTTTGAAAGAAAGCACGGCTATATTAACTTCTTAAAAGTATGGCTGGAATATCTGGACAACTATGACCGCCTGCTGTATGGGACAGATTGGCCGCTGGCTAACATCTCCAATTATATTGAGTTTGTTGCTCATATTATTCCAGAAAAGCATCATGACAAAGTGTTTTTTGACAACGCCAATAGGATTTATGATCTTGGTCTTTGACAGGTGTCAAAGCTAATGAATGCTCTGCAACAAAAGCCGATAGCAGACTCAGCCTAAAAACTTCTTTTTCTTCTAAAGTCATTGTAGACTCCTAATAAGAGGAGCTGATCAAAAAACAATATACGACAAACTCCTGCAAAGCAACCTTGCCTTGCAGGAGTTTTGTATATTAATGGTAAATAGAATGGAAATATAGAATACTGTTTTTCAGGTTTATGGATAAATATTGATGACATGGGACAAGAAGATGGGAGTGACTCAAAAGAATCGTCCTTGCGATTTGTTCAAAAATTAGGAGCTTGAAGATGAAATTAGAAGAAATAATTAATAAGCGTAAAGCGTCTTTGAACCAGACTGATATGGGGATATGGAAGTATATTTTTAATCATAAACAAAAATGCCGGCATATGTCGATCCATGATTTAGCCAAGGAATGCTGCGTATCAAGTACAACCGTGGTACGGTTTGCCAAGAAACTTTCCCTTGACGGATTCGGCGAACTGAAGGCTGTATTGAAGATGGAAGAGGAACGAAACATTGGTGATGAGCAGGATGTGCTTGGAGCTATAACAAGCTTTTATCAGCATAGCTGGAAGGAAATCGTTAAGCGCAATTATGATGGTGCCAGCAGGCTCATGTATGGTGCCAAGCGGGTATTTGCTTATGCATCGGGGTACGTACAGAGTAATGTTGTACAGGAGATAAAGAGACTTTTCTTTTTTGATGATGTATTGATCTACGAGGTGCGAGGGCAGGAGGAGTTCCATTCGTTGGCCAAGATGATGAAGCCGGATGATCTGGTTATTATTGTTTCATTGAGCGGTGAGACGCCGATGGCGGTGGAGTTTGCGCAGAAGCTGCAGCTCAAGGATGTACCGCTTATATCGATTACCCGATTACATGA